>CAYJBY010000009.1:0-110335 GCA_964368645.1 uncultured Christensenellaceae bacterium
ATCTCAACGTCAGCGCCAGCAGCCTTGAGTGCGTCAGCAGCCTTGGTAGCGGTCTCTTTGTCGACGTTCTCTTTAACAGCCTTGGGAGCGCCGTCAACCAGTGCCTTTGCCTCAGCAAGACCTAAGCTGGTGAGCTCACGAACAGCCTTGATAACCTGAATCTTGTTTGCGCCTGCACCCTTGAGTACAACGGTGAACTCGGTCTGCTCTGCCGCAGGAGCTGCTGCCGCTGCGGGGCCTGCTGCTGCAACTGCTACGGGAGCTGCTGCGGAAACGCCGAATTCTTCCTCTAAAGCCTTAACGAGAGTGTTGAGCTCGAGAACGGTCATAGTCTTTATTTGTTCGATTAAATTGTTGATGTCTGCCATTTTTATAATCCTCCGATTTATTTTTAGTTGTTTTCCGCTTGCTTATCCGCGATTGCTTTCAGCGCGATAGCAAGACCTGCGATTGTGCCATTCAGAACGCGTACAAAGCCCGTGATGGGTGCTTGTAACGTACCGAGCATTTTTGCCACCATAATTTCCTTGGGTGGAAGTTCCGCCAACGCCGTGACGCCCGTATGGTCTATGGGCTTGCCCTCTACCATACCGCTCTTAACCGTAATCTTATTGTACTTCTTGCTTGCCTCCAGAAGAATCTTGGCAGGTGCTACGGGGTCTTCAGACCCGAAAGCAACAGCAGTCGTACCGTTAAGGTCATTGTCAAATTCGGTAAAGCCGAGGTTGTTCATGGCTATCTTGACTAGCCTGTTCTTCATAACTCTGTATTCTACGCCTGCTTTACGAAGGTTGCAACGAAGCTCTGTGTCTTCGGCAACGGTTAAGCCCTTGTAGTCCACGATTACGATAGAAGAAGCAGCCTTGATCTTGTTGGTTATCTCTTCCACAACCTTTTGTTTAGCTTCAAAGATTGTTTTAGATGCCATTGTCTACCTCCTTGTAATATCCAGAACGTAACTTGCGTTACGAATATCCCGTATTCAGCGTAAAAAAACGCCTTCTCATCTAAAGAAAAGGCGTGAAAAACAGATTGATATCTGCCAAGCCTAGGTAAGTCCGCTAAGGTTTACGGTTAAAAACCACTTACTTTCTTCGGATGACTTTGTTATTATAAACGGTATTATCTCATATTGCAAGCGTTTTTCGGTATTTTTTCAAAATTTCCTCTACGCCGCATTAGGTTTATCGGGCTACGCCGCCATTAGGTACATAACCCTTAATGTCACTTTTTGCCGTCAGTCCAAAGTCACTATTAACTTATCTCGCTCTCCGTTGCACCGCAACAGGCGATAAAGTGATAACGGTTTGTATTAAGCGAGTACACGGTGCGGTTATAACTTCTTTAAGCTTGCTTATCGCCGTAGGGTTACTTATCGCGGTATGCTTGCGCGATTATTGCTTGCGTATCCGATTTGCGACCTTTCCGTCACCCTTAAGTATAAAAAAAGCCGTATTCTTGCGCATACGGCTTAATTATCTTTTCAGGCCTTTTCAGATGTTGTAAACAACTCTCAGGCCGGGGCCCATCGTGCTGGTTAAGCAAACGCTCTTAAGGTACTGACCTTTAGCAGCTGCCGGCTTAGCCTTAACAACAGCTTCCATAACGGTGTTGAAGTTCTCAAGGAGCTTGTCGGAACCGAAGGACGCTTTGCCTATGGGTACGTGGATTATAGCAGCCTTGTCAAGTCTGTACTCAACCTTACCTGCTTTAACCTCGTTAATAGCCTTAGCTAAATCGTTGGTAACAGTGCCGCTCTTGGGGTTAGGCATCAAGCCCTTAGGTCCCAAAAGTCTTGCGATACGACCGACCATACCCATCATATCGGGAGTGGTGATACATACGTCGAAATCGAACCAGTTTTCCTTCTGGATTTTGGCGATGATTTCATCTGCGCCTACAACGTCGGCACCGGCTGCGGTAGCCTGATCTGCCTTCTCGCCCTTAGCGATAACCAAAACCTTAACGGTCTTACCTGTTCCGTTGGGAAGTACGCACACGCCACGAACCTGCTGGTCTGCGTGACGAGGATCAACACCCAATCTAATGTGAAGTTCAACGGTCTCGTCAAACTTTGCGGTTGCATTCTCAACTACGAGCTTCATAGCCTCGTTGCTGTCATACATCTTGCCTGCCTCGAGTTTTTTGGAGGCTTCAATCAATCTCTTATACTTGTACATATCTTAACCTCCTACTTCTCGACTTCAATGCCCATACTGCGAGCAGTGCCGGCTATCATACTCATTGCCGCTTCAAGAGAAGCTGCGTTGAGGTCGGGCATCTTGGTTTTTGCAATCTCTTCTACCTGAGCCTTGGTGAGCTTGGCAACCTTGTCCTTGTTGGGGCAAGCACTTGCGCTCTCTAAGCCGCACGCCTTCTTGATAAGAACGGGAGCGGGAGGGGTCTTAAGAACGAAGGTGAAACTTCTGTCCGCGTAAATCGTGATGATTGCGGGGATAATGTAACCTACTTCCTTAGCGGTCTTCTCGTTAAACTCCTTGGTGAAAGCGGGGATATTGATGCCGTGAGGACCTAATGTGGAGCCTACGGGCGGTCCCGGAGTCGCTTTACCGGCGGGTAACTGTAACTTTACTACTGCTGTAATTTTCTTTGCCATAGTCAGTACCTCCTTCTATGCAAAACGTGGTTTTAACGGACGGCATAAAGATTTACCGTCCTCCCATTACGGCTAAAAGCCGTTGAAAACTATAATATATTTACGCTTTTTCGATTTGGTTGAACTCCAACTCAATAGGCGTGGGCTTACCGAACATAGACAATACAACCTTGACGGTGCCGTGCTCGGCGTCGATCTCTTGAACCTCGCCGTAATAGCTCTCGAACGCACCGTTGATAATGCGAACCTGCTCGCCTATCTTTACGCCCAAATCCTCTGCCTTTACCTTCTCAAGTCCTATGCGTCTAACCTCATCGGGGCTTAAGGGTTCCGGACGACCGCCTGCGCCGACAAAGCCGGTCACACCGTGGATACGGGTTACGTTGTAGTAAACGTGGTCGGTATAGATCATCTTGATAAAAGCATAAGTCGGATACTTCTTTTTAAGAACTACCTTACGCTTGCCCTTGCTCTCCTGTACCTCTTCCTCCAAAACCACTACGACGTCAAAAATATAGTCCTGAAGACCGATATTCTCAACCATCTTCAGAATGTTATCTCTAACTGCTATCTCATAAGTGGAATAGGTATGAAGCACGTACCAATTGGCAAGGCTGCTTCTGTCAACAACTTCTTCTTCCATAATATCTCCTGTTAGCTGATCAGTAATTTGAACAGAGCATTAAGACCGAAGTCGAAAGCGCAGATGACAACAAGGAAAAATACGACAACGACTAAAACGATACCGGTTTGAGACATCGTCTTGCCGACTGTGGGCCAGGTTACCTTCTTCAGCTCTGAAATGATTTCCTTACAACCCCTGCCGATTTTCTTAAAAAAATTCTTAAAACCGTTAGACTTTTTCTTATCAGCGGTTTTTGCGGTTTTTACTTCTTTTGCCATATTACCCTCCGTAACCTTACTTAGATTCCTTGTGAACGGTATATTTGCGGCAGAAAGGACAGTACTTGTTTAGCTCTATCCTGTCGGGAGTGTTTTTCTTATTCTTCTTGGTATTGTAGTTACGCTGTTTGCATTCTGTACAAGCCAAGGTGATACGCGCCCTGTTTTCTTTCTTAGCAGCCATAATGCGACCTCCAAAAAAATTACACCCCGTTGTTCTTAAGGTGCTTATTTAGAATATCACAAGGGGAGGTTGCTGTCAACTTATATTTCGCGAATTTGAAAATATTTTTCTTTTTGTCGAAAATATCCGTCCATATTCCGCTCTCATTAGAGATAATCGGCAGGTTTTCACGGGAATAGCCACAAAAAATCTTTTTACGAACGGTTTTAGCTTGCAGGTAACGGCTCGTACCGTATCCCTGCAATCAACGTAATAAAGCCTGTTCAGTATCCTTCCTGCCTACCCGAAGAGTATTGCCGTTATCGCATAATTGTAAGCCGTTTTTAGCTGAATCGACCTGACCTAACAGACGGACTCGACTGGCTTCCATAACGAATAACACAGTCAAAATCGCCTTGACACAACCGCATCAGTATAAGCCAACTGCTCGTAATTGGCAACCCCATAGAATAGTCGCTAATCAGCAACCCCATAGGCATAACCTTATAGAATAGCCGCGCAGGTACAAGCCACAGAATAGACAGATAAGCGTCACTACCGAATCAGCAAAAGCCAACTAACCACACTTCACATAGTTACCGTTACCGCATAGTTGTAAGCTGTTTTTAAGCTGAATCGACCGAATCGCACAAGCGTGGAAGACAATCAAGACAACCGCACAAGTATAATCTATAAACAAATCCGCTTTATTGATTAGATTACCACCAAACCGCATTGTAAGTCAAGTAAGCGCTTAAGTTACGCTTTTAGAAATCGATTAATCTGAAGGTAACGGCAACGTCATAACTCAGTTGGTGATTTCATAAAACAATGCTAATAAGCTTGGTTAATATCGGCAGATAAATGCTTAATACAGCAAAACGGAAGCGAGTAACAAGAAAATCGACTTTTCTATTCCGAATATCAGCTTATATTGGTGTACCATTAATTTCTCACCATACTTTTTTGGAATCATAATACAACAATACTTTTACGAAAACTGGAAAATGTTTCCAGAAACGAAAAATAATCGCGAAAATTACCGATAATATATCAAAAAAGCCCCTAATCTCCGAAAAAAACAACTTTTAATGTACATAAAAATTGGTACGCATTTTAGCTCAATTCTATTGTTATCCGAAGTCGAATTGTGATATAATTCATTTAGACATTGGTTTGTCGAGAATAATTGTGAGGTCATAAGAATGAAATTTGCAGCTAGGATTAAGTCCTTGCGTCAGGAAAACAACATATCGCAAGCGGAACTTGCAGAAAAGGTCGGCGTTTCACAACAGTGTGTTAGTGAATGGGAGCGTGGCAAGACGGAGCCTACTCTCGGCTTTATCGTTAAATTGGCAGATACATTCGACGTTACTACGGACTACATTACTTGCCGCATTGACGAAAAGTAATTTTTTTCACTGTTTTTACTTTCTTCTTTCATTTTCCTTTTCTAGATTTTTCTCTTAATAATATTGACTAAAAGTAATCGCGGCTTGTAAGCAGGTTAGGTTATTGATATTTTATGCTTGAAATGCAACCCTTTTGTGGTTGCATTTATTGTTAATATTAGAAATTCGGCTTTTCTTTATAACAAAAAAACAATATGTGACATAGGGTACGCGGTTCAACGGGATTTGACCTCAATGTAAAACCACCGAATCGGCATTCTCTGCCTTATTTTGTACCTTCAACGCCTATTATTCTATAATTTATAATTATTTATTATATATATCCTAATTATATCTGTTCCTTGCGTCAACCTCGCACCAAGAAAATAAATACCAAATTACCTGTCGTTCTAATCCTCTGCCTTGTTGTAGAAAAATATCATTACGGCAAGGAGTCAACGGCTGACTTCTGTAATTTCCGAAAGCTATTGCCGCGTGGTTTATCAAAAGAGCCCTGCAATTTTATAAAAAACTGACGAATTTCACCTTTCGCAGTTAAGTTCTTTACTCATAAACTCTGATTATGCCAAAAAACAAAAAAAGAACTTAGGGTAGATAATCTATCCTAAATTCTCTTTTTATATCTTATAATGACAATTAAAGGTTAATTAGTCAGCCAAGATGTTAGCAACAACGCCGGAACCAACGGTTCTGCCGCCTTCACGGATAGCGAAGCGGAGTCCCTGCTCGATCGCGATAGGGGTGATGAGCTTGATTTCCATATCGATGTTGTCGCCGGGCATAACCATTTCAACACCGCCGGGAAGAGCGATGGAACCGGTAACGTCGGTGGTTCTGAAGTAGAACTGGGGACGATAGCCGTTAAAGAAAGGAGTATGACGGCCGCCCTCTTCCTTGGTCAGAACGTAAACCTGAGAATTGAAGTGGGTGTGAGGATGAATGGAGCCGGGCTTCGCAAGAACCTGTCCGCGCTCGATATCCTTACGGTCAACGCCACGGAGCAATGCGCCTATATTGTCGCCTGCCTCTGCGTAATCCAAAATCTTACGGAACATCTCAACGCCGGTAACAACGGTCTCTTTGGTCTCGTCGTGAAGACCAACGATCTGAACCTTGTCGCCGATTTTAACAGTACCACGCTCAACTCTGCCGGTAGCAACGGTGCCACGGCCGGTGATGGTGAATACGTCTTCAACAGGCATAAGGAAAGGAAGGTCGGTAGCTCTCTGAGGATCAGGGATATAGCTGTCGATAGCGTCCAAAAGCTCCTGTACAGGTGCCCAAGCAGCGTCTTCGAAGTTGCCGTTCAAGCCAGCCTGCATTGCATTGAGTGCAGAACCTCTGATAACGGGAGTGTCGTCGCCGGGGAACTCGTACTTGGAAAGTAACTCACGAACTTCAAGCTCAACCAACTCAAGCAACTCTTCGTCGTCAACTTGGTCACACTTGTTAAGGAATACGATGATATAAGGAACGCCAACCTGTCTAGCGAGCAGGATGTGCTCTCTGGTCTGCGGCATCGGACCATCGGTTGCAGCAACAACGAGGATTGCACCGTCCATCTGAGCAGCGCCGGTAATCATGTTCTTAACATAGTCGGCGTGTCCGGGGCAGTCAACGTGAGCATAGTGTCTTCTGGCAGTCTGGTACTCAACGTGTGCGGTATTAATGGTTATACCTCTTGCTTTCTCTTCGGGAGCCTTATCGATTTCGTCATACTCCATGACTGCGGCATTGCCCTTGTGAGCGCAATACATAGTGATAGCAGCGGTCAGGGTAGTCTTACCGTGGTCTACGTGGCCGATGGTACCGACATTAACGTGTACCTTACTCTTGTCAAATTTTTGCTTTGCCATTATTATAAATCCTCCTAAATAATGTCTTTGTTATAGTTTTGGTTAGTATGTGATTATATTGTAGTATTTTATTTTGCCGTTGTCAACTACACACCGCGTAGTTTTTTAATAATAGTATCCGGCACCTGTTCGTAGGTAGCCAACTGCATTGTGAAGTTACCTCTACCCGAAGTAACCGTTCTCAAATCAGTGGCGTAACCGAACATCTCGGTCAGCGGAACGTCCGCCTCAATAACCTGTAAGCCGTGGTCTGTTTCGATACCTTTGACGCGTCCGCGTCTTTGGTTAAGGTTGTTCATAACGTCGCCGACGTACTCCGCCGGCACGTTAATCTCCACCTTCATTACAGGCTCCATTAAAAGCGTACCGACCTGCGCCCACGCCTTGCGTAAGCTGTCGGCACCGGCTATCTTGTAAGCAAGCTCCGTACTTTCCAGTTCGTTATACTCGCCGCCCGTAACCGTCGCCTTAAAGTCCAGAACCTCGTAGCCGTAAATACCAGCTCCCGTAGCACCGATTATACCGTCCTTAACAGACGGGAAAAACTCGGTGGGAATGGAAACGCCGCTATGGTTCTCCACTGTAACGCCGCTACCTGTGGGCAGAGGTTCAAAATGAACCTTAACCGAGGCGTATTGGCGTTTGCCTGCCACCATAATCTCGCAAACTCCGACAGAATCCACGGAGTCGCTCAACTTTTCGCGGTAGGAAACCTGAGGTTTACCGATATTAGCTTCGACCTTAAACTCCCTTCTTAGTCTATCGACTATGATTTCAAGGTGCAGTTCTCCCATACCTGCGATTATGGTTTGTCCCGTTTCCTTATCCACGTAAGTGCGGAAGGTGGGATCCTCCTCGGAAAGCTTTTGGAATGCAAACTGCATTTTATCTTGAGAAGCCTTGGTCTTAGGCTCGATTGCCTGCTTAACGACCGGCTCGGGGAATGCCATCTCGCCGTAAACAATCTGGTGCTTTTCGTCGCATAAGGTGTCGCCCGTTAAAGCGTCCTTCAAGCCGACTATCGCCGCTATGTCGCCCGTTCTAAGCTCGTTAAGCTCACTGCGGTCGTTAGCGTGCATACGCAAAATCTTGCTGACGCGTTCTCTTGCCTTGCGATTGACGTCGTATATCATATCGCCCAGCTTGATTACGCCGCTGTAAACTCTGACGAATACCAGTTTGCCCACGTAGGCGTCTGTCATTACCTTAAAAGCCAACGCCGAAAACGGCGCGTCGTCCGAAGGCAGTCTTGTAATTGTCTGTTCCGAGTCGCGCGGACTGCTTCCCACCGTCTCACCGATGTCGATAGGAGAGGGAAGATAATCGTTAATCGCGTCCAAAAGCTGCTGGATACATTTGTTGTGAAATGCGCTGCCGCAAATCACGGGGATAACCGTTGCCTGATGAGTCGCCGCTCTAAGTGCCGCCTTAATCTCCGCCGTGCTTATCTCCGCGCCGCCGAAATACTTGTCGAGAATATTCTCGTCGTTCTCCGCCAACGCTTCCAAAAGCTCTGCACGTAACAGCTCCGCGTCCTCTCTTAATTCGGAGGGAATCTCGGTAACCGTGAACGTACTGCCGTCACCCGATTCCGGGTAAATCACGGCTTGCATTTCGATAATATCGACTACGCCCTTAAAGCTCTTGTCGTTACCGATAGGAAGCTGAACCGCTATAGCTTTTGCGCCCAATCTTTCGCGTATCATCTTAACGACGCGCTGAAAATCGGCTCCCTCAATGTCCATCTTGTTGACGAACGCTATGCGCGGAACACTGTACTTATCGGCTTGACGCCATACGGTCTCGGACTGTGGCTCTACGCCTTCCTTTGCGCTGAATACCGCAACGGCTCCGTCCAAAACGCGCAGACTGCGCTCAACCTCTACGGTGAAATCCACGTGCCCGGGCGTATCTATTATATTAATGGTACAGCCCTTCCAGTGGGCGGTGGTCGCGGCAGAGGTTATGGTGATACCCCTTTCCTGCTCCTGAACCATCCAATCCATCTGAGCCATACCATCGTGTACCTCACCTATGCGGTGGGTTTTACCTGTATAATAAAGGATACGCTCGGTAACTGTGGTTTTGCCTGCGTCTATGTGGGCCATTATGCCTATATTTCGTACGGTATCTAGTGGTATATCCCTCATAAAGCAGGTTTTAACGTCCTTGTTACAGGACTACCAACGGAAATGCGCGAAAGCCTTGTTCGCCTCGGCTGCTCTGTGCATTTCTTCCTTTCTCTTGAATGCGCCGCCGGCATTGTTGTATGCGTCAACAAGCTCGCCTGCGAGTCTTTCGTCAGAATTACGCTCGCTGCGCTTTCTCATAAACGTCACCAACCAACGGATACCTAAGGTCTGACGTCTCTCGGGACGAATTTCCATAGGAACCTGATACGTGGCACCGCCAACTCTTCTAGCCTTAACCTCTACCTGAGGCATTACGTTTTCTAACGCCTTGAGGAATACCTCGTGAGGATTAGAGCCGGTCTTTTCTTCTACTATCTTAAATGCGCCGTAAACTATCTGCTCCGCCGTGCCTTTCTTGCCGCTAAGCATAATCTGATTGACCAGCTTGGTGACGATTTTGCAGTTATACACGGGATCCGGAAGCACATCACGTTTAGGAACACCACTTCTTCTTGGCATTTTATGTCCTCCTTAAATTTTGTTCAGCATCATCCGATTTGATGATTATTTAGGTCTCTTTGCGCCATACTTAGAGCGGGCTTGCTTACGCTTAGCCACACCGGCAGTATCTAACGTTCCGCGAATAATGTGATACCTGACACCAGGTAAATCCTTAACTCTGCCGCCGCGAATGAGCACTACGCTGTGCTCCTGCAGATTGTGACCGATACCGGGTATATACACGGTACCTTCCATGCCGTTGCTTAAGCGTACACGGGCAATCTTTCTCATAGCAGAATTAGGCTTTTTAGGTGTTGTGGTTGTGACCGACAGGCATACACCACGCTTCTGAGGGCATTTGTGCAGTATCGGTGACAAGGTCTTCTTGGTCTGTTTCTCTCTACCGTGCCTAATAAGTTGATTGATTGTTGGCATTACTTTACCTCCTTTGAGAATAATCGGATGAGCTACCCACCAACCCGAAGGATAAGCTCAATTCGCGCTTTTCGCGCACCTTAGTTGATATCTGTTACTCACGCACCAGTCCCACTACCGCCGCAGACACGTCTATGCCGCACAGCTTACCTAACCGCTCCATACTGTCGATGGACTCGATTAGCACTTTTCGACCTTCCGACGCCGTTTTGATTGTGGTTTTGATACGATTGTCGCAGTCCGAGGAAACTATGACACACCATATTGAATCCTCAGTCAAACCCCTCACAACTTGTTTCAGCCCGACAAGCCGCTTGGGATATTGTTGCAATAAATCTTCTGCTTTCGCTTTCATTTCGCTCCCGTAAAGGCAATCCTTTACTCACAACAAAATACACCCGTGCGAAATTACACGAGTATCATTATTCTAGCAATATTAAGGGTGCGTGTCAAACGATATTGTGCTAAATTAAGGAAAAATTTTCGGATATTCGTATGTTTTCAACGCCCTAAGTCCGAAAATCGTCCCGAATTGCGTAAAACCCGATAAAATACGCGGAACCACGGAAAAATATGCCGTTTTGCCGTAATCCCGTCCGCCCGTCAAATGCAGGAATAATTATTACTTTCCGCTTTAAGGCTTCAGCTTAACCGTCGCCTTGGCGTCTAAGGTCAGAGGTGAAAATGGAGTGCCGGCTCTGATTTGAAGAGTTGCCTCCATCGCTATCATAGCCGCGTTATCGGTGCAATACAGCTTGGACGGGAAAAACGCTTTTATCCCGTACGCTCCGCACCTTTCGGTCAAAAGCTCTCTCAATCTGCCGTTAGCTCCCACGCCGCCTGCAACAGCGATTTGGTTAAGCCCCAGCTCTCTGCAAAGCCGCACCGCCTTGTCCGCCAAAACGGAAAGCGCAGCCTCTTGAAAAGAGCAGGCAACGTCCGCCTTGGAATAATCCGCGTTGCGCTGCTGCGCGTTGTGAACGTAGTTGATAACCGCTGTCTTCAAGCCGCTGTAGGAAAAATCGTAAGGACTGTCCAGTTTGACTTTCGGCATCGGAACGCAATTACTGCCCGTAGCCGCCAGCTTTTCGATTTCCGGTCCGCCGGGATAGGGTAAATCCAACACCCTCGCCACCTTGTCGAACGCCTCGCCTGCCGCGTCGTCACGGGTGCTTCCGATAATGTCCAAGGTTACGCTGTCAGTGACCTTGGCAAGGGCGGTATGTCCGCCGCTGACGATTAAGCCCACGTACGGATAGGTTAAATCCTTATGTTCCAAGTGGTTGGCGGCAATATGACCTCTTATGTGACTTACGCCGATAAAGGGTTTATTTAAGGCGTATGCCAAGCCCTTAGCGTAGGAAAGTCCCACCAGCAACGCTCCCAAAAGTCCTGCGCCGTAGGTAACGGCGACCGCGTCCACGTCGGACAGCTTCAAGCCGCTTGCCTCTACCGCGTCCTTAACCACCGTTCCAACCGCCATAACGTGGTTGCGGCTGGCAATCTCAGGCACAACGCCGCCGAATCTGCGGTGTATGGGGATTTGACTGGCGATAATACTCGACAGCAAAACTCCGTCGCGCACGATGGCGCAGGCGGTTTCATCACAGCTGGATTCGATAGCCAGCACGGTAAGGTTTTGCTTGTTTTGTAGGGAGTTCATTAGGATTTTTTGAGATAATCGGTGATAAAGTCCTCGATATCGCCGTCCATAACCGCCTGCACGTTGCCTGTTTCAAAGCCTGTGCGGTGGTCCTTAACCATTGTATATGGGCAGAAAACGTAACTGCGTATCTGACTGCCCCATTCTATCTTTTTCAGCTCGCCCTGCAACTCCTTGTTCTGCTCGGCAAGCTCTCTTTCCTTCTTTTCCGCCAGCTTAGAACGAAGCATCGTCATCGCCACCTCGCGGTTTTGAACCTGTGAACGCTCGTTCTGACAGGCGACTATTATTCCCGTGGGAATATGGGTTATGCGGATAGCCGACTCCGTCTTATTGACGTGCTGACCGCCTGCGCCGCTGCTTCTGTACGTATCGACCTTCAAGTCCTCAGGTCTAATTTGTATATCGCCGTCGTCCTCGATAACGGGCATAACTTCCAAGGATGCAAAGGAAGTGTGTCTGCGGCTGTTGGCGTCAAAGGGGGATATGCGCACCAGACGATGCACGCCTTTTTCAGCTTTCATATAACCGTACACGTTCTCGCCCGACATAGAAAAGGTTACGCTTTTGATGCCTGCCTCGTCACCGGGCAAAAGGTCTATTTCCTTAACCGAAAAGCCGCTTTTCTCCGCGTAACGGGTGTACATACGGTAAAGCATACTCGTCCAGTCCTGCGCCTCGGTGCCGCCTGCTCCTGCGTGCAAGGTCAAAATCGCGTCGTTGCCGTCGTACTTGCCCTTAAGCAGGGTTTCAAGCCGCATTTCCTCAATGCGCTTTTCCAAAGCCGTCAGCTCGTCCTTAACGGACTGAACCTCTCCTTCCTCTTCCATCTCGTTGACCATATCCGCAAGCTCGGTAAGGTTGGTAAGGTCGGCGCTTAGCTTGCCGTATTTCGCTATTTTGGCAGAAACCATCTTGGCTTCCTTGGCGATAACCTGCGCCTTCTTCATATCCAGCCAAAAATCGTCCGCGTGCTGCTGTTCCGTCAGCTCGCCGAGCCTCTGCTCCAGTTCAGGAAGTTTCAGCCCCTCGCCGATCTCCTCAACTACCTTGGCAAGCTCCGCTAAGCGTGTCCGCGTTCCGTCCAGTTCTATCATAGTATCTCCTCAAAAAGCGGCTTTTCCGCCGCAACAGTTTTTATATTATCTACCGCAACAGTTCTTGTATTTTTTGCCGCTACCGCAGGGGCAGGGATCATTGCGCCCCGGCTTGTCCGTTTTGCGGACGGCGGTTCCTCCCGTTACGAGCAAGTCATCGGGATATACGCTCACAGGCTTCGGCTTGGCGATTAATCCTTGAATAGCGGCTATCAAATCCTCAACCTTAAACTTCATCAAACGCTGTACCACGTCGTGCTGAATACTGTCTATCATAGCGTCGAACATCTCGTTACCCTCGTTACGGTAGCCCATAACGGGATCCTGATTGCCCAATGCTCTTAAGCCGATACCCTTACGCAATATATCCATCGCGTCGATATGGTCGATCCAGTGCCTATCCACTACGCGCAGCATCTCTCCGCGCTCCACGCTGGAAAAGTCTATGCGGTTCTCTGCCGCAAAGGCGATTTTTTTCTCGTACTCCTCTAAAGTGCGGTCTATAACCGCCTTGATGATTTTGTCGATTTCAAACTGCTCGGCAAGCTCTACCGTAACCACGTTGGAGCCCTCGGGCAAAAGCACCGTTTCCAGTTCGCGGTTGATTGAAGGGTAATTCCACTGGTAAATGTCTATACCGAAATCCACCGTCTTCTGAACCAACTCCGCCGCCACGTCGGGAACGTATTTTAGTATCTGGTCGTGAATATCCAAGCCTGTCAAAACCTTCTGACGCTCGCCGTAGATAACCTCGCGGTGCTTGTTCATAACGTCATCGTAGGACAGGACGTGCTTTCTTACGCTGTAGTTGCGATCCTCTACCTTGAGCTGTGCTCTCTCAATCTGGTGGGTAATCGCCTTGACCGTTATAGGTACGTCGTCGGGAAGTTGGAATCTGGACGCCACGGACTGTAACAGCTCGCCGCCGAATACTCTTGCCAAATCGTCTTCCATAGACAGATAGAATACAGAGGAACCGGGATCACCCTGTCTGCCGGAACGTCCGCGGAGCTGGTTGTCGATACGTCTGCTTTCGTGACGCTCGGTGCCGATAACTCTCAAACCGCCTGCCGCTATTACCTCTGCCTTCTCGGCGTCGGTTCCCTGCTTATACTCGTTGTAATACTTTTCGTAATCCGCTCTCGCCTTCTTGCCCTCGGGGCTTATCTCCTGAGAATAGGAGGTCGCCTCGCCGATAAGCTCGTGGGAATATCCCTTGCGCTCCAAAGCGTCCTTAGCTAAGAACTCGGGATTGCCGCCCAGCATAATATCCGTACCACGGCCTGCCATATTGGTGGCTATTGTAACCGCGCCCTTCTTGCCTGCTTGAGCTATAATCGCCGCTTCCTGCTCGTGGTTCTTGGCGTTGAGTACGCTGTGCCTTACGCCGCGTTTTTTCAGCAGCTTGGAAAGCTCCTCAGACTTTTCGACCGAAACCGTACCGACCAGAACGGGCTGTCCTTTTTTGTTGCACTCCTCGATATCGTCTAATACCGCCTCGTACTTACCCTTGACGTTCTTGTAAAGCTTGTCGTTCTCGTCTATGCGGCAGCAGGGCAGATTGGTGGGAATCTGTATAACGTCTAAGCCGTAAATACCCTGAAACTCCCCTTCCTCCGTCTTGGCTGTTCCCGTCATACCGCTTAACTTCTTATAAAGACGGAAATAATTCTGGAAGGTAATGGTGGCGTAGGTCTTGCTTTCGTTGCGGATTACCACGTTTTCCTTAGCTTCTATCGCCTGATGCAGTCCCTCGTTAAAGCGTCTGCCTATCATCAGTCTTCCCGTAAACTCGTCAACGATGATTATCTCCTTGTCGTTGACTATGTAATCTCTGTCCTTTTTCATCAGGAAGTGAGCCTTGAGGGCTTGGTTGATGTAATGGAACAGGTCGGTATTCTCGATATCGGAAAGGTTGTCCACCTTGAAGAACGCCTCAGCCTTGGCTATGCCGCGCTCGGCAAGACGTATCGCCTTGTCTTCCTCGTCCAGTATGTAATCCCCTTCCTTTTCGCTCTCGTCCTCGGAATCGGGATCGCCGGCTTGAAGCATTTTCACAAAGCTGTTGGCACGGGCGTACATCTCGTTGCTCTCGCCGCCTCTGCCTGAAATTATCAAAGGAGTACGCGCCTCGTCTATCAGGATACTATCAACCTCGTCCACTATGGCGAAAGCCAAGATGCGTTGAGTCATATCCTCTTTGCGCTGTGCCATATTGTCGCGCAGATAATCGAAGCCCAACTCGTTGTTGGTGGCGTAAACTATATCGCAGGCATAAGCCGCTCTCTTTTCGTCGGGCGACATACCGGGAGCGATAACTCCTACGGTCAAGCCCAAGAAACGGTGTATCTTGCCCATCCACTCCGCGTCACGGCGAGCCAAGTAATCGTTGACGGTTACAAGGTGAACGCCCTCGCCTGTTAAAGCGTTAAGATACGCAGGTAAGGTGGAAACGAGAGTCTTGCCCTCGCCTGTGCACATCTCTGCGATTCTGCCCTGATACAGCGCGATGCCGCCTAAAATCTGAACGTGATAATGTCTTAGCCCCAAAACTCTGGTAGCCGCCTCACGCACCACCGCAAAAGCCTCCGGAAGCAGAGCGTCCAAGGTCTCGCCGTTCTTGTACCGCGTTCTGAAATCGTCTGTGCAAGCCTTAAGCTGTGCGTCGTCGTACGCCGCGTATTTGGAAGCTAACGCCTCTACCTGAGCCGCAATCAGCTCCAGTTTCTTGACCTGTCTGTCGTTGGCGTTGCCGAATAAACTAGAAAATAAACCCATTTTCACACCTCGCTAATTTTATATTATACATAACTTACCAAAAAATGTAAAGAAAATACCTTGTATAGCCTAACGCATTTTTGCCCGATTCTGCCATTTTTTCCCGATATGAGCGTATTCGGGGCATAGTAACCTGCAAATCGTGTTATTATTCTAACGGAAAAAAATGAAACGGACGTTAAAAAATATACCGCAATTACAAATCATCATTCAAAAAAATATCGGATTTTACAGAATAAACATAATATAGGGCATCTCGCGGCAAAAATACCCGACCGTTACCCTGCTCTCCGAGTCTAAACCAAAGGACGGGGAGCCTTACGTCTGCGCAACAGAATAATAGCCGTTATCGCGGCTATCATCGCCAATGCCCCGAACACAGAGCAAAGCACTATGACCAAGGTATAATTACGGTTGACCGTCAGCAGACATTCGGCGGCATTCTCGCCTCCAAGCTTAACGGTAATCGTATATTCTCCCGATTTATCCGTGTTAAATACAAATTGAGAGCCGTTGGCTTTCTTTTCGTTGTTTACGTACCACTCGATTAAGGACGGATCGCCGTCCTCCGAGCCTAGATAGGTCAGCGTTATATCCCTGCCCGTCAGCGGCTTCTCGGTATCGCAGACTACGCGGCAATTCGCCGCGTCAACGTAGCCGTAGCCGTATTTCAAAGTTACCGTTTCGCTTTTTAGGTCGCCGCCTTTCAGCTTGGCGTAAATCTCGTAAGTTCCGAAAACCTCGCTCCCTACGGGAAATTCCAAGCCCTCGGCGATTTTGTTACCGTTGACGTACCACTCCACAGTTATAGACGGATCGTGAAAAGCAGGATACAGCTCTGCGGTAAAATTAACGGGGCTGACCGTAGAAGGAGTTTGATTAAGCAAGCCGTCCGTAATCAGTCTTATCTCTGTTACGGGAAGATAATAATCGCTTCTCACGAACGTATCGGTCAGCAATGCGTTAAAATCCAGTTTCGCGGCGTTGCCCACGTTCTTACCCGATACCGATGAGGTTATGGTTTCCGTTGAGTGACGGCGCAGAAGCTCGGACAAATACAAGCCGTCGCTTCCCATATTCTCCACAACCTTATAGCGCAGAGTCAACACCGCCGCCGCGGCCGCCGCAACAGGCGTTGCCATAGACGTGCCGCTCATATAAGCGTACACGCTTTCGCCGTCCTCTACGGGCACGGAGCTGTAAATAGCCGAACCGGGAGCGGCAATATCGTAATTGCCGTAATTGGAATAATTAGCCAGCTTACCGCCCTCGGCATAGCTCATTACGCTGACAAAACCCTCGCATAAGGCAGGATAACCGGGTGCGACCGTATTGACCTTGCCATCGTTACCTGCCGCCGCCGTAATGATACAGCGCGATTTTGCGGAGTTGACTACGGAATGCATATATCCGCTCTGCCACGCTGCCGCGCTCAAAAAATCGGAGGAGCCTAAGGACATCGTTATAACGTCCGCGCCCTTTTCGTATGCCCATTCCATACCCCTTTCCACGTCGTCGTCGCTGAAGGAATAATCAGGCTCGCCGTCGTAATAGTTGACTATGGACGTGGCGCGTATCGGTATGATTTTGATATAATCCTGCAAGCCCAAGGACTTGATAACGGTTGCGATTATGCCGCAAACGTGAGTGCCGTGATTGTCCACGTCTAACGCGCATAAGCCGTTTTCCACCTCGTTATAGGAATCGTAGCTTAGATAGCCGCCGTTGTCGGTCGGTATCAATAAGCCCTCGAAAAGCTCGTGAGAGTAGCTGATACCCGTATCGATAACCGCTACCTTAACAGGCTCGAAATCCGAAGCCGTGGGATCGGGCAGTTTGTCGGAAGCCGCCCAAGCGGCTACAACGGCTCTTGCGCTCTCTACGTCCAGATTATCACTGTCCAAATACCAAAGATTGCCCTCAAGCAAGCCCTGCGGCAGATAGGACGTACCCACCTCTGCTCTCAAACCGTCGGCTTTTGCCGTAACGGTGGGAGAAAAGCAGAGCAAAACAGCCGCAAGCATAATCGCCGCCGCCGTCAGGGATAATATGGACAAGCCGTATCTTTTTTGGTTAAGCATAAGTATATTATAAACTACCTTATTGCATTTTTCCATAATATTTGTTAAAATTGTGGTATGAAAAAGATTTTTCTTCTCTTTTTTATATTGATAGTTGCCGTTATTACCCTGACTGCCTGTGGACAAGACGGCAAGCAATACGACCTTAAGGAACTGCCCGAGGAGCAAAACGATGAGATTTACGCCCTCAACGGCAGTGATTTTTTTGCGGAGCTGTTCGCCTCGCTGGATCCTCTGGGCAAAACGGCGGTCAACTGCGCCGAGGATATACAGCTTAATCTCGGACTCAGTGTGTATATGACAACCCAATCGGGCGAGGATACGGAGGAAAGCAACGCCGACCTGTCGGCTACGCTGATAGTTGACCGTACGGGAGAAGGCAGGCTGAGCGGCAAAAATACCGCGCTGAAGCTTTCACGCAACGGCTCCTCTCTCGCTTTCTTCTTTTCCGATCCCTACAATATCTACTTTCTGAACGAAAAAGGCACCTACGTCCTGCCCTTTGACAACGGTATGAACGAGGGGCTGTCCGTATCCGTGGACGGCATACTCAACAGCTATGAGATAGACGGCGTATCCCTAAGGACTCTGACCGACTCCTACCTAAAAACGAAGGGCGCGGATTTTAAGACCGTCGACCTTGTGGACAGAATCGGCAAACTCCTAGATTTATCCGCTATTATCTCGCTTATTGACAGCACCGCAGACAGCCAAAATACAACGCTTACGGAGTTGCTTACTTCCGAGGCGGTCAATCCACTTTTCGGTTCGACCTCCTCGATTACGGACAACGGCAGATGCTATACCCTTGACTTTAACAAAAGCCTGCTTACGATTATCGGTAACTATCTGGGCTTATCCGATGCGGCTAACGTGAAATTGAGTTTGGGCTTTGACAAAACGCAGCAAACAAACGGAAAAATAAAGAACTTTTTTATCAATTACACAGGAAATCTTAGCGGAGAAAACGCCTTCATCGGTGTGACAATCGACCGCCTTTCCGTGGAAAACACCGATTCCTCGCAAGCGAAATCCATACTAGGCGTTACCGCCGAGGGAGAGCCGCTTAAATTTGCGTTGGACTGCGACCTTGTCTTGCCGAGTTTTGAGGAAAACCCCCTGCCTGACGGCGAATATTTCTTAAGCGGAGCTTTTGCGCTCGACCTTTTGAATACCGAAAACACCGAATTTGAGCTTGAGGTTTCCGAGGGGGGCAACAAGCTAGTGAATATAGGCTTTGAGGATAATCTTCTATACCTGTCCTTTTTCAATCACTCCCTTCGCACTGACTGGCAAAACCTCTTAGCAGAGGGCACCACAGCCGATAAGGTTTTGGTAACGGACGTCAATCTCAAATCCCTGCTCCCCGGTTGGACGGGCGTGACCGCTCAATCCACAGAGGAGGATATTCTCGAAATGGTTAAGGCTAACGCCATTAACCTGCTGACCGCGGTTGTCGGCGGCGAAAATTTTTCTTTGGATATTGACGGGAAATTATTAACGGCAAGCTTTGATTTTGACGGATACAACGGAGAAATCAACGGTAAGCTCTTTGACTCTGCCGATACGACAATTACCGCTCCCGTTCAGCTAATCAACTGGAATATTAGCTGATTACCGACTATAATTAACTAAATCAGTTAGGTCGCTATTATCTACTTTTGTCAGTCAAATCGCGATTTTCAACGATTAGTTTTCGGCGGTTTCGCCTATTGTCAACTAAACCACTAATTAAGCTAAGTTACTTTTTTCGGCTAAGTCAGTTAGATCGCTATATCTGCTTTTGTCGGCACTTTTGTTTTTTAATTTTTTCAGTTTTTGAAATAAAAATAATACCCTATTCATTTTAACCGTAAAAAAAAGGAACGTAACTCGCCTAAGCCCGTTACTGTTCCGTCCGATTTTGCGTTAAAAGTTTGCTCCGCAGTTATTCGTTATTCTGTCGGTTCCTGTTCCGTTTGGTTATTTTTCTGTTAGTGATACGCCGTTGGCTTTCTTTACCTTAGTTTCAGCTCCGTTATCGGAGCGTTTTTCCGTAGCGTTCCTTATCGTCAATTTTTACTTTGGCTGTTCCGTCCGATTATCGTTTTTTACGCCGATTATTCCACGTTGACTATTTCGTTTTGGCTATTCCGTTCGGGTTTATGGAAAAAAACCTGCCGTCAGATTCGCCGTCCGCCGTCTATTCCCGTTCCCTTGGTGCTTTCTTCGGAAACAAAGGTGTATTGCAAAGCGTCAAGCCAAAAACTGCCGCCGCACCTGCTTGTTTTAAGGCGTAAGCCGCCGCGTCCATTGTGGAGCCTGTAGTCAATACGTCGTCGATTATCAGCACCGTTTTACCGTCGTAGCGGTTTAGGGCGGTAAACGCCGATCGGGAAAGCTCTTTTCTTTTTGCCGCAGTCAATCTGGCAAACTCCTTATGAAGTTTTACACATTTAAGGCTTTTTTCGCAGGGAAGATTTAATTTCCGCGCCAGTGCCTCGGCAAGTAATCGGGCTTGGTCGTAACCTCGGATTATTCTTTTGCTTTCGTGCATTGATACCCAAGTAATCACGTCCGCGCAAATTCCCTTTTCCAAATATTTATCGAATAGAAAAGACGCAAAATACTTAACCAGATACCGCTTGTTGCCGTACTTCAAGCCCCTTACTGCGGTTTTTATCTCGCCCCAGTATCTGAAACAGGAATATACTACGTCAAATTCACGGCTTTTGTCCTTGCACTCGGCACAATAAAGAGCCTCGTTATCCACCGCTTTTCCGCATTTCAAACACTGATTTTCGATAAAAGTCAGCTTGCACATACACGAGGAGCAAACTGCGTAACGGTTCTTCGTCCGCAGTTCTCTGTCGCAGATAATGCAATTATTATCGTCCGGAAACAAGGCGTCCGTCCAACTGACGTTATTATCGTTAAGCATTGCGTTTTATCCTTTGAATGTAGGAGCGGATTAGTCACTCCCTTTATCGAATTTTGTCGGGTAACGGCAGAAAGCCGCTCAGTCCGTCAGCTCCTTGATAAACTCCACTAGGCAGGTGTATCTGCGCTCCGTTCTTTTGTTGCGTACCATCTTGTGCAGAGTGGCTCTGTCGCCCACTATCATTACCATTTTTTTGGCACGCGTAACCGCCGTGTACAAAAGGTTTTTCGTTAAAACCATAGGGTTATACAGACCTACCGCCAGTATCACAACGGGGAATTCCGAGCCTTGGGATTTGTGAACGCTCACCGCGTAGGCTAGAGCCAACTCGTCCAACTGCTCCGCTCCGTAGCAAGCTACGCTATCGTCCTCAAAACGAACGTAAACCTGCATTGAGCCCTTATCGATACGGTCGATTTTGCCTACGTCGCCGTTAAATACGCCCTCACCGCCTACCACAGTGCCGTTTTTTTCCTCACGAGTCCACTGAATCTCGTAGTCGTTGCGCATCTGAATTACCCTGTCGCCCTCGCGGAAAACGGTGGTTTGCCCCACCACGATTTCACGCTTAAAAAGCGCAGGAGGATTGATAACCGCCTGTAGCTCGGTATTGAGATTACCCACGCCGACTACGCCCTTTTTTAGGGGAGTCAGCACCTGAATATCGTCGGGAGTGATTTTGAAATACTTGGGGATACGGGTTAAACAGCAGTCCTTAATGCTCTTGATAATCTCGTCCGCGTCGCTTTGCGTCAAAAAGAAAAAATCCGTGCTGTCCGTACTGGGCTCGGGTAACTCCCCTGCGTTGATACGGTGCGCGTTGGTGATTATGTAACTGCCCTCCGCCTGTCTGTAAATGTGAGTCAGCTTAAGTACGGGCAAAACGCCGCTTTGGATTATATCCGAAAGCACGTTGCCTGCGCCTACAGACGGAAGCTGGTCGGCGTCGCCTACGATAATAAGCCGCGCCCCTGTTTTAACCGCCCTTAAAAGACTGCCGAAAATCATCTCGTCAGCCATCGAAAGCTCGTCCACGATTACCGCTCCGGCTTTCAGCTTGTTCTGCTCGTCATAGGTAAACTTAGGCGGCTCGGACTTAAAATTAATCTCCAATAAACGGTGTATGGTTTTAGCCTGACACCCTGTCGCCTGACTCATTCGCTTGGCGGCGCGTCCTGTTGGCGCGGTCAAAACGTAGCTTATATCCATTCTGGAAAGAATGAAAATAATACACTTGATAATGGTGGTTTTGCCTGTGCCGGGACCTCCTGTGATAGCCACCGCGCCTGTGTTGATAGCGGTTATTATCGCCACCTTTTGGCTGTCGTGCAGGGTGATGCCGTTTTCTCTTTCAAACGACCTTATCTCCGCGGTCAAGGACAAAATCGGCGGAATCGAAGCGTCGCGCAGTTCCACTAACCGCTGTGCTATCTCCTTTTCACGCTTATAAAACTTGTCCAGCATTACGCCCTTGGTCTCGTCCTTTTCGACGATTTTGACGTATGCGCCCACCTCTAAATCCTCAATAACCTCCGCCACGTCCTCGCCCTTGTCGCTGTCGAAGCTCAATAGCTGTAACGTCTTGTATATTAAGGTGTTGTAATTAACCCAAGTATTGCCGCTGACAGACGCTTCCTCGTCCAGACAATATCTGACGCAAGCCCTTATGCGGTTGGGATCATCTCTTGCCAAGCCCAGTTTTCTGGCGATTTCGTCCGCGCTTTTGAAGCCGATACCCTCCACCGTATCCACTAGGCTGTAGGGGTTGCTCTGCACAACGCTTTCGGTGATTTCGCCGTAGGCTCGGAAAATCTTAATCGACATATTAAGGGATATGTCGTATTGGCTCAAAAACATCACTGCGCGTTGCATTCGGCGCAGTTGCTTATACGCCTCGGATAAATCCATAGCCTTAGTTATGGAAATGCCGTTGATTTCCGCAAGTCTGCTAGGAGAATACTCTAATATTTCAAAGGTGTTTTTGCCGAATTTGCGGACGATTTTTTCCGCAGTTTTTTCGCCTACGCCGTGAAAAAGTCCACTGCTTAGGTATTTTTCGATACCTGCCTCGGTAGTAGGCGGTACTACAACCACCTCGGAAACAGTAAACTGCTCTCCGTACTTGGGATTAACCTTGTAATCGCCTAAAAGCGTGACGTTTTCGCCTTCCGTCAAAGGTGGAAAAATGCCCACAGCAGTTACTAACAGTCCGTGGACATCTATCTCGGCTACGGTGTAGCCGTTCTCCGCATTACGGAATTTTATTGATTCGACAGTTCCCTTTAATTCCAACTTTCCTCGTTACTCTCCGCACGCTCCTAAAAGTTCTTCAGCCTTGTCGCAGCGTTCCCAAGCAAGGTTTTCCTTGCCGAAATGACCGTAATTGGTGGTGGCTTTGTATTCTGTACGTCTTAATCCGAGATTGTCGATAATAGCGGCGGGACGGAAGTCAAAGACCTTCATTACGCCCTTCAACAGCTTATCATCGCTAACCTTTCCCGTGCCGAAAGTATCGATACGGACGGATATAGGCTGTGCCTTGCCTATTGCATAGGAAAGCTCCAGCTGACATCTGTCGGCTAAACCTGCGGCAACCAAATTCTTGCAGACGTAACGGGCATAGTAAGCCGCGCTTCTGTCTACCTTGGTGGGATCCTTGCCGCTGAACGCGCCGCCGCCGTGAGGACAATAACCGCCGTAAGTATCAACGATGATTTTACGTCCTGTCAAGCCGCTGTCGCCGTGAGGTCCGCCGATTACGAAGCGTCCGGTGGGATTGACCAAAATTATGGTATCCTTGTCCAAAAGCTCCGAAGGAATCGCCTTCATAATAACCTCTTTGATTATCCCTTCTTTGATGGTTTCCTGCGTGACGTCCGCGCTGTGCTGTGTGGAAACAACTACCGTATGTACTCTTTTAGGGGTGTTATCCTCGTACTCTACCGTAACCTGCGCCTTGCCGTCCGGTCTGAGATAGGACAAAATACCCGCCTTTCTCACCGCGGTTAGGGTGCTTGTCAGCTTGTGCGCCAAGGTTATGGGCATAGGCATTAAGCAGGAAGTTTCGTTACAGGCATAGCCGTACATCATACCCTGATCGCCTGCGCCGACCTTGTCGTAATCGTCCGCGCCGCTCGCTCTGTACTCGATAGCGTCGTCAACGCCCATTGCAATGTCCGAGGACTGGGAGTGGATAAGATTGGTTATCTTAAGAGTTTTTGAGGAAAAACCCTCGCCCTCTCTCGTATAGCCTATATCGCTTACAACCTTGCGGACAATGGCGTCAGCCTCGTCAGCGGTTACGGACGCACCTGAAATCTCGCCCATTAACAGGACGAAATCCGTGGTCGCGCATACCTCGCACGCAGAATGTGCGGCGGAATTACGGCTAAGCACCGTATCCAGCACCGCGTCCGCTATACTGTCGCAAACCTTATCGGGATGTCCTTCGGTTACGCTTTCACTTGTAAATAATCTTTTCATTTTCCTTTTCCGTAATATAACGCAAACGGAGCAGAACTCGCCTAGGTTCGTTCTGCTCTATTAGCTCTAGTCGTTAAATCAGATTGAGTCGGGCTCGCCGTCGGCTATCGCCGCGGAAGCCGCGTCCGTTGCCGCGTCCTCTAAGTCCGCCTCGCCGAAGGGAGCGACCACAGGGTCGGCAACCGCCGCCATTGCAGGCTGTACGTTGACGTTGCTGTACTGCTTTAAGCCTGTACCGGCAGGTATGAGCTTGCCCAAAAGAATGTTCTCTTTCAAGCCGACCAAAGGATCGCTCTTACCCTTGATTGCCGCGTCGGTCAATACTCTCGTAGTCTCCTGGAAGGAAGCCGCCGCAAGGAAGGATTCGCTTGCCAAGGAAGCCTTAGTGATACCTAAAAGGGTACGCTTTACGATTGCAGGATGCTTGCCTGCTTCCGCAAGCTCCTGATTGAGCTGTTCCATCTTGGAAATGTCAACCAGTTCACCGGGCAGATACTCGGTGTCGCCCTGCTTCTCGATTCTGACCTTACGCATCATCTGACGAATGATGATTTCGATATGCTTGTCGTTGATTTCAACACCGGACAGACGGTAAGCGTCTTTAACCTCGCGCATCAGGTAATCCTGCACGCCGCGGACACCGCGGGTACGGAGCAAATCCTGAAGGTTGATTGCGCCCTGCGTCAGAGGAGTGCCGGGATCTACGACCTGTCCGTCCTGCACCAATATCTTGGCGGTATAGGAGGGAGCGTAGTTCTTGGAATCTCTCTCGTTAGTGACGGTGATGGTACGTCTCTTATCCTTTTCGCTTAAGGTTACCTTACCGCTGATATCGGAAATGATAGCCTGATTCTTGGGGTTACGGCACTCGAACAGCTCCTCAACTCTCGGCAAACCTTGAGTAATATCTTCGCTGCTTGCAACACCGCCGGTGTGGAAGGTACGCATCGTAAGCTGTGTACCGGGCTCGCCTATGGACTGTGCCGCGATAACGCCGACTGCCTCGCCTATCTTGACGGTGTAGCCGCTTGCCATATTCTTGCCGTAGCACTTGGAACAAATGCCCGTGCCTCTCTTACAAGCCAGCACGCTGCGGATACGAACGGAGGTAAGTCCTGCCTTTTCCACCTTGTCCGCGTCGTCCTCGGTCATCATCGTATCGGCGGGAATCAGCACCTCGCCTGTCTTGGGATCGCAAACAGCCTCGATGGTGTATCTGCCGATAAGTCTGTCACGGAGCTTCTCGATAAGGTCGCCCTTAACGCCGCGAATCTCGGAAACCTCGGTGCCCTTGGTGTCGCCGCAGTCCATAGCCTTGATGATAATGGGCTGTGCGATATCGACCAAACGACGGGTTAAGTAACCTGATTCTGCCGTCTTTAACGCGGTATCTGCCAAACCTTTACGTCCGCCGTGGGAGGAAATAAAGTAGGACAAAGCATCCAAGCCCTCACGGTAGTTAGCCGTAACGGGCAATTCGATTGTTTTACCTGTAGGGTCGCTGACCAAGCCACGCATACCTGCAAGCTGTCTGATCTGGTTCATATTACCACGGGCGCCTGAGTTCTCCATCATCTTGATAGGATTGAACTTATCCAGACACTTGGACAAAGCCGCTGTAACGTCCTCGGTTGCCTTAGACCAAACCTCGATAACCTGACGGCTACGCTCTTCGTTGGTGATAAGACCTCTTTCGAACAGCTTTTGAATCTTGTTGACCTTCTTGTCTGCTTCCGCGATAATGGTAGCCTTCTGCTCGGGTATGTGCATATCGAATACGCTGGCGGTAATCGCGCCTATGGTGGAATACTTGTAACCTAGCGCCTTAATCTTATCCAAAACCGCCGCGGTTTCGGTACTGCCCTTATACTTGAAGCATCTTTCGACTATCTGCTGTAACTGCTTCTTGCCGACCAGGAAGTCGATTTCAGGATTGAGCTCGTCTTCGGGCTTCTCACGAGGTACGAAGTGCAAATCCTGCGGTATAGCCTCGTTGAAAATCAATCTGCCGACTGTAGTGCGAACCAACTTGTGGTAGGTTTCGCCGTCGATAGTCTTGGTAGTGATAACGTCGATAGGAGACTGCAAATCCACGATCTTGTCCGCATACGCCATCTTAGCCTCGTCGGGAGACTTGAAACGGTAAGCGTGAGTTCTGCGCTGATAGTCCAAATCGCTTTCGCCCTCTGCCTGAGGAGCGTAATCTCTTACGATAGTCAGGTAGTAGCTACCCAATACCATATCCTGAGTAGGAGCGATAATAGGCTTGCCGTCGGACAGCTTCAAAATGTTGTTGGTAGACAGCATCAGGAATCTTGCCTCGGTCTGCGCCTCAATGGAAAGAGGAACGTGAACAGCCATCTGGTCGCCGTCGAAGTCCGCGTTGAACGGTCCGCAAACCAAGGGGTGCAGCTTAATAGCTCTGCCCTCGACAAGCACGGGTTCAAACGCCTGAATACCCAATCTGTGAAGGGTAGGCGCACGGTTCAAAAGAACGGGGTGATCCTTGATTACGTCTTCCAATACGTCCCAAACCTCGGGGCGTACTCTCTCGATGTAACGCTTCGCGTTCTTGATGTTGGGGCAAATCTGTCTGTCAACCAAAACCTTCATAACGAAGGGCTTGAACAGCTCCAATGCCATTTCCTTAGGAAGACCGCACTGATACAGCTTAAGCTCGGGACCTACTACGATAACTGAACGTCCGGAGTAGTCAACACGCTTGCCCAACAGGTTCTGACGGAAACGTCCCTGCTTGCCGCGGAGCATTGCCGTTAAGGACTTAAGCTCACGGCTCTTACTGCCGTTGGTGCTCTTGGTTCTCTTGCTGTTGTCGATAAGGTTGTCAACCGCTACCTGAAGCATGCGCTTCTCGTTACGAATCATCGCGTCAACACTGCCGTTCTGCAAGAACTGCTTAAGTCTCTTGTTACGGCTGATGACGAAACGGTAAAGGTCGTTAAGGTCGGAGGTGGCATATCTGCCGCCGTCCAAGGGTACCATAGGACGAAGCTCGGGGGGCAATACGGGAAGAGCTTCCAGTATCATCCATTCGGGCTTACTGCCCGTCTTTAAGAAAGCCTCGACGATCTCCAGACGCTTTGCAAGCTTCATACGCTTGGGCGCCTGCGCGTTATCCTTATTGGAACGCTGGTCGGCGATAATAGCCTCGCGGATTTCCTTAGCGTCTTTTTCAAGGTCAAGCTCCATAAGAAGCTGTTTGATGCTTTCGGCACCCATACCGACCTTGAATACGTTGCCGTAATCAGCGATTGCCTGTAATCTGTCCTGCTCCGACAAAACCTGCTTTTTGAGGAGAGGGCTGGTGCCGGGATCCAATACAACCCAGCTTGCGTAGTACACTACGTGCTCGACTTCCTTCGGAGCCATATCCAAAATGGTGGCGATACGGGAAGGCGTGCCCTTTAAGTACCAAAGGTGCGCCACGGGAGAAGCAAGCTCGATAAAGCCCATTTTCTCACGTCTGACCTTGCTCTGCTGTACGGTAACGCCGCACTTGTCGCAGGTTATACCCTTAT
The DNA here is from genome assembly GCA_964368645.1 of uncultured Christensenellaceae bacterium. Taxonomy (GTDB): domain Bacteria; phylum Bacillota; class Clostridia; order Christensenellales; family CAG-1252; genus JAEDHM01. The sequence continues at coordinate 27,581 of CAYJBY010000009.1, forward strand.
GACGAATACGCTTATACTTGCCGCAAGCACATTCCCAGTCCTTGATAGGTCCGAAAATCTTTTGGCAGAACAAACCGTCCGGTTCCGGCTTCTGTGTACGGTAATTAATGGTTTCGGGCTTCGTAACCTCTTGATAATTAGCCCATTCTCTTATCTTCTCAGGGGAAGCTAAGCCTATCTTTATGCTGTCAAAATTGTTAACTTCAAACATGCCGAAGCCTCCTTAATTTCCAAATATGTCATCGTCGTCGTCGTTTCCGAACAAGCCGCCTATGCTGCTGACGTTTTGGTCGGCAAAAGGCGAATCGTCGAAAGGACTGCTTTCCGCTTCGTCGTCCTCGGCGGAATTGTCGTTGCCCAAATACTTATCCAGCTCAAACAGCTCGGAAGGACCTTTGCCCTCGTCCGCGTCGATAAGCGTGTCGTCGATAGTATCGGGAATTTCCTCGTTGTTTTCGGAAAGAGGACGGATATCCAAAGCCAAACTTCTCATCTCACGAACCAGAACCTTGAAGGACTCGGGTATGCCCGGCTCGCTGATGTTCTGTCCCTTAGTGATGGACGCATAAGCGTTCTCACGTCCCTTAACGTCGTCGGACTTAACCGTAAGCATTTCCTGCAATACGTTAGCCGCGCCGTAAGCCTCGATTGCCCAAACTTCCATTTCGCCCAAACGCTGACCGCCGAACTTGGCTTTGCCGCCCAGAGGCTGCTGTGTAACCAAGCTGTAGGAGCCTGTGGATCTTGCGTGAATCTTATCATCGACAAGGTGAATCAGTTTAAGCATATACATATATCCGACAGTGACCTTGTTCTCGAAGGGATCACCCGTACGTCCGTCGTAAAGCTGAACCTTACCGTCCGCAGGCAAACCGTTCTCGACGAGGAGCTGCTGAATCTCGTTTTCCTTTGCGCCGTCGAATACGGGAGTCTCAATCTTCCAGCCTAACAGCTTGCAAACCAAGCCGAGGTGAACTTCAAGAACCTGACCGATGTTCATACGGGAAGGAACGCCCAACGGGTTAAGCACTATCTGCAAAGGAGTGCCGTCCGCCATAAAGGGCATATCGCTCTTGGGTAATACGCGGCTGACAACGCCCTTGTTACCGTGACGTCCCGCCATCTTATCGCCTACGCCCAGCTTACGCTTCTGCGCTATGTAAACGCGAACCAGCTTGTTGATACCTGCAGGCAGGTCGGGCTTGTTGGACTTGGTGAAAATCTTGACGTCAACTACAACGCCGTGCTCACCGTGAGGTACGGTAAGGGAAACGTCTCTTACGTCACGGGACTTTTCGCCGAATATGGAACGGAGCAAACGCTCTTCGGGAGTAGGATCGGTCTCGCCCTTAGGAGCGACCTTACCGACCAGTATATCTCCGGCTCTAACCTCTGCGCCTACTCTAATGATACCGTTCTCGTCCAAATCCTTGAGCATATCCTCGCTGCGATTGGGAATATCGCGTGTGATTTCCTCATCGCCGAGCTTGGTGCTGCGAGCTTCGGTGTCGTAGGTGCCAATGTGGATAGAGGTGAATACGTCGTTCTGAACAAGCTCTTCGCTCATCAGAATAGCGTCCTCGTAGTTGTAACCCTCCCAAGTCATAAAGCCGATAAGAATGTTACGGCCTAAGGCTAATTCGCCGTTCTGGGTGGCAGGACCGTCAGCCAGCACGTCGCCGACCTTAACCTTCTGACCTACCTTAACGATAGGACGCTGGTTGATACAGGTCTCGTGGTTGGAACGGTCAAACTTCATAAGGTTGTAGGTGCGAACGGTTTCGCCCTCGACGGTTATGAAGTCCGCGCTTACGTGAGTTACGATACCGTCCATATCGGCAAGTATCATAACGCCGCTGTCGCGTGCTATTTTGTACTCGATGCCCGTGCCTACGATAGGAGATTCGGGCTTGATAAGAGGAACTGCCTGACGCTGCATGTTGGAACCCATCAGCGCACGGTTGGTATCGTCGTTCTCAAGGAAAGGAATCAGAGAAGTAGCAACGGAAACCAACTGCTTAGGGGATACGTCAAGGTATTCGACCTGCTCGCGGGGTACGCGGCGAATGTCGTCTCTTATACGGCAGGGAACGGTGGGATTGGCAAGCTTGCCGTCCGCGCCGATAGGCTCTGTCGCCTGAGCGATAACGTACTTATCCTCTGCGTCTGCGTCCATATACTCGATTTCGTCCGTGACGATTCCGGTCGCCTTGTCGATACGGCGGTAAGGAGTCTCGATAAAGCCGTACTCGTTGACCTTGCTGAAGGTTGCCAGAGAGGAAATCAAACCGATGTTCTGACCTTCGGGAGTCTCGATAGGACACAGTCTGCCGTAGTGGGAGTAGTGAACGTCTCGAACTTCCATACCTGCACGTTCTCTGTTTAGACCGCCGGGGCCCAAGGCGGACAGCTTACGCTTGTGAGTAAGCTCGGCAATGGGGTTCTGCTGATCCATAAATTGGGAGAGCTGTGCGCTGTTGAAGAACTCTTTGACCTTAGCCGTTACGGGCTTGGTGTTGATAAACTTCTTGATTTCCGCGTCGTCTGCGGAGGTGGTGTTCATCTTCTCGACGATTTGACGCTCCATATTCTGGAAGCCCTTGCGGATCTCGTGCTGGAGTAATTCGCCTACCGCGCGAACACGACGGTTGCTTAAGTGGTCGATGTTGTCCAAGGAACCTACGCCGTGAGCCAAAGCCAAATTGTAGTTCACGATGGAGATAATATCGTCCATACGGATTTGACGGCAAACCAGCTTATCCACGTTAGCCTTGATAGCCTCGATTTTGGACTCTGCGTCGGTGCAATCCTTCCAAATATCCATAAGAGTGGGATAATGGACAAGCTCCAAAATACCAAGCGCCTTGGGTTCTGCGTTAATGCCTGCCTCGGCAAGGAAACATCTAAGGTCAACCGCGTAGTTGCCGATAACCTTGACAGCCGTGCCGTCGCCGCCGACTACCCACGCCTCGTTAATACCCTTGTTCTGGATAGCGAGAGCGGTCTCGTAATCAACGGAACTGCCCTTCTCGGCAAGAACCTCACCGGTGTCGGTGTCAACTATATCCTGAGCAAGCTGCAATTCGGCGATACGGGAAGCAAGACCGAGTTTTTTGTTATACTTGTTACGTCCGACTCTGGAAAGGTCGTAACGCTTCTTGTCGTAGAAGATACCGGGGATATTAGCCTCAACGCCCTCAACGGTGATGACCTCGCCGTTCTTGATGTTGCGGTAAAGCTCAACCTTCGCGCCTTGGAAGGTGCGCTCGCTTTCCTTGTCGCGCTCCATCGTCTTGAGAAGCATAGGATCCGCACCGAAAATATCGGTCATCTGGGAATCCTCTACCAAGCCCAACGCACGGAGAAGCAGGGAAGCGGTAATCTTCTTTTTGCGGTCAACGTGGACGAACAGCACGCCTGTAGCGTCGTGTTCAAACTCCATCCAAGCACCGTTCTTGGGGATAACCGTGGTTAGGAAGCTGGGATCGCCGTTCTTGTCGAACTCACGCTCGCAATAGACGCCGGGGCTTCTGACCAGCTGGCTGACGATAACACGCTCTGCTCCGTTAATAACGAAGGAACCTGTGTCGGTCATCAGAGGGAAATCACCCATAAAAATCTCGTCCTCTTTGATAAGGTCGCCCTTTTCTCTAAGAGTCAAACGAACCTTCACCTTAAGGGGTGCGCAATAAGTGGTCAACTTATCGCACTTACATTCTCTTGCGGTGAATTTAGGGGTTTCAAACTTGTACTCGCCGAACTCCAAAACAAAACGCTCCTGACCGCCGGAAGTGCGCTGAACTATGGGAGAAAACTCGTCCAGTATCTCTCTTACGCCTTCGGTGAGAAACTTCTTGTAGGAGTTGATTTGCAATTCCATCAGATAGGGCAAATCCAAAATTTGCCTTGTCTTGGAAAAGCTCTTACGTTCTACGTTGCCGTACATCACGTTGTGAACCATTTGCTGAGACATTACTTCACGCTCCTTTCAAAGGTAAAAACCCTGTTTTTTACGTATTAAAACTCAAATTTGCCCGTATGGGCGCGATTTTTGATTATATAATAATAAAAGTAAAATGTAAACCAAGTCAACTTGTTTTAACCCCTTTTTGAAATGTTAAATTTTGATTATGTTTTAGTTAAGATTTTAATAATTCTGGCTTTTATCTGAAAAACCATTGAAACGCGCCGTCCGATTATGCTATTATAATAGGGTTCCACCTGCCGAAACCATCAACGGTTTTCGGCACTTTTTTACCCTAAAACACAAGCTATAATAGACGATTAACGCGGCAGAAAGGTATCCGTACCGTCATTCTGAGCGTAGCGAAGAATCCCCTAACGCGAAGCAGTACGAAAAACAAAGGGTATCAGTAGCTATACCTAACTGTCATTCTGAGCGTAGCGAAGAATCCCCTAACGCGAAGCAGTACGAAACAGCCAACATAAGAGGTTATCGGTGCCGTCATTCTGAGCGTAGCGAAGAATCCCCTAATGCGAAGCAGTACGAAGCCGACAGAGGTTATCACCTATACCGCATAGATGCGAGATTCTGCAACCACCCCATAAAAACGTGATACGTTTTTTCGGGGAACCCCGGGCACCAACAAGCTGTTCCTCAGAATGACAATATCCGTATCGGGCGCGTTATAGCCAAGCAAGCGTGTTGCGCGTAATACCCAATCGGGCGCGTTATACCTATTATATACGTGTGCAGCGCACGCGCGAAAGCTTGCGTTTAGATTCTGCAATTAATCGTGAGCTGTGACGACGAAAAACGTGTAATCTTGTCTTCCATATTGTAAAAAAGTACGCTTTTTATTGATTTTCCAAAAAAATTTTCAAAAAAATTATGCGGATATATCCGTAAGAATTAAAGTATTTTCAAAAAAGTGCTTGACAAAGTTCCACCGTATGCTATAATGTTAGCAGTCGTAAGGCAAGAGTGCTAACAAGCGATAAAGCAGTCTGCTAACAGTCAAGCACATACGACTGCCAAAATTAATCATAAAAAAGGAGATATAAAATTATGAGAACTTGTTTTTATCCTGAAAAGAGCAGCAACAATTACGATTTGCTTAACGCATTCGATTTCTTCAAACCCGTATTTGAACGCGAGACTTCCACGATGAGAACGGATATAGTGGAAACCGAAACCGACTATGAGCTTAATATCGAACTGGCAGGTTACGGAAAGGAAGACGTAACCATCGACCTTAAGGAAGGCTATCTAACCATTGAGGCGAAGAAGAGTCAAGCCGAAAAAGAGGGCGAGGACAAAAAGCGCAAATACGTTCTGCGTGAAAGATTTTCCTCTGTCAGCCGCAGTTACTACGTAGGCGAGGTTAAGAAAGAGAGCATTAAGGCAAGATTCGAAAACGGCGTTTTGAACGTATCCATACCCAAGGAACAGCCTGAAGACAAGCAGTTCCGCATCGCCATCGAATAATTTTCTCAGCCTGTTAATTCCTCCTAGATAACGGCATAAAATCAGAACAGAAAGCCTTACGTTGTAAGGCTTTTTGTTTTCTCTGCCAACACGCGTTGAGGCACGGCAACTCATAAAAACTTCCGCAATGCAACTGCCCGATTGCCTTGTACCCAAAAGCCGCGTTTAATCCATCAATTTACAGCGTCCGCTTTAATCCCCTGCCGAAAACCGCGTGGCAGGCAAACCTGCAAAGCGTATATTAATACGCTTACTGCATTTTGATACTAACCGCCGCCGCTCGTTCAAAGAGATAAACACCTCAAAACGCGAAAAAAACAGTCGGGAGAACTTATGCGCATAAAAACAGCCTTCTCGGTGCGCAAAAAACGCTTTTTCTATTGACATAAACCTTGAAAAAATAATAAAATAGGCTAAAGTATATTTAGGAGGCTCCATTTATGGACATTAAGGAAGAATCCCTGAAGTTTCATTACGACCTGAAAGGTAAAATCGAGGTAATCGCCAAAGCCGACGTTAGCGACAAGCACGCGTTGAGCGTTGCCTATACCCCGGGCGTAGCGGAGCCCTGTTTGAGAATCAGCAAGGACGTTGACCTTAGCTATTCCCTTACAAGACGTTGGAATTTAGTTGCGGTCGTAACGGACGGCACCGCAGTTTTGGGCTTAGGCGACATAGGCCCCGAGGCAGGTATGCCCGTTATGGAAGGTAAATGCGTACTCTTTAAGAGCTTCGGCGACGTGGACGCTTTTCCTCTGTGTATCCGCAGTAAGGACGTGGACGATATAGTCAATACCGTTCGCCTGTTGGCAGGCAGTTTCGGCGGTATCAATCTTGAGGATATTTCCGCTCCCCGTTGCTTTGAAATCGAACGCAGACTTAAAGCCTGCTGTGATATTCCCGTTTTCCACGACGACCAGCACGGCACCGCGGTAGTTACCTTAGCCGCTATGATGAACGCCTTAAAGTTGGTAGGCAAAAAGCTGGAGGATATATCCGTCGTAGTCAACGGCTCGGGCGCGGCAGGTACCGCGGTTACTCGCCTTCTGATGAGTTGCGGACTGAAAAAGGTGATTTTGTGCGACCGTCAGGGCGCGATTTATCAGGGACGTCCCGGTCTTAACGGCGAAAAAGCTCTTATGGCGGAGTGTTCCAATTTGGAGCGCAAGCAGGGCGCGTTAAAGGACGTTATCGTAGGCGCAGACGTGTTTATCGGTGTTTCCGCCGCCGGTTGTTTAACCGCTGAAATGGTTAAATCTATGGCTAAGGATCCGATTATCTTCGCTATGGCTAACCCCACTCCCGAAATTATGCCCGAGGAGGCTATGGCCGCCGGCTGTAAGGTTATGGGTACAGGCAGATCCGATTATCCCAACCAAATCAATAACGTGTTGGCGTTCCCCGGGATTTTCCGCGGAGCCTTAGACGTGAGAGCAAGCGATATTAACGACGAAATGAAAATCGCCGCCGCCAAGGCTATTGCAGGCTTGGTTTCGGATGAGGAGCTGACTGCGGAGTATATTCTGCCCGCTCCCTTTGACGTAAGAGTAAGAGGCGCGGTTGCCGAAGCCGTTAAGGAAGCGGCGATAAGAACCGGCGTCAACAGAATTTAACCGCCTTAGGCGCGACAATAACAGATTAACGGATTCGGGCTTTCCCGAAAGGAGGATTTTTTATGGTAAAAGTTGGTGTTGCCGGTTACGGTACTATCGGTCAAAGACTGGCGGACGGCGTTGCCAAGCAAGGCGATATGCAGTTAGTCGGCGTTTGCGACCTCTGCCCTACTTTGGCTATCCGCGCGTTGTTTGAAAAGGGTATGCCATACGACCTTTACTTGGTCGATATGTCGCGTAAACCCGAATTCGACGCTCTCGGTATCCCCGTTAAGGGCAGTATGATCGACCTTATCAAGCAGGTTGACGTTATGCTGGACAGCTCTCCGGGCGGCGTCGGCGCGAAGAATAAGGAAATCTACGAGCAGTACGGCGTTAAGGCGATTTTTCAGGGCGGCGAGAAAAACAGCGTTGCAGACGTATTTTTCCACGGTTACGCCAATTACGAAAAGGGCTTAGACAAGAACTATCTCAAGCTCACCTCCTGCAATACCACAGGTCTTATCCGCTCCGTGGATTGCTTGGATAAGGCTTTCGGCATCGAAAGAGTGGCGATTACCATTATCCGCAGAGTTGCCGATCCCGGCGATTATCACCGCGGTCTTACCAACGCCTTGCAAATCGACAAGGCTCCCTCTCATCAGGCTCTCGACCTTATGACGATTATGCCCCACGTGGAAGCCACGGGAATACTGGTTCACACCCCCGTTACTCACGGTCACATCATTACCGTCGTCGCCACAGGCAAGCAGAAGATTACCAAGGAAATGGCTCTTGAAGCGTTTTCCAAGCACCCCCGTATCAGAGTGGTGCGCATAGCCGACGGTTTTATGGGCAACGCAAGTCTGTTTAAGTACGCAAGAGATTTGGGCAACCCCCGCGGCGATATGTACGAAATCGGACTTTGGGAGGAAAGTATCGTAGAAAGCGGCGACAGCATTATGTACGCTATCAATATTCCTCAGGAAGCGGTTACTATTCCCGAAACTATGGACGGTATCAGAGCAAGTATGCATATGCAGAACACTTCGCTTGAGGCTACCGCCGAAACTAACAAATATCTCGGTATAGGCAAATGGCTGAAATAAAAATCAAGAACATAATCGGTGTGGACGTTAAGGGCAAAAGAGTGCTTTTCCGCCCCGACATTAACAGCCCCGTTGACTCCCTTGGCAATATCGTCAGCGATAACCGTTTGGTTAAGACTATCCCCACTCTCCGCTACTTAGCGGACGGCGGCGCGAAGGTTGCAATCATCGCTCATCAGGGCGACACCTTGGATTATCAGAACCTTATGCCTCTTAAAGCTCACGCGGACAAGCTGTCCGCCCTTTTGGGCAAAGAGGTCAAATACGTTGACGACGTATGCGGCGACGGTGCTTTGGCGGCGGTTAAAGAGCTAAAGGACGGCGAGGTTATAATTCTCGGCAACCTGCGCTATCTGACCGAGGAAGTCAGCACCTTTGAAAAGGACGTCAAGCTGAAAGCCGACCAAATGCTCAACACCTGGTTGGTAAGACGTCTAGCTCCCCTTTTCGATATTTACGTAAACGACGCTTTTTCGGCGGCGCACCGCAACGCTCCCAGTATAGTGGCTTTTCAGGAACTTCTGCCCTCCTACGCAGGTCCCTTGTTCTTCAACGAATACGAGGCTCTTTATAAGGTAATGACAGGAGCGGCTAAGCCTGCCGTGTTCGTCCTAGGCGGCGCGAAAATCTCCGACGCTTTCGGTATGATGAAGCAGGTGCTTGCCAACAAAACCGCGGACAGAATATTAGCCTGCGGCGTAACAGGCGTGATTATGCTTATCGCCAAGGGCGTTAAGGTAGGCGCGAAATACGAAAAATGGCTTGCGGACAAGGACTTAACGGCTTTTGTGGAGCCTGCGAAGGAACTGCTTGCATTGTACGGCGACCGCTTTGTACTGCCTGTTGACCTCGCATACGCACAGGACGGCGAAAGAAAGGAAATCGCGGTAAGCGAGCTGCCCCTTGACGACGCTTCCTTCCTTGATATCGGTTCCGACACAATAGCGGAATTTGAAAAATACATCTCAACCGCAGGAACCGTGTTCGTCAACGGACCTGCCGGTGTTTACGAGGACGCGCTTTTCCAAAACGGAACAAAGGCTGTTTGGAACGCCCTTGCCGAAACGAAAGCCTACACCGTAATCGGCGGCGGCGACACCGTTTCCGCGGCAGGGAAATTTATCGACACGGCGAAAATCAATTACGTTTGCACGGCAGGCGGTGCGATGGTTCGTTTCCTTTCGGGGAAAACCCTTCCGCTTATCGAAGCTATGCTGAAATGCTCGAAGTAATATGGAATTAGCTTACGGCAAAACACAATTACAACTTGAAGTACCCCCCGAAAGACTTTTGGGGGTACTTTTCCCTAATAAGGTGGACGTGGAACTGACAGGCAGACAGGAAGTCGAAAGGGCTTTATCACAGCCTATCGGCGCACCTCTTTTGGGCGAGCTGGTCAAGTCGGGTATGCGCGTTGCCATTATCGCCAGCGATATTACGCGGCCTATGCCCTCCCGTATCGCCCTGCCCCCCTTGGTGGACAGACTGAACGCGGCAGGTATCCCCGACAAGGATATTTTTATCGTATTCGCCCTAGGCAGTCACCGCTCTCACACCGAGGAGGAAAAACGCTATTTGGCAGGAGAGCTTTACGGCCGTATCACACTAATGGACAGCGACGAGCGCAACTGCACGCATTTAGGTTGCACCTCTAAGGGAACCTCGGTGGACGTGTTCACCCCTGTAGCGGAGGCGGATTTCGTCATTTGCACAGGCAATATAGAGTACCACTATTTCGCAGGTTACAGCGGCGGAATGAAAGCCATTATGCCCGGGGTGTGCACCTCGGAGGCTATCCGTCAAAATCACAGTATGATGGTGGACAGGGAAGCGAAAGCCGGCAACCTTAACAGCCCCGTCAGACAGGATATTGACGAGGTTTATAAGCTAATCCGCGCCGATTATATCCTAAACGCCGTTCTTGACGAGCATAAAAACATAATCAAAGCGGTGGCAGGTCACTATATAGAAGCCCACAGAGCAGGCTGTGCCTTCCTAGACTCCCTTTACAAAATCCGCATTAAGGAAAAAGCGGATATTGTGGTGGTTTCCGCAGGGGGTTATCCCAAGGACCAGAATATGTATCAGGCGCAAAAGGCTCTTGACAACGCAAAACACGCGGTTAAGGACGGCGGCGTTATAATTTGGCTCGCCGATTGCGGAGAGGGCTTGGGCAGCGCAACCTTTGAAAAATGGATGCGGACTATGACTCCTTCCGAGCGCGTCGTTAATATTCAACGCAATTTTGTCTTAGGCGGACACAAGGCGGCGGCGGTATCTATAGTACTTGAAAACGCGAGGATTTTCCTCGTGTCCTCGCTGGAAAGCGATTTCGTCAAAAGTCTTTACCTTGAGCCGTACCCCTCGCTTGAAAAAGCCTTTGCGGAAGCAACCGAGTATAAGGGCAAGGACAGCACGGTTATCGTTATGCCTTACGGCGGCTCGACTCTGCCCGTAATTGAGTGAGTTTTATTCCGAAAAGAACCCTTGAACGGAAAGAGTTTTCATATTGTCATTCCTCGCGCGCGTAACGCGTAGCGCGTTATATAATGATATGCAAAACGCGGTGCACTGCTATTAGCCACGGTTATACCGATATTAAATATCTAAACTGAATTTGGCAAATTTTTCTGGTAAAACCTTTGGAAAATCGTTTGCCTTTGCAAATCGATTGGACTATAATTATAGGAAATGGAAAGGAGAACAGAAATGACTCGTATCAGAGAATTACAATTCGACGTATCGCTTCATACAAGCTGTTTTTCTTATTCGTTATTATCAGTGTTTTCTATTTAGGAAGTTCTTAGGGACTTCCTTTTTTTTGGAGAACACCCGAAAAGGTATTACATTAGGAGGAATATAGTAATGGCAAAAAACGGTTTACTCTATGACGTAGAAGATAAGCCGAAGTTCAACAAGCTGTTGGTCTTCGCACTTCAACAGGTTTTGGCTGTAATGGCGGCGACTATCGCAGTTCCCACCATCATCGGCTTACCTACTCAAATCCCTGCTGCAATCTTAGGCGCAGGCGTCGGTACTATAGTTTATTTACTTTTCACAAAATTCAAGAGCCCCGTTGTCATCAGTAGCTCTTTCGCTTTCTTAGGCGCTCTCTTCACCGCTGTTGCATTCGGTTACTGCGGAATAATCATCGGCGGTATCTTAGCCGGATTGGTTTACGTAGTTATCGCTATAATTATTCATTTCGCAGGTACGAAATGGGTAGGCAAGCTGATGCCTCCCGTTATTATCGGACCTACGGTTGCATTAATCGGTCTGTCCCTCGCCGGTGCGGCTATGGGCGACATCGTTAAGGCAAGCGGCGCAACCGAGATGGTTAGCGCGTACATTGAGACAGCAGAGGGCTCCGGCTTGTTCACTCAAGGCTTGGTTAGCCAGACTATGAGCTACAACCTCGTCGCTCTTCTGTGCGGCTTAGTTGCTTTCTTCGTAATCATCATCTGCTCCACCCAAAAGAGATTTAAGTCCCTCAAGCTGATACCCTTCATTATCGGTATCGGTGCAGGCTATGCTTGCGCGGCATTCTTCTCCATCTTCGGCTACTGCTTTGACGTAGAATACCTCAAGATTATCAACTGGGCACCCCTCGTCAATAACTTTGTAAACGCAGACGGTTCCTTCGTTGGTATTACAGCTTTCCTCAACTATCCCGACTTCGCTTTAATCGAGGGTATTAAGGAATTGGTCAACGGCGAAAGCTCTATCGGCACCTTAATCAACGGCGCAGGCGTTGCGGAAGTGGCTCTTGCCTTTATCCCCGTAGCCTTCGTAGTTTTCGCAGAGCATATCGCAGACCACAAAAACCTCGGCTCCATTATAGGCCGCGACCTCGTTGACGGCGAGCCCGGACTGGAGCGCACCTTATTAGGCGACGGCGTAGGCTCTATGGCCGGCACCATCTTCGGTATCTGCCCCAACACCACATACGGCGAATCAGTCGGTTGCGTAGCTATCACCAAGAACGCGTCCGTAAGCACTATCTTCGTTGCGGCGATTATGTGTATCGTGCTTTCCTTCTTAAGCCCTATTATGGCTCTTCTTCAGACCATACCCAGCTGCGTAATGGGCGGCGTTTGCTTAACCCTTTACGGCTTCATCGCTGTTTCCGGTCTTAAGATGTTCAAGGATATCGACCTCGGCGACAACAAGAACCTCTTCACCGTATCCGCAATTCTTATCGCAGGTATCGGCGGCTTGGCTATCAATATTCCTTACGCCGTAGCTAACGGTCAGGTTTCCAAGACCATCTCCATCACCTCTATCGCGGCTGCTCTTATCCTCGGCATCATCACCTACACGGTAATCAATGCTATTGAAAAGAGAAATAACAAGCTCACCGATTCTACCGACGACGGCAGCACCGACAGCTTAATGGCGGCTCCCATCGCCACTCCCAGCACCTACGAAGTAGGCACTGAGAACGCGGAAGACGCAGTTACTGCCGAGACCGCAGAGGACAAGGAATAATCAACTAATACAAATACAGAATAATATTACAGACTGCGGGGTGAACAACCGCCCCGCACGTTTGTTTTGGAGGTACAACAATGGCACAATTTCCCGAAAACGTAACAGTATTCAATCATCCCCTTATCAACCACAAAATCGCAATTCTGCGCAACAAGGACACCAGTATGAAGGAGTTTAGGGAGTTAGTGGAAGAGATCACCACTCTTATGGCTTTTGAGAGCCTTAAGGATATTCCCACCACCGAAATAATGGTTACTACCCCCTTGGAGACCACCAAGCAAACCGTTGTGATGGAAAAGAGCGTAGTCGTAGTTCCCGTTTTGAGAGCCGGACTGGGTATGGTCAACGGTATTCACACCCTGCTCCCCACCGCTAAGGTCGGACATATCGGTCTTTACCGCGATGAGGAAACCTTACAGCCCTGCGAATATTACTGCAAGCTCCCCGAGGGTATCGAGTCCAAGACGGTTATCGTATTGGATCCTATGCTCGCCACCGGCGGCAGTGCGGTTGCGGCTATCGATATGCTGAAAAAGCGCGGCTGCAAAACCATTAAGCAAATGTCTATAATCGCAGCTCCTATCGGTATCGAAACTCTTGCAAAGGCTCATCCCGACGTTCAGATTTACGTAGCGACGGTTGACAGACAGCTCAACGAGAACGGTTACATTCTTCCCGGCTTGGGCGACGCTGGCGACAGACTTTTCGGCACGAAATAATTAGTTTTCGTCCGAGTTTTATCGGATAACAACCTTAAAGACCGTTTGCGATGGCAGACGGTCTTTTTTTTGTAAGGCGATACAATTGCGCCCTGATTGGCAATTTCGTCCAATCAGTTGACAAAAATCGACAGCGTATCTATAATGCCAAGTATGAATAAGCTTGATTTACCGTATTTCAAAACCAATATAGAGAAGTTTTTTAATTCCAACTGGTTTTTCCTTATAGTCGGTGTTATCATCATTACAACTTGGTGGACTGACCACGCAGTTGTGGGAATCGTGCTTTTGCTGGCGGCTTTCGGTCTGATTTTGGTCTGTAGTAAAAACACTATGCCTGCCGTTACGGTTCTGCTTTGTATCTACTTTACCTTCAGTCCGAGTTATAGCTCTCTCAAAGGCAACGAGTGGATGATCGCGCTTTTGGCTATTCCCCTTACCGCAATCGTAATTCATTGCATCGTCTATAAGCCGAAACTCAAAATACGCGGCTACGGCGTTGCTATGGCTTTGGTAACTTTGCCTTGGCTGTTGCAGGGTATCGGCCGCCGTATCAAGTACTGCGTTACCGATTACTTCTCTCCTACCTTCGTTTGGGTTGCCTACATAATCGTTGCCGGTCTCGGCGCGTTATACTTCCTGCTTTATCTGTTCTTTGACGCTACCTGCAAGAGCGAAAAGGGTGAAAAGGGCGAGTTCTTGGAGTATATGTGCAAGCTGATGATTTTTACGGCAATAGTTATCACCGCTCAATGCTTCGTGGTTATCGGACGGTTGCTGATTAATACCCCCTTCGACACCCTCGTGACTATGCTCGGCAACGGCGCGAAGCCCCTCAACCTCGGTTGGGGTACCTGTAATAACGTGGCGGCATACTTTTCGCTTACCGTACCTATTACCGGCTATTTCGCACTCAAAAAGGGTAAACTGGCACCCGTGTACTTCTTCTTTATGCTGTTACAGTACGTGCTGATACTCTTCACTTTCTCAAGAGGACCTATGATTTTCGTTACCGCGGCTCTGCCTGTGATTATCGTTTACCTTTTCGTTAAGGGCGATAAAAAGCACCGCATTGCTTTCGGTATCGTTTTGGCGGTTTGCGCTATTGCCGCCGCCGTGGTGCTTTACGTGCTTAAGGATATGACAGTGGCGGTGGTCAACCGCCTGCTGGCTAAGGGCTTGGACGACAGCGGACGCTTTACTATTTGGCGTAACGCGGTGGACGTCTTTACCGAATTCCCCGTATTGGGCGGCGGTATGGATATATTCTATTTCACCGACACCGCGCCTTGGTCGCTGTTCTTCAACCGTCCGGGTATCCCCCGTTGGTTCCACTCCACGCTGTTCCAGACGATGGCGGCATTCGGCACCTTGGGACTTATCGCCTACGCGTATCAGTTCCTGTACCGCTACACCTTGGCTGTACGCCGTTTTAAGGACGTTCGCAGAATGTCCATATTGGCGGCAATGCTGCTGTTCGACGCATACGGTATGATAGATATTAACTTCTTCGCTCCGATGCTTTACTTCATCGTTATGCTCTTAACCTTGGCTATCGACAAGGACGACGAGTATAAGCCTGTGAAATTCCTTACCTGCTGGTTCCCCAAAAGGCTGAAGGCGTGGCTTGACAAGAACCGCTCAATCGCTCTCGTTACCGCCACCGCAGACGGTATCTGCGGCGCAGAAGTAACCGAAAACGGCGAGAATAACGCCGACACTGCTGAAGTTGCGAACAACGCGGAAGACTTTGCCACCGAGGACGGTGCGAATACGGCGGACGAGGAAGACCTTTCTGCAAAAGCCGCAGACGATACGCCGCAAGAGGACGCGCCTAACAACGGCGATAATAACCTGTAAACGAACTATATCGGCTCCGATATTATCCGAAAGGACGGTTGAGGAGCCTTTTTTTGTCAAAGAGTTGACTTAACAGCCCTAAATGATATAATTAAAAAGGAATCTATGATAACGGAGGTCTGAAAATGTATTGGTGGGTAAGCCTAATCGTAGCGTTATTTTTCGGCGGAGTAAACGTCGCCATTTTTATACCGCTTAGGGGCAAGGTGAAACTCTGTCAAAAAATTGTTACTATCGTTTGCGCCGTTTTACTGGCTTACAAAATAGGATATTATACCTTTTATCAGATTATGGGCGCAGGTTGGAACAAATTCCCTGTGGAATACTCCGCAGTCACTTATTTTGTCTTTACTCTTATCGTTCTTACGAAAAGGGAAAAGTTGATGCCCTTCGGTATTTTCAGCGCGATTTTGTCGGGGCTGATGTATTGTATCAGCTTTATAGTCGCCCCTGCGCAGTTCGTACCCCCTCACAACTCGATTTACGAGCTTATAACCGCTTGCATTAATCATAACGCGCTATACTTCTGCGGTATGCTTTTACTGCTGTACGTTAAGCCCCTTAACAAAAAACTTTGGTGGGAAATCCCCGTGGGCGTCGGCGTTTTCGCCGCCTACGCCGCCCTGCTCAAGCACACCGTTTTGGTGGGGCTGAACGTGGAAACCATAATCTACGAGGTATCCTCAGGCGACATTATCGCACGTTTTGTTTCTGCGCTTATCGGCAAATGGTATTACTATATTTGGTATTATCCCGTGCTGATTCTCCTGATATCGGTTCTGTCAATTGCCTTTTTCAAGCTCAACACGGCAAAAAAATACGCGCCCAAGCTAACGGATTTGTACGTTTTCCCTGATTTTGAGTCTGATAAAACCGTTTGTGCGGAATCCACCGCCATAGAATCCAACGCCATAGAATCCAACTGTGCGGAAGACGCAGTTTCCGCCGTGAAAAACAATTAGCACGATATTTATAAAAACTACAGCAATTTACCCGCTTCTCTAACGCTCAAAGCATTGAGGCGGGTTTTGTTTTGTTCGATAAAATCCTTTACCCATTGGGGATTGACCTTGCTATATTCTCTTAAGCTCCAACCGATTGCCTTATTAATAAAAAATTCCCTGCTGTCCAGATTGTTGACGATAATCAACTCCAGAAGTCCGCAGTCGGTAGCTTCCTTGTAGCGTTGCTGAAAGTCTATTGCGGTACGCCGCAACCACAGATTATCCGAGGAGGACCACTCCAGCATAGTAGCTTTTAATTCGGGGTATTTTTGCACAAGAGTGCCGCATACCGCGTCTAAGGAATCCACAGTATCCCACCAGGATTTTTCGCAAATCAGCGACTTAACCTTTTCTAAATCCTCTTTAACGAAACTTTTTTGCCCGAAAGGAACGTAGCTCAATGCAACGTACTGGGCTTCTCTGTAGGGTTTACTCCAACATAAAAAAACAAAATCCCAAGTGAAATTCGCTTTTTTGCCCTCTTTCAAAAAAGGCTTTACCGCGAAATCCAGCTTGGGCTTGGGTATCCCTAAAAATTGAAATTTGTTTTGCATATACGCAGACATTTTCCGCGATTGCATTTCATCGCGCATTGCTTCCAACTGCTGAAAAAGTCCGTCGTACCACACCATACGTAATATCCTTTCCGCGCCGCAACGCCGATTTAGTCTTATGCGGACGGCAAATACTCGCCCTTAATTCCCACCCTTTTTGCCAAAGGGAAGGCAGACTCCGCCGCCGAGAGTTACAGGATTATCCGCGGATAAGCTTAACGTAGAATTTGCGCTCTCTGGGGCCGTCAAATTCACAGAAAAATATGCTTTGCCAAGTACCGAGTACCAGCTTGCCGTCATTGACGATTACCGTTTCGCTTGCGCCCACTACAGAGGACTTGAGATGAGCGGAGCTGTTGCCCTCGTTATGCAGAAACTCCTTGCGGTTGCCGAAATTGGCGTTAAGACCGAACAAAAGGTCCTTTACCACGTCTGGATCGGCGTTCTCGTTAATGGTTATCGCACAGGTGGTATGGGGGGTGTATATAACGCATATACCTTCCTGAACGTCACTGCGTGACAGCGCGTCGTTGACTTGTGAGGTAATATCGTACATATTTTCTTTTTGGGTGTTAAGGGTGTATAAAAAATTCATTGTTTAGCCGCCTTAATTGGATTTTATATATAATAGCATAATTCCCTTTTGTTTTGCAACAAATACAGCGTTTTACCCTCAAAAAAAAAGGAAAGGGCTATTAGATAACCGAAATATCCGCTTATATCGGGATTAGTACGGTTTTGCACGGCTTTTGCAATGCTTCTTTATGCGTCCGCTCCGTTAATCTCCCTCCGTTCTCGGTCAGTATCCTTTTTCCATTACGTTGATTTAGGTATTACTCATTGTCCCTTTTTCTGTTCCGTTAATCTCCGTTTTCTCGGTTATTGTTTTCTTCCGCTCCTCAGTTAATCCCCATCTTTTTTAGGTCATTGCTCTTTTTCCATTACTTTGATTTAGGTTTTTGTTCATTGTCCGTTTTTCTGTTCCGTTGGTTCCCGTTTTTGGAGCATCATTCTTTTTCCGTTTAGTTACTTTCAGTATTTGCTCATTGCTTTTTTAGATTACGTTAATGCGCTGTTCTTTTTCCGCTCCGTTAATCTTCGTTTTCTCTGCTATTGTTTTCTTTCGATTAAGTTAATGCGCTTTTTTGTTCCGTTGATTTCGGTTTTTTGCAACTATTTTTTCGTATTATGTTAATTCTCGTTTTTTCTCTTTTTCCATTCCGTTCCGTTGGTTCCAGTTTTTGCGGTTATTGCTTTTTTCCGTTCCTTAATTCTCGTTGCTCTTTCGGCTATTATACGTTTTTTTGTTCCGTTTCGCGCCTTAAACAGGGCTTTTGCGGCAAGGTCGGGTATTGACAAAAAGACCTTCTTTCACTATAATAAGGACAGTAATCATTAAGGAGGCTTTTTAATGGATTTCAAAGAGATTTGCAAGGACATCAGAGCCGACGTCGTTACCTGTATCGGCACTTTAGGCGTGGGACACATCGGCGGTTGTCTTTCCGTGGTTGACCTATTGGCGGTGCTTTATTACAAGCAAATGCGCGTTGACCCCAGTAACCCGAAAATGGAGGGCAGAGATAGGCTTATCGTATCCAAGGGACACGCAGGCCCTGCGGTTTACGCGACTCTCGCCAACAAGGGCTATTTCCCCAAGTCGGAACTGCTTACCCTCAACAAAGGCGGTACTAACCTGCCCAGTCACTGCGATATGAACAGGACTATCGGCGTGGATATGACCACAGGTTCTTTAGGTCAGGGCTTTAGCTGTGCCGTAGGCGTTGCTATCGGCAGTAAGCTGAAAAAGGACGGTGCGACCATTTACACCATTATCGGCGACGGCGAAACGCAGGAAGGTCAGATTTGGGAAGCGGCAATGTACGCCGCCCATAAGAAACTTGACAACTTAATCGGCTTTACCGATTATAACCGCAAGCAAATCGACGGCACCACCGACGAAATCAACGGTCTTGATCCCCTCGACAAAAAATGGGAGTCCTTCGGTTGGAACGTAATCACCGTCACAGACGGTAACGACTGCGCTCAAATCGACGAGGCTATCACCAAGGCAAAGGGATTTTTGAACGGCAAGCCCACTATGGTTATCCTTAACACCGTTAAGGGCAAGGGCGTCAGCTTTATAGAGGCTAAGGGCGTGGGTAATCACAGTATGCCCATAACCGCGGAAGATATGGCTGCGGCGATTGACGAGATAAGGAGGGCGTAATATGGAAAGCGAAATCAGAAAAGTTCTCAACAGAGTGTTACGCGAGATGATGACCGCGGACGAGCGCGTTATGGTAATCGACGCCGACCTGGCAGGAGCCAACGGCACCAAGGATATTCGCAAGGATTTCCCTGACAGAGCCTTGGACGTAGGCATAGCGGAAGCCAATATGGCGTCTATCGCAGGCGGCTTATCCAGTTACGGATATATCCCCTTCATCTGCACCTTTACTCCCTTTGCCACCAGAAGAATGTGCGACCAAATCACCCTTTCGATATGCTACGCTAAGCAAAACGTCAAAATCGTAGGCACCGATCCCGGTATCGCCGCGGAAATCAACGGCGGCACTCATATGAGTATGGAGGATATAGGCGTACTGCGTTCTATTCCCAATATCGTTATTTTTGAGCCCGTGGACGGCTATCAGCTTGAAAAAGCTCTTCCCGTTATCAAGGACTACGAGGGCGCGGTTTATATCCGTATGTTCCGTAAGGTCTTAGAGCCCGTGTTTAACGAGGATTATAAGTTCGACCTTTTCAAAGCGGACGTAGTTAAGGAAGGTAAGGATTTGACCATACTCGCCAGCGGTATTATGGTTCAGGAGTCCGTCAAGGCTCTCGAACTGCTGAAAGCCGAGGGTATCGACGCGGAGCTTATCAACGTACATACCATTAAGCCCATCGACAAGGACACCATTATCGCCAGCGCGAAAAAGACGGGCGCGGTACTTACCTGTGAAAACCACAACGTAATCGGCGGCTTGTACAGCGCGGCGGCGGAAGTATTCGCATCCGAATACCCTGTTAAGATGAAAGCTATCGGCGTGCAGGATCGTTTCGGCGAGGTCGGCAAGCTCCCCTATCTGAAATCCGTTATGAAAATGACTGCGGAGGATATAGTCGCCGCGGCAAAGGATTTGCTTAACAAATAAGCTAACCGAGAATATAAGTAACCGATAGGTTACAAGATAACAAAAACCGTCGGAAAATTATTTCCGACGGTTTTTATCGTTATTAGGTTTTATCGTTATTAGGGTAATTATTGCGTAAACGGCTACCGCCTAGGATATACAGCCTAAAGCGTTTGCGCTAACGCAGAGCATCTTAAACGCCAGTTCCGTGCTACCGTTTGCAATCGATATTGGGAAGTCCTACAAGCTATGGGCTTTTACAGACTGCGGAGTACGGTATTAACCAGTTTCATATCCACCTTGCCGTTATAGTTGGTCTTAAAGAACTTCATTACGGCAGGCACGCTCTTGTCCTCCAACCCTGCGATTAGGGTGCGAATCTCGTCCTCGGACAACAGTTTGGGAAGATAACCTCTGATAACCTCAAGCTGCGCCTCAAGGACTGCGACGTTCTCCGCTCTGGCGGCCTTTTCGTAACCGTCCTTCTCCTCGATAAGCTCTTTTTCCACCTTTTGCAGAATGGTATTGACGTCCGCTTCCGCAAGCTCCTCGCCCTTGGCGCGTTTGTCGATAGTGGCAAGCATCAGCTTGTTGATAACTACTTCAAGTGCGGATACAGCCGCCTTGTTTTTCTCTTTCATTGCCGTTATTTTTGCTTTTTTGAAATCCATTAAATCCATAAATCTATACCTCCGATTGGGATAAAATACCTTAATTCAGCCCTTACGCACCGAGTCTATCAGCGCGATAAAGGCGTTTTGCGCTCTGTTGTTGGTAATTGCCAAATGCACGTGTTCAAACTTGTCGTCCGCTTTTTTGCGCCACTCGGCAACCTCCCACAGAATACCGTTATACTCTGGACTGAAGGTGCGCTCAAAAACGAAATACCGCATATTCTCCGTAAGCGTTACGCCGATATACAGCACCTCCTTGTCCTGATTAGGTTCGGGAAGCTCCGCTATTATCAGCTCCGTGCCGTCGTCAAACGCCGCCTTGTTGACCTTGATTACGCCGTCCTTACAGCCGTAAAGCTCAGGATCGGTCTTTTGCTTTTCCCACATTTCGTTAAAAAACGCTTCCGTCCGCTCCAAATCCTTAGACATTACGTTGACAAAATTGGCGCGGTAACGGAAAAGCACCTCTCTAACCACGAGGTGCGCGAACATAAAGTTGTAGGTGTTTTGTTTTTTCGCCGCCATAGCTTCTCCGTAGTGCGGTTGTCGCCGTCTGCCTAATTCGGCAAAGAGCGATTCTTGTCCTAACGGTCGGTATTTAGCCGCCGAGGAAACCGCTTCGTCTTAACTGCCTAACATTATAACACCGCACGAAGCGTTTCGCAAGGGGAAATTACGCAACCAAAACGTGATAAAGCACAAACATTGCGACTTGCTTATCCGTTGGCTCGTTAATGCCGTAATATAACATAAGTTCTTTGCGCACTCTTTCGGTATCCATATTTTTATCCTCCGTGTTTTGCTCGCCCTAGGGCTGATTACACTTAGATTATAGCCCGAAACGCGAAAAATGCTGTCCAATTAATCGGACACCGAATTGTGGGCGAAACCCCTTGAAAAACTTTCGTTTTCATTGTATTATTATACTATGGAAATATCGGCTAACGGCATAAAAATCAATTATACGGACGTAGGTTCGGGACAGCCCGTGGTTCTTTTGCACGGCAACGGCGAGAGCCTTGCCATCTTTGAAAAGCTGACGGAGAAGCTATCCTCAAACTATAGAGTCATCGCGATGGACAGCCGCGGTCACGGAGCAAGCCAAAAGGGCTTGCCTCTTTCCTACTCCCTTATGGCGCAGGACGTTGTAGGGTTAATTGATGCGCTGGGGCTGAAAAAGCCTTATTTGTACGGCTTCAGCGACGGCGGTATTATCGGCTTGATAATCGCCTTTTCGCACCCCGATCTACTTGGCAAGCTGGCAATTAGCGGCGCGAACCTAACGCCCCTGGGACTTAAGGGGTATTTCCATCAGTTAATGCGGCTGATAAGCACACTGACCAAGGGATCCCCCTCTAACGCGCTTTACACTTTAATGCTTACCGAGCCGTCCATTACCGCCGACGAACTGCGGCGTATTACCGTGCCGACCTTGGTCCTAGCCGGGGCGCGTGACATAATAAGAAAAAAGGAAACGGAAGCAATAGCCTTGAACGTACCCGATTCCTCACTCCTGATTGTGCCAAGAGCCACTCACGGCAGTTACGTAACCGATAACGAAAAGCTATACGGGCTTCTCGCGCCCTTTTTTAAGCAACCGACTCAATAGCGGTTTTTGCCGCATAGTGAAAAGGCGGTTATATTGAAAATCAAAATCTATGTCGATAATTATTCGCAACAGTTTTCGTATTCGTGCTTTTCGCAGTAATAGCGGTACAGTTTAGAAAGCTGAAGCACGTATCTATCCTTTTGCTCCGGTCTCATATTGCAAAAAGCCGTTTTATCCATCATTAATCCCAAGGGATTAGTTACGTTTGCCGCCATCATTTCCGCGATTTTCGCGTCGGTATCTTCCTTGCGGAAGCCGAGAGGTATATCGGGTATGTAAGCGTGTCTTTGTTCCCTGTTATCCGCATAGCCGTTACGCATACGCAGTTTTGCCATAGCCGCCAGCTTTTTCAGCTCTGATTTCCCACTTATATTCATATTTCCCTCCACCTTGAATATAATTATTATAACTGACGGAAAAGGGAAAGGTAAATCGCATATTTTGTCGAACCTTGTCTTATTTTGTCGAATAACGGCTTTTCGGCATACTATTTTTCCGCCTATGCTTTTTTGCATTGCGACGGCTTTATAATTTGCGGCGGTTTTTTGTTTTGCGATGGATTTCGCTATGCCTGTCCTTATTCGTACGGCAAAGACTTTTTCGGGAAAATAATCGTACAGCAAAGGCTTTTTTGCGTGGAAAAATGCCTTTTTGACCGAAATTTCATAGAAGGTTTACGCTAACGGGTATTGTAAAATACGACTTTTGGGTATATAATAAGGCAACGGCAGATTTTACTTTCTGCGAAAAAAGGCAAAAATATGTGTGATTCTATGTTTATAACCGACGGCGACAAACGGTACTTCGCTAAGAACAGCGACCGTTCACCCAACGAGCCTAATTTGGCTGTTTTTTTGCCGTCCCGGGAGAATAATCTTCCGCAGGTAAAATGCACCTATATCCGTATCAAAGAGGTGCCGAAAACCTATTCCTGTTTTGTCGTCAAGCCCAGCTGGACTTGGGGCGCGGAAATGGGCGTCAACGAAAAGAACGTCGCTATCGGCAACGAGGCGGTTTTTACCAAGTCGAAGTCCGAAACTCCTTCTCTTATCGGTATGGATTTCGTTCGTTTGGGCTTGGAACGCGCCGCCAGCGCAGGCGAGGCGGTCAGGATTATAATTCAGCTTTTGGCGGAATACGGTCAGGGCGGCAACTGCGGCTACGACCACAACTTTTATTACGATAATTCCTACCTCATCGTGGACCCTATCGAGGCGTACATACTGGAGACCTCGGGACGGGATTACGCGGTTAGGCAGTTACATTCCAACGCGAATATCAGCAACCGACTGACAATAGGCACGAATTACGATTACGCTTCAGGCGAGTTTCCGTTGGGCTTTAAGCACACTAATTCGGATTTTCTCTACACCTGCGGTTCCAAAGCGGCACTGCGCGAAAAACGCGTGGCGAAAATGTCCGCAGAGCTTAAGGTCGTGGATACCCCGGGGGTTATTTCCATACTCCAAAATCACCGTTTTGAAAAAGGGCTGTTTAGCCACGGCGACGTAGGCAGTGTCTGTATGCACAAATCCTTATTAGGCGACCACACCACGGGCAGTATGATAGTCAATCTCGCTTCCGAGAATCCCACTATTTGGATAACGGGAGCGTCCACCCCCTGTCTATCGATTTTCAAGCCCTATTTTCTCGGTCAGCCCGACTTCTTCGTCAACGGCAGCCGTCAGGCGGTACTCTCCTACTGGACGAAAAGGGAATTGCTTAACAGAGCGATTTTCTGCGGACTCGTGGACAAGACCAACTACCTCAAGGACGCAGTTTATCTCCAGAAGGATTTTCTTACGGGTATCAGGGATTTGAGAACAGCCAACGCAACGCCTGCGGCTTTTGAGAAGTTCGCCTCCGATTGCGACCAGAAGGAACAGAATTTTATCAACAATTATAACGACGTTATCGAGGACATAAGGCTCAACCGCGACAAGCTGTGCGGCAAATGGAAAAAACTTCAACCCTATCTTGACCGCAATCCCTTCGGCGAAACGGTAAAGCAACGGTTGGGTTTAACAGAATAAGTAACAAAAAAGACAGTTCCTTGGGAATTGTCTTTTTTCTTTTCCGCCGAATTTACCGTCGGCGTTATTTGTCGGCGTTATTTGTCTGCATTATCGGTTGCGCTGTTCGTAACGTCGCTTGACGGGCTGTCTGCATTATCGGTTGCGTTATTGAGTGCGTTATCGGTTACGTGTTCCTCTACGCTGTCGATTACTCCGTTTACCTCAGCCGCGGCAACGGTCTTCTCATCGCTCTCCCCGACAAATACGGTTTGTTCGTTAGCTTCTTTCTCTTCCGCCGCCTCGTTGCGGAGTCTGATTTCCTCCGTCATCTTGTCAAAATACGCCTCGTCTATAACGAATTTCTTTCTGTATATCCAATACGCAAGCAGGTATAAGGCTATGGGTAGCAGAGTCACCAAAAGCAGTATCGCTATGGTTTTCCCCGAAGGAATACCCTCAATAATCGCGGAGATACCGCTTAGCTTTTCCGCCGCGGTGATTTCGCCCATATTCGCGGCTCGTTCCAAAGCGGAGATGGCGTCCGTTTCCTTATTCGCACCGATAATGACGTAAAAAAGCATAACGTACAGCGTCACGATTGCGCCGCCGAATTTCACCAAAAAAGCTCTTGTGGAAAAGATTATACCCTCGTCGCGTTTGCCGTATCTCAAATCGTTGTACTCCACGGTGTTGGCGATACATATCATAAGCACCATATAGTACGCCGTACTCGCAAAGCCGCAGAAGAAGTAGGAAAAGGCAATGAGTATGAACTGCAAGGTCACTCTTACGTTAAATATCGGTATCACAAAGCTGCCTATGCCCTTAGGCACCGCAAAAGCGAAAATCAGTATCAGCGCGTTACCCAAGACCTGAAAAACCGTGGCTAATTTCAGCATACCCTTTCGGGAGAGTTTTTTGGATAAAGACGGATAGAATACGTTGATTATCACCGTAGCGACAGCCGAGAACACGTAAAACAGCGTTAAAAGCGTACCCTCGTAGCCGAACTGAAAGTATATGTACATAGTAATCGCCGTACCCGGCAGTAGCTGTGTACAAAGGAAAATCAAAGCCACCCACCTAAGCTGATCGTTCTTTTTGAAAACTCCCACCACCTGTTTTATGCCCACCTTTTCCCGTTGAGCAGGAAGCAGTGTGCCTGTCTCCTTAACTCCGAAGAGCATCACGCATTGGAAAATGATAAACACTGCCACGAAGATAATGCTGACGTAGCTGTAAGCCTTGATTGCGGAGCCGTTGACCGCCATTGAGCCTGTGGTGAGAATCGGCACCAAAACGCCGCATAAGCCGCCGCCGATATTAGCGCAAAAGGCGGTAAGCGCGGAGAGCTTGTTACGGTCGTCGGGGTGCTTTGCCAAGGCAGGCACCATACCCCAGTAGCCGATGTCGTTCATTGTGAAAACTATGCTGTAAAGGAAATACGTTACGCCGAAAAAGGCAACGTAACTCCACCCCTGAAAATTATTGGAGAAGGAACCGATAATCACGCCTGCCGTGCCTATCATACCTGCAAAAATCCAAGGCTTGAACTTACCCCAACGAGTATGCGTCGCGTCGATAATGTTCCCCATAAAGGGATCGTTAAGGGCGTCGAAAACCTTAGCTAAGGTCATCAGTAAGGTCAAAACCGTAAGCTGAGCCGCGGTTAAGCTTTTGGTAAAATAGATATAGTTAAGCAATTGCCCAGTGAAAAGCCCCGAGCAAGCCATATCCCTGCCGATTGTGCCGACAGGAAAAGTGTACATATTGCGTTTGCTTAGTCTGGGCGCGGCTTGCGCGACTTGATTATCAGCTTCCATAATTCTCTTTCCGAATGACCGTATCCGTTCGTGCTTTATCGTGTTGTATAGAGCCTAATAAAAAAACAGCGGATTGAGGGTAAATCTCAATCCAAACTGTTGTAAACATTGTTTTATATGATTAGTCCAAAAAACCGCTGATTATGGTTTCCTCCGCCTCGGAAGCGGTAAGTCCCAAGGTCATCAGCTTGCGTTGCTGTTCCTCGGATATTTTGCCGATTGCCGCCTCGTGAGTTAAGACCGCGTCCGTGTTCTTGGCGATAACCGCAGGCATTGAGGTAATGTTAGCGTTATCACAGAGAATCGCGTCGCACTCTACGTGACCGAAGCACTCGTTCTCGCCTACCACCGTAGATTTGAAAACCTGCTTGGAACCGTCCTTAGCCACCGCTCTTGACACTACGTCCGTACTGGAACCCTTGCCGATTAAGCGCACCGAAAACTTGGTAGTAGCTGTCTGGTCGTCAGTAGTCAATACGCGCTCCTTGATTATCAAGGTCGCGTTCTTCTTAAGCACCGCCTTGGTGGTTCTCACCGCGGAGCTGACTCCGCCTAATTGGGTGGTTATAATCTCCATACGGCTGTCCTCGCCCTGCTTGATAACAGTTACGGGGTTGAGGATTCTGGTGGACTTGACGTCGCCCGTACCCAAGTGATTCTCGATGTACTTCACCCTCGAACCTTTGGAAAGATAAAAGGTATGTATGCCGTCGTGTGCGCTGACGCCGCCGCAATCGTTGTTATGGATACCACAGCCTGCGACTATTGTCACGTCCGCGTCCTTCCCGATATAAAAATCGTTATAAACCTCATCGCTGAAATTCGTCAAGGACAATATAACGGGAATATGCACGCTCTTGTTTTTTACGCCCTCTTTAACGTAAATATCTATGCCCTGCTTGTCTGTTTTCGGGATAATCTGCACGTCGTCGGTGGAGTTACGCGCCAAGGGCTTGCCGTTAAGACGGATATTGTAAGCTCCGCTCGCCTCGGGTATGCCGTGCAAGCCTGATATTTGCTCCAGTAATGACTGCTCGTAATCTTTCATTTAAGCACCTTCTTTACGCAATCGCCGCCGTTTGCGTTGACTAAATCCTCGTAACTGCCCTCGCTTACCGCCTTGCCTGCCTGCAAAAGCACGACCTTGTCGGCAAGGGATATTATCTTCTCGTGGTGGCTGACTATGACGTTGGTCGTCTTGCCCGTGCGGATAAGCTCAGCTAAGGAGTTAAGGCTCCACAAGTCTATGCCTGCCTCAGGCTCGTCGAAAAGGTTAAGCTCGGCGGCACGCGCCATTGCCATAGCTATTTCGATACGCTTAAGCTCGCCGCCTGAAAGCTTGTTATCTAGCTCGCGATCCAGATAATCTCTGGCGCACAAACCCACCTTGGAAAGGTAGGAACACGCAGTTTCCACCGAGGTATCGGATTTCGCCGCTATATCCAGCATTTTTTTGACAGTGATGCCCTTGAAGCATACGGGAGTTTGGAACGCGAAGGAAATGCCCTCGTTGGCTCTTTCCGTAATGGATAGGGCGGTAATGTCCTTGCCCTTATAAAAAACGTTACCCGAATCGGGCGTCAGCAAGCCCATAATCACCTTAAGTAAGGTGGATTTGCCGCCGCCGTTTGGCCCGGTTATAACAAGCGTCTGTCCTAAATCAAGAGAAAAGGACACGTTGTCCAAAATCTTCTTGGATACGCCTGCCGTTGTAACGGTGTAGCTTATGTTTTTGACCTGTAAAATATCTTTCATATCGTTTCCTCTTTTAGTATCGATATTATTTTATACCATATCCGTGATTATTGCAACGGTTATTTATAAAAATGTCCTTATACGCCGAAAAAGGGAGAATCTGTTAAACCTCTATGTCGTCGCCCATATAAAGGCGCAGGGTTTTTTCCACCCAGTAGTCGAAAGCGGTGTTAGAACCGTAAAGCGGTTCCGCGCCCTTAAGCTTTCGATAAAGCTCTATTCCGTCCGTGGGATCGTGCCAAATATCAGCGAAAACGTAATCGTAGCCCTCGGTGGGCGCGACCTTGTAGGCGTAGTCCAAGGCGTCAGCCTCAATTACCCTGATTTTGTCGCCGACAGAGCCGAACGCAGGCAGAATAGAGTCCTTAAAAAGCTCAATAACCTCGGGAGAACGCTCTATCGCCACTACCTCGCTAACCTCCGCTTTGAGAGCGGCGCGGTAGCAAAAATACCCCAATCCCAAGCCGTAGGTCAGCACCTTGCCCTTAGCTTTTTCCACCGCAGGGAGAGTGGTGTTGATTTCGTTAGGCAAAAGCGACATCCAAAGCCGTCCGTTCTCGAACACGGCGGGATAGGTAAAGGGTTGGTCGAAATAACCCAGTTGAGGAAGTACGGTGCCGTCGGGTAACTTTACGGGATCGTCGCGGACGAAAAGCTCGTATGCCGCAAGGCAACGCTTGTTCAGCTCGAAATTGCCGTCGCGCACCGTGGGCAGCTTGACGTTACGGTAATAGGGATCATTGCGGTATAATTCGGGCTGATCCTTGATTACCGTGGGACGAAAGTAGGTTTCGTACAGCTCTCTGTCCGTTTTACTGCTTTCCGTGTCAAGACCGCAAGCCGCCGCCAATATAATGGTGTAAGCCTCCGTTTCCTTGACGTAAACGCCGTCCGCTATGCTTTTTATTTTGTCGCCCGTTACGTAATCGGGAATGTAATTAAGGTACCTTCCGAGTAGAGAAAATGCCCTGCCGTTACGCTTTGTAATTGTTGACATATCGCGCCTCCGTGCTTTCCAAAACTATACCACGGAGCGATAATTAATGCAATGCTTTTGAAATCGGTTTTTTTGCGGTATTGACAAAACCCACGGTTGGGCTTACAATTTAACTATAAGGTTTTTTTTATTACTTGTAAGGGAGGATTTGTATGATACCCAGTACTGCACTATATAACTTTGATTTTGTTTTTTGCATCGACACCACCGAAAGTATGGCAAAATACGATACCATTATCAAGGAACTGCCCTTTGCTATCGAAAAACAACTGACGGAGATTTGTAACGGTCTTTACACCGCAGTTAAACAAGTCAGAGTAAAATTCGTCGCTTTCGAGGATTACGCCTCCGAGGGCGAGAACGCGGTTTTGGACTCGCCGTTCTTCACTTTGCCGGACGACGCGGATAAGCTCAACGCCCTGCTCGCAGGACTTGAGTACGTAGGCGGCGGCGACGCCCCCGAAAACGCACTGGAAGCGCTTTATAAGGCTTTTTGCTCCGACTGGATACAGGTTCCCCCCTCGGAAAAAAGAAAACACGCGGTTATCCTCCTGACGGACGCGGCTCCCTTGCCCTTGCAGGCGAGAGCGGACGTAGAGGGCTATGCGGCGGAAAACTACCCTGCCGACCTAGACGAGCTGTGCAAAATTTGGACGGACAGCGGCGACGGCAAACGCTCCACTATGAGTTTTAAGCACAAAAAACTCTTTATGATTATCCCCGAAAACACCGCCAACGCTTGGTCGGCTCTCTTCCGTTGGAATAATACCTACGCCGATATCGTGGGCGATACCCTCCCTTCTGCGGAAAGACTGGCAAACGAAATTGTGGGCAAGCTGATGTTTTAACGAGGTTCTTAAGACAGAGGTTAAAAGTTTTCGTTGAAGTTTAGACGATAAAACTGCGGCTTTGTAATAATCCGAATTAAGTTGATTATCGTCAGAGTTAGGTTGGTTAATATTGGAATAATAATATCCGATACATTTTAAGCGCGTTACCGCAAGGTACGCGTTTTTTTATGGGGGAAAGGCGAGCGTAAGCGGTTTTTCTGCGGCATATCATTGTGAGCGCAGACTGCATTTCTATATGGTTAATTATCGGTACCGCATAGATGCGAGATTCTTCAACGATACAAAGTTTCGTTTTAGAATGACAAGCACCATTTAGGGAACAACTATAGTCCAAGTGAAGCCACAGCACTTCTATATGGTTAATTATAGGTATTGCATAAATGCGAGATTCTTCAACGATACCAAGCTTCGTTTCAGAATGACAAGCACGTTAAGGCAAAAACATAGCCCAAGTCAAGCGACAGCACCTATCAAATGACAGACGTGTTAAGGGAACCGACATAGCCCAAGTTTACCATCAGCACGTATCAAAATAACCTACCTATAAGGAAAACAAGCCTTATTATATAAAAATCAAGTTGGCTATTGCAAAAACAGCGTAAATGTGTTAAAATTTTATCATCTTAATAGGAGGATTATTCTTAATGATTCTTACACCCGAACAGCAAGCCGTTTTAGACGGCGGCAAAGGCGAGGTAATGGCCAAGATTATGAAGTCTTTGGTTATTTACGGCGAGACCTTCGGTGCGGAAAAGATGGTACCTGTAACCTCTACCTACGGTCATTTGGTAACCAGTTTCGGACTAAGCGTGATGTCGCCTATTTACGAGCTGATGGACCAGCTAATTGACGCAGGCATTGTTTCCGGTCAAAAGTTTTCCGTTGATCCCAAGCCGTTGGATCCCAACGTACCCGCTAACTTCCTGCAAAAACTTATATTCAAATTTATGTACTCCAAGCAAGAATCCTACGAGGAACAGCTTTCTAAGGTGGGTCTGCTTAACAAGGACGCTTTCACCTGCGCTTGCTATCTGGATCAGGTAGGCAACAAGCCGAAAAAGGGCGATATACTAAGCTGGGCTGAGTCCTCTGCCGTCAACTACGCCAACAGCGTTTTGGGCGCAAGATGCAACCGTAATAGCGGTGTTATCGAGATGTTCGGCTCTATCGTAGGCTACGTTCCTTACTTCGGCTTACTCACCGACGCAGGTCGTAAGGCAAGCTGGATTATCGAAA
Source organism: uncultured Christensenellaceae bacterium (assembly GCA_964368645.1). Lineage (GTDB taxonomy): Bacteria > Bacillota > Clostridia > Christensenellales > CAG-1252 > JAEDHM01. Next base: position 58,456 of record CAYJBY010000009.1, read on the forward strand.
TCAAAACCACCAAAAAACCCGAGGCACAGCTTTTAGGCAGTGCGATAGGTATGAAGGTTATGGAAGACGTGCCTTATATCAAGGGTTTGGACAAGTTCTTAGGCACCGAGCTTAACGACGACGCTTGCACTTATCTCAAGGACTTCGGTGCGGCTACCGCCAGTAACGGCGCAGTGGGCTTGTATCACGTGGATAACCTCACTCCCGAGGCAAAGGACTTGGGCGAGAGCCTTATCAAGGACGGCGCAAAGACCTACGTTATCGACGACGCAGAGTTACAGCGTGTTCAGGATAACTATCCCTGCATTTGGAAGAACAAGGACGCCACCCCCAAGCTGTGCTTCTTAGGCTGTCCTCATATGACGCTGAAACAGCTTACCGACTGGACTGTTAAGGTAGAAAAGGGCTTAAAGGACGCTGGCAACGCCAAGGTCGTTATCCCTACCGTCTTTACCGCTTCTCCGCCGGTTATCGCAGAGTTTGAAAAGACAGAGTACGCCGCAAGACTCAAGAAGACAGGCGTTATCTTAAGCTACATCTGTCCTCTTATGTATATGAACAATCCTCTTTGCGGCAGTATGCCCGTAATCACCAGTTCCAACAAGCTCCGCACTTATACCTCCGCAAGGTTCTATAAGGACGATGAAATCCTTGTCAAAATCACCAAAGGAGGGGACAAATAATGAAAGTTTTTAAGGGACGCGTTATAATCGCCGGCGAAACCACCGCGGAAGCTTTGGTGTCGCATAACGGCTTTAATACCTTGGCAAGCTACCAAAAATGCTTGATGTTCGGAGATAAGAAGGCAACCTGCTCCGACCAGAACAACCCCGACCTTTACAAAAAGTCTATGTTCGGAAAGGCTCTGTGCCTGCCCCAGACCATAGGCTCCACCACCGGCGGTATGGTGCTTTACTGCGCTTCCGCGATGGGAAGACAGCCTGCTTGTCTGCTGTTCGCTAAGGAAATCGACTCTCTTGCGGCGGCAGGAGCTATCCTTGCAGGTATTTGGACGGAGAATCCGATGCCCACCATCGACGGCTTGGGCGACGAGTTCTTGGCATACGTCAAGGAAGGTATGAAGATTACCGTCAAGAAGGACGGCACCGTGGAAGTAGAATAACCGCTCTTCCTAGGGTAATTGCTCTGCTTAGGGCTAACCGCTCTTCTAGGGCTAACCGCTCTTCCTAGGGCTAACTGCTCTTCTAGGGCTAACTGCTTTACTAGGGCTAACTGCTTTACTTAAGCTATAATAAAATCCGCATTGTGTATTCAATGCGGATTTTTCTTTTACGGTAAGGCTTATTAGCCTAATGCACTTTATATGCCAACTCGGATACGAGCATATTCGGTCGCAATCCGTGCTAATCACATTTCGCGTCTTTTTTACAGTGCCGTTTTTCGCTTTATTTTACTACTTTTCTTACCACAGAGTGGGCACACCCTCCACGTAATGCCAGCCGCCCGCCTGCTCTGTTTCGGAATAATAGTAGATAGTCGTGTTTTCCAATTGTGGCAATGACACATTATCAATGGTTACGTCGTTCCATTGCGTCTCCGTACCGATATAGAAAATTTGACTTAGAACAGGACACGCATAGAATGCCATTGGCGCAATGCTCGTCACGCTACTAGGAATAATTACCCAAATAAGACTGCTACACATAGCAAACATTACGGGGGTAATCTGCGACATACCGTCGGGTATAGTAACCGTCTGCAAATTAGAGCAACTCGAAAATGCCGCCGTTCCTATCGCGGTTTGGCTATTGAGTATTTTTACGGAAGTCAAGCTATTGCAGGAAGAAAATGCGTATTCACCTATGCTTATTACCATTTCCGGTATGGTTACTTCCGTTAATCCTACGCCCTTAAATGCATTATTTCCTATGCTTACTACGCTACCGTCGGTGGGGATAATACTGCCCTTACAGCCGATTATCAGAGTTTTTGTAGCGGTCTCTATTACACAGTTATTGTAACTGTAATAATTGGGATTTCCCTCCTCAACGGTGAGAGAAGACAGCCCACTAAAGTTAAACGCACAGCCTTTTAAGTTCGTTATGCTTTTGGGTATTACGATTGAGGTCAGCTTGCAGTTTTCAAATATGCAATCCTGATCCAGATTTTAAAGTATCGTATCCGCGGCAAAGGTGACCGTGGCTAGGCTCGTACACTCTGAAAAAGCACAGTTGCCTATACTTGTCACATTTTTAAGAATATTAATTGCGGTCAACTTAGTACAGTATGCAAACGCATAAGCATCTATACTTTCTAATGCGGAACTTTCCGCAAAGGTTACAGTAGTTATGCTCGTACACTGCATAAATGCGTTTTTGCCTATAGTTTTTACGCTATTGGGTATGGTGATCGAGGTCAGCTTACTGCAACCCTGAAAAACCCCTTTGGCTATGTCGGTAGTATTGGCGGGTATGCTTATTGAAGCTAACTCTTCACAGTTATAGAAAGCACTTTCGCCTATAGTTACTACGGCAGGCAAATTAACCGAGATTAGTTTCTTGCAATCGGCAAAAGCTTTTTTGCCTATATTTTTTACGCTGTTAGGTATAGTGACAGAGGTTATGTCGCTATTGTTAAATGCATATTGATGAATCTTTGTAATGGCAGTAGGAAGGGTTAATTCCTTATCCACGCCAACGTAGTCAAAGACGCTTATCGATTCGCCCTCGGTATATACGTAATACGCTTCGCCAAGAAGGGAAAGTTTTGAACTATAATCCTTAGTCGTATATATATCCTCGGCAAATGCGCCCACCTTGCCGTTGTCATCGCCTCCCTTAGTTATATTAAGCTCGGAAAGGTTGATGACTTCCACTAATCGGATACAGTTCAAAAATGCGTTGGCGCCTATACTCGTTACATTTTCGGGTATGGTGATTGAGATTAATTTTTCACAGCCTTCAAATGCACTTTTGCCTATGGTTTCCAACGAAGCGTCCTCGGCAAAGGTGGCGCTTCTTAGCACTTTGCAGTTTTTGAATGCGTTATTGCCTATGCTTGTTACCTTGCTCGGTATATTGATTGAATTTAAGCCGATACAGTTGCTAAATGCGCTTTCACTTATTGTTTCTAACGATGCGTCCTCGGCAAAAGTTACCGAGGTTAGAGTGTCACAGCCCAAGAAAGCATTTTTGCTTATGGTTGTCACGCTCTTAGGTAAGTTAATTGCGGTCAGCTTGTTGCAAGCGTTAAATGCGCTTTCGCCTATTGCTTCTAGTACTGCGCCCTCGGCAAAGCTTACCGAAGCTAGAGAGCTACAGCCCGAGAAAGCACTTTTGCTTATGGTTGTCACGCTGTTAGGTACGTCGATTGCGGTTAGCTTGCTACAGTTATGAAATAGATTTTCTCCTATGATTTTTAATTTTGAACCCGAAGCAAAAGATACTCTCGTTAACTTTTCACAACCCCAAAAGGCTTCGTTTTCTATCTAGGATACGCTACTTGGGATATGTATAGAATTGACGTCGCTACCGCCTAAAAGACTATCGGGTCTAGTAACGGAATCAGGCAAATAAATAACGTAGAACGCGCTTTTGTTTATTCGGATTACCGACTTATCGTTATAAGTGGGTGGTATGACTATATCCACGTCGGCACAAGTTCCTCTGGACGTAAGGGTATAGCTTTCGCCGCCATCATTAAGAGTAAATCCCAACCCCTCGCTGGGAATAGCGTAGCCGCATACGGTACATATTTTCCCATCGAAAGTATGTCCGAGAGCTTCGCCGTACTCCTCGTGACAGACGGCGCATACCGCCTTAGCGGTACAGGTTGCCGTGCCGCCGCTATGCCCCAAAGCCGAGGCAGAATCTGCTATCGTATCCGTATTGTGACATACAGAACAGGTCGCGGTCTTCGTGCCGTCCGCAGTGCAGGTTGCATTGCCGTCCGATACGTATGCACCGTAACTATGTCCTGTTGCCGAAACAGTTTGAGTTTCGGTTTCGCCGCAGGAACAAGTTCTTTTTTGTTCGCCGTCTACGGTACAGCTAGGGGCTGTTGTTTGCTCCCACGCACCGAAATTATGAGTATGCGGCTCTGTCCATTTTGCATAAACAGAAAGGGATTTTTCGACTTTTGTATCGGCCTTTAGCAATTGCGTCCACTCGCCCTTATCTACGTACCAACCATCGAAGATATAACCTTCCTTTGTCGGTGCATCGGGTAGTTCAATTGCGCTGTCCTTATCAATGGTTAGTTTTTTATACTCCACGTCATCTACGAAAAAACTTACCTCTACGGTAGTATTACTATCATCAAGCATACCGATAAGGCTACACGCGGATAAAAAAATACAAGTCAACGTAATTACCGCAACCACGAAAAAATCAACTTTACCCTTGTTCTCATAGTATCCTCCCTAACAGTTATCAAAAAATAATCATCGCTCTTCGATCGTTACGGTCGAGGAACGCCCCTTTTATTATTGTAGCTTATTAATACGACGAAAACAAGTATGTAAACGTATTTAGAAGCATTTTTCCCAACTATTTTCGCTTAACAACGGCGGATAATCCGAAATATTTTTATTATTGCGACGTTAAAATAATCCAAGTCGGTTAATTACTGCCCCAAAATCCTGTTTACAAAGCCACTAGCGCGGAATATTTTTTAGGTTTTATGTTCCGATTAATGCAAAAAATTCGATTACTGCCCGTATTGCTTTTTGTGGCTATTGCTAACTTTAATATGGATTATAGTTTCGTTTATGGCTCACAGTATCGGTATTGAAAAGCTTTCGTTAGCGATATAATCCTTATTGCAAAATCTTCGCCGATGCTATAAGCTTTTATTAGTGCCAAATTTCTAAGTGCTGAAATCCTTGTTATAATTAAAAAAACTTCATTAGTTCTGAAATCCCTATTAGTTCTGAAATCCCTATTAGAATTAAAAAATCTTCATTAGTTCTGAAATCCCTATTGGGTTGAAATCCTTATTGAGTTGAAATCCTTATCAAAAGTATGGTTTTGGGCGCGGTCCCCCTATCAGTCAAACGACTTTCGCCTTGATTTTACTTTTTGTTGCCTTACATTGCGGCACCTAAACCTTCCTCGTACTCCTTAACGATGCCTACGATACTCTCGAAGTCCGATTTCACCTTCTGTACCGCAACGGGAATCTTAGGATTACCGCTGACATAGTTACCGGGGCGAAGCAACTCCGTCAGTTCGCTTGCGCTTTTGCTAAGCGGAGTAAGCGACAGATTAAGCGCGACACCCTTGATAGAATGTACCGCAAAAAATGCCTTTTGCATATCGCCGTCATTCATCGCTTTGCATAACTCGTCGCACCCTGTGTCGTCGCAGAACATAAGCAACAACCTAGATGCCAAGTCTTCAGATGCTATCCTATTAAGGAACTCCTTGAAGTTACCGCCGATTTTTTTGTAGCATTCTTCAATCGTAATGCGTTCAGCTTGATTAGTCATAGTAATCCTCCTTTGTGCGCTTGTATCCTGAAGATATACTTCACGAGTATCGCACATTCTAAGCTTGTATTCCGTTGCAGTTCTACCATACGCCGATAAAGTTTGCGCTCCGTATAGAACCTTTGCACAGCCGAGCGTCCAAGGACTTCGGCGGGGGGGGTGCAATTAACGATACAAGCCAATCATAACAACGGTCAATCTTCTGACGTAAAACGTCTCACGGCATTTCCCTTGTTACACTTACATTATAATCTATTTCTCGTACAAAATGCGTATTCTTAGCGCATATAAAGCGCACCAAAAGCGCATAAAAAGCGCACACTTTAGCCTTTTTTCGACTTTTTTAAGAGTTTGACTGCCTTCAAAACCCACGTCTAATCGCCTAACGCCGCCGTTATACTCTTATTGCCGTAACCTATCCGTTAAGGACAAGTCAAGCTATCGCTTTACCTCTTTCCATATCGCACGCGTAACGCGCACACGCAACGCGCGAACCGCCCAAAAAGCCGTTTCCACAACAAATGGAACCTGCCCGAAAGTGGTTATTAAGCTGATTGTTAAGGTATTTGATTAATCTCTTGCGGCGAGCGGCTTACGCCCCTATTGTTAGTTAATGCTCCGCCTATATGTTAAGAACTCAGTTATCGACAAAAAATTCTGTATCAAGCCTGCTATCGGTGTTAGGCTATCGGCATCAATATCCAAACTGCTATCGGTGTCAGGCTATTGTAAATATTCAAACTGCTATCGGCATCAATATCCAAACTGCTATCGGTGTCAAGGTTGTTAATAGTGCCCAAGTAGGCAAAACTAAAATTATTCGCTAAAATTCGACCGTACTCTCAATCCTTTATGGAATAATGATACAGTTTTATTACGTTTTCAAGACGGTTAGCAACTATGGTGTGACGATAGGGTTTCATCAAAAAGTCATTTGCGCCTAGGGATAAGGCTCTGCGTTCGGACTCCTCGTCGTCACTTACTGTTGTGACTATTACGGGCACGTTGGCTATTAACTCATCATCGTGCTTGTGCATCAAAAAGTCGTAACCGTCCATAATCGGCATACTCAAGTCCAAAAGCACCGCTGAAATCGCGCCGTTGCCGTTGCGAAGTGCCTCAAGTGCGGTTTGTCCGTTATCCGCCTCCAGTATGGTATAGGTATCCTTGAGAATATTGCGAAGTATCGAGCGGTTGACCGCGCTGTCGTCAACGATCAGTACGGTAGCCTGCGCCGCGCCGTTTTGTGCTGCGCCGAAGCCGCCTATCTCGTCGGTCTTTCCGTAGCGGTCGATAACCACACAGCTCAAGCGGCGTTTTTTAGCAACGTACAAGGCAGAGTCCGAACGGGAAAGAATCTCCGAATAACGCACTCTTTCGTCAGCCTTAACCGCCACGCCTACACTGCAAGAGAGAGCTTCAAGTCCGATAGCCGAGCCGAGCCGAGAAACCGCGGCGCGAAAATCAGCTACGGTGCTTTTCACCGCGTCGATACCCTTGACGTCGGTCATTAAAACCACGAACTCATCGCCGCCGTAACGGCAGGAGTAAGCCTTGTCAGCAAAAATCTCGCGAATAATACCTGCAACCTCTCTTAGTACCACGTCGCCGAAAGGGTGCCCGTACTTGTCGTTAATCTGCTTAAATTTGTCGATATCTGTGAACAGCATCGCATAATCTCTGTCGGTTAAATCCTGTCTGAAATACTCGTTGCACAGATCCTCAAAGGCTTTTTTGTTATTCAAGCCCGTTAAGGGATCAGTGGTACCGAGAACGTGAAGTTCCTCTATATACTGCGCCGATTCGTGACGTATCCGCGCGGCGATTACGTATCCGACCAGTGCGGTTATAAAGGTACCTGTGGCGATGTAAAGCTCGTTCACCAGTACATCGGGGGATTTTAGGTGGTAAACCATCAAAACAAATGCCACAACATAAATAGACGTTTTCAAGGCAACGCTGGTCGGCGTGCTGATAAATACGATTACAAGCAGAAGAATCGGAAAGGGGAAATAGATGCTTTGAGCGTTGGGATACGGAAGAACCGCCTCCAAAATAAAAAAGCTGAGTAAAGCTACTTCAAAAAAGTTCTCAATATCGGCAGATATTTGCCGCCTCTGACCTTACGAACCTTGCGAGAGAATACAAAACCGCTGAGCACAATGTGAATCGCGTCATAAATCAAATACAGCACACATAAGAGTTTAGCCTGCTTGGTCGCAAATGCCAATATGGAAAAAAGCACCAGTACCGCCGCGTATATCACACAAGCCGCGCGAAGAATACTATAATTCTGACGGTTTATCTCCTCACGGTGATTGGTGAAATAATTACGGTCGCTTTTCAAAAACTTTTTAACGGCTCTCATAAATCCGTATCGATCCTCCGTATAAAGTGGATGCGTCCTCCCCACGAGACGCCTTTTGTGTTATCTCCCCTCACGGCTTCCGATAAGGGGCGGTAACTTCTATTATCAATAGCTCAAACAGTCGCAGGCGGTACACTTACGCCGAGAAGTTACATCAGCGCACGAATTGTTTATGTCACTTATAATATAATTATATCAGAAACCCGCGGATAAGTAAACATATTTATATCCGCTCCTACAACAGGCGCACGTAACCGAAGTCCGACCGCGAAAAAAGGGCGCAAGATGCGCCCTTCCACTCGGTTTGGAGCTGCTAACGCGATTTGAACGCGTGACCTCGTCCTTACCAAGGACGTGCTCTACCGACTGAGCCATAGCAGCAAATATTCCATTGCCTTTTTATTATAGGCAATACGAAATGGTTTGTCAATCACTTTTTCAAGACTTTTTGTATTGTACGGAAAAACAAAATGGTGTATAATACGCTTATAGGGCTTTGCACGCAAAAATATTTTTCCCTACGCCCTTGGAAAGATAACCTTAGGAGAACGTCTATGGACATTAATCAATACATTTTACCCCAACAGCAAACCTTTCTCGAAAGCGTCAACTATCAGGTTTTACAGTTGGTTGCAGGCGGTTCACGCAACGTGCTGACGATTATGGACGTATTAAGCGCCAACGTAATCAACGACAAGCAGATAAAGGTCGTCTTCGGCAGACAGCTGGCTTTTCAGCCTGTGGGGCTATTCGATTTATCCGTTTCCTTCGGCGCGATTCTCACATTCAAAGAGGGCGCATACGAGAAGGAAAACTGGTCTTCCTACGACCTTTCCAAGGAGATTATCGACAACTCACCCAATATAATCAACAATTTGGCGGCGCGGACGTCGTTGGTTATATCCGAAATCACCTCTTCCTTCGGACAGAACCCCATTATCACACCGCCCAACTTCCACAAACAGAACAAAGGAGCTTAAACAATGCTTGACGAACGAATTACAACCCTTGCAAAGGGTTTGGTCAATTATTCCTGCCGTGTTCAACGCGGCGAAAAGGTTTTAATCGAAGCTATCGGCATAGATAACGCCTTGCCTATCGCGTTGGTAAAAGCCGTCTATGAGGTCGGCGGACACCCTATTCTCAATCTTCAGGATCCTGAAATCAACCGTGCCGTGCTGATGGGTATGGATAGAACTCAAGCCGATTTAATGACGAAATACGAAGCCTACCGTATGGACGATATGGACGCGTATATCGGGATTAGGGGCGGCAACAACATATACGAAAGCTCCGACGCGCCCCAAGCAGCTAAGGAAATCAACCTGAAGTACTACGTTACGCCGGTGCATTTTGACCGCCGCGTCAAGCACACGAAATGGGTTATTCTCCGCTATCCCAACTCTGCAATGGCACAGTTGGCGTCTATGTCAACCGCCGCCTTTGAGGACTTTTATTTCAAGGTTTGCAACTTAGATTACGGCAAAATGGCGGAGGCGATGACGCCCCTCGTTGAGCTGATGAACAGGACAGACAAGGTGCGGCTGGTGGCGAAAGGCACCGACCTCAGCTTTTCCATCAAGGGTATCGGCGCGGTGAAATGCGCAGGCGAGATGAATATACCCGACGGCGAGGTTTACACCGCTCCCGTCAAAAATAGCGTCAACGGAGTTATCCGTTACAACACCCCCTCTCCTAACGAGGGGCTTTGCCACGAAAACGTCACCCTTACCTTTAAGGACGGCAGAATAATCGAGGCGACTTCCAATTATCCCGAGGCAATCAACAAGGTTTTCGACGTGGACGAGGGTGCGCGGTACGTGGGCGAGTTCGCCATAGGGGTTAATCCCTACGTAACGGCTCCGATGAAGGATATCCTTTTCGACGAAAAAATCAGCGGCTCTATCCATTTTACGCCGGGTGCGTGCTACGACGACGCGTATAACGGCAACGAAAGCAGTCTGCACTGGGATCTTGTTTTAATCCAAACGCCCGAGTACGGCGGCGGCGAAATCTATTTCGACGACGTGCTTATCCGCAAGGACGGACGTTTCGTATTGCCTGAGCTCAACGGTCTTAACCCTGAAAACCTGCAATAAGGGAAACCACAGCGAAAAAGGAGGACTATGACCAACGTAATCGAGTTTTCTCACGTTACAAAACGATACGGTAAAACCACCGCTCTGGACGACCTGAGTTTTTCGGTTAAGGAGGGCGAGCTTGTCGCCTTTTTAGGACCTAACGGCAGCGGCAAAACCACTACTATCAAGCTATTGACGGGTATTATCGACGCGGACGCAGGTTCTATCTCCGTAGGCGGCTACGACATTGCCAAGCAACCGCTTAAAGCCAAAAGTACGGTGGGCTACATATCCGATAATCCCGATATTTTTTTGCGGCTTAAAGGCGCGGAGTACCTTGACTTTATCGGTGACGTTTACGGTGTCGGGCAAGAAGACCGTAAGCTCAGAATCGAAGAGTTAGCCGCGCGTTTCGAGATGACGGACGCGCTTAGAGAACCTATCTTCAACTACTCTCACGGTATGCGGCAAAAGCTGGCGGTTATCGCCGCGCTTCTCCACAAGCCGAAAATCTGGATACTTGACGAGCCGATGACGGGGCTGGATCCAAAATCCGCCTTTGAGCTGAAAAAGCTGATGCGCGAGCACGTGGAGAACGGCAATTCGGTTTTTTATTCCACCCACGTACTGGAGGTTGCGGAAAAGCTCTGCGACAGAGTTCTGGTAATCCGCAAGGGAAAGCTGCTTTACGACGGTTCGCTGGAGTCGCTGGAGCAGGTTCGGGAAGGCACTCTGGAGGATATTTTCCTTACCATTACGGAGGAGAATAATTGAAGGTCTTTTTGAAGCTCGTTAAGATTATGCTCTCCGCAGTCGAGCCCGGAGAGGACGAGAAAAAAAAGTCCAACCGCTTCTACGCAGTAGCAGGCGCGGTGGTTATGCTGCTTATCATTCTTCCGATTACGGTAGGCGCAGGCTACCTCGTTTTCATTATGACGGACGCGCTTATCAAAATGGGGCTTGCGTTCCGCTCTACGGCAGGGTTTAATTTGATGTGCCTTGCCATATCCACGTTCTCTTTTATCTTTGGCTTCGGAGTGGTGCTAAACGTCTTTTATTTTTCCTCCGACCTTTCCTTTTTGCTCCCCCTGCCCGTCAAACCGTTTAAGCTGGTGGCGGCAAAATTCGCATCTACCTTGATTTCGGAAAATATGATGCAGGCGTTACTCGTACTGGGTGTAACGATAGGCTTTTTGATACCCTACGGGCTGACCGCGTCGGGATTCTTCGCCGCAGTGCTGGGCGTGCTGACACTGCCCGTTATCCCCCTTTGCTATTCGGGTATTATTTCCATCGTTTTGATGTCCTGCACCCGTATTATCAAAAACAAGGGCGCGGCAATCAGACTGACTCTTCTGCTCTCGGTGCTTTTCTTTGTAGCTCTGCTTTTCGGCAGCGGCATTCTTAACGGCGGACTTGACGCCGAAACCGCCACACTGGGAATTATTCTGGAGGGAACGGGGATTTTCGGAGCTTTGTCCTACGTTTTCTACTACGTCAACTTCCTTTCCGCCGCGATGATGGGAGATTTTCTCGGCTTGCTTTATTACGTGCTGATTAACGTCGGCGCGGTGGGAATTATGCTTTTCCTAGCCTCTAAGCTCTACTTAAAATCCGTTACAAGAATAAGCGGCGCGTCAGTGGGCAGAAAAGCACACGGCGAGTTGGCATTCAAACAGTCTAACGTAAAGGTGAGCTACTTCCGCAAGGAAATCCGCACTCTGCTCCGCACTCCCGCGTACCTGACCAACTGCGTGTTGATTAATCTGCTGTGGCCGATACTGCTGGTGGTTTTCCTAGTGTTCGTCAACAAATCCGATTTTTTGATTAAAGCGGTCACGGCATTTAGAGTAGGCAACGGAACCGCAAGGGCGGTCGGACTTATCATAGTAACGGCAATATCCGCCCTGATTACAGGCTTAAGCAGTATAGGCGGCTCGGCAATCAGCCGCGAGGGCAGACACTGCGATTTTATGAAATACGTTCCCCTGTCCTACAAAACTCAACTCAACTGCAAGGCTCTATTAGGCATTTTATTCGGATACGGCGGACTTTTTGTATATATAATCGTTACTGCGGCGGTGATAAAAATCGACGTGGGAACGGTGTTTCTATACCTTATAGTTTCATTTTTCACCGTAGTATCCGTCAATTATTTCGGTTTGTATCTGGACACGAAAAATCCGAAGCTTATCTGGGACGACGAGATGAACGCTCTTCGAGGTAACTTTAACGTCTTCATCAATATGGCGTTGTCAATGGTGGCAACCGCTGTAGTTTGCGCCCTGATTTACGTCTTGGTCAAATTCGCAAATCTTCCCGTCCTTGCGGCAGAAATCGCACTTCTGATAGTGCTTGCGGCAACCGCTTTTTGCGCATATTACCTTTGCACACGCAAGGGTGCCGCCAACATTAAGGCGTTAGACGTATAGCTTTTAGGTTCTCACAAGGCATACTAAATAAGACATAAAAACGTATCCGAATAACCAAGCAAGCGTACAGGACAAAAGTATAGATAAGTTCAGGCAAGTACACAAGAACAAGGCAAGCATACGCAACAAAGCATACATAATACCAAGCAAGTACGTTATTACCAACGAAAACAGAAACGACACAAAACTTTTATTTAAAACCAAGCAAGTGTACACGATAAGGCATTTATAACACCAAGCAAGTACGTTAATTTTAAGCTAGTCTACGTTAAAAAACCACGCATATTGCGTGGTTTTCTCATTTTCATATTAAGTATTAAATTGTCTTTCAAGTAATAAGTTAGTGTTAATCTGACATATTGGTATTTTTATGGTATTATAAGTATCCGTTACAAACTATGGTATCCGTGATATTGCGGTTTGCTTAGAACTAATCATTCGGAATTTTACCGATTGTGCTAAGCCTTGATATGCGTAAAGTTGCAAATTAGCATTAACTATAATATACAAATTATTTCGGAGTGTTCGGGGGGTTTTAATTTTCGGCTATTGCGTTACATCTTTATGCTGGCTATAGGAGTTTCCGAGCCGATTATATAAAGTTTCGCCCGAAGCCAGTGTAAGGTCGCGGTACTGTCCTGATCGACCGTCAGCCGACTGCCGTCCTCGCATACCGCCGTATAATCGGAATCAACCAACAGCTTCCGCGCATAGGTCGCTTTCGGCTTGGTATAGTAGGTAAAATCAGCGGTGCCGTAACGTGCGGTTCCCGTTTTTGTATATAATAAGGACATAATGTAACGATAGCTTACGATATTGCCGTTAGATACGGGAATACCGCCCTTACCGTCCTCGGATAAAAAAACGATTTCCGTTAAGCCTGTTATATTCGTCAGCCTATTTTCCAAGGTGTTATACAGAGTTAAAAAACCTGCCATAGACCGTGCCAAATAGCAATTACTCGCGAAGGCTACGGGCATTTCCAATGCGGCGGTTTTGCCGAGCAGCATAACGGTACCGCCTGACGGAGCGTTGACAAGCCGCATTAGGTCGCCGAGCTTATAGCCGTAATACCTAATGCCGTCACATTCAAAAAGCACGCTATCCATCGCGCCTACGTTGACGGTGGCAATTCTTGCTATGTCGCCGCCTGCCACTATGGTGCAATCTCTCACCGCACTGTTGTTGAACATAGCGTCACAACCGCAAAGCAACACGATAAGCACCACAAGAACAGCAACGGCAACCGATTTTTTCATTCTGCCGCGCCCTCCGAAAACAGATAACAGCCCAAGGCGAAATCCACCAGATTAGTAGGCTCAAACATTTTTCCGCCCTCGATTTCGTTGGTTTTCCGCGCGTAGGAATATCCCTTATAACCCATACCGTCTCTATACAGCGCAAAAGTTGCGCCCATAACGGAGTCGGCGGCTCCCTTGGCAGTCAAGCCTAAGTCTTCCAACAATCGGTACGCATAGTAAAAGGACGCCGCGCCCACCGCGCTGATAAAATCGCCGCCCTTCCAGTTAAGGTTAAAGCTAACGCCGCCCCTTAAGCGGTAATCGGGCTGAACACCGAGATGCGCGTTAAGCATCAAGGCGTATTTTTCAAGTAATACGCGGAAGTTTTCGTTTTTGGTAAGTAGATATGCGTTACCTGCAATCAAGGTCTTTTCAGCTGTTGCTCTGTAATCGAAAACGCCCTTTTGCGGTGCCTGACACTGCTCCGCTTGCCGTATAATGCTGTCCTTAACACTGCTAGGCAAGGCAAATACTTCCATTCCCAAATAGGGATAGAACATCAGCTTGTCGCCGCCGCCTGCGTAAAAACGCGCCGTAAGATTATCGCAAACCGAGCTTAGCTCGCAGTCGCCCTTGACGGCTGTCGCCAGCATTAAGGCATTAATACCGGTCGCCTGCTTATACAAGTCCGCGTCCTTACCGTTATCCGTAAGCTTGCCGCCTGCTAAATAACGCGCTCTAAAGGCGTATAAAAAATCATCTAATATTGCTTGCGTTGCGTACCCGACCTTTACCGCGCCGCAAAGCAGAGCGAGATGGGCGCAAGCCGCCGCAAATTCGTTCTTTTTGTCAAGAAGAGGCTCGTATCTGTTAAGCCGTGAGTCGGTCAGCTCGGGCAAATCGTACACGTTAATCACGGCCTCGGTTGTGTAACCGCCGCCGTAGGTCACGGCTAAAATCGCCTCTCTTGCTACCGAGCAGTCGATGACCGCTTTTCCTTCCGAAAAAGAGCATTCCGTCCCCTCCTCGGTTACGGAATCAGCGTTAAGACTTAGGATAAGCTCCTTGCCTTTAGCCGCGGAAAATGCGCCGTCAATTTTCAAAAAAGTCGGATATTTAGAGCAAATAGCGTAAAACTCCTCATCGTCCGCATAAGGGAAAACCACCCACTTAAGGGTTACGCTTTCGCCTATTTTCAAAGTGCGTTCGGGAATTTCAAAAATAATATCGCCCCGCTCCCTAAGGTCGGTCGTGCGTTCGATAACGTAGCTGTCAACGTAGCCTTCGGTAAGCAGAAGAGCCAAACCGCCCTTATCGGTAAGCCGTCCGCTTTTGACGTAGGCACAGTTGCCGCCGCACCAAATTTGACTTACGGAGCGTCGCGGCATCACCTCTTCGATATCGGTGCCGTCCGCCAAAGTAACGTAAACGCCCAGCTCTCCCTTTTTGAGGGTAACTTCCTTTTTACCGTCGTTGAGGAACTCATAGCTTTCCACCAAGCCGTCAGTGGTAAGCTCGCGGGTTACGAACGCCTTTATGTCGCTGAAATACTGATAGGTAAGCTTTATCGAAGAAGCCGTTTCCTCCTGCTTATCCAAAAACTGCAAGCCGGACGGAAGCCCGAACTTACCGCGCCGCGTCCAGTTGAACGTGGGATTTTTGACTTCGCGCAGGGCTTCGACTTCGCCTGTCGAACGGTGCCACTCCAGAGTAAAAACGTCGTTACTAATCATATTGCACTCCATACCGCGCCCTATATGGGACGGCTCAAACAAAATAAAAGCGATAAGGTGTTACCCACGGTATCGCTTTGCACTATTACAGGGTGATGTAATTACGGCTTAGCACGCCGAGCAACGAATCCTCGTATCACAATAAGGAGATTATCCTTGCGCCGTCTTACGGCTTTAGGGCTTGCTTTCAACCCCGACAAAACCTCTCATAACGCCCCTTCCGCCACTGTACGTCAAGCCGAGGTATGACTCGGCGTTATACCGACCGAAAGGTTAAAGCAGTTCGCCGCTTCCCGACTGGAAGTCAAACTTGTACACGTACCTTTTCTTACTGCCGAGATAGTAATAAGCGGAAATCACAGTGCGCGGATACTTGGTGACAAGGGTTCTGCCGTCGGAGTTACCCTCGGTATAGGGCGGCTTGTTGTTGACCTTATCAATCACCACTTCCACCACGTCGTTAGAGCCGTATTTACCTACAACCGTAGTCGTAGGTGCAACAGGCAATACCGCTATGCCGAACTTGTAATCCAAGTTGTTAAGGTCATTAAGCAACCCCTCGAAATTAGTCATATTAGACGCAAAATCGGTTGCAGACGCGGCGCAAACCATATAACCGGAAACGGAATGAATACCGTTATTGACAGCTAGGCAGATACTGTCCGCCTCACGGCAAACGTAATCGCACGCCTCACGGTAAGAATTACGGTTACGCTTCTCCTCGTTCGCGCTGACCACGGGAACAGTTATCGCAGTCAAAACCGCGATAACGGCGAAAACGCAAACCAACTCTATCAGAGTAAAGCCTAATTTGTTACGAAAAGTCCTACCGCAATACCTCATATTACCATTATAAGATGCCACCTTGTTTTTGTCAAGCTAAACCTAAAAACCGCCGCCCTTATCGGATTAATTTATGAATAAATGTCGGCACTTTCAGCCCTATCCGAAAAAAATACCGTCAGCCGCATATCGCGGCAACGGTACGTAATCCTATGTCCTCACTGTCGTATATTCCGAATAATTCCAAAGCCAATAAGCCGTTAGAAGTATGTTATAGCTATAGCTCCAATACGGCAATTATCGCGGTTAAATAATCCCCAAGTGGTTAAGTCTGTAAGCGTTTTCGTCCAAGGGATTGCCGTAAAACAGACGATTGCAATAGCCGACTACCAGTTTTTCGCCGATAACCAACAGCTTCTCAAACAACTCGTCCAGGCTCATATCCGTTTCCCATCTGCCGTTGCGCACGGTATTCCAAACCGTTTTGTTACGGTTGGTATAATCCAACGCCTCGGTATTATAGCCCTCGGGCTTGCGAATAGATACGTCGTTCATAGCTCTTCTGACGCGCAATGTACCCGTTTTGAACCCAACGCAGGGAGAAACCGCGTGTTCATAGAGCGACATAATCTCGTCCACGACGAAGGGATCTGGCTTAAATTTTTCGCTTTTTTGCTTTTCCGTTCTGGTAAGACAGCTGTAATAGTTCGCGTCAATGCCTGTGGAAATCGTTTCCAAATTAAGGAACTCGCGTCCCTGCCGAAAAAGGTACGGCACGCCGTGCTCGTATAGATAATAGATATAAGGATTAAGACGGCTGTTGACAACGTAATTAACGACGTAGCCTATGGCGTACGCCTGCTGAGCCTTACTGCCGCTTTGATAAATGTGACGCGCCAGCTCCTCAAAAAAAGCCAATATGTCGCGGTTGTTAAGCACCGCCTTTAATCTGGACTGAGGCGAAAGCACCTCTGCGCCCAAAGCACCCAAAAGGTATGCGTCCGGATAAAGCTCCTCTAACAACTCTCTTACGGACGCAGGCAGCAACGGAAGAAGCCGTTGAGAAAAGTACAAATATGTGTTGACGCCCGGCATTATTACCTTGCCTCCCTACGTGGAAAAATCACAGTTTCGTTAAGATTGACCAGCTTATCCGCGCCTATATCGTATTGCTGTAAAAACGCGTCAAGCCGATGAAAATCGCCTACGTCCGACGGTTTGTGCGCATCGGTATCGGCAATAAGCCGAACGTCGGAGTTAAGCAGTTCGTCCATAATCGGCATCAAATCGCCGATATGCTTGCAATTAAGCTCGATTAGCACGCCGTTGTCGGCACAGCACTTAGCCACTTCCTTGACGTCAACCTGAATATTATAGTTTATATGGGAAAGCACGTCAATCTTGTTACGGACAATAGCCTTATTGACTATCAGCGTGTTGCGGCGCAGTCTTTCCTTAGACGGGCGGAAAACCTTGTGTATCCTAAGCGGAACGTAAAGCTGTAGCCAACTCTTGAAATCCTTGGGCAGTGCGGGGAAATGAAAGCCCATAAGCATAAGGTCGAAATAGCCCTCGTAGCCTTTTTGCAAATCTATCTCTCCGTCCGTGCCGATAATATCGTTCTCGATACCCAAAAGCAGTTTAAGGTCGCTTTCGGAGCGCAGTTTGTCAACCTCCGCTCTCGCCGCCTTGATTTTGGCAGGGTTATAGCACATAAAGTCGCGCATACCGTGGTCGGTAACCGCCAATTCCTTAAGTCCTCTTGCCGCCGCCGCTTCCAGATTATCGCGTATCGTACCGCGACCGTCGCTGTATCTTGAGTGCGTATGGTAATCGCCGCAGTACCTCATAAAAGTTAAGCGTTATCTCCGTCGTCAGCAGGAGCCGTCTCGGCGGTATTAACAGCCGCTTCCGCCTCGGCAATAGACTTGATGAAAGCCGCCGCGTCCTCGTTGCCCTGCTCCGCCGCCTTGTTAAGCCAGTTCAAGCCCTCAGGCTTGTTCTCCTTAACGGCGATGCCGTTGTAATAGCAAACGCCCAGCTTATACTGCGCTTGCGGATTGTCGCCCTTTGCCGCGGCGTAAAACCACTTGACCGCGGTCGTCAAATCCTGCGCTATGCCCAAGCCCTTTTCGTAACAACAGCCCAGATTAAACTGCGCCTTGGTGTTACCCTGCTTGGCTGAAGTGTAAAACCACTTAACTGCTATCTCATAGTTGGCAACAACGCCCCTACCCATCAGGTAGCATAAGCCCATATTATATTGCGCTTTGCTGTGTCCCTGCTTCGCCGCAGGCAAAAACCACTTCACAGCCTCGGAGTACACGCGTCTTGTACCCTTACCGGTGTAAAAACATACGCCGAGATTATATTGAGCTTCCACGTCGCCGTCCTGCGCCATCTTAACCAGTTCGTCAAAATACATATACAACCCTCCTTACTTTTGTCCATACCAAAAGATAGAGATAATATCTCTTCTATATAATATCAAAAAAATCCGCTCTTGTCAACGGCGATTTGCCCTTCAAACGGTATTCGCAAATGGTTATTAAATCCGAATTTACCTCTTTTCGACAGCTTAATCCCTCCGAAAGAATGTTTTTGCTATTACAAGACATAATAACCCATATTAGAAAAAAACTTGTTGCAAAAGTCACTTTTTCACCGCGCCCCCTCTCATTTGCTTGCTTTTTCGGTTTCGGCGGTATATTATTGTATAGTAATTTTAACAAGTTAAGGAAAAGGTAACTTTTCACGGTAGCTACGAGGAAAACATATGATACGCAATGATTTACGCAATATAGCTATAATAGCGCACGTTGACCACGGCAAGACGACCCTTGTGGACGAAATGCTGAAGCAGGGCGGTATTTTCCGTAACAACCAGCAGGTTGCGGAAAGAGTAATGGACAGCAACGATCTCGAAAGAGAGCGCGGCATTACCATTCTCGCAAAGAACACCGCCGCTTACTACAAGGACGTCAAAATCAATATTATAGACACCCCCGGACACGCCGATTTCAGCGGCGAGGTCGAAAGAATACTTAAGATGGTCAACGGCGTTCTGCTTTTGGTGGACGCGGTTGAGGGTCCTATGCCCCAGACCAGATTCGTTCTGCAAAAGGCTTTGGAATTAGGACACCGCATCATCATCTGCGTCAACAAGGTGGACAGACCTGACGCGGAGCCGCAAAGAGTGGTTGACGAGGTTCTTAACCTTATGCTTGACCTTGAGGCGGATTATGCACAGCTTGACAGCCCTATAGTTTATTGCAGCGGCAGATACGGCACCAGCTCTATGACTCCCGATAATCAAGAGCCTAACCTCTTCCCTCTGTTTGAAACCATAGTCAACTACATTCAGCCCCCCGAAGGCGATCCGGACGCGCCTGCTCAGCTGCTCGTTTCCAGTATCGACTATAACGAGTACGTGGGACGTATCGGCATCGGACGTATCGAACGCGGCAGTTTGAAAACAGGACAGGAAGTCGTTATCTGCGATTATCACAGCGGTATGGCTCCCTACAAGTCCAAAATCGTCACCCTTATGCAAATCGACGGCTTGAAGAGAGTTCCCGTTGAGAGCGCGATGGTAGGCGATATAGTCTGTTTCTCCGGCAGTACGGACATTACCATCGGCAACACCGTATGCTCTCCTGCTAAGGTAGAGCCCTTGCACTTTGTGAAAATCGGCGATCCCACAATCGAAATGCGTTTTATAGTCAACGACAGCCCCTTTGCAGGCAAAGAGGGCAAGTTCGTCACCACCAGACAGCTTAAGGACAGACTTTATAAGGAGCTTCTTAAGGACGTTTCTCTTAAGGTTGAGGATACAACCTCTACCGATACCTTTATCGTTAAGGGCAGAGGCGAGATGCACCTTTCCGTGCTTATCGAAACTATGCGCCGTGAGGGTTACGAGTTCGCGGTTTCTATGCCTAAGGTTCTGTTTAAGACAGAGAACGGCGTTAAGATGGAGCCTATGGAACAGCTCATTATCGACGTTCCCGACGAGTCTCTCGGCAGTGTTATGGAGAAAATCGGCTCCCGTAAGGGCGAGCTTGTCAATATGACTCCTATCGGCTCCCGTAAGAGATTAGAGTTCACTATCCCCGCACGCGGTCTTATCGGCTACAAGAACGAGTTTTTGACCGATACCAAGGGCGAGGGCATTATGAACACCCTATTCATCGGCTATTCGGAATATAAGGGCGACATTACCCGCCGTTTCACAGGCAGTTTGATAGCTTACGAGACAGGCGACGCCGTTACCTACGGTTTGTTTAACGCTCAGGGCAGAGGTCCTCTGTTCGTAGGTCCTAACACCCCCGTTTACGAGGGAATGATCGTCGGTATGACTCCCAAACTTGAGGATATCGTCGTCAACGTCTGCAAGAAAAAGCACGTTACCAATATGCGTTCCAGTTCCGCCGACGAGGCGTTAAGACTCACCCCCATCAAGCGTATGAGTCTTGAGGAAATGCTGGAGTTCATCGGCGAGGACGAGCTGTTAGAGGTTACTCCCAAGAACCTGCGTATGCGTAAGATGATACTTTCCAATATGTACAGAGCCAAGGATAAGTACGGCAACAAGGGTTCCGTAATAGTTGACGACTGATTAGCGTAAGCCCTTAATCTTTAGATTAAGCACTAACCGCTTATCAATCAAAACCTATCTATAAAGCAAAAAGGAGCAGTAATCACTGCTCCTTTTATTTTTGTTTCATTGCAAATCGGTATAATTAATCAGTTAAAACTGATTCCGTATAAAAACCGATTTGCGTTGTTAAGACTTACGGGAACTGGCGCAACAGCTTTAGCCTTAGGACACTACTGCAACAGCTTTAGGTTGCCTGCTATGCCCTTAACGGTGCCCTCGAAACGGCTAAGTTCCCACTCCTCAACGTGGGTTGCTTTTTCCGCAGGCTTGATATGCTTAATCGGAGAAAGGCTTTCGCATTCAAGGAAAAACTCGTTGGTGTAGGTCTCGAAGTTACAATCAAAATCGGGGTAAATATCCTTGTCAACGGGGAAATTCTTACGGAACACGGTACCGTCAACCACGTAAGCCGCCGTACCCTTTTCAAAGAAACCGCCCAGCTTGAACGGACAATCGCAGGGAGTCTTCTGCTCCAGCGAAAGAAAACCGTCACCGATAAAGAATCTGCTGTCCTTAATATCGGAATACGGCCACAGCACGTAATTACGGGTAGGCAAAAATCCCTCGCCCCTGTCGTTGGTGGGGATTAAAAGCTTGCCGCCCGGCTTTAACACCGTCAAGCCCCACAGCGCACCTGTAAAGGTTTTGTCGCCGCCGTTGAAAAACTCGTGATACAGCTTCACTCTGCCGCCGCCCAACATCTCGATAGCGATGCTCTTTATCAGGTCGGTGGTGCTTTCCACCTCGGACATAAAGATGACCTTATCCCCTAAAACCTCGTATTTTACGGGATTTTGATCGGGATAATAGCTTGCTAAGTCCTCAGGCGATTTCCACAGACGGTGACCGCCGATAATCTGCCAAGCCGCGTCCTTGCCGAAGTGACAATCAAAATACTCGCCGCCCTTGGTACAGTTGCTGTCAACGTCCTCGTACATCACGTTGACGCCGCCCTTAAGCGCAAGGTAAATCACTCGCGGACCTATGTCCAACGTCACTTTAAGGTCGATAACGCCGTCTGTCATTTCCAAAACTTTGCCCCAAGGCAAATAAGTTGCTTCCTTGTAAGTATAAATCATATTATCTCCTTTCCGCGTAGGGCGGTTAATTATTATTCTTACGCTGTCGGCTCATACGCCGATCGTTCTTCATACTCTTCAGCAGACCTTTTATCGCGTTGCGGTTAATCAAATTACCTGCAAATCGCATTATGGAGCATAACGCGGCAAACGGACGCGGAGTCGCTTCCTTAATCGTTGCGTGTCCGACGCCCATTGCGTCCAACAGCTTGAAAAAGGCGGTCGCTCTATCGCTAAAACTCCAATAATCCCCCACTCTGCCCCAGCCCAGCTCGGCGGTTGCCAGTTCTCTCGGGAAGGTCAAAAAGTCCGCTCTTTCCTCTGTAGCCACGTACTCCGTCCAAAGCGGGCTTTCGTAGCCCAAAAGCGCGGTGGAAGCGGTCAGCGGATTATCAAACTCATAGAGTTTTTTCAGCGGATTCATACCGTGGGGATAGTCCAAATAAAAGGGGGAGAATTGAGAAATTATGAACCGTCTGCCCTCTTTTGCCGCCATACCTACCCGTTCCGCTTTTTTGCCGTCGCGCCAGTACTGCACCACAGCGCGGCTGTCAAGTATGCCAGAATTAAGGCTCTCGTTCCACACGATAGCGGTTTTGCACTGCGCCGCAAGCAGTTCTATTATTCGGTTGGTAAAAAATCCTTGCAAAGCTTCCGTTCCCGACAAGCTCTCTTTTTGGATTACAGCGTTACAGTCCGCGCAGTTTTCCCAATGATACTTGGGAGCCTCGTCACCGCCTATATGGACGTATTTTGAGGGGAAAATCGCCGTCAGCTCGCCGATTACCTTTTCGATAAAGGCGTAGGTTGCCTCCTTGCCGCCGCAGGCTATATCCTCGTGGATACCGAACTCGGTGGCTACTTCCGTCCGTTGCCCTAAACAGCCAAGCTCGGGATAAGCCGCCAATACGGCGGTAAAATGCCCCGGCATATCAAATTCCGGCACTATATCAATATATTTGTCGCGCGCATACGCGACCAAACCTTTTAGCTCCTCTTGGGTATAAAAGCCGCCGTGCTTCACGCCGTCGCCGTTGGTTTGACTGCGGTATGCGCCAACCTCCGTCAGCTCGGGGCAGCTCTTTATCTCCACGCGCCAGCCCTGATCGTCCGTCAAATGCAAATGCAATGTGTTAATCTTGATAAGAGCCAAAACGTCAATCAGCTTATAAAGATAGGTAATCGGGAAAAAATGTCTTACTACGTCAAGCATAAAGCCGCGATATGGATACGCGGCGGAGTCCTCAATCTCAAGACAAGGCAATTCCGCAGAGCCGTCCTTATAAACGGCGAAAATTATCTGCTTGAGCGTTTGCAGTCCGTGAAACAGGCTTTCCTCACAGTCGCCCCTTATGGTTACACCCGAATTGACGGATAGGCAATAGCCCTTGACTTCGCCGTCAATAATCAGCTTAATCGGCTCTCCCTTTTGGCTCAAACCCAAAAAATCACCGAACGCCGCCGCGTCAGCCAAAAGCCTCGCGTCTGTCGCACCGCTTAGGTTCAAAGACAGCAGCTTATAAGTCAGGTTGCCTGTCAAATCAATCTTTTTTGGTTCGGGAATAACCTTAATCATATCAGTCCTCCGAGATAGACGCGAGTTCTAATCCGCGCCGCTCAATATAATCATTGCCGCATAGTCCGTCCGAAAAAGACAAAGCTTCGCTTGCCGCCCTTTGCCGTTTAGCTTATGCGCGTCCTATTGATTATTATATCATAGCCTAGAGCAAAATACAATACGCATAGAAACGAAAAAGGACAGCTTAAAAGCCGTCCTTTCGCCCGACGGAAAACCCGTCGATAAGTGTTGAATTATTTGTAACTCGCACCGAGGTTATAGTTACTGTTTCTTATTGTGCTGAATTCTTATAGCTTATGATAATCAACTTCTTTTATTTAAAGAAAAGACTCGTCAAAATTTCTTGTGACGAGTCCTTTTTTAATAAAAGTCTATCTGTTTAGTAATTATTTTTTCAAATCAGCCGCTGTGGCAACACGTGCCCCACCAGTCCAACTTCCATCTTTAGGTATCCAAGTCTTAGTTGCCTCATCGTAAGTAGCTTCTGTCATCATTTCAAAAAACTCTTCAGCTGTCTCAATATCAGCCCATTCCAAGTTCGCCTCTCTTAAATCCTCATCGGCAAGATCAGCATTATCTTCGCTACGTTCTTCTGCCGCAAAGTATTCAAGCATTTCCGCTTCGTCATAGTAATAGTAAGTTGTATTAGAAGAGTCTGTGTAACCGTCAGCTATACCGATAAGCGTAGCCGCCCAACTTTCATCGCTAGAATAAGTGCGGAGATAACCGTTATCCCATATCTCCATAACGACATCGTATCTTCTATATTCAAGGTCACTACTGCCTGCGCTCTCACGTACACCAGCTCTTGACTTGGTAACAACCGCATCATATTTAGCGTATGCTTCCTCGCCCATTACTGCTTTTGCGTATTCAACATAGTTAGAATACTCCTTAGGTTTTGTCTCTAAATCGGGGCAGTTTAATTTGAAGCTAACAGTCCAGAAACCCTGACCTTCAGCAGTTGCGGTATAAGTAATTGAAGTGCCATCTTTAAGAGCGTCTGCATTTAGTGCAAAATTGGTAAGTTCGCCCGGAGCATTGAGTATATTGTCCTTCTCCAACCAAAGATCAGTAGACCACTTCTTGGTTGTCAATTTTGAAAAATCACAATCCATAAACGGGAAATAATTTATATCGGGGTTGGGGTTATTAGCTTCAGTGCCGCTCGCGCTTTTCCCTTGGATATAATTAGCTCCGTTATCCAGTGTACAGGTACGGGAAAGCTGATTAAGCATACTTCTGGCAACAGAAAGCAGTGCAGGTGTACCATCAACAACAGGGCCACCGGACTGACTGTATGAATTATTACCTAAAGTAATATTAAATCCTCGTATACACATCTCGCCCTTCACACCCGCATTAGCACTGCCAGCGCCATCGGAATATGTAAACATAAAAAAGTCGTCTATATTGTTGACATTACGTTTAGCATCGGAAGCGACGTTCATCAGTTGTAAAGCAATAGACTTTAAAGTAGCCTCGTCAATACTCTCAACGATCTCTCCATTAGCAGCCTTAATGGCTGCAAGCTGAGTCTTATAATCGCCATCAAGCGTTGCCGTCATAGCAGTCGTTGCCGCATAATCAGGGCGTGCGCCAGCATTAGCGTCAACATCTTTAAATTCCATTGGTTCACCTTTTAAAACGCCGAAATAAACGCCAATGAAAGCGATTGCCAACACCAACACGATTGCGACTATTATGATAATCGCCTTTTGTCCTTTAGACAGTTTACCTTTTGCCATGCAGTTAAAACCTCCAATAAATTTTCTTTTTGTTAAACGGGAAACCCGCTGTAGAAACTTATGCCTGTTCGGGAGCCGTTACGGTGACTGTTACCACCTTGACGTCTGCCGTGTAATCGGGATTGACGATACGCACCGCAAGCTTAATCTCTCTGCTGGTGAACTCGCCTAGGTCAACGGTAGCTAAAGTCGTTATCTCCTCCGCGTCAACCGTGTCGTTGGAATTGGTATCTATGAAATAGATACATTCATAATACACTAGGTCAACGGTGTTTGTCAATACTACGTTTTCATTACAAGCAACAATTATTGTGGGGGTACTGCCTTTAACCACGCTGTAATTCTCCGTTGCATCGTTAATCGTCACTGTTATACCCGTAAGTGCCATAGGGCTGATTGTGAACGTGCCCTTCGTGTACGCGCCCGCGGCCGTGACAGTATAATTACCGTCCTCAACCTCTACCACGTAATCGTAAACACCTGCTCTTATTTTCGTAATATCGGTAAAGTCGATAGGCGTTGTGTGACCTACGTCCTCCGCCTTGTAATACTTAAGAACCACGCTTACGTTGGGTATCGTCGTTTCCGCACGCAGTTCATCGCTGATTACCGCAGGGAAGGTCGCCGTGTATGCGGTAGCAAGAGGCTTGGTGTTCTGCCTTACGGTAACGGAGCTGTCGATATTACGGGGAATGACCGTAAACGCTTTATTAAGTTGCGCCGTGCCGTACAAGGAGTGAGACATACCGTCCTTTTCCGTCAGTGCGGCTACCACGTAATACTTGCCTGCGTTAAGCACGTCCGTATCAGCCAAGCGGCTAAGCTCGCCGCTGTCCAATGCGCCGTCCTCGTCCGCGTCCGTCCATAGAGCAACGTATAGGTCTAAGTAATCGTTAATACCTTCCACGTCACTGGTAATATACAAGTCGTACAGATATTTCGCCGCCGACACACCCGAGTAATCGAAGTCCGCTATGGTATCCCAACGGTAGAACATAGACGGAGAAAGCGAAGCGTAGCCTGTCGCATCGGTAAAGTGAAGCGTCTGCTCGTCCGTTGCCTCGGGATCAAAGGTGTTATTCCAGACGGCAAGAACCAAATGCTCGTTTTCTCTGCGCCAGTTAAATACCGCGCCTACGTTGTTCAAGCCGCTGCGCTTAACCGTACTGATTACGTTGGAGCTTACGTCGGTAGGATTACCATAGGTAAACCGCAAGGTGTCAGGCAGGTCGTGGCTGAAATCGATAGTTTCGAATTCTTCGACAATGTTTTCCGAAACAACGGTAAGGCTGTATATATCGTAGTAGTTAAGCGTAAAGGCAGTGCCGTCACAGTTTGCCGCTACGCAAGTATCCAAATACACGTAGCTGACCGCGCCGCAGGTATCGCAGGTGTAGGTCACACCCTCTACCTTAAGCAGCTGACGCTGATAAGCAATTAGGTTGTAGCCGCCCACAAGCTGCCAGCCGCCTGCGTCGTTGCCTACCAATACGTTGATATTGCTTTTAAGAGTGCCGCCCACGTAACGAAGCTCCACGTCGGACTTATCATACTTAAGGGTAAGCGGATACCAATTCTCCTCGCCCTTGAACTTAACGGTAACGTCAAGATAAACTATGTCGCCGTCAACTACCGCGCCGTAAGGCTCCGCCTCGTAAGGATCAACGTAAATGTGCTTGGTGTTTTCGCCGCCGATTCTCACGCTGTCAAGCTCTTTTTCAAGGATAACCAGCTTAACGGGAACGATGATTTTGGCATAGCTAAAGCCAACGTCGATATAAGCGTCAATCTGATATTCGCCGCCGTTATACACTCCGCCTGTGGGTATGGTACTTAAATCCCAAAGAACGTCCATCGTAACGGAATAGCCCTTGTTGAGGGTAAACTGAATTTGACGGGGATAGCTCGCCGCAGAGCAAGCGTCCGCCATATAGGGATTAAGCGTGAGAGTAAATTCGGAATCGTAGCGCGTAAGTCCTCTGTGGAATGTCGCGTTATAAACCACGTACTCACCGCTCACCAGTACGTATTCGCCGTTGACCGCTTCAACGTACTTCACCGAGTAATCCATAGTATTACGGCTGTTGCCGCCCACTACCACAGAGCTGGAGGCGAGAGGTATTGAGGTAAGCACCACGTTCTCGATATCGGTTGCGACAATGATAATGGAAACGGGAACCTTGATATATCCCGTTTTGTCGTTGCCGACCTCTGCGCTGACCGTTAAGTCGCCATTCGTGGCTACGTTCTGAAGAGAAAGAGTCGCATCGTCAAAAAGTCTATCGATATAATAACGGTCAATCTTGTTGTTGCCGTTGCTGTCGCGGAAGTCCCACTGCTTAACCTTGAACATACTGTTGGAAAGCGTTTCGCTTCCGCTGTAATTGAAATACAGATAGGTGGGATAGTTACGCAGATTACGGGGGTCGGTCTTGACGACCCTGCCGTCCACCTCGTCGTAACTGATTACGGAGAAGGTAAGAGAATTGCTTACGCCCTGCAAAATGCCTGCCGCCAAGCCCTCGTTAAGTATTGCGATCAGTTCTTCTGCGGGATCCTGCGTTGCGAAGAAGCAGAGCTTAACCGCCTTTTCAAGAACCAAAGCTACTTTTGCCGCTCTGTCCGTCCTGTCCAAAGCCTCAAGCTCGTCGGCGTTTAAGGTCAAAACCCCTGCCGTATTCGCCGCTTTTATAGCCGCGTAGGTAGCGGTCGCGGTAAAGCCCGTATTGCCTAAGGAGCCTGTGGTAATCAAGCCCGAAAGCACCGTTTCGTCCACAGTCATACCCGTATAAGTATCATCTGCCTTACCCGAAGCCACGTAAACCCTTACCTTAATTGACTCGCCGTAGATAGGCTTGCCGTCCTTCTCGCCGATAATCAGCTTGGCGACAACGTCGCCGCGGAAGCCGTCGGAAATAATATTGGCGTTCTCGGAGTATGCGGACAAATCCCAACCGATATTAAGCAAAGCGGTGGTGCCGTCCGTAAAGGGGATATTAACTTGAGTGGGATACTTGTTCACGTCCGTATAATCCACAGCCATAGAGCTGTCGATTGCGCCGTAAGCCATAAACACTAGACGATTGACTTTCTTCTCTTCCTCGTACTGCACGTACTGCACGTCGCCCTCGGGGAAACGGGCAACTACGTTACCTTCTATCACGGGGAAACTGAAATCCTTGGTAATATTGTAGGTCTTCGCCACAAAGCTGAGGGAAAGATTGATTGTCAAACCGCTGATTGCGATTGAGGAGCTATAGGTTTTCGCCGTGCTCCAAAGGTTCTCGGGCTGTAACTCGGGATTGAAACTCCAGTTCACGTCCGAATAAAAGACGCTCTCCGTAACCTCGCCCACAACAGAATACACGTACTTTATCTTGGCAGGAGCTATGTAGGAGTAGGGATTAAGATTAATCGCCGTAAAGCTAACGCTGTTCTTATCGCCAAGATTCTGTTCCATCAATGCGGACTCGGCGCCTGCCGCCGCAACCGCGCTGATTACGTCGCCGTTCTTATCGCAGATTGCCACGGATTTGACGGCGAGTCTGCTGAAAACGTAGCGGAAATTAAAGGTCTGATAGCCACCCACGTCGTTACCGATTATTAAGGTCAAGGTGCCGTCCGCGCCCGAGGTTAGAGAAGTGTTGCGGATAGCGGAAACGTCCCATTTCAAGGTGGTGGTTCCGAAGCTGCCTGCACCCTCGCCGCAGGTAACGAATTTAGGAAGATTGACAGAGGAAAGAGAATCCGTAACCAAGGGATTAACGGTAAACTTGCCTACTATGCCGTCCTCTACGGACTCGCTGTAGGTTACGCCGTCCGCCAGTTCGGAGGAATTAAATGCGATTGAAGATATTACGTTGGGAACCACTTCGATTTCCACGTAGAAGGTACGCTCGCAACCCATACAGTCAAGTACGATAACGGGAACCTTGAATTTGCCTGAGCAGTTGAACATCGCCGCGTCAAGGTCGGGAGAACCGTAGCCGTCTGCGGTATCCAAATCCGTAACGTCGATATTCTTCACATCGAAACGCATAGCCGTAGTCTGCACGGGCGTGCCTGACGCAAACACCAAATTGAGTTTAGAACCGTAAGTAGCCGCGCTGTAAGGATCGGCTTTTATGCCGCCCGTAACGTAGGTTGCGGACAGCTTACCGCCGTTCTGCGCCAACGCGTCCACCATAACGCCCTCCACGAGGGCAACGGACTGCGCCACGTCGCCGATTACGCTAACAGTGTAAGGGCTTGAGGCGTAAAGGGGTACGGTAAAGCCGAAGTAGTCGGTAACGTAAGGATTGAGCACGAATTGAGATTCCGAAACGGTATTGATGCCGCCTGTCGCAATATCCTTGCCTGCCACGTACCAAACCACGGACTTAAGGTTGTTGTCGGAGAGCATAGCCTCGTTACAGTCCGTAATAATCTTGATAGGATCCACGGCACAGTTATATCTGGGGAAGCTGAAAGCCGTTCCGCTGACGTACTGTGCGTCAACAAAGTTAAGAGCGGGAATAGACGTAACCGTCACCGCGGATGTATCCACCGTCAGGGGTACGTTCAAAGTCTTGCCGAACACGTTAATCGAGGCGATAACTTCAACAGAGCCGTTGCCTACCGTGGGGTGA
The DNA here is from genome assembly GCA_964368645.1 of uncultured Christensenellaceae bacterium. GTDB lineage: Bacteria > Bacillota > Clostridia > Christensenellales > CAG-1252 > JAEDHM01. Next base: position 88,237 of record CAYJBY010000009.1, read on the forward strand.
GAGGAATACTGCCACTGCTTAACGCCGTTGGCGGTAAGGTACAGCTTATAAACCGTACCGTCACCCATAGTGACCGTAGTAACCTCGTCCATACTATTATCGGCGTAAAGACTGACGGATTTCGCCGTAGAGGAAATGCCGACAGGAGTAATGTCGTTGTAATTCAACGCCATAGTTTCGATATCCAAATGCACGTATTTGGACGCTCCGAAAACGGCGCGGAAGGAGAAAGCACCCTCGTTATAGCCCAGCACGGTTTCCACAACGGAGAAGTCCGCAGGTAAAACGCTGAGATTAAGACCGCTTAAAAATACGCTCTTAATCTTGCCGAGCAAAGCGTTAATCGCGTTGCAGTTGGCGGATAGAGAGTAGCCTGTTGCGTTGGAGAACGACCAAAGCGCGGTATCGTAGTCCTCTGCCACGTTGCCGTTAATCGCGTTAAGGAAAGCGGTATATCTGTCGCCTACGGGCTTTAAGGGGAGTCTGTCCGCTCTGGTATTGCCCAAGTCGTCGGCAGGATAAATAACGTAAATATAATTAGCGTCCGTAGCGGCGTAATACAAGCCTGCGATATAGTCGCCGTCAGTGCCGTTAAGCGCGGTGGTGTAGAAGTCCAGTTTAAGAGCTTTCAACGCACCGTCGGAAGCGATATTGGCGGAAGCCTTGAATCTGATATGGGAACGGGCTTGCGCCGCGAAGTTGACCTCGGTGCCCGTAAGGGAATATACGAGACTTGACAGCAGGGAAACGTCGTCGGCGGCAGAGGTCGCCTCTCTTATACTGCCTGTAAGCACAGGCGTAAAGTTCTCGGCGGCATTCAAATCGGTTGCCGTTGCCGCCCATTCGGGGGCAGTCACGGTAACTGCGGTGCCTACCACGGGAGAAGTGCCGTTAAAGGTAAAGGTCGCGCCCATTGCGGAGAACGCTAAGGTCAACGCGGTAAACTCCTTGTTACGGGTATTGATTGTGACGTCGAAAGCGTCGTAATCCAGAACGCTGTCGTAGCCGAGCTGTGCGAGAATTGCGGCAATATCTGCGCCGTCAAAGGAATACTTGGTTATATAGCCGTTCACAGTGCGACTGCCAAAGGCGTCGCCTATGAGCTTGATTATCTGCTTGTATGTAAGAGAAACACCCTCGGTGAGGATACCAAGCTCGCCGAAGTCGTCCAGCAGCTCGGCAGCGTCCAGCTTAACGGGAGCGATACCGAAAGAGGACAGATTGACGTACAGCTTCGTGCCGTCGCAGAAAACTGCAATATCCTTTTCGGAGGGGGTGTGAAGAGTCAAGGAAAACTCCACGTTGCCGTCTGCCCTGCGGTTGGACTTAAAGGTATAATCGTAAGTGTAGCTTGAGGGCGTCAGCGTAGTAGCAAGCACTGATTGTGTAAAGAACTCTCCGCGTTGGGAAGCGTTGGCGGCGTCTATCTTAAGAGTGCCGCTCATAGAAAGATTGGCAAAATCGAAAACCTTATAGCTTGCCAAATTATCGGGAAGAGAAATATTCTTCGCCGAGGAAGTAACGGTCAAGGAGGTAATAACGGAGCTTTCCTTACCTGCATAAGTGCCTGCCAAGGCAGATGCAACGTCGTCCACTACCGCGGTGTTGGCAATCTTGCCTGATGCGATATTGACTATAACCGCCGCGTCACTGCCGTCGGACGCTGAAGCCAAAGCCGCCATTTCGGACTCGGTGTAGCCCATCAAGCCCAACGCGCCGCCGTAGCTCAAACCGATATCCAGTATGGACAACAACTCCGCAAGAGAGCCTGCCAGCTTGGAATAGGACAGCACCAAGGTATATTTTTCGGCGTTGCCTGTGACCTCGTAATACGCCGCGGAGAAAATGCTCTCTCCAAGTGCCGGTATAAGGTCGGCAGAGGTCTTGACCGTGCCGCCGTTATGGTAAGAATCATTAATCGCTTTGACTACGGAAGCCAAATCCACGCTCTGGAATTTCGCATCGTTGACAACGGGGGGGTACTTGACGTAAAGAGTAGCGTCGGAAAGATAGATATTGAGAGTATCCGTGCTCTCCTCTCTGAGATAAAAAGCAAATTTTGAATTATGGTCGCCGCCGTTCAGATTAGCCTCGGAAATGTCGAAGCTGCTCTCAAACCCGAAGGTATGGTTGTTAAGGTCGTCATCCGCGTATTTGCCGGAGAGAATAACCGACAAAAACTGCGCTTCCGCAGTGGCTCCGTTGGTGCTTTTCAGCGCGTTATAAACGCCCGTCATCGCCGAGGATACGCTTAACGATTTAGGTCCGTTGTCGGTTGTGTTATCGGATACGATCGGCGTCTTGCACGCAGTCAAAGCCAGCGCAACGGCAACCACCGTGATTAATACTAACAGCAATGAAAACTTACGTCCCTTCATTTTTACCTCCGTCCGACGGAATTATCCGTCTATCTCAAATGCGTCCACGCGCAATATGCGCGCCCGTGAGCGCGGCGAATATTACCCATAATAGTATTATAATAATACTATATTACGCGCGGTTTGTCAATAGTCATTTTGTTCCAATTTGAACGAAAGATTTGGCGTTTTCGGGCAGAGAAAAACAACGGTAAGGGGCGGTTTTTTACCCTACGTTACAGGCGTTCCAAGGTATCCGCGAAAATTTTTGATAATTTTGAAAAAAACTGTTTACAATTGCATTATTTATCCATATAATAGTTGCAAACTGCACAGTATGAGTTAAGGAGGGTTGCATTTATGCCGAAATATAAGATATGTCCCAGATGTGAATTAAACTATATTTTGGAAACCGAGGTGTACTGCGAAGTCTGCCGCGATGAAATAAGAGGTATTGCCCATCCTGATATTGATGAGGACGAGGAATACAAGACCTGTCCGAGATGCGGCGGAATTATTAGCGACGAACAAGAGTATTGCGAAAACTGCCGTCTTGAAATGGAAGACGAGAAGGATATTCACAACGTAGATATAGAGGCTGAAGCAGGCACTGTTTCCTTGGACGAGATCGGAGAAGCCGAAGCGGACGAGGACGACGAGCTAGTTTTGACGGACGACTACAGCCACGATGACTTAGACGATACCGACCTAGAGAGCCTTGAGGACGAGGACGAGAGCGCAGAGGACGACGATGAGGACGTCAAGTCCGACGAGCCTGAGGACGATTTCGATATTCCCGACGCAGACGACTTCGAGGACGAGGAAGAGGACGAAGAGGAAGACGAGGATTCGGCAGAGGACGAGGACGAGGATTATTCCTTCGACGATAAGGACTGATTACACCGTTTATTATAGCGCCTGCCCGTTACGCGCCTAAGCCTTCCGAGGTGGCGGTACACGCTTAGCGGAAACGCCTAAACGGTCGAACGAACTTCGCCCACATAGTGGGAAATGATATTAAGAAAAGAGCGCAATTCGTTGCGTAATTGATAAAACGCGCACGAATAAGGCTAAACCGATAACTATGATTCAGCCGACAGATGCTGTTAAAAAAGCTCCATTACCGCAAGGCACGTAGAGCTTTTTTTGTTTGCACCGATAAAAAAAATCTTTTTTTTGCTGTTTTTAATGCTTTACAATATCATTTTTTTGCAAAGAATTAATTTTTTTCAATTTAATTTTTGTTACTTAATTTTGTTGCTTAATTTTGCCATTCAATGCTACCGTTTAATTCTGCCATTTAATTCATTCAATTTTGACGTTCAAACCCAGTATTCAGTTTTAGCGTTCAATTCAAAGAGCTGGATTGAATAATGTGTTATCACTTTATTTTCGGCGTTCAATTTTTAGTATTTAATTTTTATTATTTAATTCCCACATTCAATGCTACCGTTTAATTCAATCGTTTAATTCTGTCAAATAATCTGTTTAATTCTGGCGTTCAAATTACCGTTAATTGGGACGTTTTAGACGAATTTTGCAGGCTATTCGGTCTTTACGGCGTAAAAATCCCCAATACAAAATGGATTTTTTCAAAGTTGACGCAAAAACAGTTTGATTTATGCTAAAAGCATAAAAACAAAAAGGAATAGCCGTTTGCTGATGCGGTTATCGTAAAATTGCGGCGTTTTTGAATAACGCCGTTGAAAGCAAAATCTCTGCCGACCGTGTAGAACCCTTATTAAAATTCGTAAACCCGAAATGCCCCCGAAAGTTTTACAGACTTTCGGGGGTGCATATCGATTAACCGTGCCTTGTTGAATTCTGCGTTAATTACAGCAGCAATTCATACGGTTAAGCGACGTTTCGTTAGCCTTAACCGACTATGCGGTTTCCAACAGAAGCTTGTCCGCTACAAGCGCGATAAACTCTCCGTTGGTGGGCTTTTCGTTGCTGTTATAAACCTTAATACCGAATAATACGTTGATGTTTTCGATTTTTCCCTTATTCCAAGCGACCTCGATTGCGTGGCGTATCGCCCTTTCCACCTTACTTGCCGTGGTTTCAAAATGCTCCGCAACCTCGGGATAAAGCCGTTTTGTGATACTGTTGATAATCTCAGGCTCATCCACTGCCATTTTGATAGCATCGCGCAGGAAATAATAACTCTTGATATGTGCAGGTATGCCGACAGAAATAAACACGTTGGAAATTTTTTCGTCAAGATTACGGTTTCCTCTTGCTCTCGGCGCGAAACCCGTAACCGCAACTTCCTTGACCTCGGGAGAAAGCACGTCGTTCAAACGTCTTTTCAATGCGGTGAAATCCACAGGCTTAACCATAACGTAATCTGCACCGTATCTCAAGGTTTCAGCGATAAAATCGTCGTCACCGGAAGACGAAATTGCAATTACCTTGGGCTTTGAACCGCTCTTTAAGCCACGCAATACTTCTATTCCGTCCAAACCGGGCATAATCATATCAAGAATTAAAACCTGTGGTTTCAATCTGTCCGTTTCGGATAGAGTAGTTCCGCCGTCAAATGTCTGGGCTATTTGGAAATTGCCGTCCCTCGACAAAAACTCCTTAAGACCGTCATTAAACGTCTTGTTGTCATCTGCTATTAAGATGCTCGCCTTTTTCATTGTTTTCCTCCAAAAAAATAAATTCTTTCAATTATTTTCCCTCTTTTGTACACAAAATAATGCCATTACGCGTTACAAAATAAATTATAGCAAATTAATAAATCATTTTGCATAATCAAGGCTTATCGAATAATGTATTATTTTGGGTTATTACACAAAATTGTGTAATATTTATGCGAATAACCGCGGCGGCGCTGCAAAGCATCCGCCGCCGCGACTTATCGTTAAAAATTTTATGCTATTCTTCCCACCAATACGGGCTTAGCCGCGCCGTTAATCCTGTCGTAATCCGCAATGGATACGCGGTAGAGATAGCTGTCGTCGGACAGGATAAAATACATATTACCGTCCAACAGTTCAGGGCAAATATAAGTGTAGGTACTGTTAATTGCCTTATCAAGAATGATTACGATATTATCCTTAACTCCGTTAATGCTCTTACGGACGAGGTAATTGTCCTTACTAAGGAAGTACAGGTAGCCTAAAGCCTTATCGTAGCTGATAATCTTGGTAGCGGTCACGTCGTCGCTGGTTGCGCTGAATACGCAAGTTGCCAGCTTAACCTCGTCCAGCTTAACATAGCTGATACCGGAGGTATAGTTAACGTAGCCGTCCTCTAAGGACATAGCGAAAATACTGGTAGGTGCGCTGTTGGCGAACCAATACTCACGGGTAGCGTCCAACTTGTAACTGCCGTTCTTAAAAGCGTCGCTCTCAAAGTCCGCCGCGGTGAACTTGTAGCCGTAAAAACCTACGTTACCTGCGGTACTGCCGTGATAAACGGTCTTGCTGTAATACAGCGTAATGCCGTTGTCATCCACGAAGGAAGCGGTCAACGCAAGGGAGAATACCTTGTCGTTATTGGCAAGATTATCGGGAGCGTCGGTATAGGTATTGCGGTCGATAATAACCTTGTTGACCGAACCTGTGCCGTTGCAAACGTAAACTCTGTTGGAATAGACCTGATTGCCGTCCTCCGCCTTGGTGTAGAAGAAGTAGTTGAGGTAGCTCTCTTTGGTCTTGGGATTATAGGTGCCGTACTGAGGGAAATGCACGGAAGTAACGTCCTCTGCAAGCACTGTGCCTGCATCGTTCTTCTTAAAGCGTTTCGCATCGTAGGACTTGGAATAAATGGTGTTGTCCTTATAGATAACCAGTGCGTTAGGCGTATAGATATAGTCCACGGATCTGTTATTCAGCTCGTAAAGCAGACGAGTCTCCTGTCCGTCAAGTCTGGTACGGAGGAACTGGAGAGTGGAAGTCTGAACGGTGCCGCTCTTGTCTTCCTCTGCGCTGGGAGAAACGTAATATATATAATCGCCGTAAATGGAAAATCCTGTATTCTTACTGTCCGAAAGCACGGATTTCGGAACGACTATCTCGGCGGTGGACATATCGGTAGCGTCCGCTTTGATACGCATAATCGCGCCCTTAACCACGTTGCCGAACCAGTTAGCCTTAGCGTCTGTTGTCTTGTAGTCAGCATAGCCGTTGATAAAGTAAATGTAACTGCCCTGTTTCACCACAGTGCCGCCGTTACTGTAAACTACTTCGTCCTTGTCGCCCATCGATAGGTCTGCATCGTACTTGTAGCTCTCGCAACCGACGCATACCGCCAAGACGGCTAACGCGACCAAAACTGTCATTATGATTAAAAATCTCTTAGACATCTCGTTCTCCTGAATACCCGTTAAATTATGAAAGGAATATTATAGCTTTCTAAATCATAATTATAAACCAGAGTTTTGCATTTTGCAATAAAAAAGAGGTACTTTGTTTGGAAATCAAAGATTTTTTCGTGAAACTGCACCCTGCCGCGGCGCAAATAATCGGCAAGAGGAACGATAGCGGCGGCGAAAGCCGTGATTTTTCGGGCGAACGGAGCACGGAAAGTAAGATTTACGCTTACGCTATGGCGATGGAAATGCACCGCGCATTGGCGGCAAACGTGGGTAAACCCCTGCCTAAAGGGATAAAGGAGCAACTATGAGCTTGGAGAAATTATACGCAGTTATGAGCGGAAAAAAAGGCTGTACCGCTTTGCTGAAGCTGACGGTTTATCAGCCCGAATACACGGAAATTGCGTTAAGCGTTCACTATTTGGCTTTCGGACGGTACTATCTGGTATTCCCCGACAGCGGCACTCTGTACCCATTCGACGGAGAGAAAGCCGAGCTGCGCGTGGCTCCGAACCGGGATTTGTCGGCGGTAATTGTGGACGGGGATACGAGAAAAGCGGTTTTGTGGACGCGCTTCGCGGTTTTTTACACCGAAATCGCCGAACGGCAGGTTGCCGCTTATCTGACGGCGCAAGCGGAAGCGGAAAAAAAGAGCGAAAACACGGCGAGCGAAAGGGCATGGGGCGAAAAAACAAGCGGAAAGGGTAATATCGGCAGTAAAAACGGCAGCGGCAAAGTCCGTAGCCCCGAGGTGGTTTTTGAAAGCGCGTCATTCGGCATACATAGCTCGGAGAGTTCAAGGGGCGGAAACGGCTCTCAAAACGAAACAAAATCCTACGGCGAAAAGACTGCTAAAGTCCGCACTATCGATAAAAACAATGGTTACGACAACAATTTCGCCGACAACGGCAACGGCGATGACGATAACCCGATATTCGGCGACGTAAGCGGCGAGATTCCTCACGGTACAGACGGCATAAGACAGGGAGAAAGCCAAGAGGACGTTATTTCTTTTGTTTGCGAGGAAGAACAACCCTATTGCGATACTGTCACCGATTGCGAAAATCCTATTGACTGCGATACTATAATCGACTGCGATACTATCACCGACTGCGAAAACACTATTGTCTGTGAAAACCCAACAAACTGTGATAATCTCACCGATTGCGAAAACCCGACCGACTGCGGAAATTGTACGGACGGCGATTCAACCGACTGTGAAAATCCAACAAACAGTGATAATCTCACCGATTGCGAAAACCCCACCGACTGCATCATCGGATTTGACTCCGTTGAGCCGAAAGACGGCGGTTATTACGAGGAAATCAAGGATAAACTGGATTTGTATTACGATATTTATCCCACTTTTGAACCGCTGAACGAGCTGATAGAAGGCTCGCGGTGGATAAAAATTCAAAGCGGAGATTGTTTTTATTTGATAGGACTGCTGTATAACAGCAGCGGAGTTACCCACGTTTGTTACGGACTTCCGGGCTACAAGGATAAACAGCCCGAGGAGGGTGATTTTGAGTGGCTGCCCCTGAAAACCGAGGATTGGGAGGGCGAGGGCTACTGGATTTTGTACAAAAACGCATAAGGAACGGAATAGCCGTCTTCCGCCTTCGTTAATCGCATTTAATAACCGTTTGCGGCAACGGACACCCCGACAATTACAAGGATTGACCATAAACGGAATTTGCGGCGGCAAAGAGCATTTAACAAGCGTTATTAATAAAAAAGGACGGGATAACCGTCCGTTTTTTTATTTTTCGCCTTTTGCCAGTTTCCGCAGATTGCGCCGCGGATATTCCTTGGCGGTAGGACGATACTTGTTCAGCACGTAAAGCGACCTTTTGGATCCGTCGGGAAGAGAATATTCCTCAAAAGCGGCGATTTTACAGCCGATAGCGCGCGGCAAAGCTCCTCCGCGGTGTTCTTTTCCTCAGGGGTAGGCACTCCCTTATACAGCACCACTCTGCCCCCTGTTTTGGCAAGCGGTACGGTTAAATCCAAAAGGATACTCATAGGCGCAACCGCCCTTGCCGTCACCGTGTCGAAACTTTCTCTAAGCCGACCTGCCGCCGCCTCCTCCGAGGTTAAGTGCAAAGCCTCTGCTTTAACTCCGCAAACCGCCGCCGCTTCCGTCAAAAAAGTAACGCGCTTATTCAGGCTGTCGATTAACGTCAGCTTCAAATCCTCGCGGTAAATACCCAAGGGGATTCCCGGAAAACCTGCGCCCGAGCCTACGTCGCAAACACTGCCCTTAAAGTACTTTTGCGCCAAAAGGCTGTCCAAAAAATGCTTGACTATAACCTCGTCCTTGTCCGTTACCGCAGTCAAATTAAACTTTGCGTTCCACTCCAACAAAAGCTCGTAGTAGTCGGAAAAGGCGGCTAACATTCCGTCTGTAAGCGTCAAGCCGTTCTCCGCACCGTATTGTTTCAGCAGGCTCATATCAGTCATCTTTTTTACCTCCTGCAAGCCAAGCGATAAGCATATTAATATCGGCAGGCGACACGCCCGAAATTCTCTCCGCCTGACCTAAGGTCAAGGGCTTGATTTTGTTGAGTTTTTCCCTTGCCTCCAGTCTGAGATTGGGAACGGCGGAATAATCGGTATTGGGAGAGAGCTTGCGCCGTTCAAGACGTTGCGCCTCCTCGATAGTTTCCCGTTCGTTCTCTACGTAGCCCTCGTAAGCCACAGCCGTTGCCGCGTCTCTTAATACGCCCCTTTCGATACCCTCGAAAAGAGCCAGTTCCGCCATATCCTTATAGGTTATACCCGCTCTTTTCACCAAATCCTTGGCGCGGATACCTGTTTTCAGGGGCGGCTCGCCCTGTCTTTCCACAATGGGGGAAGCAACGGACGGAGGCAAAACCGTATCGAACAAGGCAACCGCCTTTTTCATAGCCGCCTTTCTCTCGGCAAACCGCCGGTATCTTTCGTCCGTAACCAAGCCTATGCTTCTGCCCAGCTCTGTCAAGCGCATATCCGCGTTGTCCTGTCTTAAGGTCAAGCGGTATTCCGCTCTCGCCGTCATCATTCGGTAAGGCTCCTTGGTACCTTTGGTAACAAGGTCGTCTATCAAAACTCCGATATACGCCCGACTGCGGTCAATGATTATAGGTGCGATGCCGTAAGCGTCACGCGCCGCGTTAATACCTGCTATCAGCCCCTGCGCCGCCGCTTCCTCGTATCCGCTACTGCCGTTAAGCTGTCCTGCGCAGTAAAGCCCCTTAACGTGCTTTACGTTAAGCGTGGGGAAAAGCGCGGTGCTGTCAATGGCGTCGTATTCGATAGCGTAAGCCCATTTTGCGATTTCGCAATGCTCTAAGCCCTTGATACTGCGGTAAAGCTCAAGCTGTATATCCTTGGGAAAACTGGTGCTCATACCCTGAATGTACATAAGGTTGCCGTCACGAGTTTCTGGCTCTACGAAAACCTGATGCCGCGGCTTGCCCTTAAACCGCATTATTTTGGATTCGATAGAGGGGCAATACCTAGGTCCTACGCCGATTATACTGCCGTTGTACATAGGAGCCTTGTCGATATTTTCCTCGATAATTCTGTGAGTTTCGGGATTGGTGTACGTAAGATAACAGGGCATTTGCTCGGTTAATCGAACGTCAGACATAAAGGAAAAGCTGTAAACGTCCTCGTCGCCGTCCTCTCTCTCCATCAGCGAATAATCGATACTATCCTTATAAATACGCGCAGGAGTACCCGTCTTAAACCGCATCAGAGGTAAGCCGAGCCGTTCCAAACAAGCGGAGAGTTTGTCCGCCCTGCGAAAGCCCGAAGGACCTTCCTCGCGGATTTCCTCGCCGATAACGGTACAGGAGTTAAGATACACCCCGGTAGCCAAAACCACCGCCGCCGCGCCGTAGGCTACTCCGTCTATAACCGCGCCGCTGACCGCGCCGCCCTTGACCGTAACCTCACTGCATTCGCCGATAATAAGGGTAAGATTCGCTTGCGCTTTGATTGTTGCCAGCATATTGGCGTGGTACGTGTTCTTGTCGGTCTGCCCTCTTAGGCTCTGAACCGCCGCGCCCTTAGCCGCGTTAAGCATCTTTAACTGCAAAAGACTTTTGTCCGCATTGACGCCCATTTCGCCGCCCAACGCGTCTATCTCTCTAACCAAATGCCCTTTTGCCGTACCGCCGATATTGGGATTGCAGGGCATATAGCCGATAGACTCCTCCTGCAAGGCGCACAAAAGCGTTTTGCGCTTTAACCGCGCCGCCGCCAAAGCGGCTTCACAGCCGGCGTGTCCGCCGCCTATTACGATAACGTCAAATTCTTCCATAACTCCGTCCTACTTTCCCACGCAAAAACGGGAAAAAATCCTATCTACCACCTCGGCAGGCGCGTCCTTGCCCTCAATAGAGCTGACCGCCTCGTATGCCGAGCGCAAATCCGCCGCAAGCACGTCGTCCGCCGCGCCCCGATTGTCCGCCGCGTCGTTGAGATATTTTAACGCCTTGTTAAGGGCGAAAATATGCCGTTCTTCCGTCACCGCGTCGCCGCCGTTTACCTCGCCTTTTTTGATCTCGGAAGCAAGCTCCGCCAAAAGGCTCTCTACGTTATTGCCGCATAGCGCACTTACCGCGTGAGCGTCCTTTCTTCCCGTCAGGTCGGCTTTGTTGTATATTCTGATTATTTTTTTGCCGTTCTTCTCCAACGCCTTAAGCGTTGCCTCGTCCTCAGAGGTTTCCCCGGTGTGATCGTCTATAACGTAAAGCACCACGTCAGCCGCCTGCGCCGCCTTGAAGGCACGCTCGATTCCTATTGCTTCCACCGTGCCTGCGCCCTCGCGTATGCCCGCAGTGTCCAAAAAGGTCAGTTTCACTCCGTCGTACTCCAAGCTGTCGGATACTGTGTCGCGCGTAGTGCCTGCCTCTGCGGTGACTATTGCCCTTTCCTCGCCCAACAAAGCGTTGAGAAGGGAAGATTTGCCCACGTTAGGACGTCCAAGTATGGCGATTTTCACGCCCTCCCGTATCATTCTGCCGCGGTTGCCGCTGTCCACTAGGCGTTGAACGCGCTCGCGTAGGGCGAGTATATCCGAATAGCCTGCCTGTATCTCGTCCGACATCTCGTCTGGATAATCGAAGCTCGCCTCGAATACGCTTAAAACTTCCAGTATTCTTTCGCCGATTTCCGCCGTCACCGCGCCTGCTCTGCCGTCCGCTAATCTGTAGCCTGCCGCCAACGCGCTTTGGCTTTCCGCATTGATTATCTCCAGAATACCCTCCGCGCCTGCCAAGCTTACCTTGCCGTTAAGATAGGCGCGTTTTGTAAACTCACCTGCCTCGGCAGGCACCGCGCCGATTCTATACAGCGCGTTAAGTACGGTTTGAGTCAGCTTAACGCCGCCGTGGAGCTGAAACTCCACCATATCCTCGCCCGTGTAGCTTTTCGGTGCCTTAAAAAACACCATAAAGCACTGCTCGTTGACCTCTTCATAACGAAACCGCCCCAAATACAGCTTGCAAGGCTCGATTGTTTCGCGCACTTCCGCCGCCGCGCCTTTCAGCTTGGAACAATTAAAAAAGCAGAGAGCGTATTCTAATGAACGCTCTCCGCATAACCTTACTATACTTATCGCTCCGCACCCCGAGGGCGTGGAAACCGAAGCTATCGTATGCGGCATATAACCTCCGTATGCTTCAGCGAAACTACCTCGCGCAAAACCGCGTTACAGCCGTCAGCGATTGATACTGCAATTACTGTTTTGTCCGTAAACGATTAAAACTTGCGCCTTTTGTTGCCGAAACTTCTGACGTTTTTGAAACCGTTGCGCTTAAAGTCCGAACCTGTGCCGTAGTTGACTTCCTTAACCTTGGGGCTGATAACCACGTAACGGTTAGGCTCGATACCGCAGCTTTCGGTATTGACGTTGGGATTGTTAGCCAACGCCTCGTGAATGCTCTTGCGGTCTGCGGCGCACATAGGCTCCACCTCTACGGGTGCGCCTGTGCGGCAAGCCTTGTCTGCAAGTCTGCCTGCAAGCTCTGTTAAGGTGCGACTGCGCTTGGCTCTGTAACCCTCTGCGTCAATAGATATTTTAACGTAATCCTCGGTGTTGTTGTTGACGGCGATTTGCGTAATGTACTGAATAGCCTCCAAAACCTCACCTCTGTAACCGATGACGCCAGCGCAATCCTTGCCGGTTATGGAAACCTTACAGGTTTCCTCGTCCACGTTAGCCTGACAGTCCATACCCATACGCTCTAAAAGTCCCTCTACGAAAACGGAAACGATCTCCGCCTTGGTTTCCCTAGTGGTGATTTTCACAAGAGCCTTTTTCAAAAAACCGCCCTCTCTGACTACCTCGATATCCACCTCGTCGGCGGTCATACCAAGCTGCAATAAGCCCTGTGCTATTGCCTCGTCAACTGTTTTGCCTTCTTTTTCAATAGTTACCATTTATACTACCTCTTATAGGTTTTAGTCAACCGTTGTTCTTCCTCCAGCTTGTCCTTTTTGACGGTGAATACGTTGTAAAGCAAGTTGAACAGCACCGTACATAAGGAGTTCATAAACATATATATGGAGAAAGCCGCGCTGTAAAAGACCGCGAATACGCCTATCATTATCGGCATAACCAAGGTCATATACTTAGTCATTTTGTTAGTGTTGATAGCCTTGCCCTCGGAATCGAACTGAGGAGGCTGTTCGGGCTGAGTGCCCTTCATCAGCTTGTTGGAAACGAGAGAAAGCAATACCGCCAAAACGGGAAGTATCAAATATCCGTTCCAGTGCTTAACGTCCCAAAACTTTTTCCAGGAGGAGTCGCCGCTCTTGTTGTACTCCGCCGTTGCCGCGCCCATTACAGAGTCGTAAGGCTCGGTATAAACCACACCGTCGGGAGTAACGAAGGACTTAAGGTTATCGGGAAGCGTACCGCCCACCTTGCCTAAACCCGTACCCACGTAGGTGTCCAAGTCGGGCACTGCGTTAGACCAGTTATCGCTGATAAATACGTTATCTATCCACAGCCAGCTGTGATTACCTGCCAAGGACTGATATTTCGCCAGCATAAGCGCGTCCTGTCTGGCAACCTTTTCCGTGGTAAGCGCGACTACCTGCTCCGCCGTGAAAGAGGTGTCGTCTGTAACCGTTACGCCCAATACCGCGCTCTTATCCTCGTTGGTCAGGGAAAGTCCCGACACATCGGAGGATATGTAGTACTCCGTCATCTCGAACAGCAGTTTCTCGTTCTCGTACTTAACGCAAGCGTTAAATCCCGAGAAAACCACGAAGAATATGACTAGGGTTACCACCATAGGCAGGCAGCTTCCGAAAACCGAATAGCCTTCCTGCTTGTATAAAGCCATCTGCTTCTGCTGATAAGCCTGCTGGTCGTTGCCGCACTGCTTTTTCAGCTTCTCAAGCTCGGGGGTTAAACGCTTAAGAGCCTTGTTGTTCTTGCGTGTGACGTGCTTTTGCCAAAAATCCAAAGGAGAAAGAATTACCTTCAATACGATTGTAAAAACAACAACCGTCCAGCCGAAACTGCCGATTGCCGTGTACAACGCGTACATAAGTTTCCCTATCCAATTAGTAAGCTCCGGCGCGTACGCCAGCAGAATATCTAAACTAACCATTTAGCTTGCCCTCTGTAATTCTCTTTGACGGGATCGAAACCGCCCCGTGCAAAGGGGTTGCACCTTAATATGCGGAAAAAGCCCTTGAAACAACCGACGAAAAATCCGTATTTCATTATCGCTTGATAGGTGTATGACGAGCAAGTGGGCGTATAGATACAGGTTTTAGGCAATCCTGCGGAAATATATTTTTTATAAAAAATAAGTAGTTTTTCCGCTAAAAATCTCAACCCTCAACCTCGGTTACCTTATTCGCCTTTTTCAAAAGGCCGAATACGGAATCGCGTATCCCCTCGAAATCCAGCTCCGCCGCCTTACTGCGTGCGACGAATACGTAGCTGTATCCCTTGGTCATTAGGGGCATATAGCCCTTGACCGCCTCTCTTAAACGCCTTTTCACCTTGTTCCGCACTACGCTGCCGCCGACCTTTTTGCCGACGACAAAACCAACCTTGATAACCGAATACTTGCTGCCGAGGACGTATAAAACTAAATATTTCCCCGCCGCGCATTCGCCTTTTTTGTAAATTACGTCGAAACTGCGCGAGTTGGTCAGTCGGTTAGCGCGAGCTAACATAGCGCCGCCTTACGCGGATAAGACCTTTCTGCCCTTGGCGCGTCTTCTTGCTAATACGTTACGACCGCCCTTGGTGGACATTCTGGCTCTGAAGCCGTGGACTGCACTGCGGTGTCTTTTTTTAGGCTGATAAGTTCTGAACATTGACATAATTATATCCTCACTTTAGTTATATTATCCGTTGAGCGGTAACCGAATACAAAAATCCGCTTATCCGCATAAGCCTTTATATTATAAAGTACGCAAAAACATAAGTCAACAAATTTTTGACGGTTATTTTTACCTCCTTTTGTTGTGCCGCGACGCGCAAAAACCCGACAGCTCCGTTTTTTATCCCCGATTTTTCCCCAAAAAACCTTCAACCTGTTGCGTTATACGCCGTGCGGTGCTACAATTATAAAAAAATTTGCGAGGCGGATTTGTATGATTAGTAAAAAAATGCACGATATGATTTCCCGTCCGTCACCTATAAGGGCGATGTTTGAGGACGGCAAACTTTTAGCTGCCAAGTACGGCGCGGAAAACGTATATGATTTTTCGCTGGGCAACCCCAATACCGCGGCACCCGAGGCGGTCAAGCAAGCGATTATCGACATATTGGACAACGAGCCGTCAACTATGGTTCACGGCTATATGAGCAACCCCGGTTACGAGGACGTCAGACAGGCGGTTGCGGATAACCTCAACGCTCGCTACGGCGCGGCTCTCGGTATGCGCAATATCGTGATGACCGTAGGCGCGGCAGGCGGTCTTAATACCCTTTTTAAGGTGCTTTTGGATCCCGGTGACGAGGTTGCCGTTTTCGCGCCCTTCTTCGGTGAATACCGCAATTACGCCAACAACTTCGACGCGGTGCTTACCGTAGTTCCCCCCAATCCTCCGAGCTTTTTGCCTAATCCCGAGGCATTTGCCGCGGCTATTACTCCCAAGACCAAGGCGGTTATCGTCAACACCCCCAACAACCCCACGGGCGTGGTTTACGGCAAGGATACCCTTACCGCAATAGCCGCGGTGCTGTCCGCTAAGGAAAAGGAATACGGCAACGCCATTTATTTGATTTCCGACGAGCCTTACCGCGAGATAGTTTACGACGGAGCAACCGCTCCCTATATCCCCGATTTTTATCCCGACACCATCATCGGTTACAGCTACAGCAAGAGCCTTTCGCTCCCCGGCGAGCGTATCGGATACCTTGTTATTCCCGATTGCGTGGACTGCGCGGACGAGATAATAAGAGCCGCAGGCGACGCAACCCGTATCTTGGGCTTCGTCAATGCCCCCTCCCTTATGCAAAGAGCCGTGGCGAAATGCCAGTCCGCCACCACAGACGTGGGCTTTTATAAGACTAACCGCGATATTCTCTATACCGCGCTTACGAATATCGGCTATAACTGCGTCAAGCCGCAAGGCGCGTTTTACCTGTGGGTGCAGTCGCTAATCCCCGACGACGGGGCTTTCTGCGCCAAGGCTAAGGATTTCAATTTGCTGATCGTTCCCGGCTCGGGCTTCGGTGCCAAGGGCTGGTTCCGTATCGCTTACTGCGTTGCCACCGCCACGGTGCAAAACAGCATACAGGCGTTCGCAAAGCTCGCCGAGTTTTACAAGAGCTGATACCAAGAGAGCGATAAGGACACTACAATCAACAACCGTTAAATATCAGAAAAAGGTCGGAACTTCCGACCTTTTTTGTTGTTATTTTTTTCGCATTACTCCTTAAATATAAGCCGCTTTTATAAATGTTGCTCATACGGACTTACGGCTTGTCGAATAATTAAAAGTAATTTAAGATATAATCCTTAGCAATCTTAGATATAATCCTTACGGCTTTTTGTTCTTCCGCCTTGCCGCTTTTTACAGCAATACCAGCATAAAACTCAACAGCGGTATTGTGGCAATACAGCATATCGTACTGTTAAGCACGGTATTGGCGGCGAACCGCTGTCCGTTGTTGTACAGCTCCGCTATGTTTTGAGTCATACTGGCGCAGGGCGTGCAGAACAGAATAAACACCGCTTTTTTGATATTGGAATCAATGGGTATCCAAAACATTACGAGGAAAGCCAAAAGCGGTAATATAACCAGTTTCAGCCCCGAAGTAATCCACAATCTGGGATCGGTGAACACCTCGGACTTTTTTTCCACTGTGGCGAACCGCATACCCAACAGGAGCATACACATAGGCGTTGTCATACGTCCCAATATTTCCACGTTGTTGTAAAGCACCGCAGGCAGTTCCACGTTGCAGAAAAAGAGAGGTAACGCTATTATTATGCCTATTATCGGGGGGCTGACGAACATTTTGACTACGCTGACTTTCTGCCCTTCTCCTGCTATCAGCTTCGCGCCTATCGACCAGGACAGCACGAACATAACCGTACAAATAATTGCGGAATAACTGATTGCCTCGGGGAAATTCGGCATTACCGCCTGAAGCAGCGGCACTCCCATAAAGCCCACGTTGCCGAAGGACGCCGCCACAGCCATAATACGCGGACGGTTGTCGCCTTTTTTGCGGAAAATGAGGAATACTATCAGTAAAAACAGCACCTGCAAGCCTATTGCAAAAGCCAAAACTATCCCCATATTCCGCCCTAATTCGGGGGTATATTTAACGCTGATAAAGCTGTATATCGTCAAAAACGGTTGGCAAAAATACATCAGCACACAGGCGAACCCTCTGATGCCCTCCGCTTTTATCGCGCCTATCTTAACGAATATGTATCCGGGTAAGGCAAACGCGAGCATTATCGCAACGCTGATTATAGTTGGCGTAAAAAACATAGCTTTATCCCTTGCGGCTCTCTTGGCGTTACCGCCTTGCTAAATCCGCGATTATTTGATTTTCAGCTCGGCAACCACCGCGTAGTGGTCGGAAGAGTAATTGCCCTCGCCGAAGTGTTCTATATCGGTATTGACGACCTTATGGGTTAGCGCGTCGAAGTTGGAGCCTGTAAAGAAGACGAAATCGATTTCTGCGCCGCCGGTCTGGGAATATCCGTTATAGGTACTCGTGCCGCTCATATTCACGGGTGCGCTCCTTGCATCGGAGAAAGTCTCGGCTAAGGAAGCATACGCCGCAGTTTCAGGAGAGAGATTGAAGTCGCCTGTCAAAATACAGGGAGCGTCAAGCTCCATACGGGTGTTCAGCAGATTAATGCTGTAGGGAACCTCGGTTTTGCCGAAACCGAAATGAGTACTGTAATAATAGAGTTCCTTGCCCGAAGCGGTGTGCTTAAGCTTAACCCAAGTGCAGACGCGGTTATTGCCGGCGACCTCGCTGCCTTCGGTGTAAAGACTCATAACGTCGGGGGTTTTGCTGAACCAAAACGCGCCCTTGTCAAGCAGGGTAAATACCGACTTTTTCCAGAAAATCGGGGTTGCCTCCGGAGATATGCCGTCGTCACGGTAAACGATATAATTGTCGTACTCGTCGTCTAACGCTTCGGTCAGTCCAACGTAGTGTTGCTCAATGCATTCCTCACAGCCCAACAGGTCGGGTGATTCGTCTTGGATATTGGCAATGATTCGGGGAAGACGCTTGCTTATTTGGAGCTTGCCGAACATTTCCTCGGAGTTGTCGATACCGATACAGCGGATATTGTAGGTCATTACGCTGATAACGGTGTCCGTAACGCCGCCCTTTTTGTCGGAGTCCTTTTCGGAATCCTCACACGCCGTTGCGAAAAGAGCGATCGAAAGAATCATTATGACCGCGGTTACTATGACCGCTGTTTTTTTAATTAAACCTGATAAACCGTCCATATTGTCACCTCGTTCTATTCCGCGCACCTTCGCGCACTCGTATCCATATATAAAAATACGATACGGTTTAGTTATTATAACACCGCCAACGGAAATATACAATTCATTTTTACACGGCAAGCCCCAAGGAATACCGCGCTTAAGGACGGTCAAGGCGGCTAAATCAGTCAAAGGGGAGGCTAACCGAGGGAAAGCAGGCAGGGGAAGGCAAAAAAAGCCCGACTCAGCTTTGCCGTGTCGGGTTTTCATATTGACTTATATTTGAAAAATACTTACGGAAACGCTTACCAGCGGTTCTCCACGTACTCGCAGAACGCGTACATATCCTTGATTTCCAGCTTGGTGCCGTCGTCTAATATCGCCGTGCCGCTCCACAATCCGTGAACCTGATGGCTGTTCATACGGATAATTCCCACGTTGGTGTCCGCGTGATGGTCGAAAAACGGCTGCATAGTCATATCGAATCTTCCGTCCTCGGATACAAAATGCCAAGGCTCCATATACTTGTCGGGCTTCGGGAAGACTTCCACGTCCACCGCGCCGAACTTTGACGCTTTGCCGTCGTAGAAAAGGCAGGTCTCGGTTGCGTTGCTTTCGTTGCCGATACCCCAGGTGATTTCAAAGCCGAATACGTGCTTTTTGCCCTCGGCGTCAGTAATGTAGGTGGAACCGTTGCCCCAATACCATACGAGCTTATAAGGGGTGTTCACGCGTCCCCAATCCAATACGCAGAAGGTGTCGTCCTTGCTGAACTCATAAACCTTGTCGCCGTGCTTAAAGGTGCCTGCGCAGGGCATACTGTTCTGCTTTGTGGTCATAAAGAAACGGGTGGGCTTGTTTTCAAAGGGGAGAACGGTGGTAATATTCTCGTGCTTATCGAAAATATCCATTTGGAAATGACATTCCACGTCGTTCATTTTGAAGTAAAGCGTACGGCTGTTCAGCTTGGTGTCGAACTCGAACTCCGCCGCGCCGATCTTAAACTCAACGTGGTTGGGCTCGTCGCCCTTGGGGGGCAGCACGTACTTGTTTTTGCCGCCGAGGTATAACTGCATCTGCTCGGCGATTTTCTTGCCTTCTTTCAGGTCAACGAGAGCCGCCGAAACGTAACCGCCGATAGATATGTTGGCAAAACTGATTTGAACCATCATTTTACCGTTGGAAAGCTGATAAAAATCCCATTCCTTTCCGCGCATTTGAGGACTGACCTTGGTGCGGTCGTAGTCGAATACGTTGTTACGCGCCCAGCCCTTGACTAAAAGGGTGCCGTCATCGTCCAGCATCTTCGTGGACTTGGTGTATTCGGTTTGCTTGCTCTTTTCGGGAAACTCCTGCCAACAGGTATAAGTTCTTTTCAGTTCTTCAGACATATATCGCTCCTTTTCAAACAATTTACTTAATTATAATCCATTTTCGCCGCTTATGCAATAGCGGTTTTAGGGAAAAACAGCTTTTTTTGCGCCTATGCCCAAGCCGCGCCTTGCCTTAAACGCTTATTGCCCGACCGACGTTGCGGTTTTTGTGGTTTTTGCACGGTGTCCGTTCCCTTTGTGGGTAAAAAAATATTTCAAAACAGTTGCAATCGGTTTATCGATGTGCTAACATATTATCACCGCGCCGGTGTGATGGAATGGCAGACGTGACGGACTCAAAATCCGTTGGTAGCGATACCGTGTGGGTTCGAATCCCACCACCGGCACCAGATTAGCCTCGTTTTACGAGGCTTTTTTGATTTATTTTTGTGGGATTCTCACCCAAGGGTTCACGGCTTCGCCCCTCCAGGTCGTAATCGCAGATTACTCCCCGCTTTGGCTACAAATGCCGCACCGTGGCATTTGCTTTACGCGTCGCGCCCACCACCGGCACCAGAGAGACCTCGATT
Source organism: uncultured Christensenellaceae bacterium (assembly GCA_964368645.1). Taxonomy (GTDB): domain Bacteria; phylum Bacillota; class Clostridia; order Christensenellales; family CAG-1252; genus JAEDHM01. The sequence continues at coordinate 108,752 of CAYJBY010000009.1, forward strand.
TTTCGAGGTCTTTTTGTTATATATAGGTGGGATTCTCACCCAAGGGTTCACGGCTTCGCCCCTCCAGGTCGTAATCATAGATTACTCCCCGCTTTGGCAGTCGGTTGTGCCTTGCCCCCTTGTGCCTAAACGGCAATTCTTTTCGCTCCTGCCTTCGTTTTTCTCCTCGCAAGACCTCAAGTATTCCTTCGTCAAAAAGACTCGGCAGTTTTGCAAAAACTCTTGCCTTTTAGGTGCTGTGCAGTTTTGGGATACAAACTTTGCCTTTCGGCTTAATTGAGTAAACTTTTAATTTATATATTTTCCCTTCTAGTAAATGATTTTTTACAACAATAATTACTATCTTCCAAATGCTAATAACAAGGATAATCTATCCCCAAAACCACAAGTTTTCAAGGCACACCCGACCTAATGCCGCACTGTGGCATTTGCTTTACGCGTCGCGCCCACCACCGGCACCAGATTAGCCTCGTTATAATCACCCCACGCTCTCACCTTAGGTTACTATACTCTCCCACTTTTTCCGTTTTATTATGCTTTCGACAACCCTGTCTTGTTATCGTTTATGATACCGCAGGGAACCCCGATAAGGTTTTTTTGTTGTGCAAGTGGGATTCTCACCCAAGGGTTCACGGCTTCGCCCCTCCAGGTCGTAATCGCAGATTACTCCCCGCTTTGGCAGTCGGTTGTGCCTTGCCCCCTTGTGCCTAAAAGACAATCCTTTTCGCTCCTGCCTTCGTTTTTCTCCTCGCAAGACCTCAAGTATTCCTTCGTCAAAAAGACTCGGCAGTTTTGCAAAAACTCTTGCCTTTTAGGTGCTGTGCAGTTTTGGGATACAAGCTTTGCCTTTTGGCTTAATTAATCAAATTTTTTACCGAGGTTTTTACATATCTTTTTCCTCTCTATAAGGGACTTTCTTACAATAATTAGCATTTTTTCGGAGACTAAACCCTATATAACAAGGATAATCTATCCCCAAACCACAAGTTTTCAAAGCACACCCGACCTAATGCCGCACCGTGGCATTTGCTTTACGCGTCGCGCCCACCACCGGCACCAAAGAGACCTCGATATAATCACCCCACGCTCTCATCTTAGGCTATTTATTCGCATTCACCCTTTCCGTTTTATTATGCTTTCGACAATCCCGTCTGGTTATCGTTTATGATACCGCAGGGAACCCCGATAAGGCTTTTTTTATTTTTTTTGTGGGATTCTCACCCAAGGGTTCACGGCTTCGCCCCTCCAGGTCGTAATCGTAGATTACTCCCCGCTTTGGCAGTCGGTTGTGCCTTGCCCCCTTGTGCCTAAAATACAATTCTTTTCGACTCTTCTTCGTTATTTTGAATAATGATTGGAATTTATCAGAAAATAGCTTGCGAAAAAAACTCCCTTGAAGTAAAATGTGCGTATGACGGTGTTTTGTTAAGGTGCAATATCTGCCGCGTCCATAATCCACAAAAGAAGATACGTCTTTCGTTTGGAGTGATTATATCGCGCAGTCGCGAACCGCCACAAAAAACACTTTCCCTATTTAACAATATGTTTCTGTAGCTCAGCAGGATAGAGCGTTCGCCTCCTAAG
>CAYJBY010000010.1:0-43480 GCA_964368645.1 uncultured Christensenellaceae bacterium
CGAACCCTCGACCTCCAGCGTGACAGGCTGGCATTCTAACCAACTGAACTACCGGACCACAACCTATTATTACTCTTAATGGTGGGGCTTCACGGACTCGAACCGCGGACCAATCGGTTATGAGCCGACCGCTCTAACCAACTGAGCTAAAGCCCCATTTTTGTTTGGTCGGGGTGAAGAGACTTGAACTCCCGACCTCATGGTCCCAAACCACGCGCGCTACCAAACTGCGCTACACCCCGACAGGGTTCACATTTGCGACCATATTATATTACGATATTACTTCTCGGTTGTCAACACTTTTTTGAGGTAATTTTTCAAAAAAATCAGTTTTCTTCATCTGACGGCGGAAGCTCCTTTGTCTTTCCGCTTTTCCGAGCTGCGATACGTTCCTTGAGCTTTGCATATACTTTAGTATATGAGTAAAGTATTGCCGGCAAAAGTGTGAACACTAAGAATGCGGATAGCACCGCGCCTCTTGCAATCAACATTGTAATTTCGCCTACAATTAAATTGGAAGTAACCAGATAAACCGCAATACAAGCGGATATAAGTATAGACGCACTGACCAACACGCTTGCAGAGGATCGCTCTATTGCGGTATTAAGAGCCTTGCGCAGACTCATAGTCTTACGAGCCTCGTTAAACTTATCCGTTAGCAGAATCGCGTAATCAACTGTTGCGCCCAACTCGATTGAGCTGATGATTATGTAGGACATAAAGTTGATTTTAACACCAGAAATAACTACTATAGTAAGGTTAATCCAAATACCCAACTCTATTACGAAAAGGATTAAAAGCGGCAGTATAACCTTGCGGTTGCTGAAAATCAGTATTGCCAGTATTATCAATGCCGAAAGTATCGTCACGTAAACGAAGTCGGTAGGCGCAGTATTATTCAGGTCGTAGGCACCCTGCCCGACGCCCGTAATAGATACCTGTCCTTCTCCGAAAAGCTCGTTCCCGATTGCGGTTATCTTGTCTATCGCCGCATACGTTGTGCTGTCCTCCACCGCACCGTCAATCCTTATGGTGTACATAATGTAACCGTACTCCACGTTGGCAAAATTGTCGTTGAGCTGTTTGAAAAGCGGCTCGTAAGATTCGGCGGCCGCTGTCCCCTGCACCAATTTATAAAGGTCGTACAGCTCCTCCGTTACCACAGTGTACATAGAGAAATTCTGGATATAACGAACCGTACCGTCTTCGGCGACAAGCTGTTGCTCGGTGTTAATCTTGTCAAGTTCCGCTAAAAATGCGTATTGCTCGTCAATACTCAATCTGCGCTGAACGTCAGACGACTCCTCGGTATAATAAGGCACGATTACGATTAGTTGATTGTTGGACGAATTGACGACCTGCTCGGTAGCGGAGGGATTAGCGTTGGCTTCCGTAACCGTCAGATAAGACAAATCAACCTTGAATTGGAATATGCAAGTGGGAATTGCCACAGCCACGCAAACCGCAATAATGATATAGCGGAATTTGATGTCGAACTTGCCGATAGCCTTCAGCTTAGGCTCGAAGCACTTGTGCTGAGTTCTCATTATCAGCTTGTCCATAACCACGATTAAGCAAGGCTGTAGGAACAATACGGCAATTAAACTGGCAACAACGCCCTTTGCCAACACAAAGCCCAAATCGAAGCCCATATTAAACTTCATAATAAACAGTGCGACAAAACCGCCGACAGTGGTCAATGCACTGGAAAAGATGGATTTCAAGGTTCGCGGCAAAGAGTTTTCGATAGCTGTTTTGCAATCAACGGAGAGTTTTTTCTCCTCGTAGTAGGTGTGCATCAGGAAAATCGAATAGTCCATTGCAATCGCTAACTGCAATATCGTAGATGCGGCAAAGGTTATTGAGGACACAGACGGCATAAATGCATTAGTGCCTATGTTAATCAAAATCGAAATGCCCAACGTGCCCAAAAATATAATCGGTTCCACAAAGGACTTAGACGTTATAAGCAATATAATCAGTATCAGCACCACGGCAACGATAAGGAACTTAGGAATATCGCCGATAGAGCTTTCAAGCAGAGTTTTGGCGTTAAGCGCACTGCCGCCCATAAAGTATTCTCCGCCAACGCCGTTGACCTTGACGTCCAGCATTGCCGACATATTATCGATTAAATCAAAATTAACTTGCTCGGCATTTGGCGCGGCAAGATAGAAGAAAACTATGTAAGTTTCCAGTCCTGTATCCTGATTACGATAGTAAAACTTGTCTTTTACGCTGTCGTAGCCCTCGCCTAAAGCCGTTGCAACCGCCTCGATACCGGTGGTTTCCATAGCAGACGGCATAGCGTCAAAGCTACCAAGCCAAGCATAGCGCACGATAGGATATTGTTTTTTCCCTTCAATCTCCACTTCCTCGGAATTAAGCTGGAGAATAACGTCGTTCAGCACTGTTTCCACCTGTTCCTTGCTGAGTCCGGAGATACCCAAGCTCAAATCGCCGATAATGTTAAAGTATTCGGACAAATTAGCCTTACCCTTAGCCGTCATTGTATCGTCGTCCAAGTAGCTTGTTACGTCGCTGTTCAGATTAACGAAAAAATATCCCACAGCGGAAAGCACTGTCAAAATCGAAAAAACGATTATAATGTACCAACGGTACTTAACTACGAATTTCGCAAAACCGTTGAGAAATTTATCCATTAGCGTTTCCGTCGGCTTTGCCGTCCGCCTCCACGTTATCCGTATCGCCTGTATTTACAATATCGTCAGCGGTAGTCGGCTCACTGTTATCCGCTACGGCTAAACTCTCCGACTGTTGCGCATCGTTGTCGCCGAGATTAACCTTTTCAAAATCGTTCTGCAACGAAGAGTTGTCTTTCTCGTCAGTTGTCTTTTCGTCGTCTTTTGCATTAAAATCCGAACCAAGTTCGGACGTTACCGCCTGCTCGGATTTTTGCTCCGAATTATTGTCCGCGGAATCGATAATCGGGTTTTCGGGCGGAAAATCATCGGGATCGTCCTCGTCAGGCGCGTCGCCCTTCTTTTTAAGCAAAACGGTGTCAACTGTAATCCAAACCAACAGGAAGAATACAAACCCTACGAAAATCAACCAAGTGACGTTAAACGCTGACAGCACGAAGGATACAACGAAATATATCGCTGTGCAAAGCAGCGTTGCCATTATCATATAGTCAAGCGTACGGAGCTTACGCCCCTTTTGCCGCCACAGATAAACCGCGCAACAAGCGTACGCCGTCACGCCGTAAATCAAAAAAGCTATCCAAGTGTATGCCCACAGTTTAGTTAAGAAGGAAATCAGCAGATAAACGCCGCAAAAAGCGCATAATAAGCCGAAAATTATCGAAAAACAAGCTAATACGTTGTGATTGGTCGCTCGGGTATAGCTCAACAAAAAGCAGTTAAGCACAGTACCGTAAACAAACGCCGCACCGACGAATATACCCCAAGTCCAGCTCCAACCGCCGGGAACGGTAAAGGAAAGGAGCAAATACAAAAAGGTCACGCCGAAAAAATACGCGACCGTTATCAATAGAAAATTAATGACCTTTTCAAATTTGATATTGTAAAAAAACTTTTTGTGCAGAGCGCGAAGCTCCGCCTTGTGGTTGTTAATAACCTTACAAGCCAAAACGTAGGACGTTACGTCGTCATAGCCGTAGCCGATACACTCCTCGTACTTAGCCGCCATTTCGGAAGCAAGCTGTTCCTTAAGTGCCGCAGATTCCTCCGTGCGCGGACAACTGAAAAACTCCAGTTCCAACCTTGCCTTGAATTTGTCTGCGAATAACGTCATATACGCTCCTCCTGAAACTAATCCTCAATAACCTCGACTCCTATGCCTACAACGCCATAGGTCTTCTCTCTCTCGGGGGGGTAGTAATTAGCCATACTGCTTAAGAAACCGAGCAAATCCACGTCCTTAAAGCCTAACTCGGCAGGATTATAACAGCTGTACAGCTCCAAAAAACTATCCTTATACGTAAGGGAGGTAACTCTCACCTTAAGCACGTCCGGTCTTGCAGAACGCTTGTTGAAGTATAAAACGTCCCCTACTTTAATAAGTCTGCGCTTCTCGTCGTTGACTCTAACTTCAACCTTCTTCCCACCGTATTTTATCATATCGAAGAAGTTGCTGTCAATAGTCATCGTTATCGCGTCTGAGGTGTCGGCTTCTTTAAGAAGCCTTTTTTTCAGCTTAGCCTTTTCGCGGCGATGCTGACTCCTCAAGCTTTCCAATACGCCGGAGTGCATAGGGTAAAGCTGATAATTGTCGATATGTCCTCTCGTTATCTTGAGTTTTTTCTCCAGTTCGGAATATTCGGAGCAGTTAAGCTTCTCCATACAATATTTAAGCAGATACAAACACATTTCGGCGTCGTCGTCAGCCAAGTGATGCGTAAAGCCGATATGCAAGTCCTCCGAAACCTTATCCAAGCCGATACCGTTGGGATAATCGAATACCGCCGAATATATCAGCTGAGAGCAGATATACTCAAATTTCAGCGGAGGTAAGCCAGCCCGTCTGAAAGCGTTATTTAGCATATACATATCGTTGTTAGCGGAATGCGCGATAACCAAAACGTCACCTGAAAACAGCGTTTTCAGCTCGTCGTAAAAGTCCTCTATAGGAGGATAGTTCTGCAATTCCGACATATCGATATGAAACTCTATCGGCTTGCGGAAATGCATAGCGAATTTGCATTTAGGATTAATCAGAATGTTACGCTTATACTTGATGTTAAAATGCTCGTCCGAGCAAACCATTCCGATACTAAACACACTGCCTTTAACGTACATATTGCACGCTTCAAGGTCGATTGCAAGAAAATCCATATTATTACCTTTCTATTGCGTAAGGCGCGAGCGAACACACGCACACGCCTACACGCGCTATTAACGAAAAGTCGGTTGTGACCGTTTTTGCCGCAAGCCGACTTTATACGAAAAAGCCCACACAAGGTGGGCTTTCAAATGCTATATTACTTGTTGTCGTCCTCAGAACTGAAGTCGAAGCCCTTTAACAAATCACCGATTGTATTGGTAACGCTCTCGGTGCTGCCGTAAGCGGTAACGATCTCTTCCTCTGCCTTAACTTCGGGATTGTCCTCGTTACGTCCCTTGCGACGGTCGCTCTTACGATTGTCGGTTGCGGCGGCAGCCTTGTCGGTACGCTTAGCGCGGACAGGCTTGCTGTCGGAAACGACTTCCTCGTTCTCGGTGGGAGCAGCGGCATCCTTGATGGACAGAGCGATACGGGTGTCGTTAAAGCTGATGACCTTAGCCTCAACCTCTTGACCTACGGTCAGAACCTCTGCAGGGGTGCTGATGCGCTTGTCGCTGATGTTGGAGATATGAACTAATCCGTCGATACCGGGCTCAATGGAAATGAATGCGCCGTAGCTTACGATGGACTGAACCTTACCCTTAACAATGCTGCCTACGGGATACTTCTCTGCGGCAAGCTCGTAAGGCTTTTTCTGTAAAAGCTTATAGCTTAAGGAAACCTTGAAGTTATCGGGATCAACCTTAATGATAACGAACTCGTATTCCTTACCGATTTCCAAAACGTCGGCGGGCTTAACGTCCTTAATCCAAGACAGCTCACTGGTTGCAGCTAAGCAATCAAAACCGAATACGTTAACGAATGCACCGAAAGTTGTAAATCTCTTAACAACGCCGGGAACGATATTGTTGACCTCAAAGCGGTCGATATTGGCAAGGAAGGTGTCCTTCTTTTCCTGATCGGCTTTCGCTCTCTTCTCCGCCCAAAGACGGTCAGCCTCTTCTCTGTGAGCCTTTCTCTCGTCGAGAACGACCTTCTTGTGAGAAGCAACGATTCTCTTACGACGAAGATTGCCCTTCTTTTCCTTCTCGTCCTTGTCCTCAAGCTTCATAACCGTGATGGTCTTGCCTACGTAAGTTTCAAGGTCGATCTCCTCGTCCTTCTTCTTCAACTCAACGTGAGAAGCGGGAACGAATACGGAGTAGGAACCTGCGCTGCCGAGCAAACCGCCGTTAACTGCCTTTTCGATTTTCAGCTCGAAAACGCCTGCCAGCAATGCCTCGTCAACCTTCTTAACCTCGTCGATGGTCTTCTTGTCAAGAGTAATGAACTCTCTGGAACCCGAATCGTTGGGAACTACAACTGCATCTATGTCCATATCGGTGGGATAGTCGGCAGGATTGTATTCTTCAAGACCTGCTTTTTCCGCTGCGATAAAACCTTCTTTCTTTTCGCCTATACTGACGATAATACCCTTTTCATCGGCACTGATGACTTTGCCCTTAACCTTTTGACCGGCGTGGAGAGTACGGTTGCCTTTCTTGTCCTCGTTAGCTACCCAATCAGCCATAGACTTGATGGGAGCGTTGAACTTCTTGATGACAGGCTTGTCGTTCTCTTCGACCTTGGCATCCTCAACGGCTTCTGCTTTTACTTCGACGGCTTCTGCCTTAACTTCGGCTTCTGCGGCGACAGTGTCTTCTGCAGCGGGTACTGCTGCGCTTACGTCCTCTGCTACCTCAACTTCGGACTTGCTGGTGATTTCTTCGTTACTCATTAAATTAATTACCTCCATAATCAACTCTTGCGGAGTTGACGCTCCGGCAGTAACGCCGAGCTTTTGTATATTTTGTTTTGCAACCGAATTAAGACAGTCAACGCCGTCGATAAGGTACGTCATCGGACACCTTAGCTTGCACACCTCGTACAACCTTCGGACGTTAGCACTGTCCTTGGAGCCGATAACCAACATTGCGTCGCACTGCACAGACAAACGAATAGCCTCCGCCTGCCTTTCTTTTGTAGTATAACAAATAGTATCTTGGCTGACAAGCGATTTTAAGTTGTTTTTCAAATAATTTATTATATAATCGTACTTTTGCGCGTCGAAGGTTGTCTGAACCACGCTGACGTATTCTTTCGTCTTGTCAAGGGGCGGAAAATCACAGTCTTCTATCACCGTTGCTTGATTGCCGCAGCAGGAATTAACGCCTATAACCTCGGGGTGTTTCGGATCTCCGATTATGATAATATTCTTACCCTCCGCATAGGCGGTGGCAACTATCCGCCGTATCCGTTCCACGTTGGGACAGGTGGCGTTAATCACCTTAACGGGGGTATGCGACAGCCGTTCCAAAACCTCTTGCGTAACACCGTGGGCTCTTATCACGACAGTACCGCTTTTGAGGGAGTACGCAGTCTTCGCGTCAATCTCGCTTATCCCCTCTTTCGCCAGTCTTTCGGCGACAAGCTCGTTGTGAATCAATCGACCAAGGGTGAATACGGGTTTTTCGCAAGCGGAAAAGGCGGCGTCAACCGCTTTTTGCACTCCCTTGCAAAATCCCACGTAAGCCGATACGATTATCTCCATTAATTACCCTTTTTAGCCGCAACGTAAGCCTTTAGCTCGTTTTGCAGTTCAATCATTTTGCCGCGCAGATACTCGGAAGCCAGTTCCCTGTCCTCGTGTTTGTTTTCTGGGAAAGCCGCGTTAAGGTCTATAGGCTTCCCGACAATCAAATAATTGCGGTGGAAAGGACGTAGTTTTTCGTAAATAATCAAGGGAACAACGGGAGAATTGGTTTTCATAGCAAAAAGCGACGCGCCGACCTTGAACTCGGCAATATCCGTATTTCCGCTGGTATTACGGGTGCCCTCAGGGAAAATAAACAACTGCTTTCCGTCTCTTAAAACTTGAAGTATTTTGCGACAGGCGGATATATCGCTTTCCCCTCTTTTTATGGGTATTGCGCCAAGCTTCGTCAGAAATTTCGCCTTAAATTTACTGTCGAACAGTTCCGCCTTACCCACCACGTTACAGCTCTCCTTAAGGAGCTTGGAGGCAACGATAATGCAATCGGAAGAGTCCAGATGGTTACAGCAGATTACAGCCTTGGAATAGATCATATTCTCCTTGTGAACCACCTTAACGGGGTATACCAAGGATACGAGCGGATAGGTAAAATACTTGAAAAAATTGTAAAAAGCAGACATAAAATCACTCCTTTATGTAACTGATTATCAGCTCTAAAACCTGCTCTGCGTTAAGGTCGGAGCTGTCCACCAAAACGCTGTCCGCGGTGCAAACCAGCGGAGAATTACTGCGGTGACTGTCATTGTAATCTCTGTCGATTATATCGGAGAGAATTTTCTCATACTCAACGGCACAGCCGCGCTCGGAAAGTTCCAAAGCTCGCCGTCTTGCGCGCACCTCGGGAGAGGCGGTTAAAAAGAACTTGTATTTCGCATTGGGAAGAACCACGGAGGTTATATCCCGACCGTCCAAAACCACGCTTTGACGGGAGGCAATTTCCCTTTGCATATCCACAAGTTTCGTACGAACCGCGGAAAGCTTGGAAATATCGGAAGCGGCTTTGGAAACCGCGTGTTCGCGTATGGCAAGGCTGACGTCCTCGTCCCCCAGCGTGACGCGTTGGGTACCGTTTTCATACCCTATGGAAATGCGGATTTGCGGCAAAAGCTCGTTGACTCTCGGCTCGTCGTTGGGATCGACTCCGTTTTTTAAGGCGTAAAGAGCCACAGCCCGATACATTGCGCCCGTGTCCAGATAGGTGATTCCGAGTCTTTTCGCCAAAGCCTTGGCAATGGTGCTTTTCCCTGCTCCGCTAGGTCCGTCTATTGCGATATCAAACATAGTATTCCTCCTGATTATAGCCCGATTAAGTCAGTATTTTTCATTAATTTCCACAAAGCGCAAAGGCTTCTCGCCTGCCGCACCGTCAGTTCTCGCAACAAGCCCTGCCTGCGGCATAGCCCGTGCTGAACGCTATTTGAAGGTTAAAGCCCCCCGTGAAAGCATCCACGTCGATAACCTCTCCTGCAAAGTACAGTCCCTTGCACAATCGACTTTCCATTGTGCGAGGATTAATCTCCTTAACCGAAACTCCGCCGCTGGTAATAACCGCGCCGTCTATCGGTTCCAGTCCCGTAATGCTGTAATTCAGCCCCTTAAACGTATCAACCAGTGCTTGCCTTTCGGCTTTGGTTATCTGATTGACGGTTTTTTCGGGGGAAATCCCTGCGTGAGCCGCCAGTTCGGGAGCTAAGGATTTAGGCGTTAGAGCGTAAAGCGCGTTGACCAGTTGTTTGTTGGCGTTTGAGCCGAACTCCCTAACCAGTCTGTCGTTGAGTACTGAACCGTCAAGAGCGGGTTTAAGGTCTATTGAAAGAGTCAGTTTTTCCCCTGCCCTTCGGTTAATAAGACTGCTTAAGGTCAATATCGTAGGTCCGCTTACACCCGTATGTGTAAAAAGCATTTCTCCGAACTCGGAGCAAAGCGTCTTGCCGTTGGAGCTGACGCTCACCGTCACGTTTTTGAGAGCAAGCCCCGACAACGCGGACGGGGAATTGCATCTGATTCCCGTTAGCCCGGGAACAGTGTCAACTATGGTGTGTCCGAATTTTCTCGCTAACGAATAGCCGTCTCCCGTACTGCCCGTCAGCGGATACGACAAACCGCCGCAGGCGATTATAACCTTGTCGGCATTGTAGGTTTTTGCGCCGCAAGCAACCCGAAAGCCCTTGCCGTCGGTATAAGCAACGTCCGTCACCGCGGAATCGCAGATAACCTCTACCCTTTTGCGTTTAAGCGCGGCTCGAAGCGCGTCCGTTATGTCGGCGGATTTTTCGGAAGCGGGGAAAACCCTGCCGCCCCTTTCTTCGGTCAGTTTGACACCTGCATCGGTGAAAAAGTCCATAAGAGCCCTGTTTGAGAAACCGTAAAAAGAGGAAGACAGGAACTTGGGATTACGCACCACGTTGCGGAAAAAGTCCTCGCCCTCCGCGGTATTGGTTAAATTACAGCGCCCTTTGCCCGTTATGTACAATTTTTTGCCTGTTTTTTCGTTTTTTTCCAGTAGCAGAACCCTTTCGCCGCCATCTGACGCGGTAATCGCCGCCATCATTCCTGCCGGCCCTCCGCCGATTATAATTACAGCCATAATTTGCTTACCGCAGCCTCCGTTGCCGCCATACGCTCGAAAGCGGTGTTTTCCAAACGCAGCGGAGTAACCACCACGTACCCTTGTTGCATTAAAACCACGTCACTGTCGGGAGCATTGTCGATTGGTATCGGCTCTCCCTTGAGATAATAAACCGTTTCGCCGTTTTCAGTTCTTCTTACATATCTGTCAGTGTAGCGAATATCGCCCTGCACGGCGGCTTTAACGCCGATTATACGCTCCCTTTTACTGCTTGGGAAATTGACGGATAACGCGCACCCCTTGCAGGCGGACAGCAAAGCGGTAAGATTGTTTGCCACAAAGTCGGCAGGATATTCAAAATTCTCCGCGTCGGGGGTAGCGGATATCGCAATACTCGGTAAGCCGTACACGACAGCCTCCATAGCGGCTCCAACCGTTCCCGAATACATAACGTCCGTTGCGATATTGGGAACGTCGTTAATGCCAGAAAGTACGCAGTCGAAGGTAAATCCGTTATCCAATCCAATGACGTCTATACCGAACTTTACGCAGTCGGCAGGGGTACCTGTTAAGGCGTAGGCTTTGATTCCCGACCAAATCTCCTCTTTGACCACTCGCAATCCGGCGAACAGCGAAAAAGCGTGTGAAGCACCCGAATACTGGATATGGGGTGCCACCACCGATACGCTGTGTCCCTTCGCCGCAACCGCCGTTGCCAAGGCTTTCAAAGAAGGGCTGTCGATGCCGTCGTCGTTTACTATAAGAACTTTCATAAGTCAGTCGAAGAATATCCTTTATATTACTAAAAATTATAAACCACTTTGGGTTAAAAATCAATCCATAATATTCCTGATACGAAAATTATCTTTTGGGTACGTTAGTTACCTCTCAAGTTCGCTGATTACCCTTCCAGTACTTTAATATCGATACGAGAATTAACATTTACTAGCTGAATTGTCTTTCCTAGGCAAAAATAAAAAACGCCGAAGCGTTTTTTACATATCCTTGAGATATTTGATTTCCTTTTCGGTAAGATAGCGGTAGCCGCCCCTTGCGAGACCGCCCAGCTTTAAGTCGCCGATAGCCTTGCGTTTAAGGAAAGTAACCGTATAGCCCACTGCCGCCAACATACGTCTGATTTCGCGGTTTTTACCCTCTCTAATGGTAATTTCCAGTTTGGTAAACTTGTCGTCCTCGCCCTTAACCGTAACCACCGCGCCGCCCGTTACGTCGCCGTCATCCAAAGCAACACCGCCTTTCAGTTTTTCGATAACGTCCTTGTCGGGGTGTCCCTCAACCGTTACTATGTAGGTCTTTGGAATCTCGTTGGAGGGGTGAGTCAGCTTGTAAATCAGGTCGCCGTCGTTGGTGAAAAGCAACAAGCCCTCACTCTCGTAATCCAAACGTCCGACAGGCAACAATCTCTTGTTAATGTCGGTTAAATAGTCGTAAACCGTACGGCGGCGCGACTCAGGCTTAACCGTAGAGTCGGACTTGGTCTTTTTGTCTTCTGTTCTGCCCTTGTCCTTAGAATCGTCCGCTGTGGTAACACAGCCCTTAGGCTTGTTAAACATCAGATAAGAATACCTACTTACGGGTTTCACCCGCTTGCCGTCCACGGTCACGGTATCGTTATCAATGTCAATCTCCGTTCCGACGGCGGTCAGAATCTTACCGTTAAGCTTCACTCTGCCTTCCTGTATCAAGGCGTCTGCGCCGCGTCTGGAGGTTAAACCGCTTTCGGATAAAAACTTGTTAATTCTCATAAAAAACCTCTCTTTTGCGAATAACGGCGTTCCTTGTCGGGAAAGCTCGTTTTCTATTTTACATACTAAACAATTCTTCCGAAAAAAGCAAGTGATTATCAAGATAAGCGGAAACTAAACCGATTTTTGCTCCCTTCAAGGGCAATGCAGTCCGTTTTAGGTCGTAATCTAATCTCAATTCGGCGGCTTCCTGCGCCGTAAGCGGATAGAATCTATCCCTCTTAACGTAGCCGTTTCTTAACGAGAAAATCGTTTTACCCGTTCTTACTTCCATATTTGCATTTGCCTTAAAAATCTGTCTCATATCGTAAGCCGCAAAAGCGTCCGTCAGCAGTTTTTTGCTTGTTTCCCACATATCGTACTCGTTCAACACCACGCAGATCAGTTGCATATTTTCGCGATACGCGGAGCTTACCAAGCAACGCCCCGATGCCTTGGTGTAGCCTGTTTTTACGCCGTTTGCGCCCTCAAAAGAGGATAAAAGCTTGTTTTTGTTGTAAAAAACCGCCTTATTGCCGTCACCGTCGGTATATTCGTGTTTCTTGCTTCCTATTATCTCCTTGAAAAGCTCGTTCCGAAACGCATAGGCGGTTATCAGCGCAAGGTCGTAAGCGGTGGTATAATGCGCGTCGTTATGAAGTCCGTGGGGATTGGTAAATGCCGACTCAACCGCGCCGCTCTTTCTCGCGGTTGCGTTCATCATCTCCGTAAAACGTTCCACCGAACCGCCCACAGCCACAGCTAACGCCACAGCGCAGTCGTTGCCGCTTCTTAACATTAAGCCGTATAGCAAGTCCAAAACAGTCCATTTTTCTCCTGCCTTCAAATAAACGGAAGAGCCCTCAACACCCTGCGCCTGACGTGGAATAATCACCGTTTTGGTCACGTCAGTGTTCTCCAGTACCGTTATCGCGGTTAATATTTTAGTTGTGCTTGCAGGCTCCAGCCGCACTCTTGCGTCCTTTTCGTACAAAACCCTCAAGCTCTCCGCCTCGATAACCACGTGACCTGTCGCCTTATTAACCGCGTGGGCGGTAACTGTCGGCGTACAGGCAAGTACGGCGATAACCAGTAAAATAACCGTTACTTTGAGGTAAATACGTTGATTGCCGCGTCTGTTAGCTCTTTCCATTTGTCCCCCGACTCCTTACTGACAGTTATAAAACTCTGTTTGCTGTCCTTCATAACCAAAAATCCAAGCGGCGTAATCGACGCCCCTGCTCCGCCTGCTCCCGCACCGGGATACAACAGCGACGTTTCGCTTTTGGCACCGTATTCTCCTCCGCCCGAAACTATCCCTGCCGAAACCTTGGATACGGGTATTACAGTCGCGCCGTCAGGCGCGGTTATGGGCTTGCCTATCACCGTATCGGCGGCGGCAAGTTCCTTAAGCGTGCTTATGGTCTTATCCATTATATAATCGTTAATCATTGTTTTTTCTCCACTTTGATTTTTTCCAACACTCGCGCGGCGCAGGTTACAAGACGGAATTCTCCCCGATACGTGCCGCCCCCAACTACGGGAACCGCCTTAACGGACACCCCCCGAAACAAGCTGCCAATTGCGTTTAATACTCCTAACGCCAACCCTGTCCGCATAGGATCGTCCGCTATGGGCGCGGCAACCGTCAGTCCGATATTAGCCTCGCTCATCAGTTTCTCTACGCCCTTAACCGCAACTTTCCCTTGCTTTTTCTTTTTCGGTTTCGTCTGCTTGCCGTCCAAGAATATCAGCAGTCTGCCCTTTACAGCAAAAGCTCTAACCGTAATTATTGTTAATCCGTATATATACACGCGCAGGAAGAACGCGCCTAATACAGGCTCGTAAAACCCCACGGCACGCAGTTTTATGGGAATAACTGCGGCTAACGTCAATGCGGCAAGTACAATAAAAAACGGCATATCCGTAGTATGCCGTCTTAAACCGATATAATTCGTACTTATAAACTTTATTCGTCCGTTCCGCCGTTGTTATCGTCGCTGTAAAGCTCCGAATCCGTTGCTTCCACCTGTTCTGCCGCCGCCTCGCTGTAAAGCTCGCTCTCCTGCTTATCTTCGCTTTCCGACACGCAGTCCTCCGTTGTATCCTCTTCTGCCGTCTTAGGTGCGCCTTCTCCCTCGTTCTCCTCGGGAATTTCCACTTCCTTAAACAACAGTTTTTGTCTTTGGATATTGTCATCTATCAAGTTGATTCTCTCTTGTATCGCTTTCATTGAGGGTAAGTCGCTAAGGCTGGCAAGCTCGAATTTTACCAAAAATTCCTGCGTCGTGCCGTAAAGATAAGGATTGCCCAAAGCGTCCTGCTTTCTTCCGATTACGGTAACAAGATTGTGGTTCATCAATACCTCAAGAGCGTAATCACAGCCGCTGTTACGGATTTTCTCAATCTCGGCACGGGTGATAGGCTGACGGTAAGCGATAATTGACAAAACCTCAAGAACCTTCTCCGTAAGCTCCTTTTCTCTCTCCTTAGTCAAAGCCTGCGCAACTATCTCACCATAGGTGGGATTGGTGGTAAAAGCGTAGCTGTCGCCGTAATCCACGAAGATTATGCCGCGGCTGTCCATACGGGGATAATCCATTTTCAGCTCCTCGATTATGCCGTTAAACTCTTTGGTTGTTACGTCGGGAAACTTCTCTCTCAACGCCTTCTTTTCGATGCCCTTTCCGCTGGCGAAAATGATTGCTTCAATTATAGTCTTCGCTCTTTCCATTCATTAACTCCTCATAGCTGATATTGCCTACGCCGTCACGCAGCGTAATGTTAATCTCCTCAAATTCTTTCTCCTGAACCACGGACAGGAACTGCTTTTTAAGCAACTCCAGTAAAGCGAGGAAAATCGTTACCTGCTCGCCCTTGCTGTAGCCCTCGTCAAAAAGCTCCGTAAACTTCGCGGTTTTCTTGTCGTGGAAGAAAAGCACAAGCTCCTTAATCTTGTCGTCCACGCTGAAACGGTCTCTTACGATAACCGTTGCAGGCGGCTCCTTGTCGTCCTGTTTGTTTTGCAGACGGTAAACGATATGTGCGAAAGCGTCGCACAGCTTATCCATATCGAAATCCTTGATTACGTAGCGGTAATCGTCTTCTGAATAGTCCGCAGGACGGTAATAGCGATTGATAGTTTCGATAGACTTTAATCCTGCCGAGGCTTCCTGACAGATACGCTTGATTTTCGCGTACTCCTCCAACAGATTGATAAAGCCTTCCTGATCGCTGATGAACTCTTCCTGCTGATCCTCCGTCATATTGAACAGGGATTTGACCTTCATATCCAGCAGAAAAGCGGCTACGGAAGCGAAATTGCTCGCCTTATCGATATTAATTACCTGCATTTGCTGAACGTGAGCCAAGTACTGCTCGGTAATGTTGGAAATAAAGATATTGCGTATATCGACTTTCGCCTCGTGCAGTAAATCCAACAGCAGATCCAAAGGACCTGCCAAGCCGTCGTCGTATTGAAAGGTATAGTCTTCCTTCCACATTTCAAATAAATCGTCCATAATTAAACTCCGACTATCAGGGAGAACAGCTTGATAATGCCCTCCTGAACCCAACCGATATAGGTACCCAGTATATCGCAATAGGGGTAATAACGACCAAGCGTGTTGCCGATTGCTATCAACGCTATAAAGATATACAAACTGTATTTCCGCATAAAGCGAACGTAGCCATTATTGGGCGGAGTCAATATCTCCACCACTCTGAAGCCGTCCAAGGGGTATATCGGCAGCAGATTAAAGGCTATTAAGGATATGTTTATTACCGTTCCGTAGAGGAAAAGGTAATAAAAGAACTCGTAAAACACAAAAGCCGCCGTCGAATTGACGCCAACCTTTGCCCCTATGGTATAAACCGCCACGTGCATACCGAAGGAAAAGAAGGATAACAGCAGATTAGTCAGTACGCCTGCCAGCGAGGTGGTTATAAGTCCGACCTTGCGCTTCTTAAAGTTGTCGGGATTAATCGGCACTGGTTTCGCCCACCCCAAGCCGACTATTAGCATCATCAGAAGTCCGAAAACAGAGAAATGCTTAGCAGGATTAAGGGTAAGTCTGCCCATATTCTTGGCTGTCGTGTCGCCGTTAAGCAATGCCACCAATCCGTGCGCAATTTCGTGGAGAATTATCGCAGGCAAAATCGCGCATAGCGCGGCAAGTATAACTATCAGCTTATCCTTCCAGTTATACGCGTTGCTAAGCAGAATACCGATAATCATTTCAGTCTGTCGGGAATCGAGTCACGCGCCGTCAAATCGGAGTAATTCTGAGGAAGAACGATATACTCGGAGCTTCCCGAATTAACCAGTACAACGGGGGGAATGGGATTACGGTTGTAATTACTTGCCATAGAATAATTGTACGCTCCTGTGGAGAATACCGCGATAACGTCGCCTGTTTTTACGGGTTGGAGCATAACGTCAGCCGCCACAATGTCACCGCTTTCACAGCACTTGCCGCCTAACGTGACCTTATCCGATGCAGGCTTGTCCGCTCCTGACACGGCAATAGCCGAATACTTGGCTCCGTAAAGCGCAAAACGCGGATTATCGAACATACCGCCGTCAACCATAACGTACTTGCGTACGCCCTTAATATCCTTAATGCCGCCGACCTTGTAAAGTGTAACGCCTGCCTCGCCCACTATCGAGCGCCCCGGTTCAACCGTCAGCGTCAACGGTGCAAGCTCCTTGGCGGAAACGCAATTCTTGCAATAATCGGCAAGCTCGCCGATATACAAGGCGTAATCCTCGTAACTATAGCAGGGATCATCGTCCGAATAATGTATTCCTATGCCGCCGCCCATATTAAGTTCCTCGGTATTAACGGAGCAATTTTTAAGGTAGGCGATAAAGTCCGTAACCTTGTCAATAGCCAAGCAATATGCCTCTCTGTCGAAAAGCTGTGAACCGATATGACAGTGTATGCCGCCGAAAATCAGATTATCCAGTGACAAAACGGTCTTAATCGCGTTGTATGCCTCGCCGTCCTGTATGGAAACCCCGAACTTGCTATCGGGCTTTGCGGTTTGGATAAAAGCGTGAGTATGAGCCTCAACTCCGGGGTTGACTCTTATCAGCACTCTTTGTTTAATACCCTTTTCCGCGGCAAGAGCGTTGATAAAACGCAGTTCCTCGGTATTGTCGGCGACAATGGTGCCGACTCCGCAGGAAATGGCATATTGAAGCTCGTGAGGAAGCTTGTTACAGCCGTGCAGGTATATCCTTGACGGATCAAAACCCGACTGCACCGCAGTATAAAGCTCACCGCCCGAAACCACGTCCGCGTATAAGCCCTCGGAGCGTGCAATACAGTACATCGCTTTACAGCAAAAAGCCTTGGAAGCGTAAGCTACCCGAGAGTTGCCGTAGTGCGCGGCAAGAGTGTCGCGGTAAACTCCGCACATCGCACGGATATGCGCCTCGTCCATAACGTACAAGGGTGTGCCGTAGCTTGCCGCAAGCGATGCGGCCTTCACGCCGCCGATAGTCAATTCGCCGTCTTTATCCACAAAAAGCGTCTTACTGAAATTCATCTTTTCTCCGCCGATAAATAATTATATATTATAAAAAAAATAATACCCCTTGTCAAGCACTGCCGACAAAGGGATACTAAATCTCGGATTTAATTTTCAAAAGCGGCGCAACACGGCGCACTTTAGATAAAGCGCCTCGTCGTCGGCTATCAACGTGGGGTGATCCCTCCCCTGCATTCTGATTTCCGTCATAACCGCCTGCACGCCTGCACGGGAACAGCTTTCCTTGAGCATTTTGAGGAACAAGGGTAACGTCAGGTGCTGAGAACAGGAGCAGGTAATGAGAAAACCGCCCTTTTCCAACAGCTTTAAGGCAAGGGTGTTAATATCCACGTAGCCCTTATAGCCGTCCTGAACGGTATCCGCGCTCTTGGTAAACGCAGGAGGATCGAGAACGATAACTCCGAATTCTCTTTTTTCGCTCTTATATACCCTAAGCTTTTCAAAAACGTCCGCAGTCTCCGCGGTTATATTCTCAAAGCCGTTCAGCTGTGCGTTGGCATTTACCGAATCCACCGCAAGCTGACTTATATCGAGAGCCGTAACCTCTGCCGCGCCGTATTTTGCCGCGCACAGGGAAAATCCGCCCACGTTGCAAAAACAGTCCAGTACCTTACGCCCCTTAACGTAATGCTTTACGTTGTCGCGGTTGTCCTTTTGGTCGAGAAAATAGCCTGTTTTCTGCCCTGAAACTATATCAACGTAGAGCTTAACGCCGTTTTCTGTAATGATAACCTTATCGGGAATCTCGCCGTACAGCAAGCCCTTATAACGGGGCAAACCCTCTTTCTCTCTCACCGCAACGTCGCTTCTCTCATATATGCCTTTGGGAGAATACAGTTCGATTAAATCCTTGATTATCTGTTCCTTGCGGACTTCCATTCCCAAAGCCAAAAACTGCACGGAAAGGTAATCGCCGTATTTGTCTACGATTAAAGCAGGCAGTAAATCCGATTCGCCGAACACCGCTCTGAAGTTGTCGGAATAGCCCAAGGAAAGTCGATAATCCCTTGCCGCTTTAAGTCTGTTATAGAAAAAAGCGTCGTCGATAATCTCGTCCTTATAGCTTAAAATGCGGACGATAATCTTGGAAACGTGGTTAATAAAGCCCCGTCCGACGAATCTGCCGTCCGAAGCCCTTACCTCGGCAATAGAACCCTGCTTGTCCTTGCCTTCGATTTTCGCAACCTCGTTGGCATAAACCCAAGGGTGTCCTTCCAGTATGCGTTTTTCCTCGCCTTTTTTCAGAGTTAAAATATACATATTATCCTTTCACGGTTTTCAAGTACCGTTCCGCGGCGTCCTTTTCCGCGTCCTGACGTTTTTTGCCCACGCCCTTTGTTACTGCCGCTCCGTCAATTGTCAATTCCACGGTGTGCATCGGATTATTGTCCGCTCCCGTTTTGGAAATCAAGTTGTAAATCGGCTTCAAGCCCTTCGCGGCGCAATACTCCTGCAATTCGGATTTCGCGTCACGCGCCGCCGAAAAGCCGCTTGCCAACAGCGTTCTTGCGGCAAAGCCGCCTGCTTCCTCTATACCGCCGTCCAAATATATAGCGGCCAATACCGATTCAAAAATATCCGAATAATTTTTTTGGCTTAAGGTTGCGCCACCGCCCTTGATAACGTACTTGTCCAGTCCGAGAGCCTTAACGGTTTGAGCCAACGGTTCTCTGGAAACGATAGCCTTGCGCTTATCGGTCAGCTCGCCCTCGGTCTTCACCTTATCGTGATATAATATCTCCGCTACGATAAAGCCCAGTATGCTGTCGCCCAAAAACTCCAGTCGCTGATAATTACGCGAAAGAGCATAAGAAGGGTGCGTTAAAGCCTCCAAAAGCAGTTCGGGATTGTTAAATTTATATCCCAGTATATTCTGAATTTCGTCTAAATTAATCCGCGCCATTTGTCGTAAATCTTGACAATTCCTTTTCCAAAAGTCCGATGGTGTTGCCCTCAATCATCTTTTTGAGCTGTAGAATTCCCTTGCAAACGGACTTCGCCTTAGTCGAACCGTGCAGCTTAACCATAGGTTTTTTAACGCCGAGGAAAGCCGCGCCGCCGTGTTCGGTATAGTCCATACGTTTCTTGATTCTCTTAAGCGCAGGCTTCATCAGCAACGCGCCCAGCTTGGTGCGGAAACCTGAGTTAATCTCCTCCTTAAGCAAGGAGAACACAGCGTTAGCAGTACCTTCCGCGCTTTTCAACGCTACGTTGCCGTCAAAGCCGTCGGCAACTATCACGTCGTAGTCGCCTGACAGAATATATCTGGCTTCCACGTTCCCGACAAAATTGATATCCATAGTTTTGAAAAGAGCGTTAGTCTCCTTGATAAGCTCGTTGCCCTTCTCGTCCTCTGCGCCGTTGGACAAAAGTCCGACGCGAGGCTCCGCTATGCCGTAAACCGCTTTCGCGTAGCTGATACCCATTAGGGCAAACTGCGCTAAAAACTCTTTTTCGCAATCGGTGTTGGCTCCGCAGTCGACTAACAGCACACTGCCGCCCTTAAGCGTAGGTAACGCAGGTGCCAACGCAGGACGCTTAACTCCCTTCATACGTCCAACCACAAAAACGCCGCCTGCCAAAACCGCACCCGTAGAGCCTGCGGAAATAAATCCGTCGTAATCCTCGTTTTTCAGCAGGTCAAGCCCTCTTACCAAGGACGAGTCCTTTTTGCGGCGTATCGCAAGAACAGGCGCCTCGTCACACCCGATTATCTCTGTGGTATGGTAAATGCTAATCCTGTCGCCCGTGTAGCCGTAATAGCTTAATAGCTCCTGTAATTGTTCCTGATTGCCTGTCAAAGTAACAGAAAAACCGTCCTCGGCGTAAACCGCTTGGACGGTGCCTTTGACTATCTCTTGCGGAGAATTATCCCCACCGAAACCGTCCACGACAATGTTCATATATTCTCCTTTTTACGGCAAAACGGCTTGCGAGCGTCACAGATTTCGGCTCTGCCGATTCGCCGTTATTAGCGAATAAGGGGTAGGTAATAATTACCTACCCCGCTAATAGCTTAGTCCTCTTTTTTCTGCTTAATTTCTACTACTTGCTGTCCGTCATAATAACCACACTCGGGACAAACCCTGTGGCTTTGAATCTTGGCGTGACACTTGGGACATTCGACTAATTGCACTGCGGTAATCTTCCAATTAGCCGCGCGAGAATCTCTCCTGCTCTTAGATACTTTACCTTTTGGTACTGCCATTTTTAGCACCTCCCTTTAATAAGTCTTGTAATACCCCGAACGGACTGCTGCCGTCGGTAATGATTCTTTGTGAACAACTGCACGAGCCTAAGTTAAGGTTGCGTCCGCACGTCGGACAAAGCCCCTTGCAGTCCTGCTTGCACCTAATCGTCCTCGGTTGAGAAAAAACGATGCAATCCTCTATAAGCGGCTCCAAATCAAAGCTCTTATCCCGATAGTCGTAACACTCGCTGTTGACGTCGTACTCGTCGTCAACCGTACAGGTACAACGCACCTTGCACGGCTCACCGCAAAGGTCGCAGTGCGCGTTAATCTCGGTATCGGTAGTAACTTTAACAAGGAACAAACCGTCCGTCCAACTGTATTCCACGTTCAAACGCCACTCGGCGCAGGGAACGGCGGTCAATAGTTCAACGTAACCGTTATCCGTCAGGGGTAATAAGGTATTGATGGTGTATAACCGACCTTCTTCAAGGTCAGCAACGCTGATTCTCATAAAACCTCCGACCATTAATCAATTATAAGAGATAAGTAATGGCTTGTCAATGAATTTTAGCCACTTATTTACTCTTTCAAACGTAATTATTTGTTGATAAGCGAAAGAGTATCTCTTGCTATTACCAACTCCTCGTTGGTGGGTATAACGTAAACCTTGACTTTGGAATCAGGGGTGGAAATCTCCGCAAAGGAACCGTGAATGCCCTTGTTGGCTTCAAGGTTGATTTTTACGCCCAGATACTCCATATCGGTTAGAATACGAGCACGCATAGTGTCCGAATTTTCGCCGATGCCACCGGTCATAACTATGCAGTCCGCGCCGTTAAGAACGGCGGCGTACTCGCCGATGTATTTTTTCACGCGGTAAGCGAACATATTGAGGGCCAAAGCCGCTTTCTCGTTGCCTGCCGCCGCGGCATTTTCCAAGTCACGGCAGTCGGACATTCCTGCGATACCCTTCATTCCGCTTTCCTTATTCAGATAGGTGTTGCAAATATAGCTAATATCCTTGCCTGTGTTCTTCATTATCACTTCGATAATCGCAGGATCTATATCGCCGCTTCTGGTACCCATAACCAAGCCTTCCAACGGAGTAAAGCCCATAGAGGTATCCATAACCTTGCCGTCCTTAATCGCCGCGATAGACGCGCCGTTGCCCAAGTGGCAGGTAATCAGGTTAAAGTCCTCGCGTCCCATAATGCGCGCCGCTTCGGCGGAAACGTACTTGTGGGAAGTGCCATGAAAACCGTACTTACGTAATCTCCAAGCCTTGTAATCCGCCTCGGGTATTGCGTAACGGAAAGCGTAATCGGGCATAGTCTGATGGAAAGCGGTATCGAAAACAGCCGCCATAGGAACGCCCAAAAGATTTTTACAAGCTTCGATACACAGGATATTGGCTGGCATATGAAGAGGTCCTAATTCCTTATTCTTCTTGCAAATCGCTATAACCTCGTCGTCGATTAAAACGCTCTTTTTGAAGTCGTCCGCGCCGTGAAGTACGCGATGACCTACCGCGCCGATTTCCGACAGGGATTTGATAACGCCGTACTGTTCCGAGCAAAGAGTGTCAAGCACCAGCTTTAACGCTTCCTCGTGAGTAGGCATCTCGCTCTTAATCGTATATTTCACGCCTGCCCTATTGTGGGTAAGGAAGGAGCCTTGAGCCGTGACCTTTTCGCAAACGCCCTTTGCGAGGACGCTTTCGTCGGTCATATCGATAAGCTGATATTTCAGGGAAGAGCTGCCTGCGTTAAGAACCAAAATTTTCATCTGCAATCTCCTTATTTGTTGCCTGCCTGAAGCGCGGTTATTGCAACTACGCCTACTACGTCCTCAGCCACACAGCCACGGGATAAGTCGTTCACAGGTGCCGCAAAGCCCTGACAGATAGGTCCGAAAGCTTCGGCGTTGCCCAGTCTTTGAGCGATTTTGTAGCCGATATTGCCTGCCTGTAAGTCGGGGAATATAAAGACGTTTGCCTTGCCTGCAACAGGACTGCCGGGAGCCTTAAGGGCGGCTACTTCGGGAACTGTCGCCGCGTCAAACTGCAATTCGCCGTCAACAGCCAATTCGGGAGCTAACTCTCTAACCTTTGCGGTTGCTTCCTGCACCTTGGTAACAACCTCGTGCTTGGCACTGCCGAAAGTGGAGAAGGAAAGCATTGCGACCTTGGGATCGATATTAGCGATATTCTTCGCGCTCTGTGCGCTGGCAATTGCGATATCCGCAAGCTGTTCCATGGTAGGAACGGGATTAACGCCGCAGTCACCGAAGACCATTACGCCGTCCTGACCGTACTTGGAGCCCTCGGGCAAAGCAAGCAGGAAGATACTGGAAACGGTGTTGATGCCCTTGGCGGTCTTGATAACCTGCAAGCCTGCGCGAAGCACGTTGCTGGTGGAATTGATTGCGCCGGCGACCATACCGTCGGCGTCGCCTGTCTTAACCATTAAAGCGCCGTAAAACAGAGGGTTCTTGGCGACTAAATCCATCGCCTGCTCCTTGGTCATACCCTTAGCCTGACGAAGCTGGAATAACAGCTCCGCGTACTCTGCCTGTTTGTCGGATGCGGAAAAGTCCAAAATTTCCACACCGTCCAGACATACGTCGGGGCACTTCTCTTTGATAACCTGCTCACGTCCCAAAAGGGTTACGCGTGCGATTTTTTCCTTGGTGACGATAGCCGCCGCATTGATGATACGGGGATCCTCGCCTTCGGCAAGTACGATATGCTTGTTAAGAGCGATCGCTCTCTTTTTGATGTTCTCAAGTAACTTAGACATAATAGACTCCTTAGAAAAAATTATTTCGGTTTATCGTTTTGCAATGATAACGGTAACATTGTATAATGATATTACTTTCAACCATTTTTTGCAAGGGAATTAAGGTGAAAAAATGAAATTCGTGGGTATAACTGCTGAATATAATCCAATGCACAACGGGCATATTTACCATATTGCCCAAAGTCTTAAGCTGTGCGGCGGCGCAGACGCGGTTATCGTCGTCTTAAGCGGCGACTTTACCCAAAGCGGAGAACCTGCGCTATGCAACAAGTATAAGCGAGCGGCGGTGGCAGTGGAAAACGGCGCGGACATCGTGTTGGAGCTTCCCGTTCACTACGCCACTGGCTGTGCCGAAAGATTTGCCAAGGGAGCGGTGAAAATACTCTCCTCCATACACGGCGATTGCGTGCTTTCCTTCGGCTCGGAGTGCGGGGATATTGAGCTTTTGTCGCAAGCGGCACGGCTTATGAACGCAGAAGAATCGGAGCTGAAAGCCATTATTGCCGACCTATTGGACAAGGGCAAGCCTTATCCATCGGTGAGAGCCAACGCGGTAGTTGAATACGCCGCGAAACACGGTATTACCCTCCCCGACCTGACCTCTCCCAACAATATTCTTGGGATAGAGTATCTTCGCGCCGCTTTGAACTATCGCAACGTATCAGCGGTGACGGTCAAGCGAGTCGGCAATTACAAGGACGGAAAGGACGGTTTTTTATCGGCAACCGCTCTGCGGAACCTGCCGAAAAGCGATTTACCGCGGTTTCGCACGGCTGTGCCTATACAATCCTATCGGCTTCTTGCGGAGGAGAACACGCCGAACTTTTCCGACGTTTTGCTTTATCGGTTAAAAACCGCTGACGTTGCGGCTCTTGCCGAGCTTGAGGACGTAAGCGAGGGCTTGGAAAATCGTATCAAAAGGGAAGCGGCGGACGCTTACAGTTATACGGAGTTGCTGAACGCGATAAGCACCAAGCGATACACAACCTCACGCTTAAAGCGAATACTCCTCTATTCCGCACTGTATATTACCGAAAAAGCCTATTCGGAGGCAGATGCGGCTCCTGTTTATTACAACGTGCTTGCGGTAAAAAAAGAGCGGCGCGACCTATTAAGCCTGCTGGCGGAAAGCGGTGAGGTTGTGACCGGTGACAACGTATTGGCGCGAATCGATAATACGGGTATCAATCTCAGAGCTACCGCGCTTTACGGCACAATTAAGGGAAGCTACCCTATAAAAAACACCGTTATCGTTTAAGTATCGAAAAACAAAAAAAGTCCCCTTTTTCTCTAATAATTTCTGGTTATTGACAAAGTTGTTTTTTGGGAGTATAATAGTAAATTGTATGGGTAAAAAATCAAAACTCAAGGCTGCTGAAAACGGCGTGCAATCCCAAGAAAATACCGTTCCTACCAAGACGGATTTGGCGAAAATGACTCCCTATGAAAGGGAGGAGTTTTATGTCAAAACTTTGTCGCCGGAGGATAAAAAGCAGTATTACCGTACAAAACGCGCCATAAAGTACTCGGAATGGCTCTCCGAATATTGGGTGATTCTGGTTCTCGGCATTATGGCGTTCGTGGTTACTGCTGTAGTTTCGATTATCGTAACCTTCAGACTTTGGGAGCCGAAGCTTGATACCGATGAGACGAATACGCCCGTCATCAACAATGATGAAGAGTCCGCTGAGTCCGCCGATTATCCCGTAGATTATAATTATTGATTTTCCGTTGTATTTATTAATTGTTTTATTTTTATAACCCTGTTTTTATCCTGTTTTTACTCTTAATACTTCACCGATTTTCGTTCAATTTGCGATTTCTTTGTATCAGTTTACTTTAATAAACTCAAACTAATTTCGATTTTCTCTTTCAAACCTTTTCCGCTTTTCTTCAAACCTCATCACATAATTTTGTTTTTTTGATTTTTGGGATTTCTAGTTTCATTCCCCTCTTTGTCATTTCAAACGATTTTCGCTAACACATAATTCTATTTCCGCAAACTCATAATTCTATCCTTAACGCAAAATCCTGCTCTACTTTTGCCTTGTGTTATTTCTTTTGTCACCCTTTTAGCATTTCAAACAATTCCCACTAACACGTTTTTACACCTATCACAAAATTTTGCACTTTCTTACTCTTACGTTGTTTTTTGTACTTTTATCGGCTTATTATCTTCAACTTACCGCCTTGTTTGCTGTACTCTTTCACTCCTACTGCTTAATTCTGCTTTTTTGAAGTGTTATTTGGATTGTTACGCAATTATCTTTGATTTATTGACCTAATATTATGAATTTTTTTCCAATTAAAATTTTTATAAAAACCCTCTTGACAACTTTTCGCTTTAATGTATAATGTAATCAGTTGATCAACATTCGGTGGGCAGAAAACAAGGCTTTTTCTCCACGGACGTATGTAATTACGTTATGGCTCTTTTCAGAAGTCCCGTTTTTTCAGGACTTCTTTTTTTGCTTTACAGCAGTCCTTTTCGCGCACGATTTCACATATCTTGAAATGAAAAACGGTTTTTCGCCGTACAGTCTTAACTTATGTACGCAATTATTGAAAACTCTTGTCCTTTTTTCCTTAAGTTCACCTTGCAACGCTTAATACTGCTCGCTACGCAGTGAAGTTTTTATAAATTACTGTATTTTTTGCTAAAAAAACCTTGCAAATTATAAAACCTTATGCTAAAATCATAATGCTAACGGAGATGTGGACAATTAGCTCAGTTGGTAGAGCGTCTTCTTGACGTGGAGAGGGTCAGCGGTTCGAGTCCGTTATTGTCCACCAATAGCGTTCAAGTTTGAATCTTAACAGTTCGGCTTGAACGTTTTTTTTATTTTCTTTCCGCTGTTATCACACTAAATTCCATTCCCAAATATCACACTATGTTCAGTTCCCAAATATCACACTATGTTCAGTTTCCAAATATCACACTATGTTCAGTTTCCAAATATCACACTATATTCCATATAAAAAAATATCGGCGTATCAACATTATATTGACATACCGATATTTTGGGCTATTTGCGGTTTACAATATAGCCGCAAGCATCATTTTATACTACATAGAATGTTCCAGCTCTCTTGTTTGCGCCATTGGAGAGAATATGGCTACCTGATTACCGTTTGATTCTTGGGGTTTTCGGGAAGTGGTCGTCAAAAGCCCCATTCCCATATAACGACTTCCTTTGTAAACGAGAACGTCAGAATTGTACCGTACAAACCTTGCGCGTTACCCTCAAAATCGGTTTTGAATGGTGCGGGTTTACAGGCATACCATTTGGCGTAAGTTTCGTTAAGGCGAACGACGGGGGCGTCCGTTCCGTTTTGTATTACAAGGTCGGTTGTAAAATATGAAGCCAGAATATATCCTTTTTCGAGCACCTTTTGAGCGACTTCCTTATACGGGGCGTTTCGGAAATACTCGTCATCTACCTTATATCCGCCGTTACAGGCAAAAATGTAGTCGGACGAACCGTTTTCGCTGTGATTTACTCCTGTGAAACCTGCGCTTATGAGGTCTTCCGCCAAGCTAAGTCCTCTGTCAGCCGCACGCTTCATCATTGTTTGAATGTACTGATATTTCACGCCTATGCCCATCATAAGATAAAGCTGAGATTCGTAAAAAAACTTCTTCATTGTAAAGTTGTGATTTAACATATTTTTGTAAACCATCGTGGGATGCACAAGCAGAATGTCTAGATTTGCGGTTTCCAGCGCGTGCAAGTCTTTTCCTCCGAATTTCGCCATATCTTTTTGATATTTTTCGCAGATTTTACCAATGACCAACGCGGATTGATCGCGCAGTTTAGCCAAACTCTCGGTGGCATTTGCAAGCTCGCAGTATTCAATCGCAACGGTCGCACCGAGCAAATAATTTACATAAGCATAAGAAACAAACGCGTCCTTTTTGGGGAAAGTCTGACTTGAAAAGTTAAAAACGGAATCAATTGCGTTGAAATACAGCGATAAAACGTCGGTTTCAAATTCATTTGTGTCGGACAGCAGTTTTTCGCCGAGCGCAACTACCGCGTTTATATACTCGTTTTCTGTGTTACTTTGAGCGAACGCGGAAACGTAACCGTTTCTTTGCGCCTGTGCGACAGCGGTTTGCGAATACACTTCGGTATAACGTGTTTTACCGTTGCAAAGCGAATATACGATTTCCACATCAAGGTAATTGCCGTCGTCGGCGTTGTGAGAATAGGTTGATTCAAACAGTTTTTCAAACGTCGATTTGCCGTGTTGGGCGATTAAACGCACGTATGCGTTGTATAACCCTCGCATATCTCCGAGCGGTGAGCTTGTCACTCCGCAGGACGTGACGTATTCCTCAAACTTTTCATACGAGGCTTTTGCCTCCAGCCACTCGTAATACGCCTGCACGGAAGCGTGGTTTTTAAGGTTTTCGGTCTGTGCCGCACTCTCCGCTAACAGATACTCCGCGGTGCCGTCCTTGCTCAAAATTGCATTGGTGAGATACCGCAAGTTTTCCGCCGTTTTAAGATAATCCGCAAACAGAGTTTGATAGGCTTCCCCTTTCAAAAATGCCACGTTGTCTTTTACAGCCCCTGAAAGTCCGTCAAAAGCGGTCTGCAAGGAAAGCAATGTGTTTTTTAATTCTGACGCATTCGCGACCTCTATGTCGATATCCAGTATATTGAACACGTAAGGCAACAGCAATCCGCTTGAAAGCCGAGAAACAAGCTGTCCTTCGCCTGCCATAAGTATTTGCGGCAGCTTGCCGAACGAAACGTCAACGTCCACCCTGCCGTCATTGTATGGCTGAATAAAAATGACCGCCGAATAATCCTCGTCACCGTACTTTGCGTTGATTTTTGAATTATCCAAATTGATGCTTATGGTCGTTGCTTCCTCAATTGCCGACGTGTAATCTGCGGAAAAAACCGCCGTTGTGTCGTCAATGTATTTAAGCTTGAAATTCGTCAGGTTTTCATTGCCGACGACTGAAAAATCAGCTAGCGTAAGTCCTTCCTTGAAGCTGCCCGAAATAACCTTAAGGGATATTTCGATTATGTCGTTATCAATGTCGATTTCGGTGTTTCCTATAAGCATTGCTTTGGCAATGTACGGATTGAGCTTATAGTCAAACGTCTCGCTCTCCGTAATCAGCTTCACGTTTGCATACGCTAATTCCAAAAGGTTTTTCTCGCCGTAAACTGACAGTGAGGTTTCATTGAGTTGCATAGAGAATGAATAATAATTGTCCTTCGCCGAGTAAGACTGCGAAACAATCGACGTCATTGAATCGTCATATTCCGTAACTCCGTTTTCCGCTCCGCTTATACCATCGGGAAGCGACGCCTTACCGACGGAAACTATATGGGTTTCCTCATTGTAGGTAACGTCCGACAACGAAATCTGCGGTTGAACATAGTTGATAACCACAGACACGTCCTCGGCATAAGGCGAATTAATGCTACTTGAGGAAATCTGCATATAGAAGTACTCGGAAGAAAAACTTTTGGGGATATTGCCGATGGTAATCTTGGCTTTTTTGTCGGAAAGTCTGTCAACGTCAAGCACCTCGCCTACGCCGTCTGGAACGGAAAACATAGATTCGCTCAAATTCAGCGCAAAAGCCGCATCGCGTTCAAGTTCCAGCGTTGCCTTGATTTCCGACGAGCCGACGTGCGTGCCTTCGCAGGTCAGGTTTTCAATCCCTACTTGCGGACGATTGATGAGAATGATTACGCCGAACTGTGAATTGCCGCCGCATACTCCCGACTTCGACAGAAGAATATAAGATAAATCGATATTACGAGAATACGGGGTGTTAAAGGTAAACTCAACCGTTTTGCTGTCCTTTACCGTCACCGTGAAGTCGGACAGCGCGGTATCTGCCTCCGAGGCGGATACGCCTGACACCGACAGTGTAAAATCGTCCTTGTCCAAATCAGTTTGCAGTAAACAATTATCCTCGCCGAGAACAACTTGTCCGCTGTAATTACCGTCCTCTTTCCAGTCCAAGGACGTTGATACAATCAACATATCATCCTGTGAATCGTCACAGCCCTCGTCATTGTTGCACGCAACAAGAACGCAGACACAGAGTGCCAACGCCACAATCAAAATCAATAATTTAGAAAAGCGATTCTTCATTTTATCTCCTTTTGCCGTCAATCGTAAACGGTTTCGTCCGAGGTAATAGCGTTTATTCTGACGGTAGTGCCGTCAAAGTAAACGACGGTAGTGTCCGAACGATATTCGTTATTGTAGGTGTCGTAGAAAAACATATTATACTGGTAGTAACCAACGGGTAAATACGCGATTTCCAACGTGGTCGTAGGCGAAAACTCAAACGTGTCGCCGTCAATCAAGTTTTTCTCGTATTCCGTCCTCTCGTCATACATCAAAGTAACCAGGTCGCCTACAGCAAAATCGTTAAGCCGTCCAACTACGGACGCTTGCTCGTCAAGCGGCGCATATCCCTGCAATTCAATCTTTCTCGTCTGTTTGTCAAACACAAACCGCATCTCGGACAACGCGCCGTTGACCTTGACGGGTGACGAATATTCTGTGAAGGCTGAATTATCCGCTTCCACGGAGCAGTTGACGAATTTGCCGTTGAAGGATACCCAACGCCCCTCAAACGCAACCGTGTATCCGTTCGCGCCGTCAAAAATGACGTCCGTATCCTCGCCCATACCGAAAACCGTCTCCATAAACTCGTCTGTTTGCAGAATTCGGAATAGCTTGTAAGTGATTTTTGTTACCTTTTTGACGCTGTCGGAACTCAATTGAACTTTAAGCTTGCCGTTATCGTCACTGCCGCCGTTTACTATGACTATCTGCTTGTCCGTGGTGTCCGTATAGTTTGCGGTCAAAAACGATTTGTAATTTTCATCACTGCCGACGCTTAAATATTTGCCCACGTCCTTAACGCTGTTGAGTGGAAAATAAATGCTCAATCCTGTTGCGGTTTTGCGGTATTCTCCCGAAACCGTATTCACGCAGTCTGCAACCGCGTCACCGACTTCGGTGTTCTCGACAGCAGCGGCAAACTCGGACAAGTCTATCAAGTCGGTAAAAACGGTACGCTTATTGGTGCCGAAACAAGTCGCTTTTCCTGCCGCTCGCACCGTTGTCGCCAGCGGAAGAATACTTATATCCTCACAAAAACCGCCGAACGAGGTTTTGACCGCCGAAAACTTTTCAAGGTCGATTGCGCTCAATGTGAAAGTCTGCTTATTCCTTTTTTCGCATTTTGCCGCGTATGAGTTCAGAACGGAGTCAAAGAAGCTGTCCTTGCCGAGATTTTCAGCGAGAACTGTATAATCCCAACCGCCCGAAGGCTCGTTTTCCTCGCTTGCAAGCATAGTTTTTGCATAGGGCGACACTGCGTTTGCAGTCTCGTAATTTGCCATCAAACAGGCATCGAACCCTACAAACTCAAACTTTTTGCCGATATACGAAGAGCCGTACTCCAAGCCTGTTTTCAGCTCCGCCAAGGACAGCGAATCAAAATCGAACAGGGAGTCAAAGCAGACTCCCTTAAGCGAACCACCGCCGTGATCCCAAAAAACTATGCCGTAATTGTCCGCAGGGAAATTGTCAACGCCCCATTTTATGAAGCTTGTAAGAGTGGAAGCCGCCCCAAAATTCGCTTTGGGAAATCTGTCTAAGGACTTCACTGCTTTGTCCTCAATCGAAAATCGTTCCGTAACGGTAGCGGAAAGATAGTCGTTTTTCCACCGTGTCGTTCCGCCTGCCTGTACCGCAATACTGACGTTCGGGCTTATATTCGCGGCAGTCAGCTCCGCAATGTTGTTTGTCGCCGAGCCGAAATCGCTTTCAAGAGTGCTTGCGCACATATACACAAGCAGTGTAGTCGTTTCCTCTTTTTCGGGAACGTCCGCGAAATCTCCGCCCCCATTATCGCCGCACGAAAACAACAGCAGTGAGAAAACTGCTGTCATTATCATTGCGAATATCAGGGAGCAAATCTTTTTCATTTTATCTATGCTTTCGGAGTATTGAATGCGACTATCCAAGTGTAATCATAAGTAAAATCCGACGACGGATTGCCGTACCAATCGTTATACTCGGTGCCGTACCACAGCCGCTCCTTGTCAAGCGCAACGGCAGGGCTCGTACCCGTTTGCTTCAAAGCAACGGTAAATAACTGAAATTTGTAAGTCCAGTACCTATCACCGCCGAATATGTTTTTGAATGAGCCCCAACCTGTTGAAAAACCTGAGCGTTCCTCTTTTTCCTCATCGGAAGCGAGGTTGCCGATAAACAGGTACTCGCCTGTTGTTTCGTTGTTGGCTCTAGGCTTTGTAAACCCTGCGTCAGTAAGCTCTTTTGCCATCGTCACGCCCAATTTTGACGCACGAAGAGCCATCTGCGACAAAGTGTCGGCAGAAATGGCGATATGACCGTCTTTTGTCAACGATTTCAGGCTTGCATTGCCCAAGCCTCGTGCATCCGAAATCTTTATGTTCAACAAAGTTTTGGATATTTCCTGATTTGATACGAGAATGATGTCGTTACCCTTAGCCGCGCGTGCGTCCATCACGGCGATTTGCGCGTAAACCTTTTGGATATGCGTGGCAACTTCCTTGATTTGATTGCGAAGCACCAAACCGTTAGCGTCGTCCGTTGCGTCACAGTACTGAAGTGCCAGCGACGCATTCAAAAAGTACGTTGATTGCAGTTTTCCCACGAAGGCTTTTTTCGCGGAAATGGTTTCCGACTGGAAATTGAAAGTGCTGTCAAGTACGTTAAAGTACATTTCAATAACTCCTGCGTTGGTACCTGCGGAGGTATTGAGTATCATCTGTCCTAAATTTCTTACGTCCGCAATATACGTTGTGGGAACTTTCGCGTCAACCGCCGCAATAAATGCAGTCGCGTCAACCGCGCTGTAGTCGGGCAACGGCACGTACTTCACTCTGCCAAGGCAGAAATTGTAAACCTGCATCGCACCTACTCTTTCAAGCGGTTTGCCGCGGTTAAAATCGGAGTCGTACCTTCTGCAAAAGCTATACATATCCATTACGTAGCGTCCGCCGTTAATTGCGTCAACGTAGTAATTATAACGGTCAATAAGGTACGTTTTATTCGGGCACGCGCTCGGATCACCGGCAAAGAAAGAAGTCACAAAACCGTAAAACGCGTTAAAGCCTTCCTCACCCTCCTGCGAATAGTTGTCGGGAATATCGCCCAGCGCGTTGGCATAAGCACGGACGTCGTTATTTTTAAGCAACGTATTCATATAAGTACTGAGGTTTGTTTCGTACTTTTGATAGTCCTGAAGAAGCACCTTATCAGTGCCGATTTCGATATACCCTGCAACGCGGTTGATTTCGTAAGAAAGCGATGAAATCTGTTGTGAAATGCTGTTTATCTTGTCGCTTAACGCCTGTATTGCCTGATCCGAAGTATCGATACCGAAGTATTCGTAAACGTAGGGCAATGCAAAACTTACGGCGGCGGAACCGATTTCACTGCCTAGCGTACCTGCCAGTGATACACCGAGTTCTGCTCCGAGAGCCTTCCAATCCACGTCGCGACCGTCAAAATAATGAGGTACGAAGAATACCACGCTGTATTCGTCATTGGCAAAATTCGCATTGATTTTTTCCGATGCAAAACCGATTGTAAGGAACGTGCTATTCAAAAAGTCCTCGGAATAGTCTGCCGCAAACACCGCGATTTTCCCCTCGCAGGACACAAGACGGAAGTTCTCAAGTCCTTCTGCTCCGCTAACTGTGAAGTCGCCCAAAGTCAAGCCGTCTGCAAAGGTTCCGTTCTCCAACGTCAGCGTTGCACTCAAGGTGTTTTCCTCTACGTCGGTGGTTAGCTCGCCGATTACCGTACAGCTTGCCAGATAGGGATAGCACTCGTATGTAAACTCGTCGTCGCCGTTTTTCATAAATACGTCAAGCTCAATCGCTCTTAACGAATATTCCGCGCCGTATGTCTCGTGGGGAACGATGCTTAAAGTCACGGAATGACTGTTGCTGTTCTCGTCATAGCTCTGCGAAACGATTGACGCATAAGTGTTATCTTTCAGCTGAAGACCGTTTGCTTTGCCAACAAACGGTGCCGCTATAGCTATATTACCGATTGTGAGAGTTTTCGCATCTGCATCGTAAACTACGGAATCCTGCATAACGGTAGCACGGGGCTGTTTGAAACTAACGTAAAATTCCACGTCTTCGGCAAACTCGCAGTTGAACGCGGCGGCGGTTAGCTTGATTAATACGTCTGCCGCAGTCAAATCTGTGGGCGGATTGTTCACGGTAAGCTTTGCGTGAGTGTCATCTACTCTCACCATAGAATAATCGAAGTCGTAACCGCCGGGGAAAGTCACAAGATTTTCGCTGATTTCTGCCGCAAAGGGGGATTCGGAATTAGTTTCAACGGTGATTTCCGTTTTCTCCGAGCCGCTGTAAGCACCCGTTGCAGTCACGTTTTCCAAAAGCTCCGACATAGTGACGTACAAGAACGCACCCACCGAATAATTGTTTTTAGTCACACCCTTATCCGTTGCAAGAAAGAATGTGTAATCAAACGGCGACTCAAAAGGAGAAGAAAACGAAGCCGTAAGCGTTTTAGAATCTGTCTTTGTCACTTCAAAATCGTTTATTGAAACTGAAGATTCGCTATTTTTGAACGCCGTCATAAAGAAATCGGCGGAACTGAAATCGACAAAGCTATCGTTAGCACTATCCTCAATCGCAATCGAAAAAGTGTATTCACCTTCAGCCTTCCAAGTCAAGGTTTTGCTAGTCAGATATCTTTCTTTCACTGACGTGTCGGGGCTTTCGTCACCGTTATCATTGCAGGCGGTTAAACCGACCGCTCCGATGGCAATCACCAAAACCAACGTCAAAATTAACAACACTTTTGTTTTCATAAAGGCTCCTTCTGTACAATATTAAGCATAATAACGCACGAAGGACGCATAGCCGCACGTCCGCGCGTATGAAGATATGCTAACACTTTTAGATTAATAAATCAAACCTCAAATAACAATTTGGACGAATGACGGCTTTTTTAGGACGAAAATACATTTTTGCTTGCTGAAAATGTATTGATATGCTAAAATGTTAGAAAGTGAGAAGTGATAATGAAATTAACCGATATTGACGAAATAAAAGCTTTAACCCTGCAAATCATAAACAGAACCTTCACCGAGGGCGATTATGAATTGTGGTATTCCTGTTTTTTCCGCGATTCCGTCTTAATCTGCACCGCAGAACCGATGCTCATCGGCGACGTTGCGATACGGGCACATTTTGACAGCATTCCCAAAGTGAAATCCGCTATTCTCGATATAGAGTGTACCGCGCAGAAAATCGGCGATTCCGGCGCGGTGGTCTTCGGGCATTACGTTCTGGGTACAGAACAAAGCGCTGTTTTTGCCACGGTTTTCTTTTCGGTAACGTACGTTTATCTTAACGGAAAACCGAAAATTCTCCTTGAGAACCTACATTACGACTTTCACGTGCAAAAAGAGAACGGCGGCAACGAGGCTCTGGCAATCGACCTGAATACGGTGGATTTCGTCCGCACTTTGCTCCTTCATATCGGCGGTTCGCGCATAGAAGTCAAAAGCGGCGCACAAGTAGTTTTTATCGATCCTGCCACCATCTTGTACGTTGACAGCCGCAGAAACAAATCGGAAATCGTATGCGTTGACCGTAACGTCAGTTGCAATCAATCCATCGAAGAAGTCAAAAGACTTCTGCCCGATTATTTTTATCCGTTGCGCCGCGGCAATCTCGTTAATCTCAATTATGTCGTCTCCATTCGCCGTTTTGAACTGGAAATGATTTCAGGCATAAAAATTCCCATACCTGAACGCAACTATCCGCAGGTAAAAAATGAAATAAGTGCTCGTATTTCAAGTTTCAATCCCAGAAAAAAGCTTAGTTAATAGCTTAATTCCGAGGGTAGTCCCCTATCCTTATAAGCCAAATCAATCCGAATCCTGTCATCTCAAATAAAGGGTTTGGATTTTTCTTTTTTTATACGATACCACCCTATCAGGATAATCCCCTTTCGCCCTTTTTCGCAAATTTTCGACTCTTTGACTTGTCAGCATTACGACAATATCAGAATATCCTAAGAGATAAAAATATCATTTGTTAAGGCGTGAAAAGTAATAGTTCGTGACAAATAGTTCATTTTTAATGAATCCTAAAGATAGATTCATTTGCTAAAAGAAGCGGAGATAAACGCTTATTAAAACATACAGCTATTGACCGAGTAGAACGAAAACGCTATAATAAGATTAATTGTGCATTGGAGGGATAGCAATGAATCAAAAAACAATGCGAATAGTTATAATTGCATCGTTACTGTTGGTTGTAATTATAGGCTTGCTCTTTGTCGGTCTTTGGCAAACCAACTACTGGGTAAACAAAAAAAATCGCGAGGTGTATTATAACGAACCTTGGAACGTGAATCCGCACGGAACAAAAGCTCTCACAGACGTTTCGCTAACGGAAAACGCCGATAAGGAAGTTCCCGGAACGGTGATTGCCTATCTTTCAAAGAACGACGATACGTTTGATTATTCGGGACAGTATCTATGCAGTCCTTCCATCGCCAGATTATCCGACGGAACCCTCTATGCTTCGCACGATATTTACGAAAACGGCATCGGAAATCAGAATTTGACCAAAATTTACCGCTCTGTCGATGACGGCGAAAGCTGGAATTTTGTGTGCGACCTTTATCCCTGCTGTTGGGGCAAGCTTTTCGTAGTCAACGATATACTTTATATGGTGGGTACTTCGACGGAATGCGGAGATTTGCTTGTGGGCAGAACCCTTGACGGAGAGAATTGGTCAAAACCGACAATGGTATTAAAGGGCGGAAACCGTCTTACAGGCGGAGTGCATAAGGCACCAAATCCCGTCCTGATTACAGACGGAAAAATTTATATCCCGATAGAGTACGGTTCTTGGATTATCGGCGGACATCGAGCAGGCTTTGTCACCGCAGACGCCAACGCGGACTTACTTAACGCCGATAACTACACTGTCAGCAACTTTATCAAATACACAAAAAATTTCGACGGTGCAGTTCAAGGCGGCGATAATCCCGATTGGTTGGAAGGAAACATAGTACAAAAGCGCGACGGCGAATTAGTTAATTTTATGCGGTATAACACGGTAGGCTCCAACGAGCCCTACGGCAAAGCCGTTATGCACAATATCGATAAGGAAAACAATACGATAAGCGTTGGAAAACCTGTTAAGTTCATCGGTAATATGACGAAATTCGATATAATTTACGACGCGGCAACCGATAAATACCTCTCCCTTGTCAACAAGGTAACTAACGGCAACCCAAATCAGCGCAATGTCTTGACGCTGGTAAGCAGCAGCGACTTGGAGTCTTGGTGCGATAACGGAGACATACTCAATTACGAGGACAACGGTTGGGCTGAACGCGACGACAAGGCAGCGTTTCAGTATGTGGACTTTATAATTGTCGGCAAAGATATTTACTTCGTTTCAAGAACGGCACTAAACGGCGCGGATTCATACCATAATTCAAACTATATCACCTTTCACAAAATCCCCGATTATGCCGAACTTTTGAAAACGTCAAAATAACGGCTTAAGTAATCGCAAAAATTACCGCTTGGAATTGATATAATTAATAGTAACGGAAGGAATTTTATGAGAAAAATATTGATTGTTATCTGCATATTTTTAGTTACCGCAATTCTAGCCTTATGCGGTTGTACCCCTGCCCCCAAAAGCCAAGAGGTTACGGACGGAAACGTGTTATTCTTTGACGATTTTGATAGCTTGGATACCTCTGTTTGGAACGTATATACTCAAAAAACCGACTCGGATAGCGGTTGGGAAAATGCGGACGGCGTGAGAAAAGGCGGTTACTGGGATAAGGCGCAGGTATTTACACGAGACGGCAAGCTCATTATCCGCACCAGTCTTATCGACGGTAAATATTACACGGGAGCGATTGATACCTGTAATAACTTTGAACGCACTTACGGCTATTACGAATGCAGAGTTTTCCTGCCCCGCGCCACCGGTATTTGGGCGGCGTACTGGCTTATGAGCAACAAGATGGGCGCAAAATCCACAGACGCAAAAATTTCCGGTTCGGAAATCGATATCTTTGAGTCACCCTATTACACAGTCGGTTCAGGAGAGGAAGGCACGTATCAAAGCGCGATTCATATCGGTGACTACGACAAGAATTACATCAATACCACTTGGCTAAGCACTTTAAGTTCCTTAACCAACAAGAATTTGAAAATCAATATCTATAACGACTGGCACACCTTCGCATTGGATTGGCAGGAGGACGGTTACAAATTCTATTACGACGATAATCTAATGTGGGAAACAGATTACAATAATAACGTATCGAATCAGAACGGCTACTTGTTCTTGTCGGTGGAAATCCCCGGTTCTAACGGCGTTGCAGGAGCTGGTCCTTTCGTGTTAGGCTCTAGCATTTTTTCTAATTCCGATTCCGTTTTTCCCACCGAGGTTACAGCTGACGGCGAATACGATTCGGACTTTCTGGTGGATTACGTTAAGGTTTGCAAAACCAAGCCCCAAGCGGATTAATATGCGTATAGCGGCAGGATATGTGCTATAACAGTTAAAACTCTTTCCGCATAACAGTTTCTTAATATCGTTTTTACGCTTACGCTAAGACACTAAGAAATAATCAAAAAAACGTAATCGTTATTCCTTGTTTTCATAGAAATGACCTTATCAGTCATTTTGAAAACTCATTACAACGAAAAACCTAATGTAACAATGAATCGTTGATATTATCCGAAAACCTTGATATAATAACACAAAAAGGAGTAATAGTTATGAGTACCGACAAGAACAAGCAAAAGCTGAAAGTAATGCGTATATGCTGTTTAACCGCCTTGGCTATGACCGCGTTGTTTTTAGGTTTGGGACTGCCCTCCTTGGTCAGCAAATCCCAACTTCTCCCCTTCGGCGTTAGTATTGCGTTTACCGTAATCGGCGGTATATGCGGTTTTGCGTCCTTTTATCTGGTATTCTTCAGTTTCGTTATTCCCGGAATGATGAAGCTGTCCGTTACTCAAACCTCCACTATGCTGGAGTTACAGCAGGAAAATATCGAAAAAATGCTGAGCATACAAAAGGAAGCGGTTAAAAACTCCGTTGACGCTATTAACGAGGCAAACGCGGAAAGCTCAGTCGAAAACAAAATTTACTGCAAATACTGCGGACAGCTTATAGACGGCAACTCGGTTTTCTGTAAATATTGCGGAAAAAAGCAGGACGAATAATCAAAAAAGCAAAGCGTCTGCGTTATATCGGCAGAAACCGCATATCCGATACGTTTTTCTATATAAAAAGGTCGATTACTTCTCCGTCAATGCGATTATACGGTAGTGAATCGACCTTTTTATATTACATAAGGATTAAACAGTACGTTCCATTTCCCATTGCTATCGCTAGTATGTTCCATTTCCCATTGCTATCGCTAGTACGCTCGGTTTTCCTTTGCAATCGCTAGTATGTTCCATTTCCCATTGCTATCGCTAGTACGTTCGGTTTTCCTTTGCAGCGGCTAGCATATCAAATTTGCCGATACGTCAACGGTTACAGAGCGGATTTTATCCGATTATCGGTTTTTTTGTTGGTTATTTCCGCAGTTATCAGGACGCAGGCCGCCAAAGCGATTAAGAGGTACGGCATAAAGGTGAAGGTCGTATTAGGCGCAACAAAGCCGAATATTAACTGAACCGCCCAACCGATAAGGTATGCGCCGCCCATTTGAATACCTGTGATATCCGCAGAGTATTCCGCGCCGAAACGCAAGGGTACGGAGTGTATCGTAGAAGGGAAAATCGGTCCGAAGCCTATGCCGATTAAAAGCAGTCCGACAAGGGCTTTTGCGCCTATCGGCAAGGCAAACACAACCATACCAACCAGCATTACGACAATACCCATTCTGATTAGCATTTTGTCGTTGAATTTGTAGGATAAAAAACCGCTTATTACCCTGCCTATCATAATACCGCCGTAATAAAGCGATACCCATCTTGCCGCAACGGCGGCGGTAACCGCCTTGACGTTGACCGCATAGCTTGCGCCCCAAGTGCCTATCAAAAATTCCATTCCCGTATAAAACCCCAGCGACAAAATCGCAAACAGCACACCGGGCATTTTGATAATCTTGAATATAGCGGGTTTTTGTTTCGCGGCGACAGGAACTGCCGATTTAGCGTCGTCGTTGTCCTTGCTCGCCTGCGTTTTATCCGTAGCGGTCGCGCCGTCTCGGTCTTCAATCCCCTGCGCGTTATCTGTAACCGCGTCCGTCCCCTCGGCAATGGTTTGCTCGCAAAGTGTAGCGTCCGAAGCGGTGCCGATATTTTCCTGCTCTACGGCGGAGGTATCGGTTAAACTTGGGGTATCGGTTAAGTTATCGGGTTTATCGATTTCGGAAGGTACAACGTCCGTCTTTGTTTTTTTGAATTTACAACCTTCAAACTTGAACCACAACGGCAAGGCTAAAGCCGCCGCCGCCATTATTCCGAGCTGAATATACGCAACGCAGTTATAGCCACCTCTCCAGTTATTGCCGTTGTCCAAGAAAAAGCTCATAATCAGCGGACTGAGCGTAACTCCTACACCCCAAAAAGCGTGAAGCCAGTTCATATGACTTGCCTTATAGTGATTTGAAACGTAGCTGTTAAGTCCCGTATCTATGGCACCTGCGCCCAAGCCCATCATAATCGAACCGACTATTGCCACCGCTATGTGGGGTGCAATGCCGATAACCAGCATACCGACAGCGGTCAGCATAACAGAAAAGACCGTGACTATACCTGTACCGAACTTGCGGATAATCGGACCTGCGAAAAAGCTCATACCGCCCGAACCGACTGCGGTGATTATCATATAAATACTGGCAAAACTTTCGTTTACGTTAAAATCTATGTGCATAATCGGCCAAGCCGCGCCGAAAAGCGAGTCGGGCAAGCCCAACGAGATAAAAATCAGATATATAACAGCCAACAAAAGCATCATAAAAGTACCTACGCTAGTTTGATGCCTTAATTATATAGCAGTAAGAGGTTTTAGAAAAGCAAATATACGCTTATTTTATAATAAAAAATCCACGGAAAACTACCCTACTCTCGGAGGGCTTTCATTTGTTTCTTCATATCGTACATTTTCTCGTCGGCGATTTTCAGCAGATTATCCACCGAAAAATCTCCCGAAGCCCAAGCTGTACCGTAAGCCATTGAGCAA
The DNA here is from genome assembly GCA_964368645.1 of uncultured Christensenellaceae bacterium. Classification (GTDB taxonomy): domain Bacteria; phylum Bacillota; class Clostridia; order Christensenellales; family CAG-1252; genus JAEDHM01. The sequence goes on from CAYJBY010000010.1 coordinate 40,495, forward strand.
GTGACGGCAGAATACTTGTTGACCTGCGCCAACGCCGCCTTCCATCTTTCCACCAGCTCGTCAACCTTATCCTTGCTTGTGTTGCATATTACAACCACAAGCTCATCGCCGCCTATACGGTACGCGTGTACGTTCTCGTCGGTTATAGCCCTTACCGTATCCGCGCAGTTACGGATGAGAATATCGCCTACGCTGTGTCCAAGGTTGTCGTTGGTCTTTTTCAAAAAATTAATGTCATAATAGATTATGCCGCAGGAGTTCAGTTTTTTGTACTCGCTTGCCGACATCAGCTTAAACTTATTAAGGCTGAAAAGATTGGTCAATGCGTCGTGCTCGTTGATGTCTATCAGCTGGTCGCGCTCCATAATACTTTGACTCTCCTGTACGTTAAGGAAAAGAAGGAGCAGAGCGAGAGAGCTTGCCTCGTAAATCAAGGAACTGCCATAGACGAACGCCTGAAGGATAATCGCTATGACCTCGAACACAAAGAAGGAAAGGAAAGTGATAGCGTCTATCCGTCTGATTTTCTTAAAATTAGCAATAGCTATACCGGCAACGGTTAAAAGCATAATGGAAGAGCTTGCTATTGAAATATAAAAACCATAGGTACGGTGATATACGTTATTCTCGTCAATGTGGTACATTATATGGAAAGTAGGCGTTAATGCAAGCAAAATCAGTTTAATGAAAATAATTGTGCCGCAGAGAATAATAACCCACAGCCTTATGCGGTTCTCCTTATAAACGTACAGCGTAATATAAATCAGCAGTGCGGCAGCGAACAGGTCGCCGACTAAGAACAATAGGAAATTGCCTGCTTGATTGAAGAAGGGATACCAAGGCTTGTCAAAGCCGTCAAGACGCCCCAAAATATCGAATAGCAGTGCAAAGATATTGAGAAGAACGCTTATTTTGTACCAAAAAAGCAGGGTTCTGTCGTGAATATTGTTGCCTGTTGTTTTGAACAACAGACAGAACAGCATAATTATTGAAAATATCGGTAATGCAAAGTCACCTACTGACATAATTAATCCTTCGTAGCAATCTACGCCCCCTGTCTAGACAAATTAATCGTAATTGACATATCATATATTCATTATACACGCAAACCGGTATAGGCGAAGACTAAGATACCACTAAATATCAGTTTTTGTCCTCGACAAACGTCCGTTTTGCGGCTACGGACGTCATTCCGCCTTGGTTTTGTATTTCGTAATATCCTCGAAAGCACACTGAAGATAATGCTCGGAATATTCGATAATAATTAATTTAATCGTTGCTCTAAGCCAAATCAACTGCCCGTCACGGGAAACCACTCGGTGCTCAAGCACACGCTCATCGCCGTCAACGCCGTTGATTACTGCCTGCATATTGATAAAGAATTCACTGCGATCCTCCTCGTATATGCCCGAAAACATATCCTTAAACGCCGCGGATTCCACAAACTCTTCCTCTCCCTTATAATGGAGCAATTTCCAAACGGTCTTGTTATAGCTGAATAGCTTAAGTCCGCCCTCGTCTATCTTGAATCTCAGCAGTCCGAAGGGAGTGGCATTGTAAAGGGTACGCAAAACCAAGTCACGCTTGGTTCGCGCCTCGCGCAACTCCTTTTTCTCTGTGATATTATCGATAACTAGGTAGAACATCGAACTATTGGCGGTCTTTGAAAGCATACGGATTCTGACGCTAAGACAAATCAGCGAAACGTCCTTACCGAAAGGCTTGATATCGCTTTCAAAATGCACCTCGTCCTTAGTCTTAATTGCAAGCTCCAGCTTATTCAAAAACAACTGTCTGTAGCCGTTGTCTAAGGTATCCTGTATATGTGTAATCCAAGGAGCGTACTCCGCTCTCGTTGTGTTGAGCATTTGGAAATACTTGTCGTTGGCGCGTAAAAGTTCCACGTTGCCGTCGTAATACTCCAATACAGCCGTACCGCCCAAAAAGCAATCGAATAATACGGAGGTTTGATTCGCCGGATTAAGCAGTAATTCGATATACTCGTTATTGTTGCTTTCAACAGGTTCCAGCTTACAGCCGAGAGAAGCACCTATGTACAGCGGCTCGAACTTGTCCGCAGGCATTGCCTTTGCGAACAAAAAGCCTTGCATATTGACACAGCCGATACTCTTGAGAAAATCCGCCTGAACCTTGGTTTCCACACCCTCGGCAATAACCGAAAGGTTAAGCATTCTGGACATACGGATAACCGAATTAAGAATACTGCCGCCCCTTGCGGAAAGCTGTGCGCCGCTGACGAAGCTCTTGTCCAACTTAAGTATATCTACGGTAACGTCTTTCAAGATACTTAAGGAAGAATAACCTGCTCCGAAATCGTCCATTTCGATTAAAAAACAGTGACTGCGGAGCTTTTCAACCGTTTCTATCAGCAGGTCGGTGTCGTCCATATAAACGCTTTCGGTAATCTCCAGATTGAGATAGTTATGGGGAATATCGTATCGCTTTGTCAGTTCTACTATAAAATCCGCCAAATCGGGACGGAGCATATCGGCACGGGAAATGTTGACGGAAAGCGGCGGCGGAGTTACGTTATTACGGCGGCAGATGGCAAGCCACTTTCTCAAGTGACGACAGCAATGCTCCCAAACGTACTCGTCCAGTCTGGTTATGTCGCCGTTTTTTTCCATTATGGGGATAAAGCCGATAGGGGGCAAAACGCCTCTTGTGGGGTGAACCCAACGCACCAACGCTTCCGCTCCTATCATCGTACCCTCCGCATAATCGTACTGCGGTTGGAACCAAACGTGAAACTGCTCCTGCTCGAACGCGGTGTTAATCTCGGACAGCAAAGTCTGCTCGTCAAAGAGCTTTTGCCGCAAAGAGTTATCGTAACAGCCTGTCTTCTGCCCCGCAACGCCCTTGACGGACTTCAGCGCAAGCAACGCCCTGTCGCACATAACGCTGGTATCGATAGTAAGGTCGTCTATCTCGTAATATCCGGCCTTAACAGAAAAATCGAAAACAA
>CAYJBY010000010.1:43580-108154 GCA_964368645.1 uncultured Christensenellaceae bacterium
GAAGTAATAAAGGTATCGTGTGTTACGCCCTTAAGGTTACGGCCTATATATGCTAAAAGCTTATCGCCCTCAATCTCGCCGAAAACGTCGTTAAATACCTTAAAGCGGTCTATATCAAACCGCCATATCACATACTTTTTGTTAGGGTTTTCTACAAGAATTCTGCGAATCTCGCTGAAGAAATAACGTCTTTTGAATAGTCCTGTCAAACTGTCGAAGCGCAGTTTTTCCAATTCGCGCTGCTGCTGCTCGAATTTCAATCTAAGCAGCTCCGCCTTATGGGAAATATCGCTGGCGATTCGGTTGTCGATAACGCTTTTGACACGCGCCATAACGATACGGGTATTAAAGGGCTTGAAAATTACGTCCAAAGCACCTAAGTCAAATGCCTCTACCTGACTTTGCTCATCATCGCTTGCTGTGACGACCACCACGGGAATATCCTTGAGCTTATCCTCGTTGCGCATTATTTTCAGAAGGTCAAAACCGTTCATTACGGGCATAGAAAGATCCAAGACAATGGTAAAATAGTCCTTTTCGCGCATTAGCTTAAGGGCTTCTTCACCGTTTTCAGCCTCGTCAACGTCATACATATTCTCAAAAATACGCCTTAAAAGCATACGGTGAATTTTGACGTCGTCAACTATTAGAATTGTAATTCTTTCCGTAACTTCCATACCTACTCCCCTGCACGTCCCCTTTGAACTCTCTTAAATTACCTTATATTATAACAAAAAACATTAGCTACTTTCAATAGCTATCGGAAATTAATTTGACTTTTTCCTAATTATTGCGGCGTTTTGATTGATTATCCCTTAGCGCGTTACAAAATCCAAGCTGATTTCGTATTTTTGTGCGGAATACGGATTGGAGTTTCTCAAGGTCAATTCGTTAGGCTCTTCAGCCGTGCCGATATCAGCGGTTACATATTTCGCAGGATCAAAGTAAAACGTCAGGTACAAATCCAGAGATTTGCCGTTTTCCAAGGTTACGGTGCCGTCTGCGTTCACAGTCACGCCATCTGCGATAACCTTACTGCCGTTATTACCCGACACGTCAGTCGCCAAACTTTTTGCCAAAGAAATCGGAATATATGACTCTACGGGCACCAACGGAGTGCCCACGGTAGAGATAAGCTCTGACGCTGTAGCCTTAGCCGATGAGGTAAAATACTTGGGGGTATAGCCGCTGACAAAGTCATTGCCCTCAACGTAGTACATATCGTACTCTATCGCGTTGGTAACAGGCGAAACGAATTTTTTGAATACCGCCTCGCTCATTACCGACGTTACGTCGTAATTAGCATTATTCGCGCCGTAGTAATCGGGGCAAAATATTTTTGCGTCGCCGTAGCTGTAACCGCCTGCCGCCGACGTAGGATAGGTCACTCTGATTTCCGTAATATTCAGCGAAAAGGTTTCCGTTGCGCCCGAACCGTTGGTTGCGGTTATTTTCAGGGTACTGTACTCACCCGGTAACAGCGACATATCAAAACCGCCGTAGGCGGAACCGTTCGGGAAGGTAACCTTGATTACGCCGCCGCCCTCGCTGTCCGAAACTACGCCCATTTCAAATTCGTTTACTCCGTCGTTTTTCCGCGCGGCAAACCAACCCAAAATTTCCAAAGGAATTATCAGTATTGCCAAGCAAAGAGCGATTAAGGATAATATCAAACTCCGTCTAAGATTGTGTTTCATTATCCCACCTCCCTTGCAACCTGAGTACCGTAAACGTATATTTTGTCGATATCGAAGGAAAGAGAAAGCACGTTGTCGCCCTCGTCAAAAACGATAAACGCCAATTCTTTCATATACATATCCGTTATATATTGAATTTCCGCCGCGCTTAACTCGGTGTGTTCCGCGATATAGTTATCCCAATAGTCGGAATAGCTGTTATATATCTCATCGGTCGATAGACAGGTCAGCTTGAAATCCAGTTCCACAAGCTCGCCGCTGTTAACGCGTATTCCGCTTAAAAAAGACTCCTGCGAGGATATTTCGCTGAGATAAAAGGCGTTTTTTGAATAAGCGTTAAGGCTTTCGATTAGGGTTACGCCCTCACCTACGTCCGCGGCCGCCGAACTGCGAACAAGCGTGTTATAGCCTTGCGTGAAAGAGTCCGTTGCGTTGCCTGAGCTGTAAACCCTCGCCGTCAAGCCGTCCAGTCGGAACATAATACGAGCGGTGTACTGCGCCATTATACTGTTGATTTCCGCCTCGCTTTTGCCGCTGTTCCCAAAGAAATAACTGCCTAGATCGGAAAAATTGACGGAAATCACCGCGTCTAAACGTGTTTCCGAGGGGTTGGATACGATGATTTTCAAAAGGATACTGCTTCCGTCGATATACTCGTCGTATTCCTCTCCCAACTGCTTATCTATCGGCGAATACATATATGTCGTAATCGCATCGCGGTTGCTTTTCGGAAGAGTGGTATCCGTTGCGTGGTTATAGACAGCCTGCGCTCTCACCTGCTCGCCGCTGCCGTCCACCGCGTCGTCTAATACGCCGTCCTTGTTGTAGTCTATACCGCGGTAAACGCCTACGTTCAAGGCAATATCGCCTGAATATATGATAAGAGTATCACTGCTTGATCCCAAATCCCCTGCAAACCAAGCAACGGCGCAGGTAATCGCCGCCGTAACGGACAATACCAGCATAATTATCGATAACGTGAAAATACTCTTACTCTTCATCATTCAGTTACCTCCTTGAACGTAAAGGAGAATCTTTTGTAAACAGTGGTTGAATTAACGGTCATCGACGCTATTGCGTAAACGCTGTCGCCGTCAGTCAGCGTTGCGGTATGCTCTACTCTTTCGCTGTCAATAGTTTCTGTCGTAAAGTTGATTGCCTGATTATTCAGCAACAGATAATCGGTTGTAACCGCGTAATAAGTGGAGCCGCCCGTGGTGGTGACGTAGCTTCTGGACGGAAAACGTATTTTGCCGAATTGCGTGGTAAATACGTATATTGCGTTGACGCTCAAAGCGCATAGCCTTTCCTCGGCGGTAAAGAGGGTTGCGGTATCACCGTTAATGGTAACGCCCTTGTCGGACAAAGCAACGTAAACGGGTATATTGATTTTGCCTGCGGAGCCGTAATAGATAAGACTGTCGCCTGCCGTCTTATTACCGAATTCCTCCGCCGCGTTATCGTCTAAGGTAACTTCAGTAAGATTATCACAGTCCACCAAGGCGTCAAAGCAGGCTACCGCGTTGCCCGAAACGTCGAATACTCTCAATCCGATCAGCTTATTGACTCCGTCAATTGCGGTTAAGCATCTCACGCCGTTATTACGCTGTTCCGCCAAGGAAAGCTCGGTAACGGTACGGTAGAGATACGCACTGCCGTTGTCGGCGGTAAGACCTGTAACGGAATTGTTATCCAAATCGATAGAGTTCAGCTGATTAAGGTGGTAAAGATATGGCGTGCCGTTCTTCTTTTCGGACAAAATCGCGTCCGTAATGGAGCAACCGTCAAGACTCAAGGTTGTTAAATTATAGGTACTGAACTCCGCGAATGGAGCCAAGGAAGCTACTTTTATACCGTCGAAACGCATTTCCGCAGTGTTGGTTAAAAGCTGTATTCCGTCAAGGCTAACCGTATCCGCGGCGGTAATTCCCGTCAGCGTTGTCAAGGAACAGTCGAAAAGCGGGATTTCCGCGTTGGCTCCGTCCACTAGAAGATACACTCCGTTATAGGTATCGTAAACCTCCAGCATTCTGGCATAAATCGCCGCAGAGGTCACGTCACGCTCCTGCTTATAGATTCCGGGGATTACGAAGGAGTAATACTGGGTGCTTATATCCGTTTGGGTGCCTTGACCGTTGTCAAGGTAGAACCTGACGTAAAGCTGAACCGCTGTATTACGGGAGGGTATCTCATCGGTATCTATGGCAATCTGGTAGTAATTGCCGTTTGAGTTATACACAAGAGAGCAAAAACCGTTACCGTCGTCGTTAATTACCGCCGCGGTATTGACAATTCTCATTTCCAGTAAAATACCTGCCTCGAAGGGCATAAAACGGTTGGCGTTACCCAAGGTCGCACCTTGGTCTGCCGTGCTGTCTATCAGACGGCCGTCCGTCAGCGACTCGAAGTAAGCGGAAAAGGTGTTGCCGCTTGTGTACTGGGTGTAGTCCGTTCCGCCGATGCCTGCGCCCGGGAGAATAACCTCGCGGTGAGCCGTGTATTCGCTTTCCGCAAGCACGTCCGTGTCGAAAACGAATTTAACGGTCATCACCAGCGTCTGTCCGTCAGGAACGGTAATCGCGCCTGAGGATATGGTTCCGTCGCTAATGGTGAAGGATGAGGTTTTGTCCACCAAGGAAGTAAGGTCGGCAAGCGGAGTACCCTGTCCGTACGCCACAAAGTCGGAATCGCTCATTAGGTAAATATTATAGGTTGCCGAGGTGGCACCCAATTTGGAATTGATTATCCTATTGCCGCCTGCCAAAGCACCGTAATAGAAGCCGTCCGTACCTAGCTGAATTATCTCCGAAGTCACGTTAGCTCCCGTTAGATACAGCGTTTCCACGTAACGCTCCAAATATGCGGTTTTTTCCGCAAAGGTCATCTCTCTGAGATAGACGGAAAAGCCATTGCTTAGGGTGTAAGCGTTATCGGTGTAACCGTGTCTTAAGGTGATGACGTTTTCTCCGCCCTCGGTTATAAACGAGGGAATTTCAAAATAAATGCTTTGCACCGCGGAGAAGCTCAACGCCGCCGAGGTTGTATTGCCCGAGTACAGTGTTACGGTATCCGCAGTAAAATCGAACTCCGCTGAGGTTCCCTCTGCCGTAAGCAACGAAGCACCCGAAGTGTACTGAATAAAAATACCCAAATTGCCGCTTTCCAGCAGGAAACGGCTTTCCACGTCGATACCGTCCTCGGCAGAACACAGGGTGCGCAGATTATTCCACAATTCCACGTTGCGGTCAAGGTAATAATGACCGTCGGTTACCGTAGCCGAACGGTAAACGAACGTCCGAAGCATTTCGGTTAAAAATTCTATTTTTGAATCCTCGTCGGTTCCTGCAATCAATATGGCTTTCGTAACCGCCGTCCCCTGCTCTTCGCCGTTAAAGGATACAGTTACCGAAATGTTGGCGGTGGCGTTGTCGTTCCCTCTCGTGACGTTGCCTACGTTGTCCAAAGCCGTTTCGTTATCCGAAACGTAGGAATAGGTTACGCCGTAGCTTTGATATTTGAGAGGGAAAATCAGGTCGTTGAAGGCGAAATTCGGCAGATAACCGAGAATATACTCCTTGGCATCGGCGATAAGTGAAGCCAAAAGCTGTGCGTTTTCGGGAAGAGTGAAGTCAATGCAGTCGCTATGCTTTATCAAATTGGCAGGTGTTGTAACGAGTGCCTGAACACCGTAATCGGTATCGTTTGCGGAGCCTGTAAAGTAATACGCTCTCGGACAATCGATAATCAAATTGTGATTTTCGTTATCGATAGGGCTCACGTCGGAGGGTATCGCGGATATGGCGAAGGAACCGCCGTAATGGTGGCTTAAGCTTAATTCCGCGTTAAGTATCAGGCGCGAATAAAGAAGATCGATACGGCAGGGAATATTAAGCGTAAAGGGACTATTTACCGTTATCGTGTCAAGGAAATACAGATTTTTGAAGCTGTCGTAATTGGTATAAGGCAGATATTGTACGGTAATCGCGCCGTTGTTCAGTATAATCCGCATACCGTAGGCGTCGTTGACGTAGTTGCCGTCTTTCAGGGTGAATACGAACTTATTACTGCCTGCTATTGTCGTGCCGTTGGACAAGGTAAGACTGTCAAAATCTAATGTCAACTCCGTATTGTCCGCGCTTAGATTTCCCACCAAGGCGTTCGCCGTAGTGGTGGTTTCGTTTGCCTCATCATAAAATCCGAACACGCCTATGCCGTCAATCGTTATATCCGTTCCGCTGACTGTGTAAGTACCGCTTGCGCCGTCAATCCAGTCGCCGAATGCGTTTTCGTAATAGGTGTTATAGTATTGCTCGCTGTTGTTCATCATCAGCTCGAAAAAGTCGGATACGTAAACATTTTTTTCTGACGAAGTCAGAACTACGCACCGTACGTTCTCGGCGGCGGTTGCGCCTGTCAGGGCTACCGACACAGTCATAGAACCGCTTACCGCAGGAGAGTTATGCTCAAGGTTGCGGAATACGTGACACTTGCCGCCTATCGCCGTTTTCACCGTAGCGGTTGCCCCCTCAAGCGTTACGCCCGTATCGCCGTCGGTAAATACCAAAAGGTCGAATCTCGGATTGGAGTAAACCGTATTGATTATATTGTTGTAAATCGTCCAGCTTTTAGTGGTTTGGTTGTCTGTTAAAACGTCTTCGTCGTAGTACCTGCCGTCACCCTGCGCAAAGGAAAAATAGTTGGTGGCTGAATCCAGCTCGAAATGAGCGTCCGCCGTCAGCTGAATGACCGCGTAGGTTACGCCCGTGATGATACACGCGATGAACGTGAGCATCACTGCGGTCAGAATAATATAAATTTTTCCTGTATATCTCTTTTTCATAAGTCAGTATTAGGGCGCGGCGTTAAAGTCGCAGGTTATCAAGGACTTGGTGTCCTCATAGGTTCCGGCGCAGATTACGATACCGGGAGTTGCGTATTTCACTACGTTGCCTGTGCTACAGGTGAAGCCCACCGCATTTCCGCCGTAATTCGCCACGTTGGGCTTATTAAATACCGATGCCAAATCCGTGAAGTACACGGTGTACAGCGTATTATTGCTCAAGCCGCTGGTGATATTGGTTGTGGTACCGTTGCCGTCCGACAACATAAAGTCAGTGCCAATTGCCGAGCTTGCTATTCCGATACGGGATACGTTATAGCCGCAAACCTTAATGCCGTTAGAAGCCATTGCAGTGCCGCTGGTGAAGGTCGCGTAATAAACGCCCAACTCACGGCTGTATTCCATTACGAAGTTCAGGTCGGGTTTCTTCCAGTTGGCGTTGGTCGCATATCCCGCCGTTGCGTCGGAGGTTCTCAAAGCCACACCGTAAGTGCCCGACAGCGTGAACAGATAGGTTCCCCTCTCCGCTATTATGTAGTTGTTGGGATTGGTCTTGTCCGCGTCGAAATAGAAAGTATATATACCCATTGCGGAGTGTATCGTCTTATTCTCTGTTGCGCCGGAACGGGTAGTCAGCGTTTTGAGCGTACTCTCTATGGTGTAGGAGCCGACGAGCGTATAATCGTTATTATGTGAATTACTTATTGTTCTTACTATACTGTATTCCAACGTATTTCTCAAGTCTGCGTCGGAGAGTACCACGTGATCAATAACGTAATCGTAGGTTACGGAGTTAGTCGTATGAATGGTTTCCTGCATCAAGTAGCCCAAGGTCGCATAGGACGATTCACTTCCTGCGGGTACGAAGTAGTAATCGTAATTCACGGTAAAGACAGGTGCTATCACAACGCTTTCGGCGGGCATTGTGAATTGAGTTCCGAACTCGTAACGAACGCCGTTGACCATCCAAGCGATTATCGCGTTGCCGTCCTCGGACGTAAAGGTGTAATCGCCCTGCGAAGGTAACGTGACGCTATCTCCTGCGGTGGCGTAGGTCATAGTATCGAACTCGTCGCCCGTGCCGTTGCTTAACATATTGTGATATACACTGTATTGATGCGCAACAGCGTTAATATCGGCGCAAGCCTGATTGAAGGTTGAATATGCGTTGGCAAGCTCGGCGGCGGTCTCGATATCGTCCACAGCATCGTTATACAGTCCTACGATAACAGCATAGTTAGCGGCGGAATAATCGTTGGAGTTATACGCCTCGGTACAGCTTGCCAGCAGTGCGTCTAACTGTGAAACGTAATTCGCCTTAATTCTGTCAAAGGAAACCGCGTTATACAGAATAACGTAATCGCGCTGATTTGCCGTGGGGTGAGCAGAGTTAAAGGCTGCGTTCTGCGCCGCGGCTGTATAGCTGTGGTACAGGACGTAGGATATATCCGTAGAACCAACCCTGCAAATAAGATTAATACCGCCGGAAACCGCCGCTGTCGGAGCGGTGATAACCAAGAAGTAGCGATTGACGTTGTTATTATCTCCGTTTACAAAATCAAGAGAAGCTATTGTAACGCCGTTATAGGACGCGATACCGATTTGCGGAAGAATAGCCGCACCCTGTCCGTCCGCCAAGAACCAACTGCATTCACTGCCCTGATACAGGGTGGGTAAGAACAAGTGTCCGCTTGCGGAGGGAACGAGAATCTGTCTGTAAACAAGATTGTCGTTGAAGTCAAGAATAAAGGATTTCTCAAAGCTATAACCGTCAAACTCAATCCTCGTAAGCAGATACGCAAAGGAAGACAAGTTACTTGCTTTGTCGATAAGGGTAATGGTTTGTCCGACGCTTACGCTATTGGATATAAGCGACTGCACAAATGTACGATCCTCTAATAGTTCCGCGTATTGAGCGGCGGTTAATGCCATACCGTTAGTAATTGCTGTAGCGGATTCCGCCCCATCAAAGGTGAAGCTGAAAGCCGAACCGCTGTAAATCAAATCGGACACGTTAACAAAAGCGGACATACTGTTCCACTTCAAGGGGTAATAATTACCGCCTAAGTTGATATAGGTCGGAACCGTCGCGGTGATGCCCGAAGCATTGCTGACAGCGTTAGCCGAAAAGCCCAGTCGCGCTACGCTTATCTCGGTTAAGCCTGAACCCGTAAAGTCGATTTCGTCGAATAGGCTCGTCGCCTTTTGCCAATCGTCGTCCGTTGCCGTGGCAACTACTGTGTTATAGGTTATGGTAGTAAGAGGTCTGTTGGCGGCAAACCAGTATTTGAGATACTCGAAGGAAGCGGTGTGGTTATAGCCCTCGATGTAGTTCTTGTCCGTACCGATAGTAATGGTGGTAAGCTGTGAACCGAACTCCTTTAAGAATCCCAAATCGTCGATATTGACTACGTAACCTCCTGTGTGATAGGAGAAGGAAGTAAGAGTATCCTTGGAGTTAAGCAAGGGGGTGAAGTCCTGAATCAAGAAGTTTCGGCCGGCAGATGAGGAGTTAGAATAGGCAAACGAGGTAAGGTGCATATTGGAAAGCTCGTCTATGGATACGATTGCGCCGCCTGCTATTGAAAACTCTCTTAAGTTGACGAAAAGCTCGATACCTGCCAGTGTGGTGATACCCTCGCTGGGGATTACCATCGAATCGGTACTAAGCATTACACTGTTAGGCAGATACAAGGCTCCGATAGCCGTTGCCGCTACGCCCAAAGACTGGTAATTACTGAACGTAACGGTGGATAAGGAGCTTGCGAACTTATTGTTGAAAAGCCAGAACTGGAAACGGGAGCTGATAAAGTAATCGCCGGCAGGGCGCAAAACCATCTTACCGTTATCGCCCGGAACTTCCAAATAATACGTAGGCAGTTTAGAACTTCCAGACACCTCAGGCACCGAACTGGGAACAACGGTAATATTTTTCGTACCGCTGTAAACCGTTGTATTGCCGTTTTTGAGTGCGTAAGATATAGCAATAATATTATCCGCAGGCAAATCCTCAAGATTGAAGTTTGCGGTGGTAAGGTTGAACACGTTATCCTGTATGTAATCCGCGTTACCGATGCTCATACTCCACTCGAAGGTCAGCGTTACGCCGTTGACGTTCAAAAATTCAGGCAGATAATAGATTATACCCGTACTTTCCACGTCAAGCTGGTTGATTTGGTTAGGCAAAACGTCTCGGCCGTTGGCGGTGTTAATCAACGCGGCGTATCCTGCCGCTATACTTTCGGAGGTTACTATTGCCGAGTCGTTCTCGGTAACTAAGCTCTGTGCGGCAAGGAACAGCGCGTTAGCCGTTGCCGTGCCTGAAGCGTCGAAATCTCTAAGCGAATGTCTGATGGTGATGCCGTTAGCTATAATCGACGACGTGAATACCGACAAGCCGCCGTCCGTGACGTTGAACGCCGAATGTCTTTTGGCGTTACTGTTGGAAGCAGGAAGAATACCGAAGAGGTAGCCTGAAGCGGCACTGGAGGAAATATAGCTTTGATAAGCGGTTGCGCCTGCGTACATATTGGCACTCTTCACCGCGTTAATGCGGATTTTCTTCAAACTTTTGCAGTAATCAAGGATTATGTCAGCCGCCGTTGAGGTGTAGCTCACGGAGTTGAAGGTATAGCTGAACGAACGCTTATAATCAATCCTTTCGGTTAAGGACAGGTCAAGCGTAACGAGGTTAGGCGCATACCTTAAGGCGGACAAGGACTCCTCCGTTATTGCGGTATTGATTACCGTAAGAGAAGTAAGGGAATTGAAACTGCCATCCCACAAGCCCGTAATAGCATTATTGGACGTAGTGGCGGAGCCGATTGTCAAAGAAGTAACCGCCGTCAAAAGATTGATACCCTTAAGACTCTTTAAGCCGATGTCTGTCGGACTGATACGCATAGACGTGACGCGCTTTCCCTCGCCGTCAACGGGGCTGTAGTCAAAATAGCTTACGGAGCCGTTGCTCTTTAGAGTGGAATGCTTGATAAGATACAGCCAAAGTCCGTCGTCAAACTCATCGGAATAATGATACTCCTGCGTTTTGTTATAAATCGCAATAGGCGCAGAGGTGCTGACCGTTGCGGAGGAATTGTTAGTGTCGTATAAGGTTATATCGTATTTTGCGGCGTATTGTGTGCCTACGCGAGTAATCATAAGCGGAGTGGTAAGCGTACCCATAGTACCCAAATAGGAGCTTAAGCCCACGTTATCGTTCAGCAGATTATCAGCCGCCAAAAGCGATAAGGTATAATTCGTACTGGAAGCGTTACGGGTAATGCTTAAATCACTTGCAAACGTGCTGGCTATAGGATAACCGCTGTTAATGTAGGTATAAGCGTAATTGCTTACATCGTTATATCCGATATCTCCGAAGAAATCTTCGATTTCGCTCTTAGTGAAAACGGAGGTTTCAGCCGTTGCGTAGCTTACGTTAAGACTTCCGCTGACGCTGTCGGCAACAACTGCCAAAGCGGTTAAGGTCGCAGGGGCGTAAACCGCTTGGGTGTCGTTGAGGTTTAACGTGGAAAGGACTGCCGCGCCGTGAGCCGTTTTGTAAGTCGAATAAGCGGCGGCAAGAGCGGTAAAATCTGCGGCGGCAAGTTCCTTACAGGAAGCAAGATTAAGCGTGGTAAGCGTGGCTACCGAGGAAGCGAAAACGAAACCGCCGTCACTTATGGTTATAAGAGGATTGCCGCTAAGATTAACCGAAATCAAGCTCTTACATTCCTCAAAGCAGGATACGTCGGAAATCAGGTTATTGGAAAGATTGACGGCAGTCAAGCCGCTCCTGACGGTATCAGTGCCGTTATAGAAGAGGTGCTTACCATCGTAAGTCGCTAAGTCTGTCAAAGCCGATATATCTCTAAGGTCGTTGCCCGATAGGTCAAGAGAGGATAAACCGAGGAAATACTCCAGTCCGTCTAGGTTAAGACTGTACGATTTCGATACGTTCTTGCCGAAAGCGGAGAAGTCAATAGCCGTACCTGCGGTATCCGTAGCTGCACTTCCTTCAAACATAAGGGTGCCTGACGTGGGAGTTCCGCTAATCGAGGTGATTTTCGGAACGCCGATATAACCGTCTGCGTGATAGAACATAATGCCGTTAAGGTCGTAGCCCTGCCCTGCCGACAAGAAAGAAAGCGTTGCGATACCCGTGAAAAGTCTGAATCGCATCATCGGGTCCTTAATCGCTCTGTAGGAAAGGTAGGTAGCGGTCTTACCGTTGACGGTTTTTTGATAAAAATAGTCGCCTGTTACCGACACGGTGCCTGCCGACGAACCGTTCTGCGTTGCCGAATAGGATATCGACACGGTTTTAGAACTAAGAGCGCTTGTTCCGTAAATCAAAATCGGGTACGCAAAAGTTTGGGGCGTAACCGCCGTGGCAAATTGAACGAATCCGCCCTCGTCGTTAAAATATCCGCCGTTAGCGTAGGATACGCCTTCGGAATCTATGTACGGGCCGCCCAAAGTTCCGCTGATTACAAGATAGTAATCGTAAGCGTAACTGTCAACAGTCAGCTGTATATCGCTGAAACCCGAACTTGTATTGGGAACGTAGCAATAGGTAAGACCTGTGGTCTTGCCGCTGAGTCCAAGCTCTTCCGCCGTAACCGCAGTAGCCGTCACATTAATGCCGAAAAGCTGAGTCGCGTCCGCTGTCGATACGCCGATTATCTTCCACTGAATGGCAAAACGGCGGTTAAAATCGTTGCTGTCTCCGTTATTGGTGCCGTAATAGGTGCCGTAAGTAGAGGACGGCAGAGTTATGGTTTTGCCGTCTGTGATTATCATTTCGGAAAGGGTTGCCGCCAAGGTTCCGTCCAGCTTAACGCCTAAGTCGGAGATAAGAGGTACAAAGTCGCCGTATTCCTTAACCGCGTCCTGCGTTATGGACGTAAGACCGCCGCTTGCGGACGTAACCCAACCTGCGCCTGTGTAGCTGTCGGTGGAGCTTTCATCGGCTAAAGTACCGATACGGAAATCCTTACTCGCGGCATTGCTTCCTGTGTAAATCTGTCTTACGATAGCTTCGGTACTGGACGCCGTTGCGTTGCCGTTGGAAAAAGTCGTGTTTTTCCCTTTGGTTGCATAGATGTACAGCTTGGAAATATCCTTGCCGATTAAGCCTGTAAGCCCCTGCCAGTTAAAGCAGTTGGACTCTATCAGCACAAACTCCTTCAACCCAGTAAAATGAGCGAGGTTATACACTGGAGTTGCCTCGGAATTGTTGTAAAGCAAAGCATAACGGTTAGTTTCTATCGTACCGCCCACTACGCCGCCTACAAGTCCCATATAAATCTTTTCCAAATTAGGCAAATCGATGGAAATATTACTGAAGTCTATTCCCGAGAAAGCGATGACCAGCTTTTCGATGTTGTAAAGATAGGTGCCGTCGCCAAGGTTGGTATCACGGTCGAATTTCAACTCCGTGATTGAGGTATATTGCAAGCCCTGCACCACGTTTTCGCCTGAATCGCTGAAAGTACCGTCAACGGATATATCGGTTAAAGGCAAAGCGGCTATAGTCGCCATTGTTATATAATAGTAATTACCGTTGACCGTATAACCCTCGCCGCTCCCCGACTCGAACAATGCGGAAAGCGCACCGATAACTTCCGAGCGCAAATCACGTCCGGGGAAAATCGTATCCAAGCCCACGTTACCGTCGGCTAGAGGATAATCGGTTACAAGTATTCTGTAGTTAAACTCCGCACGAAGTTCTATATAGTGGTCGGCGGTTATGTCACCGCGGCCGCTGCCGTCGTTACCCGTTAATGAGGTTTTGTCGTAAACGGTGTCGGTGTAGCCTGCCAACGTGCGATAAACAACGCCGTTTGCGTTATGAATAAAGTTGCCTGCAAAGAAACCGCTTAAATTGGAATCCGAGGTGGAAAGGGAGAAGTCAATATCCTTAACGCCGTAAAAATTATAAACGTGGTGATTCTGCCCCACCTCATAATAACTTTCGGTATCGTTAAGGTTAATAAATACGAATGCGGAGGGCAAATCGGAAGTGTACTTATGAAGTATCCCATAGGGATCCCATTGAGAGGTACTGGAAGTGCCGTCCTTAAAAATCTCCACCAAGGGGTTAGCGAGATAGACCTGATAAAGTCTGTTAAGCGCGGTATCGCCGTCCAAATTAAGACAGCCGTAAACGTATAACGCCTCCAAGCCTGTCAATCCGCTGATTGTCGGAGTCGGTTCGCCGTCCGTATAAGAGGATATAAGACTATAATCGTAATCGCCGCCGTTAAGCTTAATTACCTTCACGTTGGTCATATAGCTCAGCTCGCCTATACTGCTCGGCTCCAGAATATTGTTGGTTAAATCCAAATCAAAATGCACGCCGTTGGCAAAGTGTCTTAAGCCCACCAAAGAGGTAATGCCCGCGCCTTTGAATACGTCGTCGTGATTGTTGGTATCCTGTCTTGAAAGTTCTGCTTGCGTTATGGTGCTCTTTTCGTAATACGTATTGCCGCCGTAGAGAATCGTACCCGTTCTTGTGGTATTGAAAATACCGAAAAGTACGTTAAGCAGATTGGTATCGGGAACCACATCAGACGCCAGCTCATATACGTTGGCGGCGGTCTCGATATACGCTATATCGTCTGCGGCTTGCGACTGGAGCAAGGTAAGCACGAAAGGACGTTCAACGGATACGCCCTGAGAGGTGGCAACGTCGGTTACGGTCACTCTTACGGTAATCGTACGGTTGACGATAGGCGTATTGATGGTGTAACCCGTAGTCTTGCCGTTGGTTGTAGTAAAGGACAGGAACGCCTCGTCCGCTAACGACGTCGTCCACGCCACGTTATAGGTTTTGCGGTAAACTGTGCCGTTGACAGTGTACTCGTAATAATAGTAATTAGGCAGATTGAGAGTGGTGTAAACCTCGTTAATGGCGACCATCTCGTTAAGCACCTTAGACGCAACGACCTCTGTATCATCGGGAGTCCAGGTACTGCTAAGGTCACGGTAAATCACTATATCGTTGTCGCGGTTGTTATCATAGACCAAGGACAGATAGTAAGCAGTTTCGTCCGAGGTGGAAGCACGTCTGTCAGCCTGTCTTATATCGACAAAGCGCAAGCTGTCGTAGTTCTGAAGGTATTCAAAACTGGTAATATTCTCGCAGTTACGCAGGTCAAGGTAACTGACGGAAGGAAGATAACGTATAGGCTTAATAGAGGTCAAAGGATTTTCCGAAAGTACAATTACTTCCAGACTGTCCAAGTACTCCAAATCCGTAATATCCGAAACAAGATTCTCCGCCAAATCAACGTATTGCAGATTATACAAAGCGTTGAGGTTGCCGATGTCGATTATGGAGTTACCGCTTAGGTCGAAGCCTAGAGCGTTGATAAAATACTCCAAACCCTTGGTAGAGGATATGTCGTTGTCGCTGAAATCCACATAATAGAAAGTTTTTGCGTTGGCACCTGAAAAAATCGTTTGAGAACTGAGAGCGGCGGCAAGGTTCTGCACACCGTCGGTGAACCACTCGGTCTGCGCCTCGGAAACCTCAATCCAACCGTTGCCGTTAAGGTCGTAGTAACGCATAAGCGTGTTATAAATACTAAACGCCTCGATTTCCGCGGCGGTATTGTGATAGATACCGTTGACGGTCAGGTGGAGATAATAAACAAGCTCCGCCGAGGACGCGTCCACGTGATAATCGGGAACGCCGTTTTCCATAGTATCCCACAGCTTAGCCGTAACGGAAACAACGGTTTCCAGCACGGCGGGAACCTTGGACGGCAGAATTGTAATCACCGAATCTCTCTCGTAAATCTGATTTGCCGCTTTTTGAGCGGAAATGTTCAAGTAAACACCGTCAACCTCGATAAAATCGCCGCTGATTGCGCTGACGTAAGCGGAATTAACCGCATCGTAATCATAGGTAGCGTCAAAGAAAACGTATTCCCCGTTAATTAAGGCGAAGTGACCTGAAACGGTTGCGGTATAAACGCCGTTCTGTACGAAAACGTACTCGTTATAGGGAGCGGCTACAAAGTAGTCCACGTTGGCACCCCTTGCGGTGTAGCCCTGCGCGGTAAAGCTGTAGCCCGAGCCTGAAACGTAAGCGTTGGCGTCAAAGTCCTGCTGAAGCATAGGAGTGGGATCGCTTAGCTCGGTGGATGCGGTATAGCCTACCAAAACCACCGTTTTTCTAAGAGTATAGGAGGTTGTGACAACTTCCCCTGCCGTATTGTAATCCGAATAGACGAACTCGATGTTGACGTCAATTAAAACACTGCTGCCTACGTTGGGCTTGTTAGCAACCTTAATAGCGTCGCCCACGTTCGCTCCTTGAATTATCTCAAGATAATCCTGTCCGATACTGTTGCGGTTCTGCGCGGCGTTGGCTATGGAAAGATTGATATCCGACAAGCCTGTCTTCTGCGCTAAGGAGGAATCCACGTAACTGCCGTAAAAATCCTTAACGGTGTCAAGCTGTTCGACTATAATCTGCTGATAATTGTAGACTAAATCCGTGCGCTGTTTCGCCGTCAGTTTCCTGATAGTTACGGTTTTGTAATCCGAATACGATACGCCTGCGCAATAAACTATAACGCCGATACGCATTGTTTCGTCCTGCCAACTGTCCAAATCCGCATACCCCTCGGGAAGGAATACTCCGTTGGAATTAAGCAGGTTGCCTGTGGTAATCCAAGTAACCGTACTGTTGGACACGGCGTCACGTCCTGCAAGGTAAAGAGAGCCGCTGACGGTGTCGGGTATGCCTGCCAAAAGGGAGGCTGCAACCGCGCTCATAGCGGTACCTCTTACCGTTAAGTGAGCTTTAAGCGTAGCGGAAGAGCCTGCCGCGGTATATAGAGCAAAATTAAGATGCTGAGTTAAAGTAAGTTCCTCGTTATAGAGAGGATTAACGCGGTAAGCGGTGTAGGTATTGTCCAATTTTTCGATAATGCTTTCATCGTCCACTCCGCCAATTCTGGGGGGAACTATGGAATACACTCGCGCCGCGCCGTAAACCTCGGAAAAGTAGTATTTCAGATTCTGGGTAAAGTCAACGGTATCCCCTACCATAATTACTCTGTCGGAAAACTTGTGGAGCTTTTCCTGCATAAGCTGTGCGGCAGCCGTAAAGGACGCATTATTGACGGTTATGCGCGAATAGCTGTCCGATAAGCTGTCCTGTATGCTAACCACGTCGCCCTGCGCCGCCGCTGTGGGACAATTATAAACCACACGTCCCTCGCCGACTATGGAGCCGTGAGAGGGATTGCTGTTAATAACGGAAGGTCTGCTTGCCGTATCGTAGGTAAAGTTAATGGAAGTGCCCTGTCCTAAGGAAAGAGTTTTGCCGTTAATGTCAAGGCTGACGGGATAATTAAAATTGACAACGCCGTCATTCTCCAAATCGGAGCTTAAAGTTACGTTGTTGGTAAGCACCAAGGTCTTACCCGAAAGAGCCGCTCCTGCGGAAGCCGCTCTCATAAGTCCTGCATACGAGGACACGAAATAATAGTCGTTTTCACCGCTGTTGACGCTGGAACTTGCGCTTAAAATAAGAGAAAAACTCTTGCCGTCATAATAGTCGGACGCGGAAGGCGAATAGACGAACTTGTAGTAAAAGTTCTGCTCGGTATTGACCATCAAGGTACCGCTTATGCCGTCCATATTGTCAAGCATACCGATATACTCGTAGGCGCCGTTTTGGTAAGCGTAAACTTCCACCGCTCTTGCCAGCTCGTTGGCGTCCGCGTTATTCTCATCGAAGGATATAGAAAGGAAGAACGAAGCCGCAGAGCCTTGCGAAGCACTTGCCTTAATGCTGACCTCGAAATCCAAATCGGCTTCCTTGCCGCGGGAAACCAAGCCCAAATCGTAACTGGTGACAGTTTCGACAGGCTTACCGTTGAGCTTGAAAACAACGCTGGTTGCGGATATAGTCTGAGACCAGCCCGACTCGCCGAATCTGTAATACGCAAAGGTTACGCCTACTGCGAGCAGGGCGCACACTATAAGCAAAATTATAATCGTAAAAATTACTTTCTTTTGCATATACCCTTACGACGGCTTTTTATAAAAAAGCCACAACGATTACTCATTATGGCAACCAGGCTAACATATCTTTCGACTTAGTCCCTTTGGCTTTGCGCCCCGCTCTTTTGAGAGGTTTGCTAGTTTCATAATTAAATTGTGAGGGCTGACGGTAAGCAAACCATATACCTGCCGCAACCGATTTGATGTTATTATAATATCATACGCGCGCGAGGAAGTCAACTATCGCTTTTAATTGTAATTGAAATTTAAGCATTTGTTAATGATATTACTGCATTTCGGCGCAAAAATCCCCGATTATGGGCTATTTCAGGTCTTCCGACCAAGGCGTAAGCACTACGTCTGCGATAAAATCCTTGGGGTCCTTGGGGCGGCTGAACGCGTAGCCCTGCATATAGTTGATGCCGTGCCGTCTTAAAAAGTCTATTTCCGACTTGTCCTCAACGCCTTCGGCGACGATTTTCAAGCCCTTTTCCTCGGCGTACGCTATAAGCAGCGTAATCGTGTTGGACACTATTGTAGAATCGTCCGCCTTTGACCAGAAGGATTTAGCAATTTTGATTTGGTTGATAGGAAGCTGTTCCAACGCGGTCGGCGAGGTGAACGTGGTTCCGAAGCCCGCAAGACAGATTTTGAAACCGAACGCGAACAGGCTGTCCAAGTTCTTACGTGCGATTTCCGAGCTTTGATAAAGAGTCATATCGGAAATTTTCAGCAGAATACGGGTTTGGTTGCCCTTATACCTACGAATGATTTTCTTGAATTCGTCCGCAAGCTCCGTGTTAAGCAGCTGTCTTTCCGAAAGGTTGAAAGCTATATCGAATTTTTGCTCGTAGTTGTTATCCCACACTATACTTTGCTGAACCAACTGCTCGAAACACCACTCGCCTACCCAGTTGATGTCGCCCGTCTGCTCCATAACGTAAAGGAAACTGGCAGGAGCCAACACGCCCTTGGTGCGGTGCATCCATCTCAAAAGAGTTTCGCCGGACACAACGGACATATTGTTGGTATCAATTATCGGCTGATAGTACAGGTTAAATTCCTTAGCCTTGATAGCCTCGCGGATTTCCTGATAATAGCGGTACTCCTCTGTCTCAGCGTTGCCGAACTGGGGGGTATAAAGAGCGAAACGGTTAGCTCCCTTACGACGGGAAACAACCATTGTAATTTCCAAATTTTTGAACAAATCCTCTGCGCTTGTGCCTGCCTCGGGGAATTGCTCTGCCGCTACGTTTACTTGAATTTCCACGCTCATACCGTGTGATAGAGTATAGGTTTTCGCCAGATTGGTGATAACGAGCTGACTGGTGGTCTCCGCGTCCGTGGAATCGCCCTTGATAAGCATAAGGATACTGTCCTGTTTTTTCATACCAAGCACCACGCCCCAAGGCTGAATCTTCTGCAATGCGTCGCACTGCTCCTTGACCAAATTGGCGTATTGCTCGGTGCCTATTGCTCTGATTAACGTGTCGTACTGTCTTATATCGATTTGATAAAGGGTGAATTTCGTGCGCTTAGTAGCCGTGTTTACCGTATCGGCTAAGAATTTACGGAAGCCTTCCGCAGGTAAAACTCCGCGCTCCCCTACGTTGGTGCGGTAATATTTGCGCTCTCTTCTCGTGCGCAAAATCAGGTAAACGGTCAGCAGTAACGCTCCCAACACGCTTAAAATGGTAAACAGTATATTTTCGGTTTGACCTAGCGCGGAAATAACGGCACTCATTGGTTTTTCTCCTTTATAAATTCGTATGCCTTCTCTTTGGGGAGAGCGGAACTCATCCAAAAGCCCTGTATAATTACACAGCCCATTTGATGAAGTTTTGCCACCTGTTCGTCCGTTTCTACACCCTCGGCTATACAGCCCAAGCCCAAATCGCGGCAGATATTGACTATGTTTTTGACTATAGAATAACTTGCGTTGCTCTCCACTATGCCGTCGATAAAAGCCTTGTCGATTTTGATGGTGGAAATAGGCAACTGCTTCAAGTACAGCATTGACGAATACGCCACGCCGAAGTCGTCAACGTGGGTGAATATTCCGTTGTTTTTCAGAATCGTCAGCTTGCGTATTACCTCGTCAAGAGAATAGATAAACGTGCTTTCGACAATTTCGATATCAATGGAACCGGGTTTCAGTTTTCTGGCGTTGTAGGCGTTCAAAAAAGCGTCCACGAAGCCTAACTGCATCAGCTGTATCGGAGATACGTTGATAGAAATGGACAAGCCGAGTTTTTGAGTCATTGTGGCGAAATCCATAGCTCTTTCGTAAATCAGCTTTCCAAGTTCGACTATCTGACCGTTCTTTTCGGCGGCGGCGATAAAGTCGAATACGTTGATTTCCTTAGAACGCTCTCCCACCAAACGCAAAAGAGCCTCAAATCCGATAACCTTTTTTTGCACTATATCGTACTGGGGCTGGAACCAAACGTCCACCGCTCCCGAGGTCATCATATCGATAATACCTTCCTTGGTAGCCAAGTCGTGTTTTTTGGCGTCAAGCACCGCCGAGCGCAGTATGTAAAAATGTATCTGCGGATTATCGCCTGCGTTTTTGACTGCTCTCTCGCCAGCGATTCGTACGGCCTCGTAGGGCGTCTCCGCATTGGCGGCGTCTAACAAAACTATGCCGATACGGGTATCGATTTGGAGCATATTATCGTCAATGGACACGGGGCGCGAAAGCTCCGCTGATATGTTGACTATTTCTTTCAGCAATCCGTCGCGCTTTGCCTTGTCGTCAATAATGCAAGCCACGTTATCCGTGCTTAGAGCGCAAAGCTCACCGTAATCGGCAAACATCTCGCGGAGTTTTTTCACAAACAAATTAGTGCCGCGGCTTACGTTTTCCTCGCCGAACAAAATCTTATAATAATCGATATTGCGAACGCGTATCTGAACGAAAAGGCTCTCCGTGAAGTTGCCGCGTTTTTGCAGTTGCTTCCATTTTGCAATTAACTCGTCCTCTTTCCACAAGCCTGTTTCGGGCTGTTTTCTAAGCATCAGCTTGATAGCGTCGTAATCGTCAAGCATAAAGGTCATATCCGAGCCGACCAGCTTATAGCCCAGTCTAGAGGTAACTGCGGAAAAAACCACCTGTTTAACCACGCCCTCACGGTTGGGTATCCTGCAAATCAAGGGAGAACCACTTTCCAGTGCTTCCAAAAGAGAAAGCTCCTTGTTGGCATATACGTCGTTAATACTTTTGACCTCGAATTGCGCCTTAAATAGGCTGTTAGCGGTAATCACCGAGCCGTTGCCGTACATTGTAACAACATAGTTGTTAATAGGCTTGACTCTGGGCAAATACTCGTTACGGTTGCGGTAGATAACGGAAAGCGCGAAACCGCAGGCAAGCACTATGCAAACCACCAGCACACATTCCAAAACCGTCATTATCAGCTGAGTGGAAAATAGCTTTTGGTGAGCCGAATAGGATATAACGGTCGCAATCCTTTCCGTACCGTTTTTTACGGTGGGAGCGAATATTAATAGCTGACGTTCGCCGTTAATCTCAACGTCAAGAACACTGCCGTTCTCAGCAGTAAAGGAGCTGACTGCCGCGTCACCCAAGGAACTGACAAAATCCTTTGCATAGCCCTCGGAGGTAGCGTAAATCAACGCGCCGTCGTTGGTAAGCACCAATATATCGTCGAATTGATATTTTTGCGCACTATTGACGGCTTGAGAATAATCGTCCTTTGTATGAGCGGTATTGCTTAATTGCCCTTGAGTATAATCGCGGATAGTTATCGCGGTGTCCAGATAAAGGCTTTCGTAACGGTTTTCGATGGCGCGGTAGCTTAAAATACTGTAACCGACGCATACCGCGGCAACAGCAAGTACCAGAATTATCAGCGCACCGGCTACCTTTACCTTAAAATTGTACAACCTTTACCTCCCGTTTTCTTCCGCAGTCTGCGGCGAGTAATCAATTTCCGTTCTCAGCGAAGTTAAATATGAGTAATAATCACTAGGCTCTATCCATAGTTACGAATAACTATTCTTCCGAGTTGTCTTTACCGTTTTTCTCGTTGTCTTTAACGCTGTATGCGTTGTTTTCAACGCTGTCTGCGTTATTTTGAACGCTTTCCTCGTCCGCGGTTTTACCGTTTTCAAACGCCGAGCCATCGACTTCTTTATCGGCAACGGCTTGACTCGTTACAGAGTTATCCGCCGTCGTTTTGTCCGCGGTCGTTTTGTCACAAATAACACTATAAATAGAATCACTATCGGTAATGCTATTATCTGCGGTGCCTTTCGCTGTCGTATTAGCCAACGCAACGCCGTCTAACCCCTCTTTCTCTGCTTGAGGAGTCGCTTCCGTTAATCCTCGCTCGCGCATAATTTCACGGCGAAGCTCCTCTCTTAAGGCGGCTTCGTCCGACTTTTGAGTAGGCTTGCTATCCGTTTCATCGCTTTCCTGCGTAAGCGCACCCTTGCGTTTTATAACCGCAATACGCACCACTTCGGAAGCCGCTATCGCCACGATTGCCAGCATCAGCACTGCGAAAATTATGTTTTTATACTTGACCGTAAACGCCATAAAGCCGCTTATCGCTCCGCTGACCTTTTTAACCACGCCTATGAACTTAGTCGCTGGATAGGGATCAACCGTCGCTCCCGTCTTTATGCCGCTGGTTTTGAAACTTCCGTCGGCGTTAATACCGACCACTCTATGGACTACGGTGTTCCCCTTTAGCATCGGATCCGAGGACACAAAAACTATGTCGTCGCCCACCTTAATATCCTCGGTAGAAGTTTTTTTGGCTATAACTACGTCGTCCACGTTAATTTCGGGTGTCATACTGTCCGTCACCACTACGTGAAGGGAATATCCGAAAAACGAAACCGTCTTCCCTGCGAAAAGCGTAGCCGTAACGTAGGCTAACAGCGCAACACAGCATATCGCGAAGGCTATGCAAAAAAAGGTTATTGCACGTGAAACGTACCGTGTAAATTCTTTCTTAGTCGTCATTGGGCTTGTACCCTCTGGGACGGAATACGCGCGGTTTTTTCTTTTCCCGTTCCTTTTCCGCTTTCAGCCGAGCCGCTTCCTTAGCTCTCTCCTTTTCGGCAAGAGCTTTTTTCTTCGCTCTTTCGGCTTCTGCCTTTGCCTTAGCAAGCTCCGCCTCTTTTTTCTTGGCGGCTAAAGCCTTTTCCTTTGCCTTGGCTCTTTCCTTAGCTTTTTGAAGACGAGCCTTCTCCGCGGCTTTTTGTTTCAACTTGTCGGCGGCGGCTTTTAACTTTTCCTTTTCGGCCTGCGCCTTTGCCTTTGCCTTTTCACGCTCTGCGGCGGCTTTTTTCTGCGCCGCTCTTCCTACGTGGATAAGCTAACCGGAGCCTTGAGCCGTAACGCTATGTCCGATTATACCAAAATCTTACAGGACGACGACAACGTGAAAACCGTATCTGTCATTATGTACGACTTGGATAATTTCAAAAAATATAACGACACCTATTACCACGCGCAGGGTGACGTAGCACTTAAAAAAGCGTCCGAGGCGGTTATGAACGCTTTGGACTCCAGAACCAAATATCTGTTTAGATTCGGCGGCGAGGAGTTCTTGATTTTTGCCGTCAACTGCTCCGACGACGAGCTGTTGGATATTGCCAGAGGCATTAAGCAATCGGTTTTCGACGCTTACGTTTCCCGTGACGACCAGACCGCTTTCGACCGCATTACGATTTCCGCAGGCTGTGCGCGTTTGCAGGAAAAATCCTCGCTGTCCTCGGATTATATCACCCAAGCCGACGCTCAGCTTTATAACGCGAAAAAACACGGTCAAAACTGCGTTTCCTTTGACGACAAAATCTTCCGTTGATAGCTTATTTGCTTTTTTGATTACAATTGTACGTTAATCAAAATATCGCTTGCCAAGGTCAACCGCTCCGCAAGAAATAAAGCACATTTTACTTTTATAAAATGATAAAAGCCCTGCGTTACAGATAGAGTAACGCAGGGCTTTTTGTTATGTTGTCTAATTATAATCACCGCTTTCCTTGCGGCAAATGAGCGGTTAATTCTTCCTTACTATCGACCAGCCCATCTTTTCCGCCGTTTCCATTATCGAATCCATAAACTGATAATCGTACTTAAAGGTGCTTAGCTCGGTTAATTTTTGCTCATAATCCGCAGAGTCCGCTTTTAACGTAGGATATGCCAAGGACACCAAGTGCTTATGGTAAGCGTCTAACCCCTCCGCCGTGGTTAAACAAGCGTGCGTACGTTTTTCGTCGTTATCCTTTGTGAAGGCAGGTTCAAGAGTAACGCCGTCCTTCTTTAATCTCATAACGCAGGTTATTTCGCTCTTGGGATAAGGCACGTAACCGTGACACAAATAGGTAGCATTCCATCTCAAATGCTCTTGAAAAGCCAAGCTATCCCTAAGGTTGTATATCGATTTTTCACCCAAATTGGTCTGTTCGTAACTCTCTGCAAATACGTTCGGTTGCTTGCCGTCCGAATAAACGTCGAAGAAATCCTGTTTTTTCAGCCTATTGTCAAGCTTCTTTGTTACAAGGTCAAGACCTATCAGGTTAAGCTTAACCCGAAGGTTGATGGCGGCGTAGATGTTGGAATACTTTTTGATAAGCGGCAGATTACGCCACTTGGTCATTTCCTCAGAATCTTCCGCTAAGTGTTTCGTTCCCTTTGAGAAGTACAGTCCGTTGTTTCCTGCCGCCATTACCGTCAGCTTTTCAGCCACTATGTAATCGTTGCAAAGAACCTCCTCGTTATCACCGAAAACAATGAGTCTTTTGTCGTTAAGCAATTCTTCCAGTTCGGGGTTCTTGTATTTAAGGCGGACAAAAATTCTGACGTTGTCAACATTATCCTCGGTGAGCTTTTCTAGAATTTTGGCGGCTATATCCAAGTTGTCAAAATCACTGCCGAAGGATACCATTATTTCCGTATAGGCACCTTTTTTCGATAATAATTCCGCCAGTTTGTTGTAAAAACTCTCCGATTCCACGTTTTCATTCCAAAATTCAGGCTTGGGAATATCGTAGGGCATATCAAAATAATCGGTAAGATCGCCCTGCTTGAAACGGTCGATACGTTTGATATAATGATTGAACCGTCTGCTGTCAAACTTTCCGATTTTCTCCGTATCGGCGGCATAATAATCGACGTTAAAGGGTTTGACCTTATCGCCGTCGGCGGTTACGAGCTGATTATTCATAACCGACATTCTATAAAGCTCCTGATTGACTCTTCCAAAGCCAACGTACAATCTGTTAATCGATACGCCGTCGCGGACAACGCCCTTTTTATAATCCAAATGCTTATCGGTCAGTCCTGCGGTAATCGGGTGTTCCATCTCGAACCTACGCGCCAACAAAACGTATCGGTTAAAACAGCTTACGTCGCATTTGACGGCGGTGTTCTCCGTGTTTTCCAAAAGCTTTTCGTAGGTGTTTATCTGATTAAGGTCAATCTCGATACATAACTTTGTACAGCTTGCCATATCGGGATTTTGTTCGATAAACTGTCTATAAGCCTTAATAACCGCCGCTTTCTTGTCTTCCGAAACCTCAAAACAGACGAAATTGACGAAACCGACCTTTTTTCTGTGGAAGAATTTTTCCAGATTATCCTCGTTGAACTGTCCGTTCACGAAGGGCATTCCCTTGTAATACTCCTCCGTCTTTTGTTTGGTCAAAACCTCATCACTCCAGAAAATCGAAGCGGAATAGCTTTTGCGGTATGCACGTGCGCTTACCTCATCGGTTATAAGCACGTCGCATTTTTTCGCGACAAGCCTGTACAGCTTAAGGTCGTTGCCGATTTTCCTTGCAAAGAAGGAGCAGATAAAATTGAGAGAGGATAAGAGCGCGAGGACGTAGGCTATAACGTAAACCGTCGCAAACAAACACGACTTACCGTACAACTCGCTTACGTATTCGGATTTGATTTCCAATCCAAAGGAACGAATTGCCGCGGTTATGCTCGCCGCTACGTCGAAAAAATCCACGTTCGACTTAAGATACCCCAAAGCAAACAGGTAGATACTGAAAATAATTGCGAACGCAGGCGCAAAATACTGCCAGGTCTTGGAGGTTGGTAACGCGCCCTTTTTGATAACAAAAGCCGCAATCCATATTGCCAGTGCGATTTCCAATACCAGTATTATGCTTGAAAAAACTGTCACGTCGGTCATCGTCATATAATTACTCCTTAGTTAATTGTGCTTTTTTCTCTTGTGCGTAATGCAGTCGGTTAGCTTTCGCTTGCTGTGATTAGTGCCGATACGCTCTTACTATCCGTTTAACTGCTCTGCTCCGTTATTTGCTCTACTTAAAAGTGGTACTCCGCTGTATCGTTGGTGAGGTACTTTGCGTTGGTACTTCGGGTTGGTACTCCACCGTGTCGTCCGTGTGCGATACCTTTCGCAATCTGTTACGTTATGCGTAATTCCTGTCAACCTCAAGCACGAAGTGATATTCCTTCTCCTCGTCCTTTAGCTTTTCCTGACATTTTTCTATTACGGTGGCTTCGGTTTCCTTGCTGTCGAACGGTATTACAACGTCGAATAGCAAGTTAGTGTGTTTGACGCCTATTACCACTCTGAAATCGTGCATCTCCAGTCCCAATTCTCCGTGTACCACTCCGAAAACTATTCCGTGCAGTCTATTGACCTCGGGATCGTCTATGACGATAGGATCCATATGAATATTGAGAATTATCCCCAAGTCCTTGCGGAAATCTCTTTCTATTGTGTCCATAAGCTCGTGACTGAGCATTACGTCCACTTTTGCCGATACCTCTACGTGGACTATAACGAAACAGCTTGCCGCTCCGTAGTTATGTATCATTAGGTCGTGGATACCCAGTACGCCGGGGTATTCCATTATCTTATCCGTCAGTTTTTGGACAAAAGCCTTGTCGGGCGGTGTGCCCAACAGCGGATCGATGGTATCCTTAATGAGTTTGAGAGAGCTGATTATTATAAACAAAGATATGGCTATACCGAAACAGCCGTCCAAATTAAGGTTCCAGATATGCAGTATCGCCGTGGAAAGAAGCGCGGCTACGGTACTGATTATATCGTTACGGCTGTCGTCGCCGCTTGCCTTCAAAGCCTCCGAATTGATGGATTTGCCGAAGTCCTTATACAAGAGCATTTGCAAAATCTTCATCAGTATGGCGAAACCCAATACGACATAAGTGTACCAGCCGATACCTGTTGCGGATACGTTGAGGATAGGCTCCTCAATTACCTTTATAACGGACTTGTAGCCCAGTAACAAGCCTATTGCGAACACCAAAAAGGCTACGATTAAGGCGGTTATGTATTCATACCGCGCGTGACCGAAGGGGTGTTCCTTATCAGGTGCTTTTTGGGAAATCTTAAAACCGACTATTGTCACCACCGAGGAGCCTGCGTCCGAAAGGTTGTTAATCGCGTCCGCGATTATGGTAATACTGTTGCTGATTATGCCTACCAGCAGCTTAAAAGCCACCAGTACGGTGTTGGAAATAATACCTGCAACGCCTGCAACGGTGCCGTAGGAGAATCTTACCGACGGGTTATCCACCTGCTCGTAATTCTTGATAAATGCTTTTTTAACTGTTTTGAACATAGCTTTATTCTGATAATTTTAACGCGAAGGTCATAGAACCTGCCAAACCGCCGATTAGCTTAAATCCGTATTTGTTATAGAAATTTTTTCCTTTTTCGTTGCCTGCGCCCATCATTAGATATACTCCGTTGACGTTAAGCTCCTTAAGTCTGGCGCATAGGGCGTCAATCAGCCGTCTGCCTACGCCCTGCCTTTGATAGCCGTCCAAAATATCTATGTGCAGGTGTGCGGAATAATGCCTTGCATAGCTCCTCTGAACGATAAGCCCAAGTCTGCCGATTACGCCGTGAAGGAAGTTGATTCGCGCCGCTTGCTTAAGGTAAGGCTTGTAGTCCTTAGCGAACCGCTTAAAATTCGGAGCGCAGATAACGTAACCGATTGCCTCGTCGTTATCGTCAACGGCAACAAAGCAGGTGCTTTGCTCGTTCTCCGTATAGTAATCGTTGTAAAGCAAACACAACAGTTTGCGAACGCTTTCCTTGCTCACGTCGTAGCCGTTGGCTGTTTCAGCGCAGATTTTTCTGCAATTTTCCTTGTCCTTAGCCTGATATGGTCTGATATTAATCATAATCGCTTATTCCTTTTGCCCGACAATAGGGTTAAATATCGTATTTTGAGTTGAGCTGTGCTGGTGTTTTCAGCATAAATGCGAAGGGCTTAATCAGCGCGACGCATATTGCCGCCAAGAACATAATCGCGCCCAACGCCAACGCCAGCCACACGGGATAATGGATAAAATTAAACTGTGACAGCAACGCGCTTCTGTTGAGTACCGCCTCGATTACAAACAAAACGATTGAGGTAATCGCCCAACCTCGCAGAGTTGAGCATACCACCGTTACCGCGCTGTCGAATAGGAAATACTTGTAAATATCCTTTTTGGAGGAGCCTATTGAACGCATAACCGTAACGGTGCGCTGCATATCCATAAAGTTGCCCTTGGAAATCTTGCTCACGGTAACAAGCTGCAAAACAAGCATCGCCAATGCGATAATCAAATCCACTGCGGAGGAGGCGAATGCCGCCTTGATAAAGTCGTCAAACTCTTTCTTTTCGGTATCATAAGCGTCGAAACCTAAGCCTTTTAGGTACTTTACCGCCGCTTTTTTATCGGAAACGGTCAAATCGACGAAGGCAGGCTTATCCGCTTTAGAATCGGACGGAACCGAGAAGCCGAAATAGCTTTCCCATTTTACGTTATAGGACAAAGCGGCATAGTCCTCGTCGCTTAAATACAAGCAGGGTTCGCCCCGATTCAGATATCCTTTTAGCAATATCGGCTCAACGGTTGTATTATCGATGTCGTCTGTCCAATCCACGCCCTCTACGTCGACAGTAACATTGGGAACGTAGCTTGCGGTACTGATTTGGTAATTAATCAGCTGTTCCTTATTGATTATGCCTAAGTTGTTAAGGCTGTTATCGTCCTGCAACCTTTTGTACATAAGTTCGTCCAGATAAAACTCGCCTTTTTTGAGCGTCACGGAGGTGTCGTAATCGCTTAAGGGAAGCGTTAAAACCTGCGTGCTTAAGCTTAATAAGTCTTTCGTCACGCCGTTAAGCAAGGCAAGAGTCGTACCCGAAGAGGCGTCCTTATCGTAAGCCTTGATTATGGTGGCTTTGCCCTCGTATTGCTGCATTTCAGCCAAGGTAACGTCGTTGACTCGAACCATTGTCGTATCCGAAACGCGGTCGTGTTCACTGTCGAAAATGAACGCCGCTCCCGAAACCGCGAACATTAGAACGAGGAAAACCGCCGCTATGTACAATACGCGGTAGGGGTTCTTCTTTTTTTGTCCGCTCTTTGCCAAAAACCGATTGAAGGAGTTTTTGATAATCGTAAAGGTGGAAAAGACGCTTTTCGGCTCTCCCACAACAGGCGAAAGTATCTCCTTATCTACGTAAATAGGCGCGTCGTTCTTTTCCTTAGCGTGGTAATTGCCCTCGATAAGCTTGACGTCGCCGTCCTCGAATACGGTGTTGATTTTTATATCCGCATCGCTTGACGTTCTCAAATACAGCTTGCCCTGCTTGCAAACAACGTCGATTTTCAACGGGTGTCTAACGTCGTCGAAGAAGTAATTGACCGCAACGTCGCCGCAATTTATCTCATCCTTGTGCATATCGCCCAGATAAATATTATCGGTATGACGATGCTCAAGAGAGCCTGTGCTGTCGCTGTTGGAGATATCGTCGATTATCTTACCGTCGCGAAGTCTTATAATCCTATCGCCGTAAAAGGTCGCGAGGTTCTCCTCGTGAGTAACCAAAAGCACAAGACAATAGGCGGAAATACCCTTTAGAATTTCCATTACCGCCATAGTGTTTTTGTCGTCTAGGTTGCCTGTCGGCTCGTCTGCGATAATTATTTTTGCGCCTGTGGCTATGGCTCTCGCTATACCTACGCGCTGTTGCTGACCGCCCGACAAGGTGGATGGCAGACGGGAAACGAGCTTTTCCATACCGACCAAGGAAAGGGCGTATTTCGCACGTGTTTCTATGGTCTTCTCGTCACTGCAACCGGCAAGCTTAAGAGCGATTTTGATATTCTGATATACGATTACGTCGTTGATTAGGTTGTAGTTCTGAAAAATGTAGCCGATTTTTTTGTTACGGAGCTTATCCCACGTGTCCGCACGGTAGGACGCTATGTTCACGCCGTCGATTTCGATATTACCGCCGTCGAACTTGTCAAGACCGCCTATCGTGTTGAGCAAAGTGGTTTTGCCGCAGCCCGACTCACCCAAAAAGACCACCAAGCCGCTGTCAGGTAAAGTTACCGTTATGTCGTCCACGGCTTTGATTTCGTTGGGCTTTCCCTTATAAAAGTATTTTTTCAGATTGTTAAGCTTTATCATAATCAGTCCTCCATCAGCAAGGAACTCTTGACCGAATGCTTGTAAAACTTTTTGTTAAAGGATGCGGCGCAGGTCTCTGCAACGAATACGGTTAATGCCAATGTCAAAAAGCTAACCCAAGATATAGTTTTGATGTGGTCGCCGATTATCGCCATACCGTAGCCGAAAGTCGGTGTGACGGCGATAGAATATATAAGGGCTACAGCAAATGCCAATATCAGGCTGGAAACCCAAGCTATTAAGGCGTTAAACGCCATCTCCACGTAATATACGTTTTTGATAAAGCCGTCTGCCAAGCCTACGGTTCTCATTATGTTGTAATCCCGTTTTTTCTGCTTGCCCACGGTTCGTACCGAGCCTTGCACCAGCATTATTACCAAAGAGCCGATACCAACGACCGATATGGCGATTACCCACTGGAATATGGCGGAAGGATTAAACTTTTCGCCGATTCCGTAATAGTAAACGCAATTGTATCCGCTGTCTATCACCGCATCAATCGCCCCTCTTACCGAGGTGTTTTGCTTAAGCGTCAGCGTTACGTTGGTTTTTTGAGATTGAAGCAGAGAATCAAGCCAACCCTCGTACAGATATATCTCGTCCTCGCCTATCGTATATCCGCATACCGTGAAGTTCATAGTGCCTACACCGGTTACGCCTATGCTGACGGAATCGCCGATTTTCACGGATTTCAAAACTTTCTTGTCAGCAGGGAGATTAAGTACGACCTCTCCCGTGTTTTCAGGGAGTCTGCCGTCTATAAGAGTACCCGTAAAGTCAGCGGAATAGCGCAGATAGGCGGTAACTGAGTAATCGCTGATGGAATACATTGCCGACTGTGACATAAGCTCGTTAAAATACCTTACGCTTTTAACGCCGTTAATACCCTTAAGGGTATTAATGTCGTCCTCGGTCATATCCCGACCGTCCTCGGCAAAAACTCTGATATCGTATTTGCTGTAACCGTTGTAATAATCCCCTGTGTCCAGAATCATATCTATAAACACTATTCCCAGTATCAACGCCAACGACAAAAGAACTAAGCCCGTAAAAGTGAAGAGCGTGCGCTTAGGCGTTGCTCTAAGATTATAAAACGCGACTCTCGATATCCCTCTGTACTGCTCCTTAAAACTGAAAGGACGCTCGTTGCCCTTTGGAGCTTCCTTTTTGACGTAAGGATTAAGCTCGATATCCTCTACGATTTCTCCGTCGGAAAGCCGCAGTTTTCTTGTGGCGTATTCCGCTATCTCATCGAAGCTGTGAGTTACCACGATAACAAGCTTATCGCCGCTAACCTCGTGAAGAAGTTTCAAAATATCGGCGGAGGTTTTGCTGTCTAAGTTACCCGTAGGCTCGTCAGCAAACAGAATAGGCGCGTTTTTCGCCAAGGCTCTGGCTATTGCCACGCGCTGTTTTTGTCCGCCCGAAAGCTTCGCCACGCGCTGTTTTGCGTGTCCGTTCAAGCCCACCTTTTCGATTAGACTCATCACCCTGTTATGCCGCGCCGTATTGTCATTTTCGATAGGAAGCAAAGCCAACTCGATGTTCTGATAAACGGTATAGCTATCCACCAAAAAATAGTCTTGGAAAATAAAGGCTACGTCTCTCTTTCTGTATTCCGCACGCTCGCTCTCGGTATAGTGAGAGGTCTCTGCTCCGCGTAAGAGCATTTCGCCTTCCTCGTAACTGTCTATACCGCTTAACACGTTAAGAATCGTACTTTTACCGCTGCCTGACGCGCCCGTAATACCTACGAACTCTCCGCTGAAAAAACGTGCGGAAACCTTGTGCAGTCCAACAGCCATAGTGTTGCCTGCATTGTAGAACTTGGATACGTCTTTAAGCTCTAGCAATGGCACGCTTACGGCGTTATCAGTCAGTTTGTTGCTGTCGTCCATCAAAAAACTCCTTTTATCAATCAGAGGGCTGAAAAATCAGCCCTCCGCATTAATCTGTTATTCGTTGTCCTCGTCCTTATCGGGTAACGGTGCGGCTTGCACAGCCCCCTCGTCCGATATGACTTCCGTATCGGCGGACGCGTCCTCGCTTAAGGCTGTGGGGATACCCATAGTATCAACCTCGGCGGTAATTACTGCGTCAGCTACGGTATCGGTTAAAGGCTCTGCCGTTGCGCTCTCACCTTCGGCGTCCAGAATTGCCGCGTGACGGCGTTCGTTAAGAATACCCAAGATACGAGCGTGTTCCTTGTCGTCCAAGGCGTACTTCCAAGTAGGCAATACGGAGAGGATACAGCCTATCGCCGGCGGTATGGATACGATGAAGAACAAAATCATCATAAACTTATCGTACTCCGGTGTTATACGCGGCGTACCGCCTGCCGATATAAAGGCGTTGACCTCGGCTACTCTTGAATCGGAAAAACCGACTACAGTATAAGCTAAACCGGAGATGATTGTTGCAAGACCTGATTGAAGCTTGGCAATAAAGGTCTGTCCCGAGAAGAACACAGCGTCGGGGCGGGTACCGTTCTTATACTCCTCGTAGTCCACGCAGGAAGCAATCATAGTTGACTGCAAAACGATAGGAATACCGAAAGCGATACCTGACGCGGCAAAGCATAAAACGCATATCGCCATTGCCCACCAATCGGTCAAATTGTGAGGTGCAATCATATAAAGGGCAAACACTATAACGTAGGGAATAACGCCTAACAAGTTGCTGTAGTTATACAGTACCTTGGTGCTGAACTTGGTCTTGAGCTTAGGAACGGCAACCATACTTCCGAACTGTCCTAGGAAGAAACCGCCGCCAAGCAGTAATATGTAAAGGAAAGCCAAAACAGCATTTTTGCTTGCAAAGTAGTAGGAAACAAGCGTCATCGCCACCAAAGCGATAAGCATTTTGGTACTGCCTAACACACCCGACAACAGTATCTGCCTGAAGGGCTTGTTGGAGAGCATAATCTTGAAGTTATCCTTAAGGTTATATTTTTGCTTAGAGGGAGCAATCTTTTCCTTAACTACAAAGCCCAAAGGCTGGAACATCGCCGTGCCGAGCAAGGCGAATATCGCGGCAACGATAAGGAAGCCCCATCTCTCGCCCTCTGCCGCGCTCATTGCGCCGCCTGCGGAAAGAGATTCGCCAACGCTAAACGCCAAAGACTGCATAGAGAGCATAACCGCACCGCCGCCGATGCCTGCGAAAATACGGGCATAGGACAGAAGCTTAGTACGGTCGGCTTCTTTCTCCGTCATAACGGCGGTAACGCTCCACAGAGGTATATCGCCTATGGTATAGGTCATACCCCAAAGGATATAAGTAAACGCCGCCCAAAAGACTATTAGTCCGTCCATAGTCGCGCTGCCGTCTCCGTAGAAACCGAAGCTGGTAAACGCTAATATGGTTATAATCATTATAGGTATAGGTACCGCTCTTAGGTAAGGCACACACTTTCCGCTTTTACTGCGGGTGCGGTCAACCAAGGTACCCATCATAGGATCGTTGAAAGCGTCCCAAACTCTGGCTACGGCGAATATGATACTTACCGTCATAGCGGGAATGAGTATGGTAAACTGGAGATAATACATTAGGCACGCGCCTACTATATTATAAATTACGTTCTGACCGGTAAGACCTAATAAATAGGCATTGCGTTCTTTGTTACTGTACGTGCGAAGTGCTTCCTGAGCACCCGGAGCCGCAGAACCGACAACTGCTGTTTCGTTATCCATTAGCCTACCTCCTTAAGCTTCCAGAAGAGCCAAATGCCCTTCGTAGTTCATCCAGTACTTGTAATCGTTGGTTCTTAAAGCCTTACGGTTAGCCTCGATTACGTCGCGGTTATAAAGGGAAACGTCCTTAACGTATATTTTCAGGTCGTCCTTGATAAAGTACTGGTCATCGTCTGAAGCCTCGGGATCCAAGCAGTAAAAACACTTGTCGCCGATACTGGGAATTGCCAGCTTGTTATCTCCTGCCTTTACGGTAATCTCGCTTAAAATCACAACCTTGTTAAGAGAGGTGCATTCACGGAAGGTGTATCCGCCTAACGCGTTGACGTTCTTGGTAATGGTAATTTCGGTTAAGGAACTGCAACCGTAGAACGCGAAATCCATAATCTTGGTGAGCTTGTTCTCGTTAAAGGTAACGGAAGTGAGCTTACGGCAGCAATAGAAGGCTCTGTAAGGAATAACCTCTATCATTGACGCAGGATCGATTGTCACCGTTACGAGAGAATTGTTATCGGTATAAACGCCCTTCTCGTTGTACTTGACGAATAGTCCTTCGCCTAAGGCATTGACGATAACAGGCATTCCTTCCTTATCCTTAATCGTTGCGGGAATGACTACGTTAGCATCGTCGCCTAAGTACTCAGTCAGCGTAGCGAACACAATACCGTCCTCTGTTGCCGTGGTGTATTGCCATTTACCGCTGAGATCCGTGTAGGTTTCCGTCTTGTCGCCGCAAGCCGTAAAAGAAAATACGACCACAACGAGAAGTACGGCAATTACAGTGATTTTTAGAAATCTCATTATATACCTCCGTGAAAGTAAGGGATTAACCCTGTACAGCTCTCTTAAAATACGTCTGATCTACACAACGCATATACGCCTCGTCGAAAGCGACCGTATCGGTTTTGACAAGTTGAGCCAGGGCGTCGTCCATAAGCTGCATACCCAAGGCTCTGTTGGTGGAAATCGTATTATTGATTTGATGAGTCTTACCCTCACGGATAAGCGCGTTAATTGATGATTGCTGAAGCATTATTTCCAACGCGGCAACACGTCCGCCTCCTTCCTTTTTCGGAAGAAGCTGCTGGGAAATAACCGCCTGCAAGACGTTACTCAACTGGAATCTTACCTGCTGCTGCTGATAACTGGGGAAAACGTCAACCATACGGTCAACGGTATTGGCGGCTCCGATGGTATGCAGGGTGGACATAACCAAGTGTCCTGTTTCCGCTGCGGTTATTGCGGTGGAAATGGTCTCCAAGTCACGCATTTCGCCTACTTGTATAATATCGGGGTCCTGACGCAGGGAAGCTCTTAATGCCGTTGCGAAGGAACGGGTGTCACTGCCCACCTCACGCTGATTGACGATACATTTTTTGTGCTCGTGATAATACTCGATAGGATCCTCAAGGGTGATGATGTGAGCAGGACGGCGGCAGTTGATATAGTCTATCATAGACGCCAGCGTAGTGGATTTACCGCTGCCGGTTGGTCCCGTTACCAGTATTAGTCCTCTGCTCTTATTGCACAGACCTGCCACAACCTCGGGTAAGCCCAGTTCCGAAAAGGAAGCTATACGGTTGTTGATGGTACGGATAGCGGCGGCATAAAAGCCTTTTTGCGAAAATGCGTTGACACGGAAACGGTTGGTGCCGAGCTGAATACAAATATCGACCTCGCCCTGCTTCTGCAACTTGGCAAACTGGTCGTCGTTAAGTATCGTCCTTACCATCTTCTCCGTATCCTCGGGAGTTAAAGTCGGTCCCTGAAAATACTTAAACGTGCCGGAAACTCTCAATACAGGCTGTGATTTAACGGTAATATGCAAGTCGGAAGCCTTGGCTTCAACAGCGACTTTCAGCAAATCTTTGATAGTATAATCAACCATTGTTGACCTCCCCGAAAAGAACATTTATATTATTGTAGCACAAAAAAAAAGGGATTACAATAGAAAATATCGCGTAGCCCCTAAGTTTATATAATAAACGGCGCGCGTAACGAGTACGCGCGTTATCTATATGGTATTATTTGGTAATATTCGGTATTGTTTACGTTAATTATTAATACGAATAATCGTTTTGCTTCAAATATTTGTTACTGGGCTTATGGGTGGTTGTTAATCAAAACACAGAAAGGAATACGTTTGCTAAAGACAATATTAACGGTGTTTTACACCATCTGTTGGAATTGCGATTTATGGTTATTCGTTATCGCCAATATACGTCGAAATTATTTGACGACGCTAATCCGCGAAGAAGCCCAAGCTTATCAGCAAGCCCTCGTTTACCCTGTTCATCTCGGATACCGACAACTCCCCGATTTTTTCTCTTAACCGTCTTTTATCAAGTGTGCGTATCTGCTCTAATAATATCACGGAGTTTTTAGGTAAGCCGCAATCTGCGCCGCAAAGGTCAACGTGAGTCGGCAGCTTGGTTTTGCCCGTCTGGCTGGTAACGGCGGCGGCTATCACGGTAGGACTGTACTTGTTGCCTATATCGTTTTGCACTACAAGTACCGGTCTTATTCCTCCCTGCTCACTTCCAACGACAGGGCTTAAATCCGCATAATAAATTTCGCCTCTTTTTACGGTCATATACGCCACCTACTTCATTTTATGTCATCGAGTTATGATTTTGTTATTGACCGTATTAAGGTTTATTATACGGTTGCCGCTTCAAAAAGTAGTTTATTTGGCTTGTCAAACTCCCTTGCATTGTGTTAGAATTGTCTTGAACTTTTTTAGGAGGTAACGACTGTGCAATTTTCACGCGAAGTCAACGAAATGGTCTGCGTTAAGAAAGGACCTAACCACGGACCTTCCCCTATACCCGAGGAGGGACAATGGGTCAAAGCAAAGGAAATTAAGGATATTAACGGTTTAACTCACGGTGTGGGTTGGTGCGCTCCTCAACAGGGTGCCTGCAAGCTCACTCTTAACATCAAGGGCGGTATCATCCGCGAAGCTTTGGTGGAGACTTTGGGTTGCTCCGGTATGACTCACTCCGCAGCTATGGCCGCCGAGATTTTGACCGGCAAAACTATTCTGGAAGCTCTCAATACCGACTTGGTTTGCGACGCTATTAACACCGCTATGAGAGAACTTTTCCTTCAAATCGTTTACGGTCGTTCTCAGTCGGCTTTCTCCGACGACGGTCTGCCTATAGGCGGCGGTCTTGAGGACTTGGGCAAGGGTTTGCGCTCCCAGATCGGCACTATGTATGCTACCGAGGCTAAGGGCGTCAGATACCTTGAAATGGCTGAGGGTTATATCACCAAAATGGCACTGGACTCCGACAGCGAAGTTATCGGTTACGAGTTTATCCGCTTAGGTCAAATGCTTAAGCTCATAAGCGAGGGCACCGATCCTGCGGAAGCTTTGAAGAAATGCACCGGCACCTACGGCAGATTCGCCGAGGGCGTCAAGTTCATTAATCCCCGTAAGGAATAGGAGGTACGGATATGAGTATTACTTTCGAAGGTTACGAGAGAAGAATAGACAAAATCACCAAGATTCTTGCGGAGTACGGTATCGCTTCTTTGGAAGATGCAAGAGCTATTGCTCTTGAAAAAGGTATCGATGTAGAGTCAATCGTTAAGGGCGTTCAGCCTATCGCTTTTGAAAA
Organism: uncultured Christensenellaceae bacterium; assembly: GCA_964368645.1. Classification (GTDB taxonomy): domain Bacteria; phylum Bacillota; class Clostridia; order Christensenellales; family CAG-1252; genus JAEDHM01. Next base: position 80,919 of record CAYJBY010000010.1, read on the forward strand.
CGCGGTTTGGGCTTACACCTGCGGCGTTGCCATCGCTATCAAAAAGGGTTGCTTCAAGGCGGCTGACGCGGCGGAAGCTATCGGTATCGGCTTACAGTCCTTCTGTATCCCCGGTTCCGTTGCCGACACCAGACAGGTCGGTTTAGGTCACGGCAATTTGGGCGCAATGCTTCTGCGTGAAGAGACCGGTTGCTTTGCTTTCCTTGCAGGTCACGAGTCTTTCGCGGCGGCTGAGGGTGCAATCGGCATCGCTCGTACCGCTAACAAGGTTCGCAAAACTCCCCTTAAGGTCATTCTTAACGGCTTAGGCAAGGACGCGGCTTACATTATCAGCCGTATCAACGGTTTCACCTACGTGCAGACCGATTACAACCAGTACACCGACGAGCTGACTATCGTTAAAGAGATTCCCTACAGCACCGGCGACAGAGCTAAGGTAAGATGCTACGGCGCGAACGACGTCAACGAAGGCGTTGCTATTATGAGATTCGAGAACGTGGACGTTTCCATTACCGGTAACAGCACCAACCCCACTCGTTTCCAGCATCCCGTTGCAGGCACCTATAAGAAATGGTGTTGGGATAACGGCAAGAAGTACTTCTCCGTGGCGTCAGGCGGCGGCACAGGACGTACTCTCCACCCGGACAATATGGCAGCAGGCCCCGCAAGCTACGGTATGACCGATACTATGGGACGTATGCACAGCGACGCTCAGTTCGCAGGTAGCTCTTCCGTTCCCGCTCACGTTGAAATGATGGGCTTGATCGGTATGGGTAACAACCCTATGGTTGGCGCGACTGTTGCATTGGCAGTGGCTGTTGAAGAGGGTATGAAGAAATAATTTCTTCCCTTGTTTTAACACGAACAAAACCTAAGGACGAGGCAATTACCGCTTCGTCCTTTTTTTTGCCTTTTTGCACTCTTGACGATTTATTTTTTCACACGTTCTACTTTGCACTCTTAACAGTTCAAATTGTTTACACCCTATCCTTTGCACTCGTTATGATTCCGCTTAATTCTAATTGAATGGGTGGGTGTAAAATCAATGTTGACAAAACTGACTGAATTAGGGTTGCAGAATTAGAAAATACGCTGATTTTTTGTCGCTAATAAGGGAAAAGACAAAAAATAATGAGGAAAAATGTAATTATATGTGGAAATATCATTAAGTTTATGTTAAAATTTTAACAGTAATACATTAAGATGTTTTGCACGGGGGGCTAGGAACAGATTTTCTAATGCTTTCGGGGAGGTACTATGAGGAAGATTTTTTGTGTTTTGACTATCGTTATTATTTTTTGCACAGTCCTAATCGGGTGTGCCGATGAAGAGTCGCCAACCACTTCCAAGCTATCTCTTGTGGGTAATATCGCCAGTACTTTTCCCTTGGTCAACAGTGCCGCAAGCCTTAACATAATGGCAACAGGCTCCGGCGGCAAGGATCAGGAGTCCGTTTTTGTTTGGAACGAGTACGAAAAGATGACGGGCGTCAACATTAACTGGACTACCGTCACTACCGACACTCGCTCCGAAGCATACCAGACTGCCCTCCTCAACCATCAGCAATACGACCTTATTATGCGTTGCAAGCTCTCGGCGACTAAGCTTCTTCGCTACGGAAAAAGCGGATTAATACTTGACCTTGCCAAGGACGGAATGCTGAAAAAATACGCTCCCAACTGTTGGGCTTTCCTGCAATCTCACCCCGATACTCTAGCGTCCGTTATGAACCCCGACGGCACGATTTACGGTTTGCCGCAGGTTAATTCCGGCGCAGAACTGCGTGTAGGCGTTAAGCTCTTCGTAAACAAAACTTGGCTTGAACGCGTCAATATGCAGTTGCCAACTACCACTCAAGAATTCCGCGCTCTTTTAACCGCATTTAAGCAACAGGACGCCAACGGTAACGGCAATCCCGATGACGAAATTCCGCTTTGCAGTGCGGACTGGGCAAATCTCAGATTATCTCTTTACGGTGCTTTCGGGTTGGCTAACCGCGGTTTTCATAACACATCGGTGGACTGCGATCCGGTAAGCGGTGACACCAGACTCATTGAACGCAGTGACGCATACTGCGATTTTCTGCAATATATGAACGGGCTATATTCGGACGGTCTGCTGGATCAAAAGACCTTTACCATCTCAACGGACGAATGGCTCACAAATATCTATAATGACCGTATCGGAGTTTTTCCGATGACAAACTTAGCTTGGATTCCTGCGGACAAGGTAGATAACTGGGTGGCGATAGACGAGGCTCTTACAGGTCCCAACGGCGACAAATTATGGTCGGGTATCCGCGCCAACTTCCACTCTACAGGTGCGGCGGTTATCCCCTCTACCTGCTCTAATCCTGCATTGGTTCTTCGTTGGCTTGATTATTTTTGGACGGACGAGGGTACTCTGTTCTATCATATGGGCGTTAAGGATAAGACCTATAAGGAGACGGAAAACGGCGGCTACGATTACATAGACGGCATTTACGAGGAAATGACAGCCAACGGCAAGTCCTTCGACGAGGTTATCAGACAATACTCCCCGTACCCCGGAGGCAGTAATCCCACAGTGGAAATCGCTCCTTACTTTATGGGCGGAGAGATGGCGGAAGTGCCTGCGGCGGCGGCAAGAGCGTTGATGGCTTACGGGCCTAGCGAATATTGGCCTAGTTTCACCTTTACCCAATCGGAAAACGATGTTTTGGACGAAATCAATAGCAATATGAGTAAATATTGCAATAATATGCGAACCGCCTTCATTACAGGCGAAAAATCTTTCGACGAGTGGGATTCCTACGTTGCGGAACTGGATAACCTCGGAGCGAGTGAAATGTTAGCCGTATATCAGGTCGCCGTCGACAGATACCATACTCTAATCGCGGCTCTAAATTAAAAAACGATTTTTTTGTGTTATCGGAGGAGAAAATGAAAAGGAATGCTTCTTCTATTACGAATAAATTACAATCAGGCTTTGTACGCTCGGTTATTACGCGAGTGCTGATGATTTTTATTGCTTTCAGCATCATTATAGCCTGCGTTACTTTTTACTTATTTACGTCGGAAATCCGACACGCCACTTTAGACGACAGACAGAAACAGCTGGTTTCCTTCGAGCAGACAATTTCAGGCAGAATGTCCGAAATGACCAGCGTAGCTTACAATATCGGCAAGGATCCCGTCTTTTATACCGTTCCCGTTGAATCCGATCTGAAAACGGGAAGCGAAATGGCGGAAATGCTTGAAAGATATCTGGTTGGCAACAGTTATATAGAGCATTTAGCCTATAGCAGAGTTTCGGAGCCTAATATTATATATACTTCAAAAGGCACACGGGATCTATCCGACTTTTTCGTTTACACTATGGGTATGACCAGAGAAGTAGCGGCGTCCTTAGTCAGTGAAATAAATAGCGCGAACTCCGTGCACATCGAACTTTTCGGTAGCGGCGAGAACGCTTGCTTTACGTACAGTTATCCGATTCCAGAGCTTGCCTCGGTACCGCAAGCGCACGTGCTGATGATAATCCCTATGAAAAGCGTTACTCCCCTCATAGATAAGATGCTCGTCAACTTTAACGGTGACGTATCGGTTTTTGACGCAGAGGGCAAAAAAATCTTCAAAACAGATAAAATCAATGATGAAATCGACCTTTCGGAATTCGTTAAGGGCAATCAAAAGGAAATAACCTACAAGTCCAAGTCCGGTCAGAAATACGTTCTCCAAAAAACCGTATCAACGACCAACAGTTGGACGTACGTTTCCACAATGAAATACAGCGATACGCTTACAGGTATTGCCAATAAGCAAATCGGTTTTATTGTTATCGTACTGGCTTTGGTGACTGCGGCTACCGTTATAATGCTTGTAATCGTAATCGTTCAATACAAGCCGATTAAAAACCTTGCGGAACAAATCGCCGAAAAGAATCAGGACGGTAGCAGTCCGAAAATTATCGACGAGCGGACGCTGTTAAGCGATAGACTCTCTTCTCTCAAGGACGATAGCGAACAAAAACAGAAATTCCAAACAGCGTATTATGAGGCAGAAGCGGCGAGTAAAGCAAAATCCGCGTTTTTGTCCAATATGAGTCACGATATTCGTACTCCTATGAACGCTATTATCGGAATGACCGCCATTGCTAGAAATCATATCGGAGATCAAGCCTACGTGGACGAGTGCCTTAAAAAGGTGCAAATATCCTCCGATTATCTGTTGGATATCATCAATAACGTGTTGGATATGAGCAGAATAGAGTCAGGTCGTATTCCGATTACCGCAGAGCCTATGCATATTCCCTCGCTGATTGACAGCGTCGTTTCGCTTATGACCTCAAGTGCAGAGGCGAAGAGCCAAAGCCTTTCGACTGATGTTGCACTAACGAACGCCTCCGTTCTGGGTGACAATATCCATATCGTACAGGTCTTTGTCAACATCATTTCCAATGCTGTAAAGTTTACACCAGAGGGCGGCACAATCAATATTACAGTTCGGCAGTCGGAAAACGAAAGAACGGATTACGGCACCTATGAGTTTACATTTACCGATACCGGAGTCGGTATTCCCCCCGATTTTATCGACAAGGTATTCGATACCTTCTCCCGTGCAGACGACGGAGAAATTCCGAAGACAGAGGGTACGGGACTGGGTATGGCAATTGCGAAGAAGCTTGTGGAGCTTATGGGCGGAAATATCCGCTGTGAAAGCGAGCTGAACGTAGGCACTACGTTTATCGTCACTCTTCCGATGAAGTTCGCAGAGGAGGATTTGACTGAATCAATGTCAAAGGAACTTGCAAAACCCCATACAAATCGCGGCGGTGTTAAGCACACGGTGGTTGACCTTAGCGGAAAACGTATTCTGCTTGCCGAGGATAACTCGATGAACCGCGAAATCGCCAGACTTATTATTGCGGAAACAAAAGCCGAAGTAGTAGATGCAAGTAACGGCAGGGAAGCGGTTGAGCTGTTTGCTGATAATCCCGTAGGTTACTTTGATTTGATATTTATGGATATTCAAATGCCGATTATGACAGGTTACGACGCTACGGCGGAAATAAGATCGATGGAGCGTCCCGATGCCGCCACAATCCCCATTTACGCTATGACTGCCAATACCTTTGACGAGGACATAAGGCGTGTAAAAGCCGCAGGAATGAACGGTCATATCGGCAAGCCTTATAATCCTGCAACTCTCTACAAAGTTCTTTCCGAGGTGTTGTGTCAATAATATCTAAACGTGAATATGACTTAGGCTTATGCGGTTTGCAATAAGTGCTAATTAACCGCTTTGCCGAAGTACAAAACACAGCTTTATAATTGCCGCGTTTTACTCATATATGGTTTGACTGTAAATCGTGGGTAAAATCCCCTACGCTTAGATAACTGCGATATGTGAGAGCGTCTAGTACAAAAAAATAACATTAAAGAGTAAAGAAAAAGCCCACCAAAGGGCTTTTTTCTTATCGTACTTTGCATTAATGCAATACGTACTATAGTTACACTCTTCACGTACACATAAATGTACCTATTACAGCGTTTCAGTTTTCACGTATAACTAAATCGTATTTCAGGGGTTTTGTTGTGGATTTTGTATTGCTAAAATTAGTACAATTTTGAGAAGTGAATACAACCGCTTCGTTGTCAAAAACAGGAATAAAAAAACATCTGCTGTTGCAGATGCTTTTGGTACCCAGTACGGGAATCGAACCCATGATTCCGGCGTGAGAGGCCAGCGTACTAACCGCTATACTAACTGGGCTTAATACTCTAGTAGTATATCAAATAACTTTTTGTCACGCAAGCGTTTTAACGGTGTTTTTGAAAAAAATTTGTCGTTTGCTTTCGTTAAGGTTTTTGGTGCAAAAAACGCGATGCGTTTCGCTGTAATTACACCTCGCAAACGATGGTTTTTGAAGCTTCGGGCAAAAGAAAAAACCCCGCCTGTGCCGTCTCGTGGCTGTACTAAACCCGCTATAAGCAGGTGGGTGTGCTATCTGCCGTATCTGCCTTCCTCTGCAATTGGAAATGAGGCCTGACATCAAACAACAAGTTTCGCAATTCCCGTTTAGTATGTGGGGTCGTGACATTACCACTACTCGAACACCGCAGGATCTTCTACTAATTATTTTATACAACCTTTTCGGGAAAAATTCAATACCTAATTCCTAAAATTAATGTATTAAATTTTCTAAAAAGGTATTGCAAATTACAAAAAACTATGTTATAGGCTATGCCGTTTTTTTGGCTTTACCGTATCTTTTCAGTTTCAAAAGGGCTTCCAACTTGTCATAAGCTCCCCTTTTCCGCAGTTTTTTGTCAAGATAACTCAGCCCTAAATTGACTAAAATACCCGAAACAATGCCAATTACAATCCACAGGACGTTATCCCAACCGATAAATATCGTATCCGTGCCCGGCAAAATCAATTCAAAGTAATTGCCGATATAATACGATCCCACAGGCAGTGCCACAGCCAAAAGCACCAGCGATACGCCGATTACAGCCAAGCGGAATTTGTCCGGTGGCATACAGATAAGCAACAACGCCGCGTACCCTGAAAATACCAACGCATAAGTGCCTGCCGTAGCTTCAAGAGAGGTTACTGCGCTCCAACCGCCTGCCACCTCGGGATTAGCATAGACCGCGCCCTGCGGAAAGCCGACCAAAGCAAACACAACCAAAACGCAAACGATTAGCGACATTCCCGAACAAAAACTCGTTCGCAATACGTTCCAAATAAACTGCCCCGAAACGTGCTTGCTTGTAGGCTGTACTGCAATGCAAAAGCTGGGTAACCCCAGTACGAAAAATTCGATAATTAAAAATTGTGACGCTGAGAAGGGATAAACCTTACCCATACAGCAGTACAGGAAGGTCATAAACATAACGAAAATGTTTTTCATTATGTACAAGGACGCAGACCTTTCCACGTTGCAAATCGCCCGTCTGCCCTCGGATACCACGTCAGGAAGAGAACTGAACGCACTGTTCATCAATACTATACGGGAAATATTACGCGCAACCTCGTTAGCACAGGCAAAGGATATGGAGCAATCCGCTTCCTTAAGTGCCTGAACGTCATTAATGCCGTCGCCTACCATTCCCACGATTCTGCCGTTCTTTTGCAGAGTGTGGACTATCTCCGCCTTTTGCTCCGGACTCACTCTTCCGAAAACGGTGGATTCCATCGTCTTCGCCTCCAACTCCTCGGAATTAAGTTCTGCGCAGTTAACGTAATGCTCGTGACCGATAACGCCTGCTTTGCCTGCCACCTCGCTAACCGTGCGCGGATGGTCGCCGGAAATAATCTTAATATCCACGTCGTTGTTGCGGAACCAGTCTAATATCTCCTTAGCGTCGCTACGCAATGTATCCTCTAAGGAAATCGTATATAAGGCTGCCGCGTTTTCTCTCGTTACGTTGTCAATCGACTCTTCGCTACGCGCCAATACCAAGGTGCGTAAGCCTTTTTCCATATCCGCCTGTATGTTTTGCGAAAAACCGCCGTCCACGTTCACCACAAAATCGGGCGCACCTAAGCAGAACGTGCCTAACCCCTCAAGGGTGACTGCGCTGAATTTACGTATTGAGGAAAAGGGAAGTACGTCCGTAGCCTTGTAGTACTCCTCTGCCCCGAACCGCCTTTTCAGTCCTTGAGCCGTGACGTTGCCGTCCTTGGTCGCATATAAAAGCGAGGCTACTATCTTATCCACGTCGTAAGCTCCGTCGCCGACAGAGTCGGTCTTAACTACGTTAAGCTCGCCTGTTGTAATCGTTCCTGTCTTATCAAGCAAAATCGTGTCCGTCATCGCCAGCATCTCGATACTGTACAAATCCTGCGCCAACGCATTTTTTCTTGAAAGTTTCAAAACGCCTGCCGCCAACGCAAAGCTGGTTAAAAAGAACATTCCGACAGGCATCATTCCCAGCATTGACGCCGAGGTGTATTTCACCGTTGCCTGCCACGAACCCGAAGCGTTGAGGTTGATAATAATAGAGGGTATTGCCAACGCCACCATTATAATTGCGATTACCTTGATTATCTTGTCTAAGGCGGTAAAAATCGTACTCTTGGGCTTGCTGACGTTCCTTGCCGCTTTGGCTATCTTCTGAATATAGCAGTCCTTGCCTACCTTTTCGGCTTTTGCAAAAACCTCGCCCACCAATACGTTACTGCCTGCTAAAAGCTCTTCGCCGACTTTCTTCTTAATAGGGGCGGTTTCTCCAGTGAGGATAGACTCGTCAACCTCTATGTATCCTTCCATCAAACTGCAATCAACAGGTATCTGCATTCCCGAACGCAGTACGAAAACGTCGTCTAATACCAAATCTTTGGCGCTTATCTCCTTACGTTTCCCCCCGCGGACAACCTCGCAGGTATTATCAAGCACAAGAGAAAGCTTTTCCACCGCTTTCTTCGCCTTAACCTCCTGATAAATCCCTATTGCCATATTAAAGAAAATAAGACAAGACGAAAACGTATCGTTGATCTGTCCTGCGCAAATAAGCGCGACTATAATGATAATCGTTGCCACGTTGACAAAGGTAAAGACGTTTTCCACTATTATGCGGAAATACGACTTGCTTCTGTTCATATCCTTGACGTTGGTTAGCTTGTCCTCGATACGACCGCTCACCTGCTCCTCTGTCAAACCGAAGCTAACGTCAGGGTTGTATCTAATAGCGTCACGCTGTTTTCTGCTGATTTTGTCTTCTGCCATACCTATTAATTGTACCACCTTTGTCATTGATTGACAATATGCTATTTTGCTGTAAAAAAGGAAAAGAAACTAGGTTCTTTTCCTTACAATAACTGTGTTATGCCGTTTCTATCTTGTTAGCCGCCTGCAAATTAAGCTGCTCAACAGCCTGCTCACGCATCTTGTACTTGAGTATTTTGCCTGCCGCGTTCATAGGGAATTCCGAAACGAAAGTGATATAACGAGGCACCTTATGCTTAGCCATATTGGCGCGAACGTAATCCTTCATCTCTTCTTCCGTCATACTCTCGCCTTCCTTCAATATAACGCAAGCCATAATCTCTTCGCCGTAATCCTTGTCGGGTACGCCGATAACCTGTACGTCGGAAACCTTCGGGTGTGTGTATATAAAGTCCTCGATTTCCTTGGGGTATATGTTCTCGCCGCCCCTTATTATCATATCCTTGATACGTCCGGTTATCTTGTAATAACCGTCCGAGGTGCGACGCGCCAAGTCGCCTGTATGCAACCAACCGTTAGCGTCAATCGCCGCGGCGGTGGCTTCGGGCATTTTATAATAACCTCTCATTACGTTATAGCCGCGAGCAACGAACTCTCCGTCAACTCCGTCAGGTAAATCTTCGTAGGTTTCGGGATCAACTATCTTGCATTCCACGCCGAACATCGCCTTACCTACCGTGTTGATACGCGCGTCAAGGCTGTCGTCCGTACTGCTCATCGTACAGCCGGGGGAAGCTTCGGTTTGTCCGTAGGTGATACAGATTTCGCTCATATGCATTTCCTCGACCACCTGCTTCATAACGGCGATAGGACAGGGACTGCCTGCCATTATACCCGTACGCATATGCGAGAAATCGGTGGTTTTGAAATTCGGGTGAGAAAGCATTGTAATAAACATCGTAGGCACGCCGTGGAACGCCGTAATCTTTTCGCGGTTAATGCAATCTAAGCCCTTGCGCGGAGAAAAAGCGGTTATAGGACACATCGTAGTGCCGTGAGTCATACTCGCCGTCATTGCAAGCACCATACCGAAGCAATGGAACATAGGCACCTGAATCATCATTCTGTCCGAGGTGGATAAGTCCATACAATCGCCTATCGCCTTGCCGTTGTTGACTATATTGTAATGAGTAAGCATAACGCCCTTAGGGAAGCCCGTGGTGCCGGAGGTGTACTGCATATTGCAAACGTCGTTTTTGTCAATGCGCTTGCGGCGGTTGTCAACCTCCTCGGGAGGTACGCTCTCGCCTAACGCTAAAGCCTCGTTCCAAGTATATGCGCCGTCTATCTCGCAATCCACAGTCACCACGTTCTTAAGTCTAGGCAGTCTTTCGGCGTTCAGCGCGCCCTTTTGACAAGTCTTAAGCTCGGGACACAGCTTCTCGATAATATCGGTGTAACTGCAATCCTTGTAGCCGTTAATCAGCACCAACGTATGGGTATCCGACTGTCTTAAAAGATATTCGGCCTCGTAAATCTTGTAGGCGGTGTTGACCGTAACCAGTATCGCGCCGATTTTAACCGTTGCCCAAAAGGTGATATACCAAGCAGGAACATTGGTCGCCCAAATCGCCACGTGGTCGTCCTTTTTGACGCCCATTGCTATCAAAGCGCGTGCGAACGCGTCCACGTCCTCTCTGAATTGAGGATAGGTACGAGTATAATCAAGCTCGGTGTACTTAAAAGCGTACTGCTCGGGGAATTCCTTGCAGATTCTGTCCAAAACGTCGGGGAACGTCAGGTCAATCAGTTTCTCTTTTTTCCAAACGTATTTTCCGCCGTCGCATCTCTTGTTATCAACCAGCTTGTGGTCGTTCTCGCGGTAGGAGCGCATATAGTGAGCAAACTGCGGGAAAACTATACCTGCGTCGCAAAGTTCCTTCGCCCAACGCTTAACCCACTCAAGAGAAACGTAACCCTCATAGCCGATTTCGTCCAGAATATCCAAAGCCTCGCGTATGGGTATGTCGCCCTCGCCCAAGAATCTGTATTCCACGTTGCCGTTTTCCATAACGCTGTCCTTAACGTGGACGTGCTTAATATACGAGCCTAAGGTCGCAATGGTTGCGGAGGGAGTTTCCCCTGCGTAACGGAAGGGGTGATGAACGTCCCAAAGTGCGGCAACCTTGTCGCTATGCACGGAATCAAGCAGTTTTTTGAGTCTTTTGGTATCCGAATACACGCCGTTGGTCTCAACCAAAAGCGTAACTGAAGTACCCTCGGCAAGAGCCGCGAGTTCCTTAAGTAACTCAACCATATAACCGTCGTCAACAGTATTGACGGGGGCTATCGTGTCATCGCCTAAAAGTCTGACGTAAGGTGCGCCGAGCTTATCCGCAAGAGCGATATACTGAGTGATTTCCGCAATGTTTTCAGCTTTTCTGTCGCATAGGCGCAAGGAACAGCCCGAGCTAAGACAAGGCACGGACAAACCGAGAGACTGTAACTTCGCCTTCGTTTCGTCTAGTCGCGTAGCCTTAAAAGGTCCTGCATTAACGATATAAATATCGTCCCCTAAACCTCTGATTTCGATACCGTCGAAAGCGAGGTCCTTTGCCATCGTGTAAATGTCCGCCCAACTGCTGTTAGGACAACCTACGGTAGAAAAACTAATCTTCATATTGTTTCCTCTTTCTAAATATTTTCGTATTGACCGCGGCTTAGTTATGTATCGTCAAGGTCAAATGCTTTTCTATGTCAAATTTGTTCCAAGGATAATCCTCTGTCGGAGGATAAACCTTGAACACCATTATTTCGCCTGATATGGGGTGCGGAAATCTAAGCTCCGTTGCCCAAAGCGCCATATTGCAATTCTTGTTGCACCTGTCGCCGCCGTACTTCACGTCGCCGATTAAGGGATAACCGCCAAACTCGAATTGAACTCTTATTTGGTGACTTCTTCCGCTGTACAGGTTAACGAGAACCAAACTCATATCCGACTGGGTTTCCAACGTCTTGTAATCAAGTACCGCCAGCTTCGCGCCGTCTGTCGCCTGCGGAACCACCTTAACGATATTCAAGGAGGGATATTTCAGCAGATAATGCTCAAGACGGGCGGTTTTCGGCTTGACCTCGCCTAACGTAACCGCAAGGTACTTCTTTTCCAAGGTACCGTTCTTTATGCTTTCGGTAAGTCTTGCCGCCGCCTTAGAGGTCTTGGCAAACACCATCACGCCGCCTGTGGGACGGTCTAAACGGTGAACTAAGCCCAAGAAAGCGTTGCCCGGCTTGTTCTTGCTGGCAATTAGATATTCCTTCAGCAACGTCAGCATATCCTTATCGCCGGAATCGTCCTCCTGCGAGGGTACGTTTTGGGGTTTCACCACCACTAAAAGATGATTGTCTTCGTAAATAATGTTGATATCTTCGTACGTCATAAGTTAAAATCTCGCCAGTCCGCTACAGCCGCAGGGAAGAACTATCCCCTCATCTGTAGGTAAACCTACCTCGTAAGCATCGGTTACGTGCTTAACGCCCTTAAAATTAAGGTCTATTAAATTGCCTATTACACCGGGCTGTAACCCCGTTGTGTATGAATTAACCAGATAAAAAAGCGGTGTGTCAGACATAATCTCGGTAGTTAAACCGATAAGTCCGTCCAAATCGTTCTCTATCTTCCAAAGCTCGCCTGTAGGTCCTCTGCCGAAGCTGGGAGGATCCATTATTATCGCGTCGTATTTTTTGCCGCGCTTAATCTCTCTTTTAACGAACTTAACGCAGTCGTCGATAATGTATCTCACAGGCTTGTCCGCAAGTCCGGAAGCCGTCATATTGTCCTTTGCGCGCTGAACCATAGAGGTCGCGGCGTCCACGTGGCAAACGGACGCGCCTGCTTGTGCGCAAGCCATCGTCGCGCCGCCTGTATATGCGAACAGATTAAGGACGTTAATCGGACGGTTCGCTTTTTTGATAAGCTCGCTCATAGCGTCCCAGTTCACCGCCTGCTCGGGGAACAGTCCGGTGTGCTTAAAGCCCTTCATCAGCTTAAGGTTAAAGGTCAACTTGCCGCGGCTTATTGTGAACGTGTCGGGAACAGACTTGTATAGCTCCCACTTTTCGCCTAGCTTGCCCTCGGGAATATACCGCGCCGAAAGCTTGGAATAACCGCCGAAATCAAACGCGGATTTCCAAATCACCTGCGGATCGGGGCGCAAAAGGTAAACCTTGCCCCACCTTTCCAGTTTTTCACCGCCGCCTGTAGCGATGACCTCGTAATCCTTCCAACCCTCGGCTACTTTCATATTACAGCTTACGTACGGCTACCTTAACGGCCTCGCCGTTAATATCAAGTTCCTTAACGTAACCGTCGGTTGCGTCCTTGTCCATTACGTCGCAAAGAATATCCGCTTTGACTTCCTCTCCGCAAATCGTCGCAAAGAGCTTGTCGCTTGCCGCTACGCCTACCTTAATATGGTCCACAACCTCGAAGCCTGCTTCCTTACGCAAGGACTGAACCTTGCTCACAAACTCACGCTGAATACCCTCTTCGATAAGCGCGTCGTTAAGCTCGCAGTCCAAAACCACTGTCAGGTGTCCGTCGCTTTCCGCTACGAATCCCTCTTGGCTCTTGGTGTTAATCAAAAGATCGTCGGCGGTAAACTCAACAGCCGTTCCGTTAAGCTCGGTGCGGAAAACTCCGCCGTCCTTAACAGCCGCTACTATTGCCTTGCCATCTGCCTGCGCCAAAAAGCTTCTTATTGCGCCTAACAGCTTGCCGTACTTAGGACCTAAGGTCTTAAGCTGAGGCTTTATCTCGTAGGAGATGAAAGAACTGTCGTCCGTTATCATCCTGAATTCCTTGACGTTAAGCTCTTCCGCCGCTATATCGGTAATCCCCTCCAGTTCGGACTTGTACGCGCTCTTTACCAGAACGGCGGACAAGGGCTGACGGTTCTTGATATTAGCCTTGTTGCGGCAGGCTCTGCCCAAAACAACGATGTCCATAATATAGCTCATCTCGTCTTCCAATTTTTTGTCCACGTAGCTTGCGTCGGAAACTGGGAAAGCGGTAAGATGTACGCTTTCGGGAGCGTCCTTGAAGAAGTTGACAACCAAATTACGGTATATGCACTCGGACATAAAGGGAGTGTAAGGAGCCAAGAGCTTAGACAGCGTTACCAATACAGTGTAAAGCGTTGTATAAGCCGCTTCCTTATCTTCGGTCATAGCGTTGCCCCAGTATCTCTCACGGCAACGGCGTACGTACCAGTTGGAAAGATTGTCCACGTAATCCTGAATCGCACGGCTGCTTTCGGTGATTTTGTACTCGTTGAGAGACTTGTCAACGTAGTCGATTAAGGTGTTAAGACCTGACAGAATCCACTTGTCCATAAGGGAAAGCTTGCATTTCTTAAGATCGTGTTCGGCAGGATTGTACTTGTCTATCTCCGCATAAAGGGTGAAGAACGCGTAAGTGTTCCACAGAGTCCCCATAAACTTACGTTGAGTTTCGCTGACGTTATCCGGGTGGAAACGGCTGGGAAGCCACGGTGCGCTGGCAGTGTAAAAATACCATCTGACCGCGTCCGCGCCCTGCTTGTCCAAGACAACCCACGGATCGATTACGTTGCCCTTGTGCTTGCTCATTTTGATACCGTCCTTGTCGCAGACGTGCCCTAAAACTATGCAGTTTTTGAAGGGGGATCTGCCGAACAGCAGAGTGGAAATCGCCAGTAAGGTATAGAACCAACCTCTGGTCTGGTCAACTGCCTCGCTGATAAAGTCGGCGGGAAAATCGTGGTCGAATACGTTCTTGTTCTCGAACGGATAATGCCATTGAGCAAAGGGCATAGAACCGCTGTCGAACCAACAGTCCATAACCTCTTTTTCACGAGTCATCGTGCCGCCGCATTCGCAGGGGAAGGTAATGGCGTCGATATAAGGACGGTGAAGCTCGGGTGCCTTATCCAAGCCGGTAAGGGAGCATAACTCCTCGCGGCTGCCGATAACGTGTACCTTACCGCACTTGTTACATACCCAAATAGGCAGCGGAGTGCCCCAGTAACGCTCTCTGGAAATACCCCAGTCGATTACGTTCTCAAGGAAGTTGCCCATACGACCTGAGCCGATAGTGGGAGGCATCCAGTTAACGGAAGCGTTATTAGCGGTAAGCTTCTCTCTGACTGCGGTCATCTTGATAAACCAACTGCTTCTTGCGTAATACAGAAGCGGAGTATCGCAACGCCAGCAGAAAGGATAGCTGTGGGTGTACATTAATTCCTTAAACAAAAGGTTGCGCGACTTCAAATCGGCAATAACCAGCTTGTCCGCGTCCTTGGCGAAAATGCCTGCGAAGTCTGTAGCTTTTGCCACGAAACGTCCGCGCTCGTCAACCATCTGAACGAAAGGCAAGTCGTAATGCTTGCCCACGTTAGCGTCGTCCTCGCCGAATGCAGGAGCGATATGAACAACGCCTGTGCCGTCGGTTAAGGTAACGTAGCTGTCATTAGTAACGAAAAACGCCTTTTTGTTGCCGTCATAGTAGTTGAATAAGGGCTCGTACTCTGCGTACTCGTAATCCTTACCCTTCTTGGTGTCGATAATCTCGTACTCCTCTGCCTTGAACAGTGAGGTAACGAGAGCAGCCGCCATAACGTAGAACTCGTCGCCGACCTTTATCTTGACGTAGTCCTCATCGGCGTTCATACACAAAGCCACGTTGGAGGGAAGTGTCCAAGGGGTGGTCGTCCAAGCAAGGAAAAACTCGTTCTGCTTGCCTTTGATTCTGAACTTGATAAAAATAGACTTCTCTTCCACGTCCTTGTAGCCCTGAGCTACCTCGTGACTGGATAAAGCCGTTCCGCAACGGGGGCAATAAGGCACTATCTTGTGTCCTTTGTAGAGCAAGCCCTGCTTGTCTATCTCTTTAACAGCCCACCATACGGACTCGATGTAGTTATCGTCATAGGTAATGTACGGATCCTTCATATCCGCCCAATAGCCTACGCGGTCGCTCATCTTCTCCCATTCGCCCTTGTATTTCCAAACGCTTTCCTTGCATTTTTTGACAAAAGGCTCGATACCGTATCTCTCGATATCCTGCTTGCCGTCCATACCGAGGGCTTTTTCGACCTCAAGCTCTACGGGCAAACCGTGAGTATCCCAGCCTGCTTTACGCATAACGTGATAACCCTTCATCGTGCGGTATCTGGGTATGATATCCTTCATAACTCTAGTCAAAATGTGACCGATATGAGGCTTGCCGTTAGCTGTCGGCGGACCGTCGTAAAAACTAAATTCTTCGTGACCTTCGTTCTGCTTTACGCTCTTCTCGAAGATGCCGTTTTCTTTCCAAAATTTGATTACCTCTTGCTCTCTTTCACAAAAGTCAAGACCGGTGTTTACTTTGTCGTACATACGCTACGCTCCCGTTGATAAAATTATACTATTGTATAATATAATTAATTGTGCGGCGTTGTCAACAAAATATCGTAACTTTCGCAACTTATGCCCCCTATCCGCGCATTATTTAAGCACCGCGCTCAATCGGCGGTTATTATGTTCGGATTATTTTTCCGATAAACGCTTGTAAATTCCCTTTCCGTTGTGTATAATTATAATGCTGTGCAAGGCGGGGAGCTAGCGGTGCCCTGTAACTCGCAATCCGCTATAGCGAGGCTGACGGCTAACCGAGGCTGCATTTATGGGAGGCAGGCGGCGGTAAGGAGTGTTGATATTAGGGTCTTGTGCAATTTTGCACTGTGAACCATGTCAGAGCTTGACCGCAGCAGCATTAAGCAGAACGCAGAGTGTGCCACGAGGTAGCTCTAAAGGAGCCACCTATCGCAATACCGCTCCGGTGACTACAGTCGAAGAAAGCCGCACAGTACCATTAAGACGGGTTTTGCCCGTCTTTTTTCTTTTTTCGGCGAGTTTTACCGCCTTTTGTTTTGTTTTCCGCTTTAGCGTTAATAAATCTTGTAAAATCCAAGGTTTTGGGTGTATAATAAAAACATAGCTGACTTTCACAGCGTTTTTAAGGAGAATCTATGACTAATAACGACGTAAAAATTGCCGTTTTGATAGATGCGGAGAACATTTCGCATAAGTATATTAAACTGCTCTTGGACGAGTTGTCCAAGTACGGTACGCCTACCTATAAGAGGATTTACGGCGACTGGACGGGCACTCAACTTAACAACTGGAAAGCTCCCCTTTTGGAGCATTCCATACAGCCTATTCAGCAATACAGCTACACCTTCGGCAAAAGCTCTTCCGATTCCGCGCTGATTATCGACGCAATGGATATTTTGTATTCGGGTAAGGTGGACGCGTTCTGCCTTGTCAGCTCGGACAGCGATTTTACCAAGCTGGCGCAAAGACTCAGAGAGGCCGGCAAAATGGTTATCGGTATGGGCGAGATGAAGACTCCGCAACCCTTTATTAAGGCGTGCGAAAGATTTATTTATCTGGAGGTTCTGTCGGGCGACACCGCAGAAAAGAAGGTTGAAACAACAAAAACCGCTCCCGTTCCCAAGGCTCCCACTACCCCCGACGTTAAGGAGCTGACAGCCAATATCGCTTCGATTATCGATGATATCAGCGGTGACGACGGTTGGGCTTACCTTTCCGCAGTGGGCAACAGTCTGCTGAAACGCGATCCGTCATTTGATACCCGTAACTACGGCTTCGGCAAGCTGAAGGACTTGGTTATGTCCATATCCACTCTTGAGGAAAAAACCGTGACTACCGAAAAAGGCGTGGTTTCCTACGTCCGTATCAAGCCGAAAGTCGTACCCGTCAAAAAGCCTGCTTCCAGATCAAGGAACAATCAACGTCCTAATTCCAAGCCCTCTCAGCCCACGGACAAAAAGCCCGAATAAGGGTTTAACAATTGTCCTTATTGCAAAAAAGCATTAGGCTAGGCGTTGCGATTTTATGGAATTAGCCCAAAAATCAAGCAACGGCTTTAGGTCGTGAATTTTTTTGAATTTTAATTATTATTAATTACCAAAAACAGCGGACTATCCGCTGTTTTTTCTTATTTATACTTTACTTTCTATTGCTTTAGAATTTTATTAAATAATCGTAACTTTTTTATTGCATAGTTATCGGGTTTCGGCTACAAAAACAGTATGAGCAAATAGGAGTACCTTAAATCCGCAAGCAAATCAGGTCTTTCCAAATCCTCGTCCAAAAGATTGTTTAGCATACCCTCCGCCGCAGTTAAAGCTACGCAATAATCCAGTACTGTTTTTTCAGGATATAAGCTGTATTCCGACATATACTGTTCGGTTAATGCTTGAAACTGTCCAAGCAATAATTTTACCTCTGCCCTAACCTGCTGCTCGTTGATAACTCCCTCGTCATAGCCAACGGACAAGCTGTACAGCTTTTCAAAAAGAAGTTCCTTATAACCCTCGGTTTTGCTTACCGCGTCACGGAGTTTGATTGGAAAATTTGTCTTATCAACTTTTTCAACCGCGATAGGGTAAACCGTGCCGCCGTTGCTTTCGGCGATTGTTTTCGCTTCCGTTTCGGAACGATAGGCGGAGCTTAGCACGTTATATTTGCCGTCGAATACTATATAACCGCCTCCGCCCATATCCCTAAGCGAGCCTGCTAATCCACGCGCCTCCTCCAAGGTGGAAAAAGAACCGAAGTTTACGGCATAGGCGTTTTCAAAAGCGGGGTTTTTTACAAAAAATGCCGAAAGCTCCGACACAAGTCCCTTTGGCGAAAGCAATTCGACTGATAGGAACAACAGCGCGATACTGGCTATAAGTACGCAAAAAGCGATTAGTATTTTGCGCTTATCCTTGGGCTTTTTCTCCTTGGTCTCCTTTTTCTTTTCCTTGATATTCCTTGCGTCAACTACGGTATGCAGGGTTTGCTCTTCAGTATCCGACAACACGGACGAGGACATCATCTTTTTATAATTACCGTAATAAAAATCGCTGTAATCGTTCATAGTATAGGGTATGATACGCGTACGACGGCGTATGCAAAAAAAATCCGTATTCCATAAAGAAAAACGGATTTTCATTGAGTGTAAAATAATCGTTTGTTTATATAGCCGATAATCGGTAAGGATACCTTGTTAAAGCAACGGCATTCACCTCTGTTAAAAGAGTTCACCGCTATACTCAACTTTGTTAATATCCTTCAACACAATCGGTCTTAAATTCGTTAATATAGTTCACTGCAACTGCGCTTGTCGGTAGCTATTGCCTACAACCGCAAGCGACGTAAGATTCCTAAGCTTAGTCCTTATATATTATTCTACTGCAATTAGGACAGTCGATTGCGTCTCCGTGTTCCAACAGTTTACCCAAAAGATTACCGGGCAAATCCATAAAGCAACCGCCGCAGTTAGTGCCGTGTAAGGGTACGACAATAGCGTTCTTGGAATTTTGGCGCAGTCTTTTGTACACAGCCAAGTATTTCTCGTCAATGTGTTTTTCCTGCTCGTCCATCTTTCCTCTAAGTACGGAAATCTGATCCTTAACGCCGATTAAAGCCTTGGTGTAGCCCTCCTCCGCCTCACGACCTTTTTTGCGGAACTCGGTACCTACGTTCATAGCCTTGACGTATTGAGAACGCGCCTCTGCTATTTTTTGAGAAAGAGCGCCTATGTCCTTGGATAACTGGGTAATGCTTTGAGTCAGCTTGTCTGCGTTACGGCTGTAAAAATCCGCTTCCTTGACGTCGCTTATATGCTCAAGATAGCCCTCTGCCTCGGACAAATCCACAACAGCCTTCTCGTACTGCGCTATTAAACTGTCCATAAGTCTAATCATATCATCAGCGTCTGTGTTCAGCTTGCCGATTACCTTGCTGGCAGTCGATACGTTCTGACGGCAAATGTTGTATTCCTTGCTGATGTCGCTGGAAGAAAAGTCGCTTTCCAGCTTGATACGTTCCATATCAATGCGTTGATACTCAAGTAAATTGTCTATGCTCATTATCACTCCCTAATCCCGTTAAAAGGATTGCTTTCCTTTTCGGAAAGATATACTGCCGATATTGAATCGGCGATTTCTGTCAGCTTACAGTCCAATAAGCCCTTAACTATTCTACCAAAAATTTTCTCACTAGTAAAGTGACCGAAGCTAATAATTTTACAGTTGACGTCTTTTGCCATCACTGCAAGGTGGTGTTTTATCTCTCCGGTTATCAAAACAAGCCCTTCTTCTGTAGCTGTTCTTATCGTTGCCTCGTCACAGCCTGCGCCGCCTATTACGTAACAGCCGGTAACGTATGAGTCGCCGTTGCCTATATACGCCACGCGGCTGTCGTCAATCAGCTCCGATATGCGCACGGCTAACTCCCTTAAAGTCACAGGCGCAACCTCGAAGTATCTGCCGATATCGCCTTCCGAGGTAGGCTCTATATTAAAACCGCCGAATAGCGAGGCAAGCGTATCGTTGATACCGCCCTCGCATCTGTCGAAATTGGTGTGACAGGCGATTAAATTCACCTCTTTTTTCAATGCGTAAGCCACCAGCTCCGAGGAATATCCGCCCTCATCGGAAATCTTTTTTTCCGCGTGGAACAGGGTTGGGTGATGGGATATAATCAAATTACAGCCACGCTCCACAGCCTCGTCGATTATGCTGAAACTAACGTCTAACGCAATTAAAATCCCCTTGACGCAATCGGCGGAAAAACCCGCGATTAAGCCCACGTTATCCCACTCCTCGGCAAGTTCGGGAGGTGCAAAATCAAACAATATCGTCTCTACGTCGTAAACTCTCATTTCCGCAGTTCCTCCAATTCCGCCAGTTCCGCACCGTATCTGTCCGACATTCCGCTGATTAAAATCAGCTTTTCCAAAATCGGTTTTCGGTAGGCGTAGTACTCGGCTAATAATTCCGTACCCTTATTATCGGCTCCGATAAACAGATTGATATTAGACTTGTAGAATATATTACAAGTTATCAGATTATAGAAGAATTTGCCCTCTTTAACCAGTATATCTCTTTGAACGCCGTAGCCGTTTTCCGCTAAAAACATTCTCAGCTCATACGCCTTGTTATGGGGTAATAACAGGTATTTATCGTACTTAAAGGGAGCATTTTGAAGAATTTTGATTATCTCCAAGCCGCCCATTCCTGCGATTACCACGCAATCCACCTCGTTCTCGCCGATAACGCTTAACCCGTCGCCGACTCTGGTTATCAAATCGACTCCGACTTTTTCAGCAAGTATTTCCGCCTTTTCCAAGGATTTAGGACTGACGTCGGTAGCTATCGCACGTTTGACGTACCCTTCGGCTAATGCAAAAACGGGCAACTTGCCGTGGTCGCTACCTATGTCGGCAATGCTGTCCGCTCCGCGTACCTGCTCTGCTACCGCTTTGAGCCTGTCAGGTAAGTTAAATCTCATTTATCCACAAAGCCCTTAAGCTTTTCCCGTCGTTTCGGATGACGGAGTTTTCTTAATGCCTTGGCTTCTATCTGACGAATACGCTCACGTGTTACACCGAAGGCTTGTCCAACCTCTTCCAAGGTTCTCGTGCGGTTATCGTCCAAACCGTAACGCATACGGATAACTCTTTCCTCACGAGGGGTTAAAGTAGATAGAATCTTCATAAGCTGATCCTTAATCATACTCTGCTCCGCCTTATCCGCAGGCTGTGCAGCTGTGGTGTCCTCGATAAAGTCGCCTAAGTGGCTGTCCTCTTCCTCGCCGATAGGAGTTTCCAGTGATACGGGATCCTGCGCGGTGCGCTGAATTTCCCTTATTTTTTCGGGAGTCGTACCCATTTCCTTGGCTATCTCGTCCGCGGTGGGATCACGTCCTAACTGCTGAGTCAGATAACGGGTTACACGGGCGGTCTTGTTGATGGTTTCCACCATATGTACGGGCAATCTGATGGTACGCGCCTGATCGGCAATCGCTCTGGTTATAGCTTGTCTTATCCACCAAGTTGCGTATGTAGAGAACTTGAATCCCTTGGTGTAGTCAAATTTTTCAACCGCTTTCATCAAGCCGAGATTACCCTCTTGAATCAAATCCAAAAACGCCATTCCCCTGCCCACGTACTTTTTCGCTATGCTGACCACAAGACGCAGGTTTGCCTCGGAAAGCTTACGCTTTGCGTCCTCGTCACCTTCGGACATAGCTTTCGCCAAGGCCTTTTCCTCATCGATGGTAAGTAACGCGTAATTACCTATATCGCGCAAGTAAAGCTTGACAGCGTCGTCAACGCTGACTTCCGTGAGGATTTTGTCCATATTGTTGTCTTTTTCGGAAACCGCGGCAACAATCTGAATCCCTGCTTTTTCTATCTCCTGATAAACAAAATCTATGTCGGTTGAATTAACTTCAAGTTTTTCCAATCGGGCAACGATTTCGTCCTCGGGCAATGCGTTCTTTTTGCTCTTGCCTAGCGTTATTAATTTTTCGATTTGCACCCTTAGTGCAATATCTTTTTCGTTATCCATAATACCTCCAAAAACCCTTTTCGGGATTTCCACAAATAAGTTATACGGTTGTTATACTTTATTATCCTTTATTTTTTCTGCAAGGAAATAATCATTTTCAGAATTTGCTCCTTCTGCTCCTCGTCTGCGGTCGCAGAATACTCCGCTTCCAATAATCTGATGCTTTCCTTGTAACCCTCGCGCTTAATCTTGGTTATGCAATTAGCGTAATACTTTTCGGCGTCCTTAACCCTTTCGATGGGGTATTTGATTATAGCGTTAAGCTCCTCGTTGTCCTCTTCCGTCTGTATCAGCTCGGAAAAATCCGTTTTCCTTCCCAATATGCGGCTTTCGTCAACGTATGCGTACAAATCCTTATACAGCTTGTCCGCAAAAACCTGCGGATCCAGTCGATCGTTCGCATAACTGCAACCGCTGATCATACTGTAAAGCACAAACCGTATCGCCTCGATATACGCACCGTTACGAGGGGCGGAGGACTTTTCGGGAAGAGCCTGCCGCGTTTCCTCAACGGAAACCAAGTTGTTTTCCAATATCTCCTTGCTTAAGCCTGTTTTCTTGCTGATATAATCAATATACGCCGCGTGTTCCAACGTATCCAGCTCGGAGATTATCTCCAAAGCCTTTTTCGCATATCCGCTGCGGCCGTCCGGTGTGGAGAAGTCAAACCCCTCTGTCGCACGCATTAAGCGGTATTCGTACAGGGGCAAGGCTTCGTTCTTGCATTTCATAAATGCCGAGGTGCCGCGCTGACGCACGATTTCGTCAGGATCAAGCCCGTCAGGCAGGGAGATAACCTTGACGTTAAGGTCGTTGGCTTTGAGTATATTGAGCCCCAATAAGGTGCTTTTCTGTCCTGCCGCGTCGCCGTCGTAGCATATAAACACGTTGTTTACGTAAGTCTTCAACAGCTTCGCCTGCTGTACCGTAAGCGCGGTACCCATACTCGCAACCACGTTTTTGATGCCTGCTTGATACAGGGCGATAACGTCCATATACCCTTCAACTATAATTATATCATCTACTTTTTCAGAGCGTTTTAGTTCTTTTACGTTGTTTAGACTGAAAAGAGTGCGGTTTTTGACGAAAATACGGGTTTCCTTAGAATTTTTGTATTTAGCAAAATCGCTTTTTTCCAGAATACGTCCGCCAAAGGCGATTACGTTGCCGAAACCGTCGATAATTGGGATTATCAGCCGTCCGCCAAGCGAATCGTAAAAACGTCCGTTCTTCTCCGCAATTAAGCCTACGTCAAGCATATCCTTGCGGTCAAAGCCCTCCTGCTCCAACGCAGGTATCAGCCTTTCAAAATCCGGGGATTTGCCAAGTCCGAATTTCGTAATTGTCTGTGGACTGATGCCGCGGTTTTTGAGATATGTAAGCGTTTCGGGACTTTTTTTCAGGCAATTGTAGTAGAACAATGCCGCGGCCTTCATCAAGGCGTACAGCTTGTCCCGCTTTTCCTTATCAAGCTTGTTGGTTCCGCTAAGCTCGGGAACTCTCATTCCCGCTCGTGACGCCAATATCGCTACCGCGTCAACGTAGCCCACGTTTTCGATATGCATTACAAAGCTAATAACGTCGCCGCCAGTATGACAGCCGAAGCAATGGTAACTGCCCCTTTCTGGAGATACGGCAAAGGAAGGCGTTTTTTCGTGATGAAAAGGACAGCAGCCCCAAAACCGTCCGCCCTTCTTGTCCAAACGCATATATCGGGATATTACGTCAACGATATCGTTCTTACTTTTAAGTTCCTCCAACCAGTTGTCGGGATAACCCTTAAATTCCATAGCTCTCCTTTCGTATTCTAATTTGTTATAAGATTATATTTTCGAAAAACCTTTATTCTCAACCTTTTTTCTTATTTTTTTTGATATATCCAAACATTTCCTTATAATGTTTCATAAAGCTACAAGAGCTAACGATTAAGGCATTTTGCCGCAAAAAAGCTGTTAAACACTATTTTTTGCATTGCTACATAGCACGAAAACCTACTGCTACCTAACGTGATAAGGCTACGTAATATAACACCTTATTACTGAGGTTATCTATAATTATTGTTATGTACTATAGCGTAATATAATTATATTATCAAATTCAATAAGACTATTTTGGTACAAACCATTATTTCTAGAACAAAAAGGTATCAATTTATATATAAAACGGTGTTCGCTCTTATAAGTTAAGTGATGTTCTTGTTTACAGATAAGCGTTGCTCTCGCCTATACGTAAGCGTTGCTCTCACCTATACGTAAGCGTTGCTCTCACCTATAGATAAAAAAAGTACGGCAACGAGTGCCGTACTTTTTGTAAAATCTGTTATTACTTGCGAGGATTCTTGATGTTAGCCTGTGCAGCCGCCAGTCTTGCTATAGGAATTCTGAACGGAGAGCAGGAAACATAATCCAAACCGATCTCGTGGCAGAACTCAATAGAGGAAGGCTCGCCGCCGTGCTCGCCGCAGATACCGCAGTGAATGCTGGGACGGGTAGCTTTGCCGAGGGTTACAGCCATCTTCATCAGTTTGCCTACGCCGATTGTGTCAAGTCTGACAAAAGGATCAGACTCGTAAATCTTGTTGGCATAATAGCTGGGAAGGAACTTACCCGCGTCGTCACGGCTGAAGCCGAAAGTCATCTGGGTAAGGTCGTTGGTGCCGAAGCAGAAGAACTCAGCGTCCTTTGCAATCTCGTCAGCGGTTAAAGCCGCTCTGGGGATCTCGATCATTGTGCCGACCTCGTACTTGAGGTTGATGCCTGCTTCTTTGATAAGAGCGTCAGCAGTGTCAACAACGGTCTTTTTGCAGAACTTCAGCTCGTTGGTGTCGCCGATTAAAGGAATCATTATCTCGGGAACCACGTTCCAATTGGGGTGTCTTCTCTGAACCGCGATAGCCGCCTTGATAACAGCGTTGGTCTGCATAACTGCGATCTCGGGATAGGTAACAGCCAAACGGCAGCCACGGTGTCCCATCATCGGGTTGAACTCGTGGAGCGCACTGCAAAGCTGCTTAATATAAGCAACGGACTTGCCCTGTGCCTTAGCTAACAGCTCAAGGTCGTACTCGTTGGTGGGAACGAACTCATGAAGAGGAGGATCAAGGAAACGAATGGTAACGGGATGATCCTGTAAAGCCTCCATTAAGCCCTCGAAATCTTCCTGCTGCATAGGCTCGATCTTGTCCAAAGCAACCTTTCTCTCGAAAACGCTTTCGGAGCAAATCATCTCACGGAAAGCTTCGATTCTGCCGGGGCCGAAGAACATATGCTCGGTACGGCAAAGACCGATACCCTGTGCGCCCAATTCAGCCGCTCTTCTAGCATCGGCAGGATTGTCGGCGTTGGTGCGAACCTCAAGAGCCTTGTACTTATCGGCGAGCTTCATTATTCTGCCGAAGTAACCGCTGTTGGGATCTGCGGGAACGGTATTGATGATACAGTCGTAAATATTACCGGTGGAGCCGTCCAAGGAAAGCTCGTCACCCTCTTTGAAGGTCTTGCCTGCCAAGGTGAAGCACTTGTTCTCTTCGTCCATCTTGATCTCGCCGCAACCGGAAACACAGCAGGTGCCCATTCCGCGAGCGACAACCGCCGCGTGAGAGGTCTGTCCGCCACGAACGGTAAGTATGCCCTGAGCGTACTTCATACCCTCGATATCCTCGGGAGAAGTCTCAAGTCTGACCAAAACAACCTTTTTCTTATCCTTGCCGAGCTTAACAGCGTCTTCAGCGGTGAAAACTATGGTGCCTGCCGCCGCTCCGGGAGAAGCCGCGATGCCCTTGCCTACTACGTTATTCTTGTCTGCCGCCTTGAGTGCCACGGTATCAAACTGAGGATGGAGCAACATATCAAGAGTCTGAGCCTCAATCTGCATTAAGGCTTCCTTCTCGCTGATCATACCCTCGTCGATAAGGTCGCAAGCAATCTTGATAGCCGCCGCAGCGGTACGCTTGCCGTTACGAGTCTGGAGCATAAACAGTTTGCCCTGTTCGATGGTGAACTCCATATCCTGCATATCGCGGTAATGGTTCTCCAGCTTGTTGCAAACGTCTAAGAACTGCTTATATACGTCGGGAAGAACCTCTGCCATCTGAGCAATCGGCATCGGAGTGCGAACGCCTGCAACGACGTCCTCGCCCTGTGCGTTCATAAGGAACTCGCCCATCAAACCCTTTTCGCCTGTAGCAGGGTTACGTGTAAACGCAACGCCAGTGCCGCAATCGTCGCCCATATTGCCGAAAGCCATCATCTGTACGTTGACAGCGGTGCCCCAGCTATAAGGTATATTGTGGTCCATACGGTAAATGTTAGCGCGAGGGTTGTCCCAACTGCGGAATACAGCCTTGATAGCCTCGAAAAGCTGTACGTTAGGATCGGAGGGGAAATCGGAACCTAACTGATTCTTGTACTCAGCCTTGAACTGGTTAGCCAACTCCTTAAGGTCAGCGGCGTCAAGCTCTACGTCGTAGGTAACGCCCTTCTTCTCTTTCATCTTGTCGATGAGCTTCTCAAAGAACTTCTTGCCGACTTCCATAACGACGTCGGAGAACATCTGAATAAATCTTCTGTAGCAGTCCCACGCCCAACGAGCGTTGCCGGACTTTTCAGCCAAAATCTCAACGACTTCCTCGTTAAGACCAAGGTTAAGAATGGTGTCCATCATACCGGGCATAGACGCTCTTGCGCCTGAACGAACGGAAACCAAAAGAGGATTCTTCTTGTCGCCGAACTTCTTACCGGTAATCTTCTCCAACTTAGCAATATTATCCGCAATTTCTGCTTGAATATCAGCGTTGATCTGCTTGCCGTCCTCGTAATACTTGGTGCAGGCTTCGGTACTAATCGTAAAGCCGTGAGGAACAGGAAGTCCGAGATTGGTCATTTCGGCGAGATTCGCGCCCTTGCCGCCTAACAGCTCTCTCATCTTGCCGCTACCTTCGCTAAACAGATAAACGTATTTTTTCTTTTCCATTAAAAATCCTCCTAGATTAATAAAAGTAAGTGCTTGTACACTTTTATATATTATAACAAAATAATTGTGCAGTTATTAGGGGATTCAAAATGGATAAATCAGCCTTAGAATTAGAGAGAATCAAGTATGAGACTGAGCCCTTTGTTGTCCCAGCCCAGAGAA
>CAYJBY010000011.1:0-106401 GCA_964368645.1 uncultured Christensenellaceae bacterium
TTGGTTAGAATGCCAGCCTGTCACGCTGGAGGTCGAGGGTTCGAGCCCCTTCCGGATCGCCACATTAGCCTTGGTAGCTCAGCCGGTAGAGCAGTGGACTGAAAATCCGCGTGTCGGTGGTTCAAGTCCGCCCCAAGGCACCAAAAACTGAAGCAAGTAGCCGTAATCGACTACTTGCTTCCAAGTTGCTGGTGTAGCTCAACAGGCAGAGCAGCTGATTTGTAATCAGCAGGTTGATGGTTCGATTCCATTCACCAGCTCCAATACTTTTATGGGAGGATTCCCGAGTGGCCAAAGGGAGCAGACTGTAAATCTGTTGTCAGTGACTTCGATGGTTCGAATCCATCTCCTCCCACCAACAAACACCGTAACTTTGAAAGAGGTTGCGGTGTTTGTTTATTATTGCGGCAAAAACGCAAAAGAACAAAAAGGCGACAAAGCCGAAAAAGAAACAAAATCGAAAAGCGGTAAAACCGAAAAGCGGCAAAATCAAAAAAGAAACATCAAGGAAACGTAATCGAAAGGCAACAGAATCGCAAATCGTCTAGCGATAGTAATCGGAGTAAGGACGATTATCGGACTTAGGATAAAAATACAAAACTGAAGCAATTTTTCGTTGTTCGGGCAGTATTTCGTAACCGAAAAGACGAACATATTAGGAGAACGTATTATGGAATGCTTAATAAGAAAATGGAGAATAGAGGACGCTGAGAATTTGGCTTCCGCACTGTCTAATACCAAGGTGCAAAGCAATTTAAGAGACGGGCTTCCCTATCCGTATTCAAAAGCGGACGGAGAGGATTATATCAACGCAATGCTGCAAGCGGACTTGAACGACACATTTGCTTTTGCCGTTACAATAGACGATAAGGCAATCGGAAGTATAGGCGTTTTCCGTCAAAGCAATATTCATAACCGCACCGCGGAATTGGGCTACTACTTAGCAGAACCTTACTGGGGCAATGGCTTAATGACCTCAGCCGTTAATCAAATATGTCAGTACGTTTTTGCCAACTCGGATATAATCCGTATTTACGCCGAGCCTTTCGCATACAACGTAGGCTCCTGCCGCGTACTTGAAAAATCAGGATTTCAGTTTGAGGGTATTTTAAGAAGCAACGCGGTTAAGAACGGCAAGGTTTTGGATATGCATATGTATTCCATACTTAGAAAGGACTAAATCTACAACTTTATAAAACAATATTTATAACAATATAACGCCAAAAACAAAATTTAATAACAACTAAAACAACGCTTTACGTGATGAAAAGCGTTGTTTTTGTCTTATAATTGAAGATAAAAATAGCAACCAAAAGGCAACGAAAGAGCGGCGAAAAGGCGGCAAAAAAACTGTTGCTTAGCATAGATTTTGTCTGCAAAGGAAGAATTATTGTATATTAAATATATTTTATCTACATAAGGTTCTAGTACCTAATTATCCGACATAAAATGTTTGTATGCATACGTTTCGCGTGGTTAATTTAAGAAGAATATTATTGTTATCGGGTGCGCTTTTCGCGTTATTTGCCTGCATTTTATCACTTGGATTCGGTTTGATTTCCGCTGAAAAAAGCGTGGCTAAAGCGTCACAGCCGTTATATGGTACAAAGGTTGAGAACGAGAAGGTAATCTGCCTAATGATTAATGTTTACGAGGGCAGTGAGTACGTTGAGAAAATGTTGGATATCGCGGAGGAAAATCAAATCAGACTTACCTTTTTCGTCGGCGGTTGCTGGGCGGTGAAAAATCCGAATTTGTTGTTAAAAACGTCCATATTACAGGAGGTGGGAAATCACGGTTATAACCATCTTGATCACAGCGGTATGAGCTATGACGCCAACTACAAGGAGATATACAAGGCTAATTCGGCGATAGAAAAAATCACGCACAAAAAAGTCACCTTATTCGCACCGCCTTCGGGGGCGTTCTGCAAGGCGACGGTTGACGCGGCGGACGCGTTGGGGTGTAAAACCGTTATGTGGAGCAAGGATACGATTGACTGGCGCGACCACAACAGCGCATTGATAACCCAAAGAGCAACCTCTAAGCCCGAAAGCGGAGCGTTCATTCTGATGCACCCCACAGCTGAAACCGTAAAGGCTTTGCCTGATATAATCGCTTTTTACAAAAAAGAAGGTTACAAAATGATAACCGTTTCGGAAGCCTTGAGTATGTAGCCCCAGTCCTTCGTAATTATCCTTTAACTTGCGGCTAAAACAGTCCTTTCGTCCGAAAAAGCGTTACAGTTCGACAAGCTATGAGTTTTGCGGTTAAAAAATCTTTCTAAATCGTGTTTACTTACCCTTAATTATATTGTATAATTACAATATGGGAAAAATTCTTCAGCTTGACAGCGGTTTGAGGCTGGCATATATGCAACTATCCAATAGACGCTCCGTATCTGTCGGAGTTTTTGTTCGTACGGGCAGTCGTAACGAAAGCACGTTTAACAACGGTATTTCCCATTTTATCGAGCACGTATGCTTTAAGGGTACCGCCACACGCACCTGTTCGGGCTTAGTGGAGGAGATTGCCGAGTACGGAGCTAATATCAACGCTTTTACATCTAAGGAGATGACCGCTTACTACGTTACCTGTATGGACGTTTATACGGACAAGGTAACCGAACTTTTGGCGGACTTGTTTCTCAATCACACCTTTCCTCCCGAAGAATTGGAGAAGGAAAAGGGCGTTGTTTTAGAAGAGATAGCAATGGTTGAGGACGATCCCGAGGACTTATGTCAGGAGCTTTGCACCTCTGCCTATTTTGGCAAACAGCCCCTTGGTATGTCGATATTGGGCGAGGAGTCCAACGTCAAAAGATTTACGAAAAAAGAGCTTGACGATTACGTAGCTTCCCGTTACGTCGCCGAGAATATCGTGATTTCCGTTGCAGGGAATATCAGCGAGGACGATGCTATCGCCTTAGTTGACAAATATTTCGGTTCAATCAAGCGCGGCGGCTGTGAGGCCGCCTCCGTTGCCACGCTCCCTGTTTACGGCGCGGCTTACAAATACAAGAAGAACGCGCAGTCTAACCTGTGCTTGGCTTACAATTCTCTGCCTTACGGCTCCGATAACGATGCCGCTTTGTCTGTGGTTAATACGATTTTGGGCGGAGGAATGTGCAGTCTTTTATTCCAGCGCGTGAGGGAACAGCTTGGGTTGGCTTACTCGGTTTATACTTATCCCTCGGGATACTATGATACGGGTTTGTTTTACGTTTACCTCGGCACCAACGCTAAGACTTTGCAAAAAGCAGTTATTGCAACCAAGGACGTTTTGAATCAGGCACGTAAGGAAAGCTTTTCCGCCGACGTATTAAGACGCGGCAAGCAACAGTTAATCGGCGGTTACGTTTTGGGGCAGGAGAGCACCGAGGCTTTGATGCGTGCAATGGGCAAATCCGCACTGTTCCTCAATCAGCCTTTCGATATCGACCTTAAGGTTCAACAGCTTGAGGCTGTCACTGCGGAGGCTACCGATGCGGTTATCCGCAATATTTTCGGCAAGGTTGCCGTGGGTTACGTGGGCGTTAAGCCTGAATTTGATATAAAAGAGTTATTGGACAATGAGTGATTATCGCAATTACAAACAGCCTGCGCCGGGCAGTCCCCCTCCGTCGGGGATTCCCATACCGCCTAAGGCTCAACCGCCAAGAGCTGCCGCTCCCGGTTCGCGTAACGACGCGTCCTCTTCACGTAAGAGCCGCGGTTTTAAGCGTGTTAAGGGTATTTCGGTGGTTTTACAGCTATTGTTCGCGGTTGGTTTCACTCTTTGCTTTATATCCCTTATCGGTCTTTTGGGCGGTATGGGCGCGGCGATTCGCGCTGCCTTGAACGGTGTTTTCGGAGCGTCCGCTATTGCCGTTACCGCTTTCGGTATGCTTTACTGCGTTATCAGACTTTTCGGCGTTAAGCCCAAAAAACTACGTGCAAAAACCATCGTTTTGGCAGTTGTGCTGACCTTGGTTTTCCTGCTTTTCCTACAGGTTATTACCACAGTCGGTATCTACAACGGATTAGATGATGTCAGCTTCGGCAAATATCTTTCCGCTTGCTACAAGAACGGTGCCCGTACTTCGGGCGGCTGGCTTTTTGCGGTTGTTACCTTCCCTCTTTTGAACTGGGTTGGCTCTATTGTTTCCTGCGTTATCTTATCGGTGATTTTCTTCGGTTTGGTATTTTGGATTATTTCTCCTTACCTTTTCAAGGACGCCCAAAACGCCGCACAGCCCGAAAAACTTGTTAAAGTTGTCAATCAGCCCGAACAGACCGAAACGGAAATGTTCGTTGACGATTTCAGCCGTTCTCGCAAGGGGCAAAAACTGGAAAAACGCTCTATTTTCGATACTAAAAATTCTTCGAGCGGCTTTGATTTATTCAATCCCAACAAGGAGCAGGAATTCGACCGTGACGCCAAAGCTCCCTCCAAATCCACTCAAAAAACCTATCCCGAGCCTGTAATTCCCACGGAGCCTAAGCCGGCTCCTGCCGCTAATCGCGGTTACAGTTCCATACTGGATATGCCTGAGGAAGAGGTTTTAAGTCGTTTTGCCAAGGATACGGCAGAGCAATCCGTCGGTTCTGAACCGATTACCGAGGATTTCGGAACCGATTACGGCGAGGACGATTATAAGCCGCTTAACGATGCGGCGATTAACTCTGTTAAGGACGACGGCTATACTCAGATTACACCCTCGGAAGAGGACGAGTTCGATATAGACTATCGCAGCGTGGATACGCCCGAAAGTACAGTCGGCAAAAAACCCCGTGTTGACGATACGGACTTTACAACCATTCAGCCCATATTCCAAAAACGCCCCGAGCGCAGGAAAACGGAACCTCAACCCGAGACGGACGTTTCTTCTTCCGACAGTGCGTCGCTCACACGTCAGCCGCGCCGAGAGGATAGTATTAACGAGGGCAATTCGACTTACAAGCCCTACGGCTCTTCGGAAACGGCAACGAATTTTGATAACTCTCGTAACGGCGGCTTGGACAACGCTTCCAACAGGAAAAACGAATCCGATACGTTAGGCACGGCTTCGGAGGGCGGTATTGCTTTCGATTACGATAACGGTACGGAAGAGGTTAAGACAACGCCCACTCAAGAGGAGAGCGCACCGATTGCCAAAAAGCCCGATTTTGTTCCCAGATTTTCCGATGACTATTTCCAGAAGGATATAGTTTTCACCGCACCCACCGCCGCCGATACGGATACGTCGGCGCAGTCCTTTAACTCGGCTGACGGCGCGGACAAGAAGAATTTGCAACGTGAGTCGGCGCAACAAACCCCATTAAGCTCGGACAACGAGCCGAAAAGCGGCTTGAACACCCTTGCCGATAACAGTGCGACTGATAGCACAGACCATACCGCACAGCGCATTAAGGACGAGCCGAGGACAACGGCACCGACTTTTGACGCGCCTGTAGCGGAAGAGCCTAAGCCTGCTCCCAAGATAGTACCCAGAGCCTATACTCCGCCGCCGCTTTATCTGCTTAAGGATTACGAAAGGGCAGAGGACGATGAGGATTACGAAGCTACGGGCGAACGCATTGTTAAGGCGTTAGCTTCCTTTGATATTAATATACAGCTTTTGAAGTATCAGGTAGGTCCTACCTTTACGCTTTACGTTTTCACCTTGGGTGACGGCGTTTCCATCAAGCGCGTTATGTCCTACGAGGCGGATATCAAGCGTAAGCTGATGACTGAAAGCGAGATTAACATAGTGGAGTCCATCGACGGCTTGGACGCTTTCGGCGTTGAGGTTGTCAACCGCCACCGCTCGATAGTCGGCTTGAAAACTATGCTTGAGGATCCTTGCTTCGACAAGGCAGGTAAACTCAATTTTGCAATAGGTGTGGACGTAATGGGCAAGATGCACTACGGCGACCTTTTATCAATGCCGCATTTGCTTATAGCAGGCTCTACCAATACGGGTAAAAGCGTCTGCTTGCACGCTCTTATATGCTGTTTCCTCTATCACTACTCTCCAGACGAGGTTAGGTTCATAATGATAGATCCTAAGATGGTAGAGCTGAAACTGTATAACGCCATTCCTCATATGATACTCAAGTCCACAGTTACTGACATGAACAAGGCAGTCAACGCTTTGATTTGGGCAGTCAACGAGATGAACCGCAGATTTACCGTGTTTTCCGATGAGTCTGTCCGCAATATTGCCAGTTATAACGAGCTTATGGTTGAGATGGGCAAACCTAAAATGCCTTACATTATCATAATCGTTGACGAGCTTGCCAATCTTATGGCGGCGGCAAAACGTGACGTTGATGAGCAAATTAAACAGCTTACCAGCTTATCCAGAGCGGCAGGAATTCATATGATTTGCGCAACCCAAAGACCGTCCGTTGACGTTATAACAGGAACAATCAAGAATAATATTCCCACTCGTATCGGCTTTAAGGTGGCGTCCTCCGCTGACAGTAAGACCATAATGGACAAGGGCGGCGCGGAAAAGCTTTACAGCCGCGGCGATATGTTCTATCTTAACTCGGAGATTCGCGGCGAGCCTTTCCGTTTGCAGGGACCTTTGATAGACGAAAAGGAAGTCCGTGACGTATGCAATTACGTCAAGGAACACAACGATTTCGTATTCGACGAGGAAGCGACCAAGACGATTTTTGCCGAGCCTGCGCAGGAGAATCCCAACGACGGCAAGACCTTGACCGTTCCCGATAACGGCGATGAGGAGATTTTTGTGGACGCTCTGCGTTACGTGGTGGATACGCAAGCCGTTTCCATTACAAAACTGCAAAGAGTGTTCAAACTGGGATATGCAAGAGCCGCAAGACTCGTGGACATAATGGAAGAAAGGGGTTTCGTTACTCCGCAGGACAGCTCCAAAAACCGCAAGGTTACCTTGACCGCAGAGAGATTTGCGGAGCTTGAAGCCGAGGGTTTTAAGCTGTCGGGAGGTGAAGAATGAAGGTCGCGTTAAGGTCGCTAGGTTGCGATAAGAACCGTGTTGACAGCGAGAATATGGTCGGCTATCTGATTGCCGGCGGATTGGAAATTGCAGAGGAGTATGACGACGCTGACGTGGTAATCATCAATTCCTGTGCTTTTTTGCAAACCGCTGTGTCCGAAAGCATAGACGCAGTAATGGAAGCGAGAGCGTATCCCAATGTCAAAAAGGTGATTTTGACAGGGTGTTTGCCTCAACGGTATATGGATGCGATAACTGCCGAGGACGGATTAACCGAAGCTGACGCTTTTGTGGGTAATACCCATTATCACGATATTTGCGATATAATCAAACGGACTTTTAACGGCGAAAAGGTCATTCTTCCCAACACGAACGGCGTTATTTTACCCAGTCCGCGCCGCGCTTTAAGCACACCCTTGCACTACGCGTATCTTAAGATAGCGGAAGGGTGCGATAACAGATGCACTTATTGCGCCATTCCTTCTATTAGAGGTCGCTACGTTTCCTCCGATATTGACGAGGTTAGTGCGGAGGCAAAAAGACTATTGGAAGTTTACGGTACCAAGGAACTGATTTTGGTAGCGCAAGACGTTACCAGATACGGCGGCGACAAGGGTGAGTATAATTTGCTGACGCTTATCGACAGACTGACTAAACTGGACATTTACAAAATCCGCTTGATGTATATGTATCCCGAATTGGTTACGGAATCCCTTATTAAGCGTATCGCGCAGGACCCGAAAATTGCATCGTACATAGATATGCCTATGCAGCACGTCAATAACGAAGTGCTTAAAAGAATGAACCGCAGAGGTAAAAAAGAGGATTTAGTGCGGATTATGGACGCTATATCGGCAACGGATATTTCCGTGCGTTCCACTTTTATGGTGGGATTTCCCGGAGAAGCGGACGCACAGTTTGGTGAGCTTTTGGACTTTTTACAGGAATACAAGCTCCAAAACGCAGGTTTTTTCGCTTTTTCCAGAGAGGAAGGCACGCCTGCCTATAAATTGCCGAACCAAATCCCTGCCAAAATCAAAAAAGAGCGTTTACTTTGCGCTGAAAAGGTGCAAAGTGTTATTATGACAGAGCAACTTGACCGACAGGTCGGCTCGGTGCAGACAGTCACCTACGACGGTATCGATTACGACCGCGGCGTGTTCTTCGGACATACCGAATACAACCATCCAGAGATGGACAAAAAAGTTTACTTTACGTCGGATTTCCCCGTCGATATCGGTCGGCAATACGCCGTTACCATCGACAAGAGGAGAAAGCTCGACCTGCTTGGCAGAGCTGAGGATATAAGCCTATGAATTTACCCACTAGGATTACAGTTTCCCGAATAATATTGATACCGCTGATCGTGCTGTTCTTTTACGTAGATTTTCACGGTCACTATTATTGTGCCACGATTTTGTACGCTCTTTGCGCGATTACGGATATTTTGGACGGAAGTCTTGCTCGGAAAAAGAATATGATTACCGATTTAGGCAAGTTTTTGGATCCTGTCGCAGATAAGGTGCTGGCTATTACGGCTATGGTTATCCTGTTGGATAGACAGCTGATGATTGCGCCTTACGGCGCGATTATGACGGCGGTGATAATCTGCCGCGAAATAATAGTCGGTATGTTCAGAGCCGTTGCGGCAGGCAAGGGCATAGTCTTGGCCGCCGATAAAATCGGCAAAATCAAAACCATATTTACCAATATCGCGTTGCCGATGATGATTTTCGGCGGTTGCCGATATGAGTTTTACGAAAATGCGAAACTGGAAACGGCAGGTACAATTATAGGCTATATCGGTTTCGGGTTTTTCGTGATAGCGTTTATTTTTACTGTAATATCGGGCGTAAACTATATCGTTTCAAATAAAGGAGTGCTTAGTTCTACGGAGAAAAAATGAAGAAATACTTAAAAATATTCGGATACGAAAAAGAGGAAATCACACCGCTTTTAGAGCAGATTTTTAAGGACGCCGCTATGGCGGAATATACTCTTGACAACAGTAATTTGGACAATTTACTGACGGTAGAGGGCGAATACGATTCGGATATAGATAAGTACCTGCTTATCGCCTACGATGTTTTCGGCAAGGCGGTGTACGCGGACGACGATTTTAGCTTATCGAAATGTATCGGCGACTATATGCGATTAAGCGGCGGTTACGTTGCCACGGCGGAAAGCTTGACAGGCGGACTTGTAGCGGCAAGAATCGTAGACGTTCCGGGAGCAAGCGACTATTTCTATTTTTCGCAGGTGACTTATAACGAACAAGCCAAGATAGATTACCTCGGAGTATCCGCTATATCCTTAAAGGAACACGGTGCGGTTTCTCCCGACGTATGCTACCAAATGGCGGTTGGACTTTTGAAAGATAATCACGTATCCTACGGCGTATCAACCACGGGGTTAGCGTCAATCGGCGGCGAGGAATCCGAGGAAAAGCCCGTAGGCTTGACCTATATAGGAATATCGGACGACGTAAAATGCGAGGTATTCAAATACATATTCAAGGGTACGCGCTCCGAGATACGCAACAAGGCCGCCAACGCCGCGCTGTTCCGTCTGCTTTCAAGACTGAAAACACCTGTTGATTTCAGTAGTATAGTGGTTGATTAAATTCTCAATTTCAAGCATAAAGTCCTATTAAACGGACAGTACATATAGCAAAATATGCTAAAATTACATTGTGCCCTAGGGCAACGAAAAATAGTGAGGTATAAAAGATGAGCCCGAAAGGCAACGACACAAAAAAAGTTAATGACAAAGAGGTAAATAAAATGGACGAAAAAAAGCAAGAGTTACTTGATCAAGCCATAGCGCAGATAGAGAAAGTACACGGCAAGGGTTCCATAATGAAGCTGGGAAGCGATTATCACGTCAATGTTGACGTAATTCCTACCGGCTGCTTGTCGCTTGATTCCGCTTTAGGCGTAGGCGGTCTTCCTAGAGGCAGAATAATCGAGATATACGGACCGGAATCCTCAGGTAAAACAACGGTTTCCCTGCACGTAGTGGCTGAAGCCCAAAAGCTGGGCGGCGCGGCGGCATTTATTGACGCAGAACACGCGCTTGATCCCGTTTATGCGGCAAAGTTGGGCGTCAATTTGGACGAGCTGTACATATCACAGCCCGACAACGGCGAGCAGGCTTTGGATATAGCAGAGTATTTGGTGCGCAGCGGTGCGGTTGATATAATCGTTATCGACTCCGTGGCGGCACTTACTCCCAAGGCGGAGATAGAGGGCGACATTTCCCAACAGCACGTAGGCTTGCAGGCAAGACTTATGAGCTCCGCGTT
Organism: uncultured Christensenellaceae bacterium; assembly: GCA_964368645.1. Classification (GTDB taxonomy): domain Bacteria; phylum Bacillota; class Clostridia; order Christensenellales; family CAG-1252; genus JAEDHM01. The sequence continues at coordinate 10,254 of CAYJBY010000011.1, forward strand.
GCGTAAGCTAACCGCTATAGTCAACAAGACCAAAACTTGCGTTATCTTCATCAACCAGTTGCGTGAAAAGGTGGGTATTATGTTCGGTAATCCCGAGGTTACTCCCGGCGGTAAGGCATTGAAGTTCTATTCTTCCGTAAGATTAGACGTTCGTAAGAAGGATCCAATTAAAGACGGCTCTGCTATAATCGGTAATCACACCACTGTTAAGGTAGTTAAGAACAAGCTTGCGCCTCCCTTCCGCGTTGCAGAATTCGACATTATTTACGGAAGCGGTATTTCGACGGTTGGCTGTATCGTTGATATGGCTATTGAGGAAAATATTTTCAAAAAGAGCGGTTCTTGGATAAGCTACAACGACGAAAAAATCGCGCAGGGCAGGGATAAATGTATCGCTTTGCTCAAGGAAAACAAGGAGCTTATGGCTGAAGTATCGGCGAAGGTTCGCGCTAACCTAACCAGTTTGCCCGTGACGGAGGACACCTCCGATTCGGGAAGCGACGACGAATAACTTGCAGTTGCTAACCCCCGTGCGATTTCGCACGGGGGTTTTTGTTAAAAATAAAATACAATCTTATTGATTTAGTAAAAATGCGTGTTGACATATACTATATTTAGTGTTAGAATTTATGTTAGGTTATTATGGCGTGGTAGCCTAACTGCGCCTTGTTCCTTGAAATTTGAATATTTATGGAGGTTAGCAAAATGATAAGCAGTTTAGTTTCCGCTATACTGTTGAGTTCGCTTCCCCCTTATGCCACTGCACTTATTTCTATTGCCACTTGCGCCGTCGGCGCGGTTTTAGGATATTTCATTTACAGATTTTTTGTAATCAAGAAATTCAGCAGCGCTAAGGAAGAAGCTCAACGCATAGTGGATGAGGCAAAATTAGAAGCAAAGACTTTAAGGAAAGAAGCATTACTGGAGGCTAAAGAGGAGCAACACCGTTTACGCGCAGAGCTTGACAAAGAGAGCAAGGAGCGGAGAACAGAGTTGCAAAGGCAGGAACAACGCTTAACGAGCCGTGACGAGCAACTCAACAAAAAGGAAGATATGCTCGACAAGAAGACGGCGGATTTGGACAAAGTCAAAGGTCAGCTTGCTCAAAAAGAAGCTGATATAATGAAGCGCGACGACGAATTAAAAACAAAAGAGGGGAATATCGATAGAAAAATCGAAGAAGTTGCGCAGTTAAGCCGTGAAGAAGCCAAGAGTATTTTGATGGAAGGGTTGATGGAGACCGCTAAGAAGGACGCAGTCAACCAAGCTAAAGAAATAGAGCAGACAGCGAGGGACGAAGCTGAGAAAAAAGCAAAAGAGATTATCGGTTTGGCCGTTCAAAAATGCGCTGCCGACCACGCGTCGGAAATCGCAGTATCGGTTGTGGCTTTGCCCAGCGACGATATGAAAGGCCGTATAATCGGTAGAGTCGGAAGGAATATCCGCGCGTTGGAAAACGCAACGGGCGTTGACGTTATAATTGACGATACGCCTGACGTAGTTACGCTTTCGGGTTTTGATCCGATAAGACGTGAAATCGCGCGTATCACTCTCGAAAGACTGATAGCAGACGGACGTATCCATCCCGCGAGAATCGAGGAGATGGTAGATAAAGTTAAGAACGAAATCAATAACCAAATCAAGGAAGCGGGTGAAGCCGCCGCCTTTGAAGCTAGCGTTTTCGGTTTACATCCGGAATTAATCAAGATTCTCGGTAGGCTGAAGTACCGTACCAGTTACGGTCAGAACGTATTAAAGCATTCGTTAGAGGTTTCGTATTTAGCAGGAATAATGGCTGCGGAACTGGGTGCCGACGTCAAAATCGCCAAGCGTGCAGGTTTACTTCACGATATAGGCAAGGCGGTTGACCACGAGGTAGAAGGTACGCACATTACGATAGGCGAGGAGCTTGCTAAAAAGTTCAAGGAGAGTCCTGCGGTTGTACACGCAATTGCGGCACACCACGGCGACATAGAAGCCAAAACCTTAGAGGCTATGCTTGTACAAGCGGCAGACGCAATTTCGGGCGCAAGGCCCGGAGCTAGACGTGAGTCTATCGAAAATTACGTCAAGAGATTGGAGAGTATAGAGACGATAGCCAACTCCTTCAAGGGCGTCGAAACGTCGTATGCCATTCAGGCAGGCAGAGAAATACGCGTTATGGTTAAGCCCGACGAGGTTGATGACAGTCAGACCTATTATATCGCCAAGGAAATCGCTTCCAAGCTGGAATCGGAGCTTGAATATCCCGGCCAAATTAAGGTCAGCGTTATAAGAGAGCTACGCAGCGTGGAATACGCGAAGTAAAAAACAAGGGTGCTAAAGCACCGAAAAAAGCAAGGACTTGTGCCTTGCTTTTTTTGTGCGAAAAACAAATCGTAATTCTAAAGTCGATAGACAAGAAAAGATATTCGGCGGTAATAATGCCAAACACTACGCGAAACACGGAGAACTATCTGCGAGCGGAAAAAGATATGCTAGCAAAAGAAATCTGCTAGCAAAAGAAATCTTCGAGTATAAAAAGATATGCGAGCGGAAAGAGATATGTGAGTGGAAAGCCATATACGAAAGTTAGGCTACATAATTTTAGTTTTTTTTGTATTTCGGGCGAATTTCCTTTATAATAGGCGGTTTATTTGTTGGCAATTAAGGTTTTAAGTGCCTTAATCAGTTTTTCAACCTCGGAAAACGTATTATTATAGCCAAGGCTTACCCTAACCAAGCCGTCGTTTTCGGTTCCGAGATGTTTGTGCATTAAGGGAGCGCAGTGCAGACCGCTTCTTACCGCTATGTTGTAGTTTTCATTGAGAATATCCGCTACCTCCGCAGAGCTGTACCCATCGACGGAAAAAGCGATAATACCCAGTGTATTATCAGTATAGCAGTGGAGCTTTTTTTCGTTTTTTATGAAGCCCAAGAGGTGCAACGCCAGCTTGGAAATCTTAATATTAATGCTGTCAAAATTATCTATTGTCCACCCTATACCCTCGGCTAAGGCGGCAAAAGCAGGCGTGTTAAGCGTTCCGCTTTCCAAGCTTTCGGGCGTATTGAGCGGCTGGTAAAGATTGTTGCTTTCGGTGCCTGTACCGCCGCAGATTAAGGGTTTGATTTGAACGCTCCGCGAAAAAGCCAAAAAACCCGAACCCTGAACCCCGTGAAGACATTTGTGCCCGGGTGCGGCTACCATATCACAACCCGTTTCGCGCATATTAAAGGGGATTTTGCCAAGAGATTGCGCCCCGTCCACAAGATATAAAAGTCCGTAGTTTTCCGCAACCTTACCGCACTCCTTAAGATTATTGGGTAAGCCGTTGACGTTGGAAACAGCGGTAACGGCAAGCAGGTAGGTATCCTTATTGACCGCCTTTGCCAGTTCCTCCGCGGTAACTCCATTGTCTGTAGGCTGAACCACTGTAAGCGAAATCATATTTTTGCGCTTCAATTCAAATAACGGACGAAGGACGGAGTTATGCTCCATAGCGGTTGTTATAACGTGTCTTCCGGGTTTGAGTGTACCTAAAATCGCAAGGTTAAGAGCCTCGGTGCAGTTCTTTGTCAGCGCAATTTCCGCGTTATCGTTTTTGATTAGCCGCTTTACCTGTTCTCTAGCACTGCGAATATTAATGCAAGCCTTAATCGCGTCCGAATGACCGCTTCTGCCTGCGTTCGAGGGATTGTTAAGCTCCCTAATCACTGCTTTGATGACTGACGGCGGCAGAAATCTGCCCGTTGCTGAATTGTCGAAATAAATCATAGTTACCCCGGGTTGGTTTGGATAGTATATTATATTAGAAAGGCAAGCAAAAAGTTGTAGCTATGACAAATAAATACTTAATAATAGCCTTTGGTAGCCGAAACGATACGATGACTTTTTACGAAAAGTACACGCAGTCGGGAGGGCGCGGAGTGATAATTAACACCCCGAAAAGGGTGAGCACAGGCTGTGGTATTTCGGTAAAAATACCCTCCGGGTTTGAGAATACGGCGTACAGGGTTCTGCGTGTGGGCTACTACCGTTCCTATATAGGGATTTTTCAGGACGAAAGGTAGCGTAAAGCCTTACAAGGAAAGCTCTGCGGTCATAAAAATCTACGGAAGATAGGAGAGTAACCGAAAAAAGTGCGTACAAAGGCAAAAGCTTTTGCAAGTAAAAGCATATCACTAGGGAACGGCGGTTGTCCGCCGCTCTTTTTTTACGGAAAAAGGGTATGGAAGAGGGTAGGTCGATTGGTATTTCTCTTTACAATACCGATAAAGTATGTTAAAATTCTAGGAATGGAAAACGCTGAAATAATATACAGCCTACTTAACGAAATGCACAAGCGTCCCGAGTGCGAACTGGACTTCGCTACGCCGTATCAGCTTTTGGTATCGGTGATTTTGTCGGCTCAATGCACCGACAAGCGAGTGAACGAGGTTACGCCTGCGTTATTCGCCGTTGCTCCTACGCCCTCCGCGGTTATCGCTTTGGGCGAAGAACGCTTAGAGGAGTATATTCACAGCTGCGGTTTTTATCACAACAAAGCGAAAAATATCATCGGCGCAAGTCAGGCGATAATCAGCAAGTTCGGCGGCGAGGTTCCTCGCACCGTTGAGGAGCTTGTTACGCTGGACGGAGTGGGGCGCAAAACCGCCAACGTGGTTTACGCCGTGGCTTTCGGCGGCAACGCAATCGCCGTGGATACTCACGTTTTCCGTGTGTCGCACCGCTTGGGGCTTTCCGACGCTAAGGATCCGTCAGGAGTGGAAAGGGATCTATGCAAGGGCTTTCCCGAGGAGGAGTGGTCCGTATTGCACCACCTTCTGATACACCACGGAAGATACGTTTGCAAGGCGCGTAATCCATTGTGCGGAGAGTGTTTGCTTAACGAGTATTGCCGTTACGGCAAGGAGGATTAATAGGTTATGAATCAACTGTTGCAAAAACGCGAGCTTGCGGCTAACGTAAACGAGTACGTTTTTTCCGCTCCCGAAATTGCAAAATACGCCAAGGCAGGACAGTTTGTGATTCTTCGTGTTGACGATGAGGGCGAACGGGTTCCTTTTACGCTTTGCGACTCTGATAATAAACTGGGTACAGTTACGCTTTTGGTGCAGTCCGTAGGCTATTCCACCTATAAATTAGCACAGCTTAAGGTAAACGATTATATATCCGATATGGTAGGTCCTCTCGGTAACGCCACAGACCTTAACGCTTACAATAAAATTATTTTAGTGGGCGGCGGCATAGGCGTAGCGGTCGTCTATCCCCAAGCCAAGTATTTACACGGCTTAGGCAAGGACGTTACCTCTATAATAGGCGCGAGGAACGAATCTTTGGTTATGTACGAGCAGGAGATGCGCAGATACAGCAACAACGCTTACGTAATGACAGACGACGGCAGTTACGGCGAAAAGGGCTTTGTAACTTCCAAGTTAAAGGAGCTTCTTGACAGCGCGTCGGGTTACGATTGCGTTTTCGCGGTAGGCCCTTTGATGATGATGCGCGCCGTTTGCGAGCTGACCAGACCGTACGGTATCAAAACAGTGATTAGTATGAACAGTATTATGGTGGACGGCACCGGTATGTGCGGCGGCTGTAGGCTTACGGTTGACGGCAAGACGAAATACGCCTGTGTTGACGGTCCTGAGTTCGACGGACATTCGGTGGATTTTGCGGAAGCAATTAACCGTTCAGCTTATTATAAATCCATTGAGCAGGAGCATCTTTGCCGCTTAAAAGGAGAGAAAAAGTAATGGATAACACTCAAAGACACGCTATGCCTCAGCAAAAGGCAGAAGTAAGAGCACACAATTTCGAGGAAGTCGCAACGGGCTTTACGGCGGATATGGCTTTATCCGAAGCGGCGCGTTGTCTTAATTGCAAGAATGCAAAATGCCGTGAGGGTTGTCCTGTCGGAGTACCCATACCCGAGTTTATCACCAAGGTAAAAGAGGGGGATTTCGAGGGCGCATATCGGGTAATAAAAAGCACCAACAGCTTGCCTGCCGTTTGCGGAAGAGTATGCCCTCAAGAGGAACAGTGCGAGAAGAACTGCGTCAGAAACAAGTTGGGCGGTGCGGTGGCAATAGGCTCTCTTGAGCGTTTTGTTGCGGATTACGCACTCGCTAACCCTCAAACCGCCGTTAAGGTTTCCCAAAACGGTCGGAAAGCCGCGATAATAGGCAGCGGTCCGTCCGGGCTTACCTGTGCAGGAGAACTGGCAAAGGCAGGATTTAAGGTAGTGATTTACGAGGCTTTTCACAAGGCAGGCGGCGTGCTTGTGTACGGAATACCCGAGTTCAGACTACCCAAGAGTTTAGTCGCTAAGGAACTGGAAGGGCTTAAGACGTTGGGCGTGGAAATACGGCTCAATACCGTAGTAGGTAAAACGGTTACGTTGGAGGATTTGATTGCCGAAAACGACGCTGTTTTTATCGGAACAGGCGCAGGCTTACCCAACTTCCAAGGGATACCGGGCGAGAACCTCAACGGCGTTTATTCCGCCAATGAGTACCTGACGAGAGTTAATCTTATGGGTGCGTACAGGAAGGACAGCACCACCCCTATAGTGGTAGGTTCAAGGGTTGCAGTCGTAGGAGCAGGTAACGTGGCTATGGACGCCGCGAGAACCGCCTTGCGCTTAGGCGCTGACGAGGTAAGAATCGTATATCGCAGGAGTCGCAACGAAATGCCTGCGAGAGCGGAGGAGATACGTCACGCCGAGGAAGAGGGCATAATTTTAGAGCTTTTGACCAATCCCGTGGAGATTATAGGGGATAAAAAGGTCGAAAAACTCTTATGCTGTCGTATGGAACTGGGCGAGCCTGACGCAAGCGGCAGACGCAGTCCTGTGAAAATCGAGGGCAGTGAATTTGAGATTCCCTGCGACCAAGTTATAATGGCGATAGGCACAAGCCCCAATCCCTTACTCAAAAAGAGCTGTTCAGAACTGGCGGTAGGGAAAAGAGGCACAATAATAATAGACGAAAACAGCGGCGAAACCTCTATAAAAAACGTATATGCAGGGGGAGACGCCGTTACAGGCGCGGCAACGGTTATACTTGCGATGGGCGCAGGCAAACGAGCCGCAGAAACGATAATAAAGAGAACGAAATAATATGTTTTTAGACACAGCGAAAATTTATATCAAGGCAGGCAACGGCGGCAACGGAAAGGTTAGCTTCTTTCGCGAGAAGTACAACGCAACCGGAGGTCCTGACGGCGGTGACGGCGGCAGAGGCGGTGACATCATTTTTGTTGCAGACAGCAATATGACCACGCTAATCGACTACAAGTTTCACGTTCATTTCAGAGCGGAAAACGGCGGTGACGGCGGCGGCGGTAACAAGACAGGCAAATGCGGCGAACCGATTATTATCAAAGTCCCCGCAGGCACAGTTATACGCGACGAGCAGACAGGCGGCATTATAGCGGATATGCTGGAAGACGGCACTCAAAAAACCGTTCTACGCGGAGGCAGAGGCGGCAAGGGCAATACCAGATTCGCTACGCCCACAAGACGGTCGCCCAGCTTTGCACAGCAGGGAGTGATTACCGTGGAGCACAAGGTTTGTCTTGAGCTTAAAACCATAGCTGATATCGGACTGGCGGGCTTCCCTAACGTGGGCAAATCCACTTTGTTATCGGTGCTGACCGAGGCGCGTCCCAAGATTGCCAACTATCACTTTACCACCCTCAATCCTAATCTCGGCGTTATCCGTTTGTTTGAAAAAAGCTATATTATTGCCGATATTCCCGGACTTATCGAGGGCGCAAGCGACGGCGTAGGACTTGGTCACGAGTTTTTGCGACATATAGAACGGGTACGAATGCTTGTTCACGTGGTTGACGTATCAGGCAGTGAGGACAGAGATCCTTGCGAGGATTACGAGGCTATCAGAAAGGAACTTTGCGCATACAGCGATAAGATTGCGGCTTTGCCGGAAATCGTTGTTGGCAATAAGGTGGATATGACAGACGAGGACGCGGTAACGCGGCTCTCCGAGCAAATCGGTAAGCCCGTAATAGCTATGTCTGCTGTAATACACGAGGGCGTGGACGAGCTTATCAAAAAAATCAGCGAGCTAATCGTGACTCTTCCCAAGCCTGAACCGATACCCTTCGAGGAGTTTTCCTACGAACAGCACGTGGGTGACGATTTCCGTATAGAAAAAAGAAGCGAAAAGCTGTACGAGGTTGTCGGCGAATTTGTGGATATGCTGGTTAGGAACGTCAGTTTGGACGACGTGGACAGCAACCGCTACTTCCAGCGCAAGCTGAAGGAAAGAGGCGTTTTCGACGCTTTACGCACGGCAGGCGCCCACGAGGGCGACACTATTTTAATAGCAGATATCGAATTTGATTTCGTAGAATAAGGAGTTATTATGTTATCGACAAAACAAAGAAGCCTACTTAACAAATTAAGTCAGAATTTACCCACAATGGTGTTTATCGGCAAAAACGGTCTTACGGACGCGGTTAAGGCACAGATAAACGAAACGCTGGAGCTTAAGGAACTGGTGAAAATCGGTATTCAAAAAGCCGCGGATTTAGACTCCGCCGAGGTTATCAACTCGTTGGCGGCAGAGCTTAACGCGGAGCCTGTTCATCATATCGGCTCCAAGCTGATTCTATACCGCTACTCTAAGAAAGAGGGTATAGAACATATCAAACTCTAAGCACCCTCAAAATAGTTCTTTTTCAAACCCTGTCTTCCGAATAAAATCAGGGCAGTTATTGAAAATAGCAGATTTACGCCGCTGAAAACAAGATAATAGGTCTTCAGCGGCGTTATCGCGCTTAAAAGGGCAAGCCCTATGGACGAGAATAAAAAATATCTTACGCTAACGCCCGAAACCGCTCCGCGAAGTAAAAATCTCCAATCGCGTTTAGCTCGTAAAGCTTTTTCCTCAACAGGGAGAATACCTTGTTTCTTTGCCAAACGGTAAAGACTCTTCAGATTGATAACCGTAACGCGCTTATCGAGAGATGCGAGGAGAATCAGAGCTTTCCTGTCCGCTTCACGGCAAAAGAAAAACAGTCTGTCCGCGTTCAGCTTAAGAGCGGTGCGGAAGCCGATAGCGGCGTCCTCTTCTGTTAGATTACCGAACTTTATATTGTTAAACGCTACGGATTTCGTTTTTCCGTTCATCACCAAACAGTCGTCTGCTTGGGTAATTTCCGTAACCGATTGCAGAATGGTAAGTATCAATCTATCGGTGTACTCCTTGCCGTAGAGAAGAGAGGTTTTGAAAAAATATCTTTTGCTTTTGCCGTTTCGTGCTATGGGCGTTGCCGTCTTGTAAGCAAAGAAACCGCCGATAAGCAAAACGATGGATAGCGTCAACCCGAAAACAAAGCTGTCGGTTAAGTACGAAATCAGTGCGAAAACCACTGCAAATGCGGCTGCAACCGCTAAAATGTAATCAAATAATTTCATATTAGAATATTTGCCCTCTACGGGGAAATTTATATGCTTGTATATTGAAATTTTTCGTAAAAATCGTTATAATAAACGTATGACGTCAAAAGTAGGTATTTTCGGCGGAGCGTTTGACCCTCCCCATTCGGAACATATACGCATTTGCCGCGAGACAGCGGCGGAGCTTTGCTTGTCGCGCATTATTTTAGTTCCCTCAGGCGACGCGCCTCATAAGGTCACGCTGACTCCATTCGCAGACAGGTTACAGCTCCTTAACGCGACGGTAGGGGGTGATTCTCTTTTTGAAATCGATACGATAGAGAGCACTTTGGAAGGAAAAACCTACTCTTATAACGTAATTCGGTTACTGAAAGAAAAGTACGGTGATATAGTATTTTTGATTGGCGCGGACAGTTTGGTTAATCTCTATACCTGGTACCGTTACGCCGATTTGATTAAGCTTTGCCCATTTGCGGTCATAGGCAGAGGCTCCGTTGCGGACGAAAAGGTGCTTAACGCGGCAAAACGGCTTAACGCAATGGGCGGCGATATAACGCTTTTAAGCGTTAAGGGCGAGTGTGTTTCCTCTTCTATGGCAAGAGCCGCGGTAGAGCTTGGGGTTGAAGACTCCTTCGTATCACCCGAATGTCTTGCGAAAATCAAGGAGCTTGGTCTGTATCACAACTACGCAGAGCACGTTGATAAGGTTAAGAACGCACTTTCCGCGGAGAGATTTAAGCATACCTGCGGAGTGGTGTTCAAAGCGTTGGAGTACAACTCGGTTTTGGGCTTACCCTACGAAAAGGTCTTTTTATCCGCGTTGCTTCACGACTGCGCAAAATACCTTAATAAGGTACACTGCGGTGTTCCCCTCGATTGTATAGGTACGCCTGTGATGCACGCCTTTAACGGCGCGGAGGAAGCGCGAATCAACTACGGCATAACGGACGGCGAAATAATCAGCGCGATAAGATACCATACTACAGGCAAGCCTGCAATGAGCCTGTTGGACAAGCTTATTTACTGCGCGGATTTAGTGGAACCGTCGAGAGATTTTAAGGGCGTTGAGGAATTGCGCAACGCCTTAAGCGAGGATTTTGAGCAGGGATTCAGAGCCTGCTTAAAGGTTTGCTATGACCATCTGCTGACATCGGGTAAGGCTGTTTATCCCTTAACCGTAGATTGCTATAACTATTATTTCAAAGGAGGGCGCAACGATGACTAATAAGGAGTTCGCCGAAAAAATCGCCTCTATACTGGACGAAAAAAACATTAAGGATCTTACTCTTGTGGACGTATCGGAGAAAAGCACCGTTACCTACTACTTTGTGTTAGGCACCGCACGCACCGCTTCCGCGGTGAAGGCCGCCGCAGATTACCTTGAGGAACAGCTTGATAAGCAGGGGATTTATTCCGAGGGGAAGGACGGTGTGCGCGAGGGACGCTGGATAGTTTTGGACTACAGCGAGGTTATGGTTCACATTTTCACCGCCGATTTAAGGGCAGTTTACAAACTGGAAAACCTTTGGGCTGAGCCGGGGAACGTCAATATCACGGAGTATAAGGCTGATTAACTGATTTTTCGTCCATACTACAAGTATGATGACGGATTTTTCTTATAATATCAGCTCCGTTTCTCCCGAAACGGCATACGTGGAAGAATTAAGCACAAGATGCGGCACCGTTGATAAGGCGGTGGCTTTTGAGTATGACGGAACGTATATAGTTGCCGTCAAGCTACAGCCGTTATTTACTCGCTCTGAACGGCAGGCGGCGTTATCGTCCGTCAAGTCCAATCTGGCGGCATACGGCTTTTCGGCGTTGGTAACGGCGGATTTGGATATTTTCGGCGCGGTGCTAAGACTGCGCGAGGGACGGGAAAGCGCAGAGACGATTTACAGGGAGGTAATCAATCGGATATGACCAATATAATTACCCTTATCGAACGAAAAAAAGCGCATAATGAGCTGACGGAGGAAGAAATCCGTTATTTGGTTGACGCAACGGTGGACGGCTCTGCCGCCGACTGTCAACTATCCGCGTTTCTTATGGCGGTATGCCTTAACGGTATGACCGACAAGGAAGCGGCGTGCTTGACGCGCTGTATGGCGGATAGCGGCGACAAGGTGGATTTGTCCTCGGTTAAGGGAGTTACGGTTGACAAACACAGCACGGGAGGGGTTGGCGACAGCACCACGTTTGTGGTTTTGCCTGTCTTGGCTTCTATGGGCTACCGCTTTGCGAAAATGAGCGGCAGAAGTTTGGGGCATACAGGCGGAACGATAGACAAGCTGGAATCCATTAAGGGTTTTAGAACCGAGCTAAGCACCGAGGAGTTTTTTACTTTTGTAAACAAAAGCGGAATCGCTCTTACGGGGCAAAGCGCGAAAATCTGTCCTGCCGACAAAAGACTTTACGCAATTAGAGATATTACAGCTACAGTGGACAGTATTCCGCTGATAGCTTCCAGTATTATGAGCAAAAAACTGGCAGGCGGAGCGGATAATATCGTGTTGGACGTGAAGTGCGGCAACGGTGCGTTTATGACCAATCAGGATTACGCGGAACGGCTGGCTGTCAAAATGGTGGAAATAGGCAAGCATTCGGGAAAAAACGTCTGCGCGGTGATAACCGATATGAATCAGCCGCTTGACAGCTACGTAGGCAACAGCTTAGAAGTTTTGGGCGCGCTTGAGGTGCTTGAGGGTGCGAAAAATCGACTTTATTCCGTTTCAAGGGCTTTGGTTATTGCGTTGCTAGTATCAATCGGGCTTGAAGCAAAGTCCGCAGAAGCCGCGTTCGAGGCGGAAATAGAATCGGGCAGGGCTAAGGCGAAATTCCTTGAGTTCGTGGAACAGCAGGGCGGCGACGTGAGCTGTCTAAATGCTGAATACCTTACAGACTCTCGTTTTAAGGCGGTAATTACAGCCAAAAAGGAAGGCTACATAAGCGGTATGGAGTGCAAAAAAATCGGCGAATTCGCAGGAGCCTTGGGCGCAGGACGGACTCACGACGGCGATGTAATTAAGCCGAAAGCAGGACTGAAACTGCACGTTAGTATCGGTACTTACGTTAATACGGGCGACGTTTTGGCTGACGTGTTCTACGAGGAACAAGCCGCGGAAAGTCTGTTTGATCACTTCGAGAACCTTATTTCTTATTCGGATAAGCCTGTCAAACAGCCGCCCTTAGTGATTAAATCCGTTTTTTAATTCCCAATAGGGTAAGCAATAAAGAGTTAAAAACAGTTTTCAAGTTAAAACTGTTATGGTATAATGTATATTACATTATTTCAATGAGAGGTCACTTGTGAGCTTAGTTAAAATCGAGATGCAGGGCTTTAAGTCCTTTGCACCGAAAACCACCATTAATTTTAAGGACGGATTCACCGGCATAGTCGGTCCCAACGGTTGCGGTAAGAGCAACGTAGTTGACGCTATTCGATGGGTTTTGGGCGAGAGAAGCGCGAAACAAATCCGCGGCGACAAGATGGTTGACGTCATTTTTGACGGAACCGAAACGCGTAAGCAAATGGGCTACGCGGAGGTTTCCCTCACCTTTGACAACACCGACAGAATGTTCGCCTTGGAACTTGACGAGATTATCGTTTCGCGTAAACTGTTCCGCTCGGGTAAGTCCGGCTACTGCATCAACAATAACCCCACAAAACTATCCGATATTATCAACTTAATGCGCGATACCGGAGCAGGTAAGGAGGGCTATTCGATTATCGGTCAGGGCAAGGTGGCGGAGATTATGGACGCCAAGCCCGAGGATCGCCGTTCGATTTTCGAGGAAGCGGCAGGTATAGCCAAGACCAAAGCGGAGAAACGCGCGACCGAGAGCAAGCTCACCGCGATTGCGGTTGAGATCCAGCGCGGACGTGATATTTTAGCGGAGAAGGACGCGATTTTAGCCCCCTTGGTAAGACAGGTCGAGAACGTCAAAAAATACAACGAGTTTAAGGGGCGTTTGAAATATCAGGAGATTAACTATTATCTTTACAACACCGTTCACAGTCAGCAGATTAAGGCATTAAGCGAGCAGAGAATTAAGGAACTGACGGAGATTATTTCCGACAAGCAAAAGGAACTTGAAGAGAACGACAGACATACAGCGTTCTTAAGAGGACAAGCGGAGAATATCGAGAACGAAGTCAGAGATTATATGAAGCAGGAGGGCGACCTCCGTGAAGCCGCGGCAAAGGCAAGCGGCGAAATCAACGTCTATAACGAGAAACTAAACGCGATTTTGAAAGAGATTGAGCGTTTAACCGCGGAAAAAACCGCTTTAGACGAGTCCGTAGCGGATCTTGAAGCAGAGAGAACGGAAGCGGAGAATATTCTGGAAATCAAACGCGCGGAGCTGTTTAACGTCAATCTCAATCTTAACGAGCTTAACGCCAGACTTAACGCCGTCAACGTGGATTTGGCAGGTACCGAAAGCTCTGTCGAGCAGGGTAACGAGGAGCTTTACTCCGCGATTAATCAGCTCACGGGCGTAAAAACCGATGAAGCCAAGCTGACTACGGAGTCCGCCGCTTTAAGAGAGCGCAAGTTGGCTTTGGACAGCGATATTTTGGCAACGAGAGCCAACCTTGAGAACGAAAACAAGCGTTTAAGCGACGCTCGTGGCAAGATAGAGTCCATTGACCGCGCCCGTGCGGATACCCGTATCAAGCGTAATGCGTTAAGCGCGTCTCTTAACGAGACCATCACTCTTACCCGTCAGAACAACGAGGTTAAGCAAAAGCTTGCCGCTTCTGTCGCAATGCAGGAGGAGCGCGTAAGGTCTGTTAAGGATTCCCTTAATTCCTACAATACATATCAAAGCTCGGTAAGACAGCTTATGTCCGATGCGGAGACTAACCGCACGTTATCCAATAACATTATTGGCGTTGTCGGTCATCTTATGCAGGTTCCCGAAAAGTACGCTTTGGCGGTTGAAATGGCACTTGGCAATTCTATTCAGAACATAGTTGTGCCTGACGAGGACGCGGCTAAGGTGCTAATCGGGTATATGCAAAGCAATCAATACGGACGTATTACCTGTATGCCCAACAACCGTATAACGGGGCAGAAGCTTTCGGCGGAATACCGCGATGCTTTACGTATCAGCGGCGTATGCGGCATAGCCTCCGACCTTGTGAATTGTGACGAGGCGCGTAAAAACGTAATCACCAATCTGCTAGGCAGAACCCTTATCGTTGAGAATATCGATACGGGCAAACAGCTGGCGAACACCTACGATTACGGCTTCAAAATCGTTACCTTGGACGGCACGATTTTCGATCCTCGCCGTACGATTACAGGCGGCAGTGTTAAGGAACGCAGTGCGGCACATCTCGGACGCGAGAAAGAGCTTAACGACGCACAGCAGAAGCTGGACGCCGATAAGGCGGAGCTTAAGCGCGTAATGCAGCTTTTGGAACAGCTTGAAAACAAGTACAACGACCTCCAGAAGCTTCAGGCAACCTACCGTGACGAGCTTAACAAAATGGATATTGATCAGGCTGCGGCGGCTACCACTATCGAGACCTTATCCGGTACGACTCAATCCTTGGCGGCAAGGCTAGAGTCTATGGAAAGGGAACGCGCAAACGTGGAATTGCGTTTAAGCGCGGCTGAGGCGGCACTTAAGAACGTGGCGGCGCAGACCACTAATATAGAAGGTCAACAGCGCAGTGCCGGCGAGGAAAGAGAAAAGGCGAAGATGGAAACCGCCACCAAGAAGAAACTTCGCGATACGGTTATCGAGAGTATAACCAATCTCAAGGTTTTAATTGCCGGACTTGAAAACGAGATTACGCGTATCGAGAACGACGTTAAGCGTCTTAATACCGAACGCAGTGAGGACGGCAAACAATTAGCGCAGGTGGAACTTAATCTTAGGGAGCAGAACGAGCGTTTGACCGCGCACGAGGCTACCAAGCCTACGATTACCTTCTCCGAAAAGGATCAAGAGCAAATCAACGAGATTCACGAGTCTATTGCCGCTTTAGACGCGAAAAAGGAAGAAATCCGTCTTAAACAGGAAGAAATCGACAAGACAAGCCGCGCTATTAACGATTCGATTATTCAATATACCGAATCCCGTTCAAAAGCCGAATCCAGAGTGGAGAAGCTTACAGCCGACTTAACGGCGATGGAAGAGAAGATTTGGAACGATTATTCCATCACCTACGAGGAAGCGCAGACAATGAAGGACGACGATTTCGTACCGTCCGAGGCTCCTCACGAGATAGCCTCTCTTAAGGGCAAAATTGGTCAGTTGGGCAATATCAATTTCAATGCGATGGAAGACTACGAGCGCGAATCTACCGAACGTGACCGTTGGGCGAAACAGATTGAGGATTTGAGCGCGGCGGAATCCGATTTGCTGACTCTTCTTAAGACGATTACGGACACGATGACCGAAAAATTCGACACCGCGTTCACTCAAATTAATACCAATTTCCAAAAGACTTTCTCCGACCTATTTGGCGGCGGCAGGGCGGAACTGGTCTTGGTTGACAACGAAAGCGAGCCTTTGGAAAAGGGCGTGGATATAAAAATGCAGCCTCCGGGCAAGAATATGCGTGCTTTAAGCGCGTTCAGCGGCGGCGAGCAGGCATTGACGTCTATTGCGATTTTGTTCGCAATTTTGAAACTACGTCCGATGCCGTTTGCAATACTGGACGAGATAGACGCGGCCTTGGACGAGGCCAACGCAAAGCGTTTCGCGTTGTACCTCAAGCGGTACTCCACGGAAACAAAGTTTATCGTCATCACCCACAAGAAACCCACGATGGAAGTTGCCGACGTGCTTTACGGCGTAACTATGGAGGAGCAGGGCGTATCCAGATTGCTTACCGTTTCGCTCAAGGAAGCCGTTTCCTTCGCAAAAAAGAATGATACCGAGTCAAAATAGGAGATAATATGGGTTTATTTTCCAAGATAGTTGAGGGATTAAAAAAGACAAAGGAAGCGTTTTCGCGCCGTTTTTACGAGCTTTTTAAGGGCTCTAAGCTGGACGACGAGTTCTATGACGAGCTGGAAAGCGTATTGCTGTCCGCTGACGTAGGCGCAGTTGCTTCCGAGCAGATATTGACTTCTTTAAAGGACGAATGCTTTAATAACCGTATTTCCACACCTGAACAAGCTAAGGGCGTTTTCCGTCAAATACTTATCGATATGATAGATTACGAAATCGAGCCTTTTTCCTATCCGCTTTGTCTGTTGGTGGTGGGTGTCAACGGTGTCGGCAAGACAACCGCTATCGGTAAGCTTGCATCTTATTTTACAGCGAAGGGCAAAAGCGTTGTGCTTGCGGCAGGAGATACCTTCCGCGCTGCGGCAGCGGAACAGCTTGGCGTTTGGGGCGACAGAAGTAACGTGAGAGTGGTTAAACACGAGGAAGGTTCGGACGCGGCGGCTGTTGTTTTTGACGCTATTGCCAGTGCAAAGGCGCATCATACCGACGTACTTCTTGTGGATACCGCAGGGCGTTTACATAACAAGAAGAATCTAATGGAAGAGCTGAAAAAGATTACCCATTTGGTGGAACGCGAGTATCCCGAGGCGGATTACCGCAAGTATATCGTTTTGGACGCAACAACAGGTCAAAACGGACTAAATCAGGTGGATATTTTTAACGAATGCGTAGATATTGACGGCATCATTCTGACAAAATTAGACGGTACCGCAAAGGGCGGCGTTGTGCTTGCCATCTGCGCGGAAAAGGATATTCCAGTATGCTACATAGGCGTAGGCGAGGGCAAGGACGATTTACTTCAATTCAACGCCGAAAACTTTGTAGATTCTCTGCTGTAGTTGTTTTTTTACGTAACATAACACGATATGGACGTCAATCAATATCTTATCAACCATTATAACAGCTACGATGAGGATAGCCGTTTGCTGTCAAAACACGGTTCGGTTGAGTTTTTAACTACGATGAGATATATTGACAAGTATTTGAAACCCAACGACCGTATTATAGAAATCGGCGCAGGAACAGGTCGGTATTCTCACGCTTTGGCCCTTAAGGGCTACGAGGTTGACGCATTAGAGTTAGTTCAGCACAATATCGACGTTTTTAAGCAACACACCCAACAATCTGAACGAATTACCGTTACGCAAGGGAACGCGCTGAAATTGTCCTCTTTTGCGGACGACAGTTACGACGTCACTTTGCTTTTGGGACCAATGTATCACCTTTACAATAATGAGGATAAAAGACGGGCGATTAGCGAGGCTGTTCGCGTTACCAAGCCGAGCGGCGTTATTTTTGTTGCTTACGTTATCTCGGACGGCTGTCTGATTGACGAGGGTTTTAACCGCGGAAACGTCAGCGTATCCTCTTATATCGAGAACGGTTTAATCGACGCGGAAACTTTTGCCGCCACCTCTCGGCCTAAGGACTTATTCGATTTGGTCAGAAAGGAAGACGTGGACGATTTAATGCGCGATTTTCCCGTCAAAAGATTGCATTACGTTTCTGCTGACGGTTGCGCCCTTTTGATACGCGAGTCCTTGGACGCGATGAGCGAAACGGATTTTGAGCTGTACCTTAAATATCATTTTGCCACTTGCGAGCGTGAAGATATGCTGGGGTTTACGAGCCACGCTTTGGATATATTCCGTAAAGAGTCCAGATAAAAACTATTTACAAATATCTGTTACTGTTAATAATCTATTACTGTTTACTAACTATCACTCTTTTACTAACTTTCAGCATTATACTTTCGGAGTTGTTTATATTTTTCCTGTTGAAAGTGGGTTGTCTAAACTTATTAATCAGCGTTATTTATAAATTTATCGTTGAAAGTCGATTGTCTAAACTTATTAAAAAGAATAATATAAGTAAAGCTACAATAAAACAAAAAAACCGTATCGGTTAGTGTAGGGTTTTTGCATTATAAAACATTTTGTCGGTGTAGTTTGCTTGTATAGTTTTCCTATTTGTAAGTAGTCTATTTGTTTAGTCTGCTTTTGCAGTTTGTCTGCCTGTAGGTATAGCTGTTTGACAGTAAGTCCAGTTTGTTTGCTTAGTTCGCTTGTCTGCGTAGTCTGCTTGTGTAGTCTGTCTATTTTAACGTAAGTCTGGCGCGTGATAGCTTTATCCGCTTATGAGTTTACAAGGTTTAGCTTACGAATTTCTTTATGACCTTAGAAAGTCTTTTATAGACCAAAAAGGTGATTATTCCCGTAACGGCGCACCGCAAAATGTTAAAGGGTATTACCGAAAGCAACAGGTAATAGGTGTAGAAGTTGGAGCCGTTGATTTTCGGAAAAAGGGTAGAGCAGGCGGCGGCGATAAGCTCGATGTCACCACCGAAAAACACCTTTACGAAAAGGGGTACCAACATAAATCTGTTGGACAGAACGGAAACCGCTATAGAGCATACCACACCGACAAGCAATCCGATAAGGGCGGATTTTTTATCTTTGTTTTTTTTGTAAATCAAGGACGCAGGAACAACCAGCGCAAGCCCCAATATAATATCAGCCGCTTCGCCTACGAACATAGTGCCCGATAGGGGCATTTTCAGCAAACACTTGATGATAATAACTGCCGAACCGCTAATCGGACCGAACATAAAACCGACTAATACAGCGGGTAATTCGGAAATCTGGAAATCCAGCCAAGATGGGAATATCGTGGGCATTTTGCAGTACTGTCCAAGATAGTACAGTAAAAACGAAATCGCAGAAAAAACAGCGATAACGATAAGTTTTTTTGTGCCGCTAACAGCCTTTTTACGTCTAATTGCGACTGAGTGCGCTTGCTCCGTGGCACTTATAAGCGATTTTTCATCGTCTGAGGATTGCTCCGTATCGGTTAGAGATACGGCATTGACTTCCGCGTCAGGTGAGGAAGCGGCGTTAGAAACCTGCTCCTCGTTTACCGAGCTATCTTCAATCACGCTATCGTCGGCGGAAGTAAGCTTATCGCTAGCAGCAGTCGAATATTCGTCGGTGCCGTGTGAGCAAAAAGCATTGTCGCAAGAGTCTGTGACTTCCTCGGAAAAAGCGTTGTTAAGAGTATTATCTTGTAATCCGTTGCAATCGTTTGAGCCGCAATGCGCGGTAAAATCTTCCTTAAAATCCATTCTTACACCTCGATACGAGGGGCTTATATCTTTTCTCATCCAGACTATACTGTCGGTACGGGAATTACACCCGTTCAGCTTGCGCTCGCGGACTATACCGCCGGTGGAGAATTGCACTCCGCCCCAAAGAATGAGGATATTATAGCATAAGCGATTCGGGAATGACAACGGTTTTATATAATTCGTTTGCTATAAACCCAAAAAAGTAATATAATTTGGATATGGAATACGTAGTTCATAGCAGTGAAGCGACAATAGCTCTGGGAGAACGGCTGGGCAAGGCACTGGTCGGCGGAGAAACAATACTATTATCGGGTGATTTAGGCGCAGGCAAAACCACCTTTACCAAGGGCATAGCCCGTGGACTTACCGTATCCGATATTATCACAAGTCCGACCTTTACCATTCTCAACGAGTATGACGGACGAATCAAACTCTTTCATTTCGATATGTACAGACTGGACAAAAACGGCGATGAGGAATTGGGCTTTGAGGAGTATTATAACCGCAAGGATTCCGTCTGCGTTATAGAGTGGAACGTGTCGGATTATCCCTTTGACAAGGTTATTAAGGTTGATTTGAAGTATATAAGCGAAGATAGCAGGAGCATAACGATAGATGAGATTATTAGCCATTGACACCACTGAGGATTTAAGAGTAGCCGCTATGGGCGACGGCGTTTATTATGAGAGAGAGGAGGGCGGTAAGGCCATAACCTCCGCTCGAATTATCCCTGCGATAGAACGTGCGCTTGCCGCTGTCAAGGTTGATAAAACCGCTTTAGACGCGATAGGCTGTGTGGTTGGTCCCGGTTCCTTTACGGGAATACGTATAGGCGTTTCGGTACTTAATGCGATAGCTTACGCGCTCAATATTCCTCTTGTGCCTATAACCTCTTTCGAACTTATGGCGGAATGGACGGATAAGGACGCGCTTTTCCTTGTGAACGCAGGACACGGCGAATACTACGGTGCGCAGTGCATTAACGGCGTAATTACAGACGAACGCGATTATACTCAAGCCGAAAGAGATAATTATAAGGGTGAGGTTATTACCTTTGGCGAGAATACTTCCGAGCGTTTGCTGGGAGCAACCGAAAAACTGCTTTCTCGCGGCAAAACCCCCATCTTTTTGGAGCCTTATTATATGAAAAAATCACAAGCGGAGAGAATGGCGGACAATGACAAGCTTTAGACAGGCAACGCCCGAGGACGCACAGCTTCTCACCGATATGGAGAACGTCTGTTTCCACGATCCGTGGAATTTTAATATGGTCTTTTCCGAGTTGCTTGAGCCTGCGTCCACCTACTGGATTTTGTTGGACGACGAGGGCACACCGTCGGGTTACGTTGGCTATTATCACGTTTTGGACGAGATGCATATAATGAATGTAGCGGTTATGCCCGACAAACGCCGCCGCGGATACGGAAGCCTGATAATCAAAAGGCTTTTAACCGAGGCTTACGCAAACAAAATCAACGCCGTTACCTTGGAAGTCAGAAGCGGTAACGTCGGTGCGCGGAAGCTTTACGAAAAATTCGGCTTCGTTTGCGCGGGCATTAGACCGCACTATTATATGGACGGCGAGGACGCCGCTATATACTGGTTAAGGCTCGGAGGGTAACAAAACGCTTAATTACACTGTTAAAGGAGAGGGAGCTTGTATCCTTTTCTTACACGGTTGGGGAGGAGATAGTAACAGCTTTACGCAGATTGCGAGGCTTCTATCTCCTTTTTTTTGCTGTGTTTGCGTAGATATGTACGGATTTGGGCTTTCCCAGTCGCCCTGCTACCCCTTGACCGTTGACGACTATGCAGAGGGAGTCGAGGAAGTTTTACGAAATCTGAACGTCACCGACGTATTGGTTGTCGGTCATTCTTTCGGAGGAAGAGTGGCGTTAAAACTGGCAAAAAAAAGCAATAGAACGTCAGGACTAATCTTAACGGACAGCGCAGGGCTAAAGCCCAGACGCAAGCTAAAGTATTACATAAGTGTAATATTATATAAGATTAATAAGGCGTTTGGACGTTCAAACGCAAAAGCGGGTTCTACTGATTATCAAAACCTTATCGGCGTGATGAAAAAGACCTTTGTCAACGTGGTGAACGAGGAGCTTTCCGCTTGTGCAAAAGCCGTGAATGTTCCGACTCTTTTGATATGGGGCAGTGAGGATAAGGAAACGCCGATTTATATGTATAAGAGATTTCTCAAGCTGATAGACGGGGCAAAAGGGATAGTTTACGAGGGGTGCGGACATTTTCCGTATGCGGAAAAACCTAAAAGGTTTGCGGACGACGTGTATGCTTTTGCATCGGAGGTGTTAGCTTGACAATAGCTGTTTTTCTGATATTGCTTACGGAAAGTTTTTTCGGCGCATATTATTATTTGGCGTTATTGCAAAAAAACGGATACAGAATCGGTGAGTGTTTTTCCAAATCCTCTGTTTTAATTACCGTTGACGCGCTGTCTATGGTTGCAAGTCTTGTGATTTTAGTACCGTCGTTGTTTTTCGGTTCGCTGGCAAAGACGATTTGCGCGGTATGCGCTTGGTTGCCGACGATTATTGCGGTAATCGTCAAGAACGCGCGGTTCGGCTCCTTGACTCTTGTCTTTACAAAAAGAGTCTTTAGGCTTATAGCCGCGTTTTTCGCCGTTGTAACCCTTTGTTATATACCTGCTTTCGTAGTGCCGTCCGTGGCGTATTTCGGTTCGTTATACGCTTGCTGTGCAGTTTGTTTTTTCTTCGCCGCGGCTTGCGTTATGCGCCCCGTAGAGGAGTATATCAACTCACGTTACATAAAAACAGCGGCTGAAAAGCTGAATAACCCCAACCTTATAAAAATTGCGGTTGCAGGCAGTTGCGGCAAGACAACGGTTAAGAATATTCTGTTTCAAATGCTGTCAAAAAAATATAGCTGTTACGTCACGCCGTCTAATTACAACACGCCGTTGGGTATCTCCAAGGCTGTTACGGCAATGCCCGAAAACACTCAAGTATTTATCGCGGAAACGGGAGCAAGATACGAGGGGGATATTGAGGAGCTTATGCAACTCGTTAAGCCCGATTACAGCATTTTGACGTGCATATTACCGCAACACCTTGAAACCTTTAAGGATATGAAAACTTTAACCGCCGAAAAACTGAAAGTAACGCAAGGGGTTAAGCAGTGTTTCGTCAACGATAATATCAACAATTTCGAGCAGGAAATTCCTGACAACGTAAGACTGTTGGGAAAGGATTTCAACGTGGAGGAAACAAAAGCGAACGCTAACGGCTTGACGTTCATATATAGCGGTAAGGGTGAGGAGATTATGTTTGAAACACAGCTCCTCGGTAGTCATAACGCCATTAATATCGCCTTGGCTGCATCGCTTGCGTTGGAATTGGACGTTACGCCTGCGTTGCTTGCCGAGTCCGTTGCGGAACTCAAGCCTCTTCCGCACCGATTGCAACTCAGTCGAAACGATAAGAACGTAAGGATAATCGACGACAGCTATAATATTTCCATAGGTAGTGCGATGTGTGCGCTTAACGCCTTGTCGTTGTTCGACGGACGAAAAGCGGTTTCGGTTTACGGCATAGTGGAGGGCGGTACCGCCGAAACGATACTCAACGAAACGCTGGGCGAGATGATAGGCGGAGTGGCTGATTTGGTTTTTATTACAGGGAATAAATACGCCCAATCTATAACAAACGGCATAAAGCAAAGCGGACGGGAGTGCGAAATACTGTATGCAAAGAACATGGAAGAGTGTAAAAAGCTTTACGGTATGGAACTGCTTAAGGGCGATACACTTTTAATCCTTGCCGACCTGCCGCCACAGTATTGTATATAAAATCACGGGGGTTTTTATGAAAAACGTAGCAATTTTTTACGGCGGAAGGAGTTTTGAACACGACATATCCATAATAACCGCTATTCAGATAATGAATAATGCGGATAAAACATTCAACTTAATACCCGTATATATGAAAAACGGCGAAATGACCGTACCCATTAAGCCTAAGCTTTTCGGTACATATATTGCCGCAGACGTTAAAGGTAAAAAGGCTGTGTTTTGCAAAAACGGACTGAAAATCGGCTTGAAAAGTGTGAAAATCGACGTTGCGCTGATTGCTTGTCACGGCGGAGAGGGTGAGGACGGAACCTTGGTTTCTCTGCTTGAGTATTACGGTATCCGTTACACGACCGCTAAAGCGGAGTCTATGGCTCTGTGTATGAACAAGTATCTGTTCAAGCAATACCTAAAAGGAAAAGGGCTTGAGGCTGTCGATGGGGTGTTGGCGGAAAAGGGCAACCCTCTCCCGACAATTGCTAAGTATCCCGTTATAGTTAAGCCCAACCGTCTTGGCAGCAGTATCGGCGTATCGGTGGCAAAGGATAGCGTAGAATTAGAAAGCGCATTGAAAATCGCCTTTGAGTTTGACGAAGAAGTTTTGATTGAGGAACTGTTAAACGCTCCCTTGGAGTTAAGCTGTGCGTCCTTTTTCGACGGCAAAAACGTGGTGTTGAGCTGTATTGAAAAAGAAGTGAAAACCGACGCTTTTTTCACCTTTGAGGAAAAATACGTCAACGAAACCTCCGCAAAGGAGTATCCTGCCGTAATCGACAAGGAATTGGAAGAAAGAATATCCGAGCTAACCTCAAAACTGACTCTCGACCTGAAACTATACGGCATTACGAGAACGGATTTTTTGTATCTGCCGCAGGAAGACAGACTCTACGTCAATGAAATCAACACAATTCCCGGTTCGCTTGGGTATTATCTGTTTATGAGCAAGGGGATTTCTTTCCGTAAACTGTTGACGATGCTGATATTATCTTGCGAATCAAGGAGCTACGGTTCCTCCTGTTCATATTATGACAGCGGAGTTTTGTCTAACTACACTACGGGCGGAAAATTGACGAAATAGACGCCGTAACTTTCCGCTGTCCAACTAATTGGTTGCGCTAATCGTCAAAAGGTTGTATAATAAGCCAAAAATAAGGAAGAGGCTTATGAACAGTTTTTTTGCATATATAGCACGTACCAAGTATATAGCGCGTTGGGCATTGATGCGCAATACCACCACCGAGAATATCGCCGAACACTCAATGATGACCGCGGCGATTGCCCATTGCCTTGCGCTTATCGCCAACAAAAGGTTCGGGTTACAGCTTAATGCCGAGGCAATAGCGGTAAAAGCGTTATACCACGATTGCAGTGAGGTTATAACAGGGGATATGCCTACTCCTGTAAAATACAACAACGAGGACATTAACAAGGCGTATAA
Organism: uncultured Christensenellaceae bacterium; assembly: GCA_964368645.1. Taxonomy (GTDB): domain Bacteria; phylum Bacillota; class Clostridia; order Christensenellales; family CAG-1252; genus JAEDHM01. The sequence continues at coordinate 35,027 of CAYJBY010000011.1, forward strand.
GACCTTGGAGCTTGCGGCGGAAAATAGTCTGCTTTTGACCTTGCCGGAGGACTTAAGAGCGGATTACGAACAATCCTTTAGACTTGAAAACGGTACAAGAGAACAGCAGATAGTCAAGGCGGCGGATAAGCTTTCCGCTTTTGCCAAGTGTGAGGAGGAGCTAAGCTCGGGTAATAAGGAGTTTTTGCCTGCAAGAGATGCGACGCTCAAGTCTATTAAGGCGATGGGTTTACCCGAGGTTGACGCGTTTCTGGATATGTTCGGCGATTCCTTTGGGAAAACCTTGGACGAGCTTTAATTCATAATTGCTACTAAGTAGCGTACGGTGCGCAGAACGGATAATCTTATGTGACTTATCGTGCATCGATGACGTTAATTGATAGGTACAATCCGATAACGCATATAGCCGATAATCGAAAAACTATATATATCTAATAATCGTTAAGCGGAATATCTGATGGATATAAAAAGAATATGTCAAAAAAGGACGGCTAATCCGTCCTTTTTGTATCGGTAATAACTGCACTGACCGTTGACTTAGTTGCAGGAAGTGGTATTCTGCACAGTCTAATTCGATTTAGATATTCAAAGCATCAAGTGTTTTTGTATTAGACAAGTTTTCTTATTCTGTGTTTACCGTGTTTTAGTAGTATAATTTTTTATAAAGGGGCGGAAAACCGCCCCCTTATCTGTTGTTATTGATTAGATTGTATCGAAATATAGATGCTAGCCGCTGTAATTGCTATTACAGATTGGCGGCTATAGCCTCTAGGAATGACTTGCTGTCAACCTTGTGAGGAGTTACGCCCTCAAGTGAGAACATAGAAACGAGATCGCCCGTGACGGTTCCCTGTTCGATGGTTTTGACGGTAGCCTTTTCCAGTCTGTCCGCGAAATCCGAAAGCTCCTTGATACCGTCCAGCTCGCCGCGCTTACGTAACGCGCCCGTCCAAGCGAAGATTGTAGCTACGGAGTTGGTAGAGGTTTCCTCACCCTTAAGGTACTTGTAGTAGTGTCTGGTAACGGTGCCGTGCGCCGCCTCATACTCGTATTTGCCGTCGGGAGAAACCAAAACCGAGGTCATCATTGCAAGCGAGCCGAAAGCCGTGGCTACCATATCGCTCATAACGTCGCCGTCATAGTTCTTGCAAGCCCAGATAAAGCCGCCGTTGCTTCTGATGACTCTTGCCACCGCGTCGTCGATAAGTGTGTAAAAATATTCAATGCCGCACTGTGCAAACTGCGCCTTGAACTCAGCCTCGAAAACCTCTGCGAAAATATCCTTGAAACGGTGGTCGTAAATCTTGCTGATAGTGTCCTTGGTTGAGAACCAAATATCCATTTTTTTGTCCAAAGCGTAACGGAAACAGCACCGCGCGTAATTGCGGATACTATCGTCCACGTTATGCGTACCCTGAATAATACCGTCCTTTTTGAAGTCAAATATCAGCTTGCTTTCCGTTTTGTCGGGATAAGTAACGGTCAGCTCCGCTTTGCCGCCCTTTTTAACCTGCATTTCCACGCCCTTATATACGTCTCCGTATGCGTGTCTTGCAATGATAATAGGCTGTTTCCAGTTAGGGATAATGGGGGAAATACACTTCACCATTATAGGCTCACGGAAAATCGTACCGTCCAAAATAGCTCTAACAGTGCCGTTGGGGCTTTTCCACATTTCCGTAAGATTATATTCGGTAACTCTCTGCGCATTGGGCGTAATGGTTGCGCATTTAACGCCAACGCCGTACTTTTTGATGGCGTTTGCACTGTCAACCGTAACCTGATCGCGTGTTGCCTCGCGGTTGACGAGAGAAAGATCGTAATAATCTGTTTTCAAATCCACGTAAGGAGTAATCAGTATATCCTTAATCCACTGCCAAAGCACACGAGTCATCTCGTCGCCGTCTAATTCCACAAGGGGAGTAACCATTTTAATTTTGTCCATAAGTCACCTACCGTAAAAAAACTGTTATTAGAATAACACACGCGCGGTCTTTCTGTCTAGCAATAATTCCGTTCAAAAAACCGAAGGAATAAAAAAAGCGTCGAAACGCACTGCTTTTTATCTGTATAAAAGTTAATTAACAGATAGACGGTCAAATGCGTTCCAACGCTGAATTAATACCACGTTTGATACAATTAATCGGTTGAAAATCCTTGCGGAATTGAGTTAAAAGGGTTTGTCGTCAGGCGACTGTTCCGAGTCGGCGGATTGAGAATTATCGCTATTATCCTCCGATGGTTCGTCGGACGTAACCGTGTTTCCTTGGCTATCGTTTTGGTTCTCGTAAGCGGTCGGCTCGGAAGTACCGAAGGAATCCTCCGCGTTCTCGGTAACAGCCGTTTTATCCGCTGTGCCGACAACGGACGCTCTTGCCGAGGATAAAGGCTCCGATATTCTGGAAAGTTCTCGACAGAATCCCTTATTAAGGAACATTATTACTCCTGCCGCCAGTGCAAGCGCCATATCCACAAGGCAGAATGCGTTGTATAGGAAAGCCCAAGCTACCGCGCTGTAACCTGCCTCGGCGGCATAAACGCCGAAGGCGAAGATAGCGGAAAAGATATGTGCGGAGTATCTTAAAAGACAGCCCACAATCGCACCAAGTACAAGCTGAAGCGCAGGGATTTTCTTGAAAATGCCGTTATCCTTAAATATTCCCGTCAGTCCGATAAAGCCGAAGGCAATAGGGTAATCCAGTAAAAACTGTATAGGGTGAATAATCCACGGATCGGAAACCGCCTGCATTAAGCCGAAGATTAACGCAGCGACTACGCCCTTGCGCACACCGAATACGTAGGAATATATCATCAACGGCAGAAGACTGCACAGGGTAACCGAGCCGCCCTGCGGCAGACGGAACAGTCTGACGTAGGAAAGCGCGAAAGACAAGGCAATGCAAATTGCCGCATAAACTATGCTTTTGGTATGCTCCAAGTTCTTTTTCTTGCCGAAGGAAAAGGCGATAAGCCCCATTACGGCAAGAAGTCCAACGGCGGATACGGCAAGCCATACGGTGCTTACGCCGCTGTAGTATGCGTCGGGAACGATACTGTTTTTGTAATAATCAGCCATTATCCAAATAACGGCAATAAGACCGCCGAGTGATAATAACCCTGCGGTGATTTTCGCCGCTTGCAAAGCCTTAGGCGCTTTTTTTGCAAGAATGGCGATAACTCCGAAGCAGACGACCAGCAAAAGACAGAAGCCAAGCAACGGGTAAAAGGTGATTGGGTTGATTTCAGATAAAAACGTACTCATAATAAAAAACGACCACCTGAGATTTGGCGGTCTAGCTCTCCTTTCGTAAGTTGGAATAATCCTTCTTAATCAAGTTCTAAGGGTGTAATCTCAGGCACGAAGCCACCCCCGAGGTATGTGGTATATGATAGGATTATAGAAGCAATAGAACCGCCGTGTCAAGTTTTTCACGGTACTTTTTCATAACTTGAATACGGTTTTTGCCGTGCCGTGTCGAAGAACAGGGAAAAGTTCACGGTCTACGCCAAGCCTTGAGCCGATAACATTAGTTAAATATCGTTAATCGGCTGACTAGGACGGCGGTTTGTTGGCGTATAGTATTGACTTTTTTGTCCGCAACAGGTAATATATCAATATGCGAAAATTGATTTTATCTAACGTATTTCAAAACTATTTCGGCGGTGAAACCGACACGCTTCACGACATATCAACAGAGTTTTGCTCCGGTCTTAACGTGGTTTACGCCCCCGAGGGCGGCGGCAAGACCACACTGCTTAAGATTATTGCCGGTTTGGAAAAGTATCGCGGCAAAATAACACTGGATCAGACTCCTCTTGCCGATAAGATAAGGGATAGAGACGTATTGATGGTTTTTGACGACTATGCACTGCGCCCTCACAAAAGCGGAAGATACAATTTGGAATATCCGCTGAAATTAAGAGGTACGCCTGTCTCCGAGATTCAATCGGCTTGTGACGGCGTAATTAAGGATTTTTTGATTGGTAACGCCATTTTGGATAACACTCCGCATCATATGTCGAAAAGTGAACGCTGTCGTCTGGCAATAGCGCGTGCTTTTTTGCGCGAGGCTCCGATTAAGCTTTTCGATAATCCTTTCGGCGGTTTGAATCCCGACGAGCGGAGAGAACTTTTCCTGCTTTTGATGTCACGGATAAGCAGAGAAACGGAAAGTATAATCGTTTATGCCACCGACAGCGCGGAGGAAGCCGCGTTAATTAACGGCAAAACCGTTGTTTTATCCTACGGCTGGTTGGTCGGCGAGGGCTTACCCTCGGTTATGTCGCAACAGCCTTCCTGTCTTTGCATTGCGGAGAAGTTTATTCGTTGGTCGTCTTCCTATGACGGCGAGCTGTCGGAGAATGGTTATTTGATATTTTCGGACTTTGCGGTCGCATTTCCCACCGAACGGCTGGTATCGCCGCGCTATTGCGGTTCTAAGGTTATAGTTTGCGCTCCCTATAGTGCTTTTTCCTTGCAGGATAACGGAGTGGAGGGCATAATAAACAACGTAATGAACGCAGACGGCAGATATTTCGCTTCTGTGAAAACTCAATCCGATTCCCTATATCTTGTTTCGGATTGCCCCACGGTCGGAGCAACGGTCAACGTTGCGGTGGATGCGGCGAAACTGTTGCTTTTCGATCCGATTAACGAAAGGAGTATTATCGATTATGAAAACGCTTAAAAAAATCGCGTTTACACTTATAGTCGCCGCCTTGATTGCCGTGCTTACCGCTTGCGGAGGTAATACGGCTACCGATAAGGACTATTGCGACGATATGGATTTGCTCCATCAGGTTCTGGAGTTTATCGAAAGCCGCTATATCACAGGACTGGATATTGACGAGGCTGACGTGCTTGCGGCGCAGGCGGTTGTCTTTGGCTTGGACGACTTTTCCAATCTTTATCTTGCCGCGCTTTCGGGTAACGAAACTCCGGGCATAGGTATTTCCTTATACATTACAAAATATAACGAGTATTTCATAAACACGATTTACGACAACACGCCTGCAACCTTTGAATTCGAGGACGGCTTTAAGCTGGAAAGAGGTGACGAGGTTTACGCCATAGACGGCGAGAGAGTGGCCGGCTTATCGGTGTCTGAATTTTCCGAAATGGCTAAGGGCGAGGAAAACGAGAAGATGCGGCTTACGATTAGACGTAACGGCGTTATTCTTCCGCAGGAAAGGGAATACACCCGAAAGACTTTTACCACAGCCAACTGCTTTTACGTCAACGATTTAGGCGAGGGAATCAGCTCGGATTTGGGCTACATTCGTCTAACCTCATTCACAACGGGAGCGGATAAAGAATTCGCGCTGGCTATTGAGCGGTGGAAAGCCGATTCAAACGAGGGACTTATACTTGACCTACGCAATAATCCCGGCGGCAGCAGTACCGTTTTGAGCAAAATCGCCGCCTACTGTATCGACCTTAAAACCAAGTTTTCTCTGCCTATTCTTAATTTGCAATACAAGGAAAACGGCGTGATAAAAAGCTTGGACGTCACCGTCAACGACAGAGATAAATATATTGACGCGCCCATATACGTGTTATGTAACGAGAATACGGCTTCGGCTTCCGAGGCTTTAATCGGCGCAATCAGAGCTTACAACGATACGGGTTATATAATAGGACAGAAGACTTACGGAAAGGGCGTTTGCCAAAATTCGCCTATCGAGATAACGGACGATTACAACGGCGCAAGGTTTACGTATCGCATAGCGGTTGTTATGGGCTACTATTATATTTACGACGAATCCGTAGAGGGCGGCAAGTACAATATCCATCAGAACCCCCTCGTTCCCGATTACGAGCTGGAGCCTTCCGCGGTAATGGGGGAGCTTAGGTGCGACACTGAAATAATTAAGGCGAACGAGCTTTTTTCGGCGCGATAACTTACCGATACGTTTTTACCGCTCTTTGCATTGCGCGAAAGGGTTGTAACGGATTGGGAGAGAGAGCTGATTTTTTAATCGGAACGGGATTTTTAGTCAAGGCAATTACTTGACACCCGAGCATATATGTTTTATAATCGTAACACTAAACTCCGTTTGTATGGCGTTAGTAAAGGAGAACTTTCAATGAAAATCAATCTTAAAGGCACAATCAGAGAATACGACGCACCGCTTACCGTAGAAGATATTGCGGCATCCATCGGCGAGGAACTAAGAAGAGCCTGTCTTTGCGGCAAGGTGAACGGCAAGTTGGTCGATAGCAAGACCGTAGTCAGCGAGGACGCAGACGTTCAGATTATTACGTTTGCGGATGAGGAAGGCAAGCGCGTTTATAACCACACCTGCTCCCATATCTTGGCGCAGGCGGTAAAAAGACTGTTCCCCACTGCGAAACTGGCGATAGGTCCTTCTATTGAAAACGGTTTTTATTATGATTTTGAGTTTAAGACTCCCGTTACTAACGAGGATTTGGCTCGCATCGAGAAGGAAATGCACAACATAATCAAGGCTAATTTCCCCATTATCCGTCAGGTGGTTACGCGCCGTAAGGCTCTTAACGCTATGACAAAGGCGGACGAGGACTATAAGGTTATTTTGATTAACGACTTACCCAAGGACGCGGAAATCAGCTTCTATTCACAGGGCGATTACACCGACCTTTGCGCAGGACCTCATCTTAAGAGTACGGGCGTTATCAAGGCTTTCAAACTCACAGGACTTGCAGGCGCGTACTGGAAGGGCAGTGAGAAGAATAAGATGCTTACCAGAATATACGGCACCGCTTTTGACAAAAAAACCAATTTGGAGGCTTATCTGACTGCGGTTGAGGAGGCTAAAAAGCGCGACCATAACAAGATAGGCCGTGATTTGGGCTTGTTTATGACCAGCGACGTGGTCGGTCAGGGACTTCCCATTATGATGCCCAAGGGCGCGAAAATAATGCAGATACTTCAGCGTTTCGTAGAGGACGAGGAGGAAAAACGCGGCTTTATGCCCACCCGTACCCCCGATATGTCCAAAAGCGATTTGTTTAAGATTTCCGGACACTGGTATCACTACCGCGACAAGATGTTCGTAATCGGCGATCCCGAAAAGGAAGACGAGGGCGAAGAGGTTATGGCATTACGTCCTATGACCTGTCCTTTCCAATATCAGATTTACCTCAACGGACTTAAGAGTTACCGCGATTTGCCCGTAAGATTTTACGAGACCGCAACCGAGTTCCGTAACGAGGCAAGCGGCGAAATGCACGGTCTTATCCGTATCAGACAGTTTACCTTGGCGGACGGTCACTTGATTTGCACGCCGGAGCAGGTGGAGGACGAGTTTAAGCGTTGCTTGGATTTGTCTTATTACTTCCTTGACTGTCTCGGCTTGAGAGATATGGTCAGTTTCCGTTTTTCCAAGTGGGATCCCAAGGATACCGAAAAGTACATCAACGATCCTGCGGCTTGGGACAGAACCCAGACCATTATGCGTAATATCCTTAACGACCTTAAGATTGATTACGTTGAAGCGGACGGCGAGGCTGCTTTTTACGGTCCTAAGCTGGACGTTCAAGCCAAGAACGTACACGGCAAGGAAGATACTATTATCACGATTCAGCTTGACTTCTGCGCCGCAGAGCGTTTCGGTATGTACTACGTTGACGAGAACGGCGATAAAAAGTTGCCTTACGTTATCCACAGAAGCTCAATCGGCTGTTACGAGCGTACCCTCGCGATGCTTATCGAAAAGTACGCAGGTGCATTCCCTCTTTGGCTCTCTCCCGTACAGGTTAAGGTTTTAAGCCTTACCGAGCGTACCGCCGAGGCGGCAAAGCAGTTCGTCAGCGAGCTTTTGCTCCACGGTTTCAGAGTTGAGTACGACGTTCGCGACGAGAAAATCGGCAAGAAGATCAGAGAGGCACAGCTGGAGAAGGTTCCTTATATGGTAATCATAGGCGATAAGGAAGCGGAGCAGGGCGTTGTAGCCGTCAGAGAAAGAAGTGCCGGCGACATCGGAACAATGACTCACAGAGATTTTATCGAGCGTCTTTATACCGAAGTGAATAATAAGGTTATAAAATAATCGATATTCGCGGAATAATTTACAAAAAACAGTTGACTTCAAGGTAGGAAACTGTTAATATAACACCGAAGCAGAGCTACTTCTCACCTAACGTATTTCGTTATTTTAGGTTTCTCGCAAATAGCGTTTTTCGTATGCGGGTAGTAGTTGTGCTACCCGCATATCTTTATTTAGGAGGACTTAGTTATCAAAGATTATCAGATTAACGACCAAATATGTGACAGGGAAGTCAAGGTTGTTGGGACCGACGGACAATTAGTCGGTATCGTTTCCTCAGCAGAGGCAATCCGTATTGCCGAACAGGCAGGTATGGATTTAGTCAAAATTGCGCCTCAGGCTGTCCCGCCTATCTGCAAGTTGATGAATTATGATAAATTCCGCTTTGAAACAATCAAGAAGGAAAAGGAAAGCAAGAAGAACCAGAAGATTATCAAGCTCAAAGAGGTTCAGCTGTCTATCGTGATAGACGTAGGCGACCTTAACGTGAAAGCGAAGAGAGCTAACGAGTTCTTAGCAGACGGCAACAAGGTGCGCGTAGTCATTCGTATGAGAGGAAGACAGAACAAGCGTCCCGAGTTGGGCATCAAGCTCCTTAACGACTTCTTCACCCAGTTAGACAACGCCGTATTAGAGCAGGCTCCTATGCACGAGGGTAACACCCTTAGAATGCAGGTTGCCCCCGCTAAAGCGACAAAATAATTTATAAAATACAATCGGAGGTTATACTATGCCAAAAATGAAGTCGCACAGTGGTGCAAAAAAGAGATTCCGCGCGACAAGCAGCGGTAATATCAAAAGAGGAATGATCGGTAAAAGACACATTCTGACCAAGAAGGATACCAAAAGAAAGCGCAACTTAAGAGCAGGTTCTTACGTTGATAAGACCTTTGAAGGTACCGTAAGTACCTTACTGCAGAAGTAATATAGAGGTGACAATATGAGAATTAAAAGAGCAGTTAACGCAGTCAAAAAGCGCAGAAAGATATTAAAGATCGCCAAGGGTTACAGAGGCGGCAAGAGCACTCTTTACAGAGTTTCCCGCGAAGCGGTTATGAAGTCTATGTCTTACGCATACGTAGGACGTAAGGCGAAGAAGAGAGATTTCCGCAAGCTGTGGATCGCAAGAATCAACGCGGCGGCAAGAACCAACGGCTTATCCTACAGCAGATTAATGCACGGCTTGAAGGTAAGCGCAATCGACCTCAACCGCAAGGTTTTGGCTGACTTGGCAATCAAGGACGCAGCAGCTTTTACAGCCCTTTGCGAAAAGGCTAAAGCCGCGCTATAAGCAGTTAAAATTGCATTCTTTCCGAATGCAATTTTCTTATAGGAGAAGATGTCTGATATAATTCGGTCGGTGGCTAATCAAAAGGTGAAACTGCTTCGCAGTCTAGCTGACAAGAAGGAGCGCGACTCGCAGGGTGTGTTTATCGCAGAAGGGGCTAACCTCGTCAAGGATATACCTACCGACGCCGACGTTCGCGCGGTTTTTGTCGCCGAAAGCAAGGCGGAATCACTGGCAGAGCTTACGGCTCGTTTCGGCGAGCCGACCGTATTAGAGGACAGGATATTCCAATCCGTCAGCGGCACGGTCACGCCTTCGGGCGTACTGGCGATTGTCGGCAAGCCCTGTAACGAGCCAAACTTCGGCAAACGCTTAATGGTGCTTGACGGTGTTTCGGACAGCGGTAACGTAGGTACGATTATCCGTACCGCGGCATCGGCAGGTTTCGGTGACGTGGTATTAATCAACGCCGCCGATCCGTATTCTCCCAAGGCTGTACGCGCGTCTATGGGCGGTATATTCAAAGTACGCGTGCACACTATGACTGCGGAAGAATTTTTGCAGTTAAAGTATTCGGTTTACGTACTCGATATGGCAGGCGAGGATATTTTCAAGGCACAGCCGTCGGCACGGTTCGCCCTTGCGGTGGGAAGCGAAGCCCACGGCGTTTCGGACGTATTGTCGTCAGCCGCGGAGAAGGTGTTATCCATACCGATGACAGGAGCGGTGGAATCACTTAACGCTTCGGTTAGCGCGGCGATTGCTATGTACGTACTCAATCACAACAATATTTAACGTAACATTTCCATAATTATCGGAGGTTTTTATGTCAGGACACAGCAAATGGCACAATATACAGGCAACTAAAGGAAAAGCGGACGCTAAAAGAAGCGCGATTTTTACCAAGATCGGACGTGAAATCGCAGTTGCGGTCAAGGAAGGCGGCGCAGACGTTAGAAGCAACAGCAAGTTAGCGGCGGTAGTGGCTAAGGCTAAGGCTAACAATATGCCTAACGACAACATCGACAGAAGCATCAAAAAGGCTTCAGGCGAGTTGGGCAGTATCAACTACGAGGAGATAACCTACGAGGGATACGCTCCCGGCGGCGTTGCTATGATAGTTCAAACTCTTACCGATAACCGTAATCGTACAGCAGGCGACGTAAGACATATCTTTGATAAGTACGGCGGTTCTATGGGCAACAGCGGTTGCGTTTCCTATATGTTCGACAAGAAGGGCGTTATCGCAGTGGAAAGCGCAGGCCTTGACGAGGACGACTTTATGATGATGGCGTTGGACGCAGGAGCGGACGACATTATGACTGATGATGACGTTTACGTGGTTTATACCGCGCCTACGGCTTTTACCGCCGTAAGAGACGCTCTTATCGAGAAGGGCTTGACGATAATTTCCGCAGAGCTGGAGCTTATACCCCAGAATACTATCACTCCCGATGAGGAGACTATCCCCAAGATACAGAGATTTGTGGACCTTTTTGAGGAGAACGACGACGTGCAGAACGTATATCATAACGCTAATCTGCCGGACGAAGAGGAGGACGACGATTGACCGCAATCGAAGAGATTTGTCGTTTAGCTAATCAATCCGCTTTTAAGTTGGCGGCTACTGATACGGCATACCGCAACGGTATGCTTTTAGCTATGGCCGACGCTATAGACGCGGCAGGCGAGCGTATTTTGGCGGCGAACGCCGAGGATATGCGCACCGCGGAGAGCAACGGCAGAGATAAAGCCTTTTTGGACAGGCTTGCGCTTAACAACAAGCGTATTGCCGATATGACCGCAGGTATCAGAGAGATTATCGCTCTTCCCGATCCTGTCGGCGAGGTTGTGGATCGTTGGACTATGCCCAACGGATTGGATATTTCCAAGGTACGCGCTCCTATCGGCACTATCGCCATTATTTACGAGGCTCGCCCCAACGTAACCGCCGACGCGGTTGCTTTGTGCGTTAAGTCGGGTAATGCGGTTGTTTTAAGGGGAAGTAAAGACGCTTATTGCAGTAATACCGCGGTTTACGAGGTTATGCGCGAGGCTCTTTCCGCTCACGGCTATATTACCGACGCGGTGCAAATGGTCGCCGCTAAGGAAAGAGAAGCCTCTGCGGAACTCTTAAAGCAGGGCAAATATATCGACGTGGTTATTCCGCGCGGCGGTGACGGACTGAAAAAGTACGTTATCGATAACGCGACTATGCCTGTTATAGCGTCTGCCGGCGGCAACTGCCACGTTTACGTGGAGAAGACCGCGGATCTTGCTATGGCTCAGGCAGTCTTGTTTAATGCGAAATTATCCAGACCTTCCACCTGCAACGCTTGCGAACAGCTTTTAGTGGACAGAGCAATAGCGGCGAAATTTTTGCCTTCCGCACTTAAGGAACTTGCCGACGCAGGCGTGGAGATAAGGGGTTGCAGTGAGACCTGCGCCGTTTATCCTGCCGCAATGCCTGCCGCTGAAGAGGATTTTAAGACGGAATTCCACGATTATATTATCGCGGTTAAGGTTGTAGAGGACGTAAACGAGGCGATTAACCGTATTAACGCCAACGGCAGTAAGCACAGCGAGGCGATTATGACTACAAACGAGCAAGCCGCGGAAGCGTTTACCAAGGAGGTTGACGCGGCGGCGGTTTACGTCAACACCTCAACGCGTTTTACCGACGGTTTTCAGTTCGGTTTCGGTGCGGAGATGGGTATAAGCACCCAAAAACTCCACGCAAGAGGTCCTTTGGGCTTGAAGGAACTGACGTCAGCCCGTTATATTGTCAAGGGTAACGGTCAGCTTAGAAAGTAATCACGAGTGACTTTTACTTTTTGATACGTCGAGGGCGGTGACTGCGGTACGCCGTAAACAGGAGAGGCTATGTACGCTTATATAAAAGGTATTCTAACCGGGATTTCCGAAGGGGCAATCACCGTGGAAGCAGGCGGAATCGGATATATCCTATTCGTCAGTAACAGTACGCTTTCCGAGCTTCCCAGACTTGAATCGCAGGTTAAAATTTATACCTATTTACACGTAAAAGAGGACGAAATGACGCTTTACGGCTTTAATACTGAGGCCGAAAAGCATTTTTTCTTAAAACTGATAGGCGTTTCGGGTATAGGACCTAAGCTGGCATTGAGTATTCTGTCGGGAGCGTCCTTGCAGAATCTGTCTGCGTCTATTATTTCGGGTGACACCAACACGCTATCGCAAATCAAGGGTATAGGCAAGAAGACGGCACAGCGTATCGTTTTGGAGCTTAAAGAAAGCTGCGGCGACGATGATACCGTAGTCGGACTTTCCTCAGGCGCCACGGGCGAGGACACCGTTATTACGGACAGCTTGGAAATACTAGAGGGTATGGGTGCGCCGCGCAGTGAGTGCTATGACGCAGTTCTTAAGGCAAGAGCCGTGACGGACGACGTTACGGAGATTGTGAGAACGGTTCTTTTGGGAATGAATAAGTAATGGCTAACGCAATGATTCAGAACGACGAGCAGGATATTGCTTTAAGACCACAAACGCTGGACGAGTACGTGGGGCAGGATAAGATTAAGAACAATCTTAGAGTTTTTATCCACTCTGCGCTGAAGCGTAAGGACACTCTTGACCATATTCTGTTATACGGACCTCCCGGCTTGGGCAAAACCACGCTCGCTCATATAGTTGCAAAAGAGATGGGCTCCCAAATCCGCGTTACTTCCGGCCCTGCTATAGAAAGAGCCGCGGACCTTGCGGCAATACTTACCAAACTGCAACCCGGCGACGTGCTTTTTATTGACGAAATTCATCGCCTTAACAGGGTTATCGAGGAGATTTTATACCCTGCGATGGAGGATTATTCTTTAGATTTTGTAGTTGGCAAGGGACCTTCTGCGAAAAGTATCCGTATGCCTTTGCCTAAGTTTACGCTTATCGGCGCGACAACCAGAGCAGGTATGCTTACCTCTCCGTTAAGAGACCGTTTCGGCGTTATGTGCAGACTGGAGCTTTACACTCCTGAACAGCTTAAGGATATTGTTATCCGCTCCGCGTCCTTGCTGAATATCGGCATCGATAAGCAATCCGCATTGGAAATCGCAAAAAGAAGCCGCGGCACTCCGCGAATCGCCAACAAACTCTTAAGGCGCATCAGGGATTTTGCGGAATTCGAGCAAGCCGAAGCGATAAGTCTGCCCATAGCGGATAAGGCGTTATCTTCCTTGGAAGTGGATGAGCTGGGCTTGGACTCCGTTGACAGGCACATTCTCAATTCGATTATTGTTCGTTATAACGGCGGTCCCGTGGGGTTGGATACTTTATCCGCTTCAACAGGCGAGGACGCCAATACGATAGAGGACGTTTACGAGCCGTATTTGATGCAAATCGGCTTTGTCGCACGTACGCCGAGGGGCAGAATCGCTCTTGCTCCCTGTTACAGACATTTGGGCTTCAAAATACCCGAAGACAAGACGGAACAGCTTAGTATGTTCGACAAGAAGGACACAGATGAAGACTAGTGATTTTTATTACGACTTGCCGCAGGAGCTTATCGCTCAACACCCGGCAGAGCCTAGAGATAGCTCGCGCTTGCTTGCTTACGACAGGACTAACGACAAGGTTTATCACAAACATTTTTACGATTTGCCCGAGTTTTTGCGCAAGGGCGACGTTTTGGTTATTAACAATACAAGGGTAATCCCAGCCAGACTTTTCGGCAAGCTGTCAACAACGGGCGGCGCGGTGGAGGTGCTTCTCCTTAAACGCTTGGATTACAAGAGATGGGAATGTATCGTACGTCCTGCCAAAAAGCTGAAAATCGGTACAGAGGTTATTTTTGCTCCCGAGCTGTCTTGTAAGGTTGACAAAATCGACGATAACGGCGTTCGCGAGGTGATATTCGAGTTTGAAGGCGTTTTCGAGGACATTTTGGACAGGCTCGGCAATATGCCGCTTCCCCCTTACATTACCGAAAAACTTGAGGACAAGGAGCGTTATCAGACCGTTTACAGTAAGTACGAAGGTTCTGCCGCGGCTCCTACCGCAGGCTTGCATTTTACCACAGAGTTAATGGATAAAATCCGCTCTATGGGCGTGGAATTCGTGGAAGTTTTGCTTCACGTGGGCTTAGGTACTTTCCGTCCTGTCAAGGCGGATACTATCGAGGATCATAAGATGCATAACGAGTTTTACGAGGTGACGCAGGAAGCCGCCGACAGCATCAATAAGGCTCTAAGCGAGGGCAGGCGCATTATTTGCGTAGGCACGACCTCCGTCCGCACCGTTGAAAGTGCGTTTAAGGACGGCAAGGTTCAGGCCGGCTCCGGCAACACAGAGATTTTTATATACCCCGGATATGAGTTTAAGGTGGTCAAGGCGTTGATTACCAACTTTCATTTACCGGAATCTACCTTGATTATGCTCGTTTCCGCCCTTGTAGGCAGAGAAAAAACGCTTGAGCTTTACCGCCTTGCAGTTGAGGAAAAATACCGCTTTTTCAGCTTCGGCGACGCAACGATGTTTTATTGATTATGGGACAATTTAAGTACGAAATTATTAAAGAATGCAAACAATCAGGCGCAAGAATCGGTCGTTTGACAACGCCCCACAGCGTTATCGAAACCCCCGTTTTTATGCCTGTCGGCACGATGGCAACGGTCAAGGCGCTTTCCCCCGAAGAGGTTAAAGAAACAGGTGCGCAGATTATTTTATCCAACACCTATCATCTTTATCTCCGCCCGGGTACGGATATTATCGAAAAAGCAGGCGGACTTCATAAGTTTATGAACTGGGATCGCAGTATTCTGACTGATAGCGGCGGTTTTCAGGTGTTTTCGCTGTCGCAAATGCGCAAGGTGACGGAAGAGGGCGTTGAGTTCTCCTCCTTCATTGACGGAAGTAAGCACTTCATTTCCCCCGAAAAATCTATGGAAATCCAGAGAATTTTAGGCTCGGATATCGTAATGGCTTTCGACGAATGCACTGCTGCCGGAACTGATTACAAAAAGTCAAAAATCGCATCTGACCGTACTTACCGCTGGCTTCAGCGTTGCTACGAGTACACCAAGGATTGGGATAATCAAATGCTTTTCCCCATCGTTCAGGGCAATATGTACGAGGACTTGAGAATAGAAAGCGTCCAACGTACCGTGCCTTATGCAAGATTAGGCTTGGCAATCGGCGGTTTGAGCGTAGGCGAGGAAAAGCCTGTTATGTACCGTATGCTTGACGCAATGCGTCCTTACTACCCGAAGGAAACTCCGCGTTATCTTATGGGCGTGGGAAGTCTTGACTGCATAGTAGAGGGTGTTTGCCGCGGCATTGATATGTTCGACTGCGTGCTTGCAACGCGTATTGCCCGTAACGGCACGGCAATGACGTTGAAGGGCGATCTTACGATTCGCAACGCAATGTATAAGGACGATTTTTCTCCTGTTGAGGAGGGCTGTGACTGTTATTGCTGCCGTAATTACAGCAGGGCTTATATTCGTCACCTTATCAATACGGACGAAATCTTCGGCGGCAGGTTGTTGACCGTACACAATATACGTTGTCTTATGCGTCTTACGGACAAAATCAAGGAAGCGATCAATCAGGATAGACTGCTTGATTTCAGAGATGAATTTTTCGCCGAATATAAGATGTAAATTTAAGTTTCGTTTAACAGTTTGCCATTATACTGGTTATTATTAAACGGTTCGACAAAAATAAAAGGTTAATTTAGTTGCTTATTTGTGCGCCGATAGTTTAATATTAATATAGAGAGTTATAAGGAGATAATCAATGAATAATTTACTGTTAGCTAATCTTACTTCAATTATACTTTACGTTGTTTTAGGCGTAATGTTAGTTGCAATGATAGTTTTCCCTATGTTTTCCAACAAAAAACGTCAAAAGCAGTATTCCGAGATGCAGAACGCTCTTCGTCCCGGTACTCGCGTTATGACTATTGGCAGACTGATCGGCAAGGTTGTTAAGGTTTATAGTGACAACACTATCGAGCTGGACATCGGCACCGAGGGCAATCCCGTCATTATCGTGGTTAACCGCGAAGCAATAGGCGTTAATCTTGACGCACAACCTACTCCCGTCAACAAGACCGAGAAGAAGGAAGTTAAGGAGAAGGAGCCTGTTATCACCGACGCTCCCGTCACCGAAGAGAACGCTGAGACAGCTACAGAGGCGAAGTCCGAAGAGGCTTCTGCTTACAAGGCTGACGACGACGCAATCTAAGTTTTAGATTCTTTAGCTTAATCTGATATGACCGCCCATAAAGCGGTCATATTTTTTTATCCTTAGGCATAAGGTATTGCGGAGGTGCTTATGGAAAAGGGTAGTATTAAGCATTGGATTTTCGATATATTGAAAAGTTTGCTGTTTTCTTTGCTGATATCCACCGTATTGGTGCTGGTATTGGCTTTGATTTCCACATTTACGCAAATCTCGGATAAAGCGGTAACAATCATAAATCAAATAATCAAGGTGATAAGCCTGCCGATAGGCTGTCTTTTAGGTATAAAAAGTCAAAAAAACGGATTGATTTTAGGCTTGATAATCGGAATTCTTTACGTAGTCCTTTCCTTTGGAATTTTCTCGCTCATAAGCGGAGAATTAAAGTTTTCGGACGTTACCTTATATGACTTTTTAATCGGAATAGGCGTAGGTGCTGTCGGCGGAATATTGGCGGTAAACGTCAAGGGGCTGGGCAAGCACGGTAAACGGTCAGCGAAGGCGGTCAGAAGCTAAGTTTTTTTACTTGATTTGGGGACTTAGAATAGCGGCATCGAACTTTTGCCAAACCGCGTAAAGGTGAGAAATACACTGCAAATGCAAGGAACATAATCCGTAAAAGCATATAGCTCGTAAAGTAACCTAGTCCATAAAAATCTATAGCATAAAAACGTATAACATAAAAACGTATAACATAAAAACGTATAACATAAAAGAGTATAACATAAGTACAAAATAGTTCATAAAAATAAGTAACTTAGTCCTTATAAACAAAAGGGCATATAGTTCGTAAAGACGCACGGTTTATAAAGTATCGCAGCTTATATAGCAAAAGGTAATACAGTCGTAAAAGATATGTAGTTTGCAAAAACATACAATCCGTAAAGGCACATAGCAAATCCTAAAAGACACTGGCAAATCGTAAAGGTATGAGTTCGTAAAGTCAACGGCATAAGTTCGTAATTGTATGGGTTGGTGAAAGTGAATAGCCTGTATTACTCAATTGTCCTCGGCAAAAAGCAGGGCGTTATCTACATAAATGCCGGCTCTGCCATATCAAAAAAATCTTGTAAAACCATTTTTTCTACTAAAGACCTTTCAACAAAAGGTAGCGACAAAAACAAAATCCGAAAGTAATTCTCGGCTTCCTTAATGCAACAAAAACAGTGATAATTGTTTACGCTAATCAATAGTAAGTCTTGCCGATAACGGCAGGGCTTTTTTGACATAAAACCGTTTGTTGAGGGATTTTGAGGTTTTATGTATTGGTATGTAAGTGATAACCTTCATTTTTTATAAAGTTTTTATATTATATATATAATAGAGTCCATTTTTTCTTAAAATTCCATTGACTAATAGGTATTAAAAATATATAATTAATTAGCATATTATGTGCAGGAGGCAATTTTTGTGACTAAAACTAAAGCTATCGTGGTATTAGTCATTGTCGGTATCCTGTTAATCTTCGGAACGGTTTTCGCTTTCGTGTCACTTGACAAGGGCGAGCTCGGTCTCAACGATTATATAGCATACCCCAATAACATTTCGCTCGGTCTTGACCTTTCCGGCGGCGTTTACGCCATCTATGAGGCTTCCGGCGATAATACCGACAATCTGGATACCAGAATGGACGGCACAGTCCAGAGTTTGAGCGACCTTTTGTTTGATAAGGGCTATACCGAGGCAACGGTAGAGCGTCAGGGCGACGACCGCATAAGAGTCGAGGTTCCCGACGTTTCCGATCCCGAAACCCTTTTCGCCATCATCGGTAAGCCCGCATCTTTAGCTTTCCGTAAAGAAAGCACGAAGGACGCACTAACTGAGGATTCCGAGCCTTACGTAACAGGCGACGACGTAGAACAGGCAGGCGTTACTTACAATAACGAGACCGGTTACTACGAAGTAGCTCTTAAGTTCACGTCCGAAGGTTCTAAGAAGTTTTCTGCGGCGACCACCGAGTGCAAGGGCAGTACGATTTCGATTTGGATTAATAACGAGCCTGTTATCAGTCCTACCGTCAGCGATACGATTTCCACCGGCACGGCGAGCATTTCCGGCAAATATACCTACGAACAGGCATATGAGCTTGCAACACAGATTCAAGCAGGTGCGTTTGACGTTGAGTTGAGCTTGGTCGAAAGCAGTACCATCAGTCCCTCCCTTGGCAAAACCGCTTTGCAGTCTGCCGTAATCGCAGGTTTGGTTGGTCTTGCATTGATTATCGTTTACCTCTGCGTGCTTTACAGATTGTTGGGCGTTTGCGGCGGTATCGCGCTTTGCTGGTACTCAATCACTTATATCTTCTTCCTGTCGATATTCCCTTGGGTTCAGCTTACCATCAGCGGCGTTGCAGGTGTTATCTTAAGTATAGGTATGGCTGTTGACGCTAACATCATTATCTTCTCCCGTATCAAGGACGAGTTCCGTAACGTAGGCGTTTCTCCCATAGCAACAGGAGAGAAAGGCGATATTACAGGCAAGTTTGCAACTGACAAATCTGTTCATACCGCGGTTAAGGACGGTTACCGTAAGAGCTTATCCGCTATTTTGGACGGCAATATCACTACTATATTAGGTTGTATCGTTATGCTCTTCGTCGGCGGTAGCGCAATTAAGAGCTTTGCGATTACACTTATGATCGGTATCGTTATTTCTCTGATCTCCTCCATTTTGGTTTCCAGACTTCTGGTTTCCTGTATGCTGGCGTTCACCAAGAGTAAGCCTGTCTTATACAGCTTGAGCAGAGGAGGTACCATCAATGAGTAAGTTATCTTCTAAGTTCCTTTCATTCTCCGATAACTTCAATATCACTAAGAAAAGAATGATTTTCTTCCTGATACCCGTAGTTGTCATACTTGTTATGATTATTGCCTTTGCGGCGTTCGCTATAACCGGCGGTGCGTTCTCCAAGGGTATCAACCTGAGCCTTGATTTCACAGGCGGCACCAGTGTCAGCGTTAAACTTGATAATCTGGACAATAACGACGTTTTCAATGCGGAATCCGCAAAGATCGTTAAGATTATCAACGACGCAGGCTATGCTTGCAGTGAACCTCAGCTTTCGGGTAGCGGACTGGACGCGGCTATTTACATCAAATATCAGAACGAGAACGATAATATCGGTACGACCAATGCTCAAATCGTTGAGAAAATCGAAGAATTGTATCCTGACCTTGTTTTCGGAGAAGATATTACGGTAGATGCAATCAGCAGCTCCGCGGCAACCAGACTTGTCAAAGAAGCTCTTATCGCTATCGCAGTTATTTGGGCGGTAATATTCGTATATATCCTAATAAGATTTGAGTTGTGGAGCGGTTTAGCGGCTTTAATCGGCTTGATTCACGACGTTATTATGATGGTATGCTTTACTATCATCTGTCACATTGAGGTCAACATTACTTACGTTGCCGCGATTATAACCATTATCGCTTACTCCATCAACAATACGATAATTGTTTTCGACAGAGTAAGAGAACACGTCAAGATGGCTCCTTTGGACTTAAAGAGCAATACGGTTGAGTTCGTAGTTAACAAATCCACCGGTGAAATGCTTGGCAGATCTATCGGTACTACAGTTACGACTTTAATACCTATTATATTGCTTGCGTGTATCGGTTCCTCTTCTCTGCAAGTGTTCGCATTACCTATAATGTTCGGTTTGCTTGCAGGCACGTATTCTTCAATCTTTATTTCTCCTAACCTGTACGTTCTGTTCAAGGGCGCAAGAGTTAAGAAGCTGGCGACCGGATATGTTGGTGCGGTTAAGACAACCGAAGGCGGTACGCCTGTTGCTACTGCGACTGATAAGGCTAAAGCAAAGAAAGCTAACACCTCTAAGGTCTATAAAAAGTACAAGAAAAAGTAAAATGAAAGGGGTGTTGTTAAAGGCACCCCTTTTTCTTATTCTCACTTTTGTCTGCGCGGTTACACGCGCAGATTAAAGCTATAATACGGAAGTATAATGATTGATAATATAACGAAAACCACCGATATTAACCCAGAGGTTGAACATCTCGCCGAAAAACTTGGCGTGGCGCAGGAGATTGCCGCCATACTTTTTGCACGAGGTATAACCGAACAGCTTGATGCGGAGAAGTTTTTGCACCCTTCCGAAAAAGATTTGACGTCACCCTTCGTTTTGGAAAATATCGACGAGGTAGTGGAGCGAATCAGGGAAGCTATCGATAATCAACAGCATATCGTCATTTTCGGCGACTACGACTGCGACGGTATATGCGCAACGGCGATACTGAAGCTGTACTTTAAGAGCGTAGGGGTAGAATGCGACTATTTTATTCCCACCAGAGCGGACGGGTACGGCTTAAGTCAAGCCGCTTTGGAAAAGATTGCCGACGATTATAATCCCGATTTGCTGATTACAGTCGATTGCGGTGTTACAGCGATAGAGGAGATTGAGTTTATTACGGACGTTTTGGGCTTTGACGTTATAGTTACCGACCACCACGAGCCGTACGAGGAGCTTCCGCAGTGTCTTATTCTCAATGCGAAATGCACCCCCGACAGTCCCTTGCGTAATATTTGCGGTGCAGGGCTTGCATTTAAGCTTGTTGAGGCATTAGCAGGGCGTGAAAAAGCGATGGAATATATAGATATCGCTTGTTTGGCAACTCTTGCTGACGTAGTTCCTTTAATCGGGGAGAACCGTATAATTGCATCAATCGGACTGAAAAAAATAAACAAAAGAGATAGACTAGGTATCAAATTACTTGCAGAATCGGCGTCTATTGAGAAGGTAACCGCACAGGATATCGGATTTAGACTTGCACCTCGGATTAACGCGGCAGGTCGTCTTGGTGATGCGCAAAAAATCGTAGAATTATTCACGTCGGAGGAGCATTTTGAGCTTGACGTAATAGTGGCAGGCTTGAACAGCAATAACCTCAAAAGACAACAGCTTACCAAAAAGGTTTATGAGGATTCCCTTGTTTATCTAAAGGACTACGATCTGCTTAACAACAGGATTATAATCTTGGACAGTCCTCAGTGGGAAAGCGGCATACTTGGAATAGTTGCGGCTAGGCTTGCAGAGGAGTTTCACCGTCCGACAATCCTATTTAATTCCCAAACGGAGTTTCTTAAGGGCTCGGCACGCAGTATAGACGGCGTTAATATCTTCGAGTGTATTAACAGTTGCGGTGATTTACTTATGGATTACGGCGGTCACTACGGCGCAGCAGGCTTAACCGTCAATACATCAAAATATTTTTCTTTCCGAAAAAGAATAAACGAATACATTGAACATACCTATCCTCAACAACTTTTCTTACCCTCATACCGATTTGATATTGAGGTGGATAAAAGGCACGATAGAGCGTTTTTTAAGCAGCTTGCTATGCTTGAGCCTACAGGTGAAGCTAATCCTGCGCCGCTTTTGGCATTACAGCTTTCGGAAATCAAGCCCTCGTTGCTTAACGGAGTACACGTTAAGGCAAGGCTTAACGCCGATACGGACGTAATGGCTTTCAGCAGAGGGTATATTATGAAAGCTCGCGCGGTTAATTCGGATATGACCTTGATCGGCGATGCTAATTTCCGCACCTATGCCAACAGAGATTATATCCAAATCGGCATCAACGACACGGTGGTTACCTCTCTTGACAACGCATACGATTCGGCGGAGAGCTTCGGCTGTTATCTGAAAACCGCTTTGATGGGCGCGGCAAGTGACTTTAATATGAAGCCTGTTGCCGAAAACGACCTTATCGATAAGGACGGCTATTACGGTAATCTGTATATTGCATTCAGCGCGGAGACAGCGGCAGAATTTCTTAAACAATCGGCGGAGGTGCCCTCTGCTGTAATATCGGTAAACGTAGGCAAAGCCGACCTTAATCCGCTTAACAGACTATTGCTTTGTCCTGATAACGCGGATTGTCTTGCGTACTATGAGCGCATTGTTTTCCTTGACGCTCCGCTTTCAACGGGATATATGAAGTATTGCGCTAAGCAGACTAAGGGCGAGTTGCTTTACCGCAAGAAGTATGCTTTTCTGCCGAAAATAGCGACGATAGATACGACTATTGAAGCAGTAAAGGACACTTACGAGGTGTTGCTCCATTACTATACCATCGCAGGCAGAGCCACCGATATAGGGGAGCTGTACAGCAAACTTATAAGGTTTGATTACAGAAAGGACGCCTATACCTTTATCACTCATTTTTATACCCTGTTTGACGCAGACATATTGAAAATCGAGGACGGATTTAATATAACGGTATCCAAGAAATTTGCGCTTGATTCGGACTGCTCCAGAGTGCTGAAAACGATTAACGCGCTGAAAAAACTGTGCTGACGGACGGCAAAATGGATATTCTGTTGTGCGTGATATGGATTAATTCGGTTAGTCGGTCGATATTTGTCGCGGCACAGCCGACTGATATATAAGGATTATTAGATAATGAAATGTATTATACAAAGAGTTAAGGAAGCATCAGTTGTAATCGACGGCAAAAAGGTTGCCGATATGGGAAAAGGACTTTTGGTTTACGTTGGATTTCGCCGTGAGGATAAGGAAATCGACGTGGATTTTCTTTTAGACCGCATTAAAAAGATACGTATTTTCGAGGACGCCGAGGGCAAACTGAATTTAGCTTTGTCGGACGTAGGCGCAGGGATACTTCTAGTTCCAAATTTTACGCTTTACGCGGACGCATTTACGGGGCGCAGACCTTCCTTTACCCAAGCAATGGGCTTTGAAGACGGCAAAAAACTGTTTGATTACACCGTAAGACAAGCCGCAGAAATTTGCGTTGGGTGCGGCGTTTTCGGCGCGGATATGCAAGTTAATTCCGTGGGCGACGGTCCAATCAATATCATTATCGAAAGCTGTGAGGGCAAGGCGAAGCTATGATAATTTACCGCTTGGAAGGGGAGTATCTGGAAGAGAATACTTATATAATTATGTCCGAAGAATCGGGGAAATGTCTAGTTGTCGATCCCGGTGCAAAGCCCTCTGCGATTGACGAAGCTTTAGCTTTTCTTCAGGTGAAATGTACGGCGGTTTTGCTTACTCACGCGCACTTTGACCATATCTATTCAGCGGCGCACTTACAGTCGTTGGGCGCGGTTGTTTACTTAGAAAAAAGCGGTGATGAACTGCTGAACAGCAGCGGCAATTTAGCCAAGGTTTCAGGTTGCGTTTGTCCGCGGTTTCATCCGCAAAAATTCCTACAAAACGAAGACGTTATCACCGAAATCGGCTTAAAAATAACCTTTTTGCATACACCCGGGCACTCCTGCGACAGCGGTTGTTACTTGGTTGATGGCAACCTCTTTTGCGGAGATACGCTTTTCCGCGGAAGTTACGGAGCTACTCATTTTCCGACAGGCGATTTTGCTCAACTGCGCGAAAGCATAAAAAATATTTTGTTTGAATTGTCCTCTGATACAAAGGTTTTTGACGGACACACGCAGGTGCAGGGCGTCGTAACCAAGATAAGTGCGGACGTTGCTTTGACGCTTGCAGAACCTGTTACCACAATCGGTAAAGAAAGGATGACAAACCCAATTAATTATGAATATTAAACTTATAACCAACGCAGCGGAGGGACTCCGCAACGAGCTATCGGACGTAATAAGGGCTTTTGAGCCTTACGTAATTTTAGACGATGAGGCACAGCAATCCGTTACCGTCGATTTTTCCGCTGATTCGGAACCTGTAATCAGTATTTTTTCGGATTTTGCATCGCAGATAATCGATACCGCAGAGTTGACCTCCGACTCCGATTCCGTTAGAAAGCGCAATACAAAACGCCGTGCGAAAAGAGCGTTGTATTTCTATCTTTCCGATTTTCTTAAGGTAAGTCTTCCTTACGGCAGTTTAACTGGTATCAGACCGACCAAAATTTATTACGAACTGCTTGAGGAAAAGGTAGAGCCTTTTTCCGTACTTACGAATTATTTCGGAGTATCCGAGAGAAAAGCTCGTCTTGTCGGCAACGTGGTGGCAACACAGCAGGGTATTTACAATACGGAAAAGGACAGATATAATACCTTTGTTAATATCCCTTTTTGCCCTACAAGATGCAGTTACTGTTCCTTTATTTCCGACGTGGTTGACCGGGTTAAGGGTAAGCTAGGCGGTTACGTTAACGCTTTGGTTCGGGATATTGAAGCGGAAAAACAGATTATGCCGATAGGCAAACGCCGCTCGATTTACGTAGGAGGCGGCACGCCGACTTCTATTCCCGTTTATTTGCTAGACAGAATACTTACGGCTTTGGACGCAAAGGGCGAGGAGTTTACGGTTGAGGCAGGCAGACCGGATACCATAACTCCCGAAATTCTGGATTTACTTAAGGCAAAGGGGGTTACTCGCATTTCCGTTAATCCTCAGAGTTTTAACGATAAAACTCTACCGCTTATCGGAAGAAAGGGCAGTGCCAATGAGGTTGTCGCCGCTTATAAGCAGGCCTTGTTACGCGGCTTCGACGTGAATATGGACTTAATTTCCTCCTTACCGGGGGAGAGCGAGGCTGATTTTAGATATTCTGTCGATAGAGCGATAGACTTGTCGCCGGACAATATAACCGTTCACAGTTTGTCCATTAAACGCGGCTCAAAGCTTTGTCTTGATGGCTACTCGACTGACGACGTGGAAAAGGCGGTTGCAATGAACGATTACGCCGCATCGGCTTTGGAAAAAGCAGGCTATTCTCCTTATTATATGTACCGTCAGAAAAACACTGTGGGGAGATTGGAAAACGTGGGCTACACCAAACCGTCGAAGGCTTGCGTGTACAACGTGGATATAATGGAAGAAACACACAGCGTTTACGCGTCGGGCGCAGGTGCGATAAGTAAAAGGGTAAGCGGTAATTTGATTACGCGTTTAGCCGAGGCAAAGGATATATTCGTGTACCCTGAAAGAGTGGACGAATACTTGGAAAAGAAGAAGGATTTTTTCGCTTAATTGCACATAAAAAACGTAATTCGGAGCGAAATATAATAAAAAGCCTTTACTTTGTCAAAAATATTTGTTAATATATCAATATACCTGTTTCTCGGTTTGGCAAATGCTCAATGCCTTACTTGGCAATAGGCGAATTTATTTTCCAGGAGGCATCAAAATGGATAAGAGCGAAATCATCAAAACTTACGCAAGATCAGAAGGCGACACGGGTTCTCCCGAAGTTCAAATTGCACTGATAACAGAGAGAATTAAGGTTCTCAACGAACACTTGGCTTCTCACAAGAACGACAATCACGGCAGAAGAGGTCTGTTAAAGATGGTCGGCGCCAGAAGGAATCTTCTAGCTTATCTTAAGGACAAGGATATCGAGCGTTACAGAGCGATAGTAGCCAAATTAGGTCTGAGAAAGTAATTGAAATGGGGCGTTTTTCAACGCCCTATTTTACGTATTATGCAAAATTTTGTCCGCTGTTTAGAGAAAAACAGATGGACTTGGAGGTTTATATGGAAAGAAAGATTTACAAAACTACAATCGGCGGCAGAGAAGTAACCGTAGAAGTCGGTGCTTACTGCGAGCAGGCTAACGGCTCCTGTCTTATCCGTTGCGGAGACACCGTTGTGCAGACCAACGTCACAATGTCCGACGCTCCCAGACCGGGAATGGATTTCTTCCCCCTCGGCGTTGACTTTGAAGAGAAGATGTATTCCGTCGGCAAAATCCCCGGCGGTTTCAAGAAGAGAGAGGGACGTCCCAGCGATAAGGCCATTCTGGTTTCCAGACTTATCGACCGTCCTATCAGACCGTTGTTCCCCAAGGGCTTATACAACGACGTTGCGGTAGTAGCTACCGCTTTGTCCGTTGATACCAACATTCCTCCCGAGGTTTACGGTATGCTGGGCAGCTCCATTTCGCTGTCTATCTCCGATATACCTTTCGCAGGACCTACCGGTTCCGTAGTAGTAGGTTACGTTGACGGCAAGTATGTCATCAACCCCGACGCGGAGCAGAGAGAGCGCAGCAAGCTCAGCTTGAACCTTGCAGGCACCAAGGACGCCATTATGATGGTTGAAGCCGGTGCTAACGAGATTTCCGAAGAAGAGATGCTGGGCGCAATTCTTTTCGGTCACGAAGAGATTAAGAAAATCGTCGCTTTTATCGAAGAAATCAAGGCTGACTGCGGCAAGGAAAAGACCACCGACGTGGAGTTCTACACCGTTCCCGAAGAGATCGCAACCGCTGTGAGAGCTTATGCTTCCGACAAGCTGGACTATTGCTTCTCCACCTTTGACCGTCAGGAAAGACAGAAGAGAGAGAAAGCGGCAGAGAAGGAGATTCAGGCTCACTTTGCAGAGATTTTCCCCGACAAGGCAAGAGAGATTGGCGACACCCTTTACGCTATGAAGAAGGAAAAGGTTCGCCGCAGAATAATCGACGAGGGTATCAGACCTGACGGCAGAAAGGTCACCGAAATTCGTCCTATATGGTGCGAAGTAGGTATTCTTCCCAGAGTACACGGTTCGGGCGTTTTCACCCGTGGTCAGACTCAGGCTATGACTACCGCAACCTTAGGCACTATCAGCGAGGTTCAAAAGCTTGAGGGCTTGGACGACGACGTGTTTAAGAGATATATGCATCACTACAATATGCCTCCTTACAGCACCGGCGAAGCTAAGTCTTTAAGAAGCCCCGGCAGACGTGAAATCGGTCACGGCGCATTGGCAGAGAGAGCATTGGAACCCGTTCTTCCCAGCGAAGAGGATTTCCCCTATGCAATTAGAACCGTCAGCGAGATTTTATCCTCTAACGGTAGTACCTCTCAGGCAAGTATTTGCGGCAGTACCTTAGCGTTGATGGACGCAGGCGTACCCATAAAGGCTCCCGTAGCAGGTATTGCAATGGGACTTATGAAGGACGACAAGAGCGACAAAATTGTTGTTCTTTCCGATATTCAGGGTTTGGAAGATTTCTTCGGCGATATGGACTTCAAGGTAGCAGGAACAACCAAGGGTATCACCGCTATTCAGATGGATATCAAGATTAAGGGTATCGACGAGGGTATTCTCCGTACCGCGTTGGCACAGGCAAGAGAGGGCAGATTGTTCATTTTGAACAAGATGCTTGCAGTTCTTCCCGCTCCTCGTACCGAGCTTTCCAAGTTCGCTCCCAAGATCATCAGCTTCGATATTAATCCCGACAAGATTCGTGAGGTTATCGGCAGCGGCGGCAAGGTAATCAACAAGATTATCGAGGATACCGGCGTTAAGATAGATATCAGCGATGACGGTAAGGTCTTCATTGCCAGCCCCGATGGCGAAAGCGCGGATAAGGCTAAGAAGATTATTATATCTATCGTCAGAGATCCCGAAGTTGGCGACGAGTACGAAGGCGTTATCGCTCGTATAATTCCTATCGGCGCATTCCTTGAGATTGCTCCTAACAAGGACGGTATGATTCATATTTCCAAGCTCAAGAAAGAGAGAGTCGAGAAGGTTGAGGACGTCGTTAATATAGGTGACAAGGTTAAGGTTAAGGTCATCAAGATTGACGAGAAGGGCAGAATCGATCTCCGCTTACTTGACGTTATCGAAAAGGTAGAGAACAAGTAATTCTCTTATAACAGAATACAAAAAACGTCTTTTTGCAACACAAAAAGACGTTTTTTTATATCCTTCAAATGTTACTATGACTTAAGGGAGGCGGCTATGGATATAAGTGCGAAAAAATACGGCGGAACGGTTACCGCCTATATAACCGGAGACGTGGACGAACACTCCGCGCAAAAATTAAGAACTTTTTTGGATAATATCATTGACAGCGAGAGCTTTGCCAAGCTGATTATTGATTTCGGAAACGTGGATTTTTTGGATAGTACGGGCTTAGGTATGCTTATCGGCAGATATAAGCGGCTGAGGGAAAAGGGCATACCGCTTTTTGTTGATGGAGTAAACTCTCAAATTGACAAGGTTTTCAGAATAAGCGGTATCTATCAGATTGTAGGAAAAGCGAGGTGAATATGAAATTAAGCAACTATTGTAGAATAGCCTTTTCGGGTATAACGGAAAATGAAAAATTTGCGCGGAGCGCAGTCGCGGCTTTTTGCGCAACGCTTAATCCCTCGCTGGAGGATATTAACGATATTAAAACGGCGGTTAGCGAAGCTATAACCAACAGCATAGTACACGGTTATATGGGGCGAGTCGGAGAAATAAGTATCGAAATATCCGTGTTTGAGGAATACGTGGAAATTAAAATAATCGATTTCGGGTGCGGTTTTGCCAACGTGGAACAGGCAATGCAGCCATTCTACACCACAAGACCGGAGGACGAGCGCAGCGGAATGGGCTTTACTCTGATGCAGGCGTTTATGGACAGTTTGGAGGTGAACAGTAAAATCGGCGTGGGAACCACCGTCATAATGACGAAGAAGTTCGACCGAGCCGTGGTATGCTAAGCCACGAGGAAACACTAAAGCTAATTGCCAGTGCGCAGGAGGGAGATAAAAGCGCGGCGGACAAGCTATACAGCGAGAATTTGCCGTTAATAAAAAGCTTAATAAAGCGTTATCGCAATACGTCACTGGAGTTTGACGACCTTATTCAGTTAGGCTCCTTGGGTTTGTACAAGGCGATAATGAATTTTAAGTGTGAGTTTAACGTGCGTTTTTCCACCTATGCGGTACCGATGATAATAGGAGAGATTAAAAGGCATATCCGCGACGACGGGCCGATAAAGGTTAGCCGTCATACAAAATCACAGGCGATTTTAATACAGCGATATATAGAAAGTTTTAAGCACGATAACGACCGAGAACCCACTGTTGACGAGATAGCAAAAGAGTTTAAGCTGGACAATTACGACGTGGTTTTTGCCTTAGACAGTATAAAAATGCCCGTATCGCTTTACGAGCAGTATGACGATGACGGCACTTATCTGATAGACAGCATAAAAACAGAGGATAAAACAGAGGAAC
Organism: uncultured Christensenellaceae bacterium; assembly: GCA_964368645.1. Classification (GTDB taxonomy): domain Bacteria; phylum Bacillota; class Clostridia; order Christensenellales; family CAG-1252; genus JAEDHM01. The sequence goes on from CAYJBY010000011.1 coordinate 64,461, forward strand.
TTATAGACAGAATAATGCTGAAAGACATCATAAAAGCATTATCCGAAAGGGATAGAAAGATTATACTTTTAAGATATTACCGCGACAAAACTCAAAGCGAGGTAGCGCAGATACTTGGAGTATCGCAGGTTCAGGTGTCAAGACTGGAAAACAGAATCTTAGACGACATCAAAAAGAAAATGTCATAAGCCGTATATTAACCGTTATTAGGTCAAAAATCAAGTCAGGAGGAAGTATGCCTGACTTTTTATTTGGTGTAAATCTAGAGGATAAAGAAATTTTTAATAAGCCGATAACGGTAAAGGAGGAGCGGAATGACAAACAAAGAGGATTACAGCAATTTGGTCAAGGAAAGGACGCCGAAGTCAAAGGAGATTAAGACAATTGTCTTCGCTTTTTTGGTAGGCGGAACTATTTGTTGTATCGGACAGGGTATCAGCGATTTAATATCCTTACTTTGGATTAAAAATATAGGAGAAAAGTCACTTGCGGCTTTGACCTCGGGATTTATGATAATTCTGGGCGCACTGCTTACGGGAATAGGAATCTATGACAAAATCGGAAAGTTCGCAGGGGCAGGCTCAATAGTACCCATCACGGGTTTTGCCAATTCTGTGGTTTCCCCTGCAATGGAGTTTAACCGCGAGGGCGTTGTATTCGGAATAATGAGCAAAATGTTCGTAATTGCAGGTCCTATAATCGTCAGCGGAATCGTTGCGGCAATAGGGGTAGGAATTATTTATTGGGTGGTGTCCTTGATATGAACGGGGGAAAGCAAACAATCGTATTCGACAGACCGCCGATTATTGTCGGTCATTACGGTATGGCAGGTCCGAAGGAAGCAGAGGGCCCGTTATCCGAATACTTTGACGAAACCTTTAAGGACGATACTCTTGGCGAAAAGAGCTACGAAAGGGCAGAGTGTAAAATGCACCTTAGAACCATAGAGGAAGCCATTAAAAGTGCAAAACTAACCGAAAACGACATTGACGTAATGCTTTCGGGCGATTTGCTTAACCAAATTATTTCCTCCTCGTTCTCCGCGCGTGAGTTGGATATTCCCTTTATCGGATTATATAACGCCTGTAGTACCTTCGGCTCTGCGCTTGCAATTGGGGCGATTCTAACGTCGGGAGGTTACGTTAGGCACGTGTGCTGTTCCACAAGCAGTCATTTTTCCACCGCGGAAAGGCAGTATCGTTACCCCTTGGAGTTGGGAACGCAGATGACACCCAGTGCGCAGTGGACGGTAACGGGCAGCGGCTGTACGGTGTTGTCCTCCGAAGGAGAGGGAATCAAGGTGACGTCGGCAACCTTTGGAAAGGTAATAGATTACGGTATAAAAGATGCCAACAATATGGGAGCGGCGATGGCTCCTGCGGCGGCATATACGCTATGCGCCCATCTTAGGGATACCGAGAGAAATGTCGAATACTACGACAAAATCATCACCGGTGACTTGGGAATTTTGGGCTGTGACTTGTTCGATGAGTTAATGAAATCGGACGGCTATGACGTGAAAGACAGACACGAGGATTGCGGCAGAATGATGTTTGCTCCCGAGCAAAAAGTAAAGATGGGAGGAAGCGGTGCAGGTTGCAGTAGTTTAGTATTCAATACGTTAATATTAGACAAGTTAGCAAAAGGAGAATGGAAGAAAATTTTGCTACTTCCCACGGGTGCGTTGCTGTCAAAGGTATCCTCGTTACAGGGCGAAAGTATCCCGGGGATTGCGCACGCGGTTTCAATTGAGGCTTAATATGGAGTATTTTATCAATTATCTAATAGTATTCGCAGTAGGCGGAGGAGTCTGCGTACTGGGACAAATATTAATAAACCTGACGAAAATGACCTCGGCAAAAATACTTGTTTGCTTTTTGCTGGTCGGAGTTTTGCTCGAAGCAGTGGGCGTCTTCGACGCGGCTGAGGAAGTGGTGCAGGCAGGGCTTACGGTGCCGATTATTGGATTTGGAGCAACGCTAACCGCAGGGGCACTGGAAGGACTGGCGGAAAAAGGCTTGCTGGGAGTTTTTCTCGGCAGTGTTGAAGCAGGCGCGGCAGGCTTAGCGGCGGCAATATTCTTCGGTTTTCTGTGCGCCATTATTTTCCGCTCAAAAACGAAAACTTAAGCGGAGCATTAGTAGAAGTAAAATGAAAAAAAATTGTTTCGGATATATCAAAATAATTGCAAGCACAGCAATACCTAAAATGGTAGAATTAATCTGTTTTCGGGCGGCTATGAGTATTAAAAAGTACAGACAAATTACGGGATAATAAAAGTGTTATGATTACAGTGTAAAAAAACACTTTTAACTAACCGAAAAGCAACGCAAAAAAGCTAGACACTTTTTAGCGGAAATCCGCATATAAATACTTAAGATGAAGACGAAAAAGAATACAAAAAGCGTCGCAATTAAGGTCTTCGCGGCGTTTTCAGCGGCGGTAATAGTGCTTGTTACCGCTTTCGTCTATTTCCGCAGAAACGTCTATACTCACATAGAGACCTCGGCACGCGCCAGCGTATTGACGGCTATAAACGACTGCGTTAATCTTGCCGCGGCTGATTTTTTGAAAGGATATAATTACGAGGATTTAGTTCACGTTACAAAAGGCGCGGATAACAAACCAATAATGATGCAAGCGGATTCAGTGCAGTTATCGGTTATTGCGAGAGCCATAGGCACGGCGTGTCAGGAAAAAATTAACACGAGTATGCCTGAAAATATTCAGTTTTATTCGGGTAGTTTCTTTGATAAGGTACTGTTTTCATCAAAGGGCGATTTCGTTGATATACCGCTTAGAGTAATAAGCAACGTATCCACAGATATACAAAACGTCTTTATAGCAAGCGGCATTAACCAAACAAGGCACTCGATTTTCGTCGTTTTGAGGGTGGATTCGGACGTAGTTCAGCCATTAATAACCGAAACGCTGAAGTTTAAGACGGTTGTTCTGTTAGCGGAAACCATATTGATAGGAGAGGTGCCTGAGGTTTTCATCGATTCTTTAGACGGATTGCAATACTTGGATTTAATTCCGTAAAATCCTATCACTTTTCCAAACAAACGACTAACATATTAACTATTTTGCGGAATACGTAGGGGAGTACTCTTTGAGAGCTTTAAGCGAGGATTTTGCAATTAAATTTTCCGCTAAAATAGGTATCATTTATATTATAACTGCCATTTTCTTGACAAATTATCATTAATATGATAATTTACTATGTGAAACGCGTTTTCGCGTTATCTTTTTATGGGCATTAGCCTACGGAGTCGTTATGAAAGACACTATTGACAGTATCATCAGCCAATGTTCCGAGCTGATAGCAAAATGCGATACTACCGTCGCTTTGGACGACGTTAGGGTTCGTTATTTGGGCAAAAACGGTGAGTTTACGGGCATTTTAAGACGTATGAAGGACGTTCCTGCCGCTGAAAAACCCGCTTTCGGTAAGTTGATTAACGAGGGCAGAGTTACCTTGGAAAAGCTTATCGCCGATAAAGAGCAGACTTTACGCGAGAAGGAACTTGCTTCTAAGCTGAACGACGAGCGTATCGACGTTACCTTGAACAAAAAAAGCGGCGTCGGTTCCACTCATCCGCTCACCTTGGTTAAAAACGAGATAATCGATATTTTCCTCGGTCTCGGCTTTTCGGTAAAAGAAGGTCCGGAAATCGAAACCGACTTTTTTAACTTCCAAGCCCTTGGCATTCCCGAGGATCACCCTGCAAGAGATATGCAGGATACCTTTTACGTTGGCGACAAGCTTTTGCTTCGTACCCAGACCTCTACTATGCAGGCAAGAACGATGATGGCGGAAAAGCCGCCTATCCGTATAGTTGTGCCCGGTAAGGTTTACAGAGCGGACGACGACGCTTCTCACAGCCCCATTTTTAACCAAATCGAGGGACTTGTTGTTGACAAAAACGTATCCTTATCCCATCTAAAGGGTACGCTTGAGATGTTTGCTCAACGCTTTTTCGGAAAACAGACCAAGGTTAGATTCCGCCCCTCGTATTTTCCGTTTACCGAGCCTAGCGTCGAGGTTGACGTTACCTGCGCGGTGTGCGGCGGCAAGGGTTGCCGTCTTTGCAAGGGCACTGGCTGGATAGAAGTATTAGGCGCAGGCGTAGTTAATCCCGTGGTGTTCCGCAATTGCGGTATCGATCCCGAGATATACAGCGGATATGCTTTCGGATTCGGCGTTGACCGTATGGCAATGATTAAGTACGGTATTCCCGATATCCGCTTGCTTTACGAAAACGATTTGCGGTTTTTAACTCAGTACAAATAGGAGGCAGCGTTAAAATGGTAGTACTTTTCAGTTGGTTAAAAGATTTTGTTGATATAGACGTTACGCCCGTTGTACTTGCGGACAAGCTCGTCAAGGCAGGCTTTGAAATCGAGTCTATAACAGACCTTTCCGAAGCGTGCAAGAACATAGTAGTAGGTAAGATTCTTTCTATCGAAAAACACCCCAATGCGGATAAACTTTTGGTGTGCAAAATCGACGTTGGAACAGAGATTCTTCAGATTGTAACAGGAGCGCACAACGTAAGCGTTGGCGACATCGTTCCCGTGTGCAAGGACGGAGCGGTGTTACCCTCCGGTAAGAAAATAGTGTCGGGTGAGCTTCGCGGCGTTATGAGCAGCGGTATGCTTTGCGGCGGCAGTGAGCTTGGACTTACCGCTTCCGATTATGAAGCGGCAGGCGTGGACGGCATTTTCCTTATGGAAGACAAATATCCGCTTGGTACGGATATTAACGAGGTTCTGGGAACTAACGATTACCTCTTGGACGTGGAAGTCACGGCTAACCGTCCCGATTGCAACAGCATAATTGGCGTTGCCCGTGAGGTTGCCGCCGTTTTGAACAAGCCCTTTAAGGAGTTAGAGTCGGATTTTAACTTCAAAACCGAAGGTAAGGTTCAGGACTACGTAAGCGTTACCGTTAAGGCAGAGGATTTGTGCCCCAGATATATGGCGGCGGCGGTTAAGAATATAGTTATCCGTCAGTCCAGTGAGCTAATAAGACGCAGATTGCGCTTGGTTGGTTTACGTCCTATCAATAACGTGGTTGATATTACTAACTACGTTCTAACCGAAGTAGGTCAACCTATGCACGCTTTCGATTCTCGCTTACTCAACAATTCCGCTATAGTGGTGCGCCGCGCCCAAGAGAACGAGGTTATCGTTACCTTAGACGGCAAGGAAAACAAGCTCACCTCTGAAAATCTTGTGATTTGCGACGACACTAAGCCTGTTGCTCTCGCAGGCGTTATGGGCGGTCTTAATTCGGGCATTAACGACTCAACAGAGACGATTATTTTCGAGTCCGCCAGATTTAAGAGAGATAACATAAGACGTACATCCCGTAATCTCGGTATCCGTTCCGACAGCAGCAGTCGTTTCGAGAAGGGTATCGACTTCAAGAGTCAGGAAATCGCTCTTTCCAGAGCCTTACAGCTCATTGAGAGCGAGGGCGCAGGTACTGTTGTAGGCGGATATATCGACGTTATGAGCGGTAACAGCGGCAATAGAACGCTTACCGTTTCCACCGAAAAAATCAACGCTATTTTAGGTATCGTTATTCCTGTTGCGGATATGGTATCCATACTTAACCGCTTACAGCTTAAGACGGTAGCTAACGGCACAACGCTGACTATTGACGTTCCGGGGTACCGTGAGGATATAGAGACCGCCAACGACGTAAGCGAGGAGATTATCCGCTTGTTTGGTTACGACAATATCGTAAGTGCGAAGCTGGACGGTATGGAACAGACTCACGGCGGCAGAATGGAAAAGGATTTGTGGATTGGCAAGATCAAAACCCTGCTTTCAGGCACCGCGAAATTCAGCGAGATAGTAAGCTACTCCTTTATTCCTTCCGGATTTGCAGACAGTCTTAAGCTGAAAGCTGACGACAAGCGCCGTCAGGTTATCAAAATAATCAATCCTCTTAGCGACGATATGGCGGTTATGCGTACCGATTTGGTTTACAGTATGCTGACGACCGTAACTGGCAATATTCTAAGAGGTAACAAGAACGTAAAGCTGTACGAGGTTGCAAAAGTGTATTTGCCGAAATCTCTACCGCTTACCGACACCGCAGACGAACCCGAAACGCTTATTCTTGCAGAAAGCGGTGAGGATAGCGATTTTTATTCGCTTAAGGCTACGGTATGCGACCTAGCGGCGAAACTCAATCTTACTCTTGACTTTGATAAGAACGAAGAAGAGTTTTTGCACCCCGGCAGACGCGCAAGCGTACTGCTTAAGGGCAATAAGGTCGGTTTTATCGGAGAGGTACATCCTCTTGTGGCGGAAGGCTTTAAGTGCGACCAGAGAATCTACGTCTGCGAGCTGAATTTAGAAGCTCTTATTGCCGATGCGAAGGTCTTTTTGCCTTACGTGGGGATTTCCAGATATCCTGCGATTTCCAGAGATTTGGCTTTCGTTTTGGACGAGAATATCAACGCAGGCGACCTGCTAAAGTGCGTTAAAAACGCCGCAGGCGAGCTGTTGGAGAATATCGAGATATTCGACGTTTACCAAGGCAAGGGCGTTGCGGAGGGCAAAAAGAGCATCGCTCTAAGCCTATCCTTCCGTGCGGCTGACAGAACCTTGGTTGATAAGGAAGTCGTGGAGATTGTTGAGAATATTCTCTCCGCGGCGAAGTCCGAATTGCAAGCAACCTTGAGAGAGTAGTGGAGTTACTGGCACCCTCGGGAAGCATAGCCGCGCTGAAATGTGCGGTTCATAACGGAGCAGACGCGGTTTACTTTGGCTTAGGCGAGTTGAACGCCAGAAGTAAATGCCTTGATTTCGTTTGCAGTAATCTATCCGAATGGGTAGATTATTGCCATTTATACGGAGTTAAGGTTTACGTTACCGTCAACACCTCTGTTAAGCAAAGTGAGGTTGGCAGGGTTAAGGAACTGATTACTCAAATCGACAAGGCTAAAGCCGATGCGGTCATAGCCTGTGATCCCGCCGTAATAGAAACGGTGAAAACATATACCGATATGCCCTTACACGTCAGCACGCAAGGCGGTGTGCATAATCTTCCGTCCGCTTTGTTTTACAAGGCATTAGGCGCGGATAGGGTAATACTTTCCAGAGAATGTCGTTTGGACGATATGGCGGCAATCAAAGCGTCAGGGCTTGAGGTAGAGGTTTTTGTACAGGGTGCACTATGTATCTCAATGTCGGGCGGCTGTCTGATGTCGGCGGCGGCAAGCAGCTTAAGCGGTAATCGCGGCAGATGCCTACAGCTTTGCAGAAGACTATACACCTGCGAGGAGAACGGAGCGAAAGGCTATTTGCTCTCGGCTAAGGATATGTGTCTTATACGCCGTCTTAAGCAACTGCGGCAGGTCGGCGTTGCCAGCATCAAAATCGAAGGCCGCAATCGTCGTGCGGAATACAGCGGAATTACGGTGGCAAGCTACCGCAAGGCGTTGGATAACGAGTTATCCGTAACGGAACTTGAGCGTATAGACAGAGAACTTGTCAAGGTGTTTTATCGCGGATATACCGAGGGATACGACAAGGATAGATTTACTGTCAATCCGCTTTGCCAGAACCATATCGGCTTAGAAATCGGCAAGGTGGCGAAAATCGAGGTTATAAAAGGCTTTTGTAACGCTTACGTCAAATCCTCTTTTCCGATTCAAAAGGGCGACGGACTCAAGATAATGCGCGACAACAGGGAAGTAGGCGGCTCCGACGTGACCTCTTCGGTTTTCGTAGACGGGCTATACAAGGTGCCCGTCAGCAACGGTGTAAAAGTAGGCGACGAAGTACGAATAACTACGGATTCCGCTCAAAACGCTCAGGTGTTGAAGAACGTGAAAACGCTGGACGTGGATATGCGGTTATACGCCGACAACGGCAACGCAAGACTTGATTGCACCTGTCGCGGCGTTACGGTTTCCTCTGCGGTCAATGCGCCCAAAACCGATAATCCGTCCTTCCTTGACCGAGCTAAAAGTCAGCTTGTTAAGTGCGGTGGAACAGCTTTTTCGTGCAGAACTCTTGAAACGGACGATTCCTTTGAGCTGAAAAATTCCGAGCTTAACGCATTAAGGCGCGACGCTTTGGATAAGCTTCGCTTTGAACTGATAAGCGGCTACGTTCGCAAAAAGGCTGTCAATACTCTAACAAACGACGTCAAAACAACAGAAAGAAAGGGGATTGACGAGATATACATTACCGACTCTGCGGAAAAGGCTGCGCGGCTTAACGGTCGCAACGCTTATTTCGTGGCGTTGATTAAGGACATTAACAATATCCGAGCTGAGGTTGCCGAGTATAATCGGTATAATATTACCCCTTACCTTATGCTGCCGCGGCTTGCCAGAGTACAAGACCTTGAAGTGCTAAGGAATTATGTTCAAACGGACAAGCCTAAACTGTATGCCGATAATAACTACGTGGTTGAGCTTGCCAGAGAATACGGTTTAAGCTATATCGCAGGTATCGGACTTAACGTATATAATTCGGTATCATTAGAGTATTACCGCGATGCTGACGCTGTGGTGCTTTCTCCCGAAATCGGGGTGGGATATTTCGCCAATCAAGGGTGTTTCGTCTTTGCTGAGGGTTACCTTCCGCTAATGACATTTGCTCATTGTCCTCACCGTACCGTAACGCAGACAGACTGCGGCTCCTGCAAGGAACGCTGTAAGCCCTTAACCTATACGGACGAAAGCGGAAGAGCTTTTGCGTTGAGGGGTATCAGACTCAAAAACGAATGTCAATTTACGCTTTACAATTATATGCCAACGGTTATTAAGCAAACTGAAGGCTACGGCAAGCTGACTAGCCTAATAGGAGTAAAGGACGTAAAAGAACTAACGGCAGTCAAGCATAACAGCGGTTTTGCCGACAAGGAAGTATTATGATAGATTTCAAAACGCTGAAAACACTGGAGCTGGATAAGATACTCGAAAGGGTGTCTGCTTTTGCCGTTTCCGAAAAAGGAAAATCCATTGTCAGAAGCACAATGCCCTGCGAGAGCGTAGCGGCGTGTGAAAGAGAATTAACCTTGACTGCGGAGGCGTACGACGTTATGTACACCTACGGAGTATATCCGAGCTTGGGAATCGACGACGTAACCGAGGCCTTGAAAATCTCGGAAAAGCTTTCAATGCTGACTATGGGCGAACTGCTTAGAATCGCAGACGTGCTTAAGGTTTCCCGCCTTGTCAAGGCAGGTATCCTTCATATCGAAGCGCGGCTTCCCAACCTAAAAGCCTATGCCGCCGACCTGTACGTTGCGCCTATGCTGGAAAAGGATATTACTGACAGCATCATTTCCGATACCGAAATGTCGGACAACGCTTCACCCGAGCTTGCCGCCATAAGACGCAATATCAAAAAGGCCAACGACAAGCTTCGCGATAAGCTGAACAGCTATATTACTTCCTCCGAATACTCCAAGTATCTTCAGGACAACATTATTACAATGCGTGAGGACAGATACGTAATACCCGTTAAAAGCGACGCAAGAGGTGCGATTAAGGGGCTGATTCACGACCAATCCACATCCGGACAGACGGTATATATAGAGCCTTTGGCGATAGTTGAGCTCAATAACGAGTTGCGCTCCCTTGTTTTGGACGAGCAGAAGGAAATCGAAAAGATACTTCATCAGCTGACGGTGAGAGTCGGCACTGATGCAAAAGCCTTTTTGCAGAACTTCGATATCATCACCGAAATGGACGTGGTTTTCGCACGTGCAATATACTCGCGCGATATAAGAGGTACGATGCCCACCGTTAATGAAAACGGATTGATCGACATAAGGAAGGGCAGACACCCCCTTATTCCCAAGGAAAAGGTAATTCCTATCTCCGTTAATCTCGGCAAGGCTTTTGATATTTTGCTGATTACAGGACCTAACACAGGCGGCAAAACCGTCACCTTAAAAATGACAGGACTGCTTTGCCTTATGGGTATGTGCGGATTATTTATTCCTGCCGCCTCGGACAGCGTAATCGGATTTTATCCGAAAATTTTCTGCGACATAGGCGATGAGCAAAGCATAGAGCAGAACTTATCGACTTTTTCCTCTCATATTTCCAATATCGTTTATATTCTGGACAGACTTGATAAGGATTGTCTGCTTTTAATCGACGAAATCGGCGTGGGAACCGATCCCGAAGAGGGAGCGGCTTTGGCTGTTGCCGTTACCGACTACGTCAAGAACTCAGGCGCACGTTCTGTTATCACCACTCATTACTCCTCGCTAAAGGAGTATTCTTACGTTACGGAGAGGGTTGAGAACGCTTGTATGGATTTTAACCCCACGACCTATGCTCCGACCTATAATCTAATAATCGGTATTCCCGGTACGTCCAACGCCTTGGAGATTTCTGCCGCGCTTGGAATGAAACCCGAGATAATTAACGCCGCAAAAAGCGGTATAACAAGAGAAAAACGCTCCTTTGAAGAGGTGATTCAATCCGCCGATTTTGCAAGAAGAAAGGCAGAAGACGAGGCGGAAAACAACGTAAGACTTAATGCAGAACTGGAATCTGCGCGGAAAGCATTGGAGCAATCGAAAGCAGAACTGGACGCTACAAGACAAAAGCTGACGGTGAACGCCCGTAAGGAAGTTAAGCGAATGACCGAAAACGCTCTGGGCGAGGTAAACAAAATTCTCGACGAATTAAAGACGATAGTTGACAATCCCACCGAGGGCAGTTTCTTCCGCGCGGCGAAGCTTCGCAAGCAGATTGAAGCCTTAGACGTGGAGGACGAGCCCGAAACCGATAAGCCCGAAACGGTTGAAGAACCGCCGTCTGTGGGCGATTGGGTATTCGTTACAACGCTTAACTCCACAGCACAATTAGTTGAAATCAACAAGAATAACGAATATCTGGTTAAGCTTGGCGGCATTAAAACCCGTGTGCGTAAAAAGAACGTGCTTAAGCTTAAAAAACAACCCGAAGCTCAACAGGAAAAGAAGTATCAAAAAAAGACTCCTGCAAGCAGAGGGCTCATCAATACGCCGTTGGTTTCGGAGATTAATCTTATCGGTCAAACCTGTGACGAGGCGATTTATAATTTGGAAAAGTATATCGACAGCTGTAAGCTTTCAGGACTTTCAAGCGTAAGAATCATTCACGGAAAGGGCACAGGCAGACTTCGCGCCGCAGTTTGGGAATACCTTAACGACGCAGGCGTTTTGGAGTACAGATTAGGCAAGTACGGTGAGGGCGGCGACGGCGTAACCGTTGCCAGATTGCTATGACGGATTATTACGAGTATTGCGACAGGTGTAATATCAGATGGCGCGTTATTCTCAAACTGATACTTTTGTACGTTGGTTGGGCCGCTTTTTTTCTATCCGTTCTCATACTTATTTTCGGCTTGATTTTGGAGCGTTATTGGTCGATACTGCTATTCTTTATGCTTATCGGCGCAGGACTTGTTTTAGGAAGTATCGGACACCTTTTAACTACCGATTACAAATACGTAATCAACGGCTCTAAGCTGATAATTCAAAAGGGCAAGGGATACAAAAAATTTTCTATTGCAGAACAGCTTGACATTGCGGATATCGTGGATATAACGGACGGCTGTAGCCTTGACGCGGTCAAATACTTCAACGGCAACGGCGAAATCGTTACGATAACCGCCGATGATAACAGAGTTATTGCAATTTGCACGGATAAATATATGCTTTCAATATTGGAACGGAGTACAGAACTATGATATATCTTGATAACGCGGCAACGACCAAAATGCAGGAATGCTGCCTTCCTATTATCGCAAAGTACGGAAGAGAGGAGTTTTTTAACCCATCTGCTCTTTACGCGCCTGCAATCGCGGTTTCCAACGCAATTGCCTCAGCCAGATACAAATTGGCTTCCCTTTTAGGGGTTGGCGAGGATACGATTTTTTTCACGTCCTCGGGCTCGGAAAGCGATAATCAGGTTTTGCAATGCGCACGAAAAAAGAAAAACGGACGAATAATTATTTCCGCCGTTGAACATTCGGCTATTTACAATACCGCTATGGAACTGAAGAACCGCGGCTATGACGTGGTTTGCGCGGACGTTGACAGTAACGGCAGGGTTATAATCGAGCGTTACAGAGAGTTACTCACTCCTGAAACAACCCTCGTTTCCATTATGCACGTCAATAACGAAACGGGTGCAATCAATCCGATTAAGGAACTGGTTGAGATTACAAAAGCCTATAACAAGGGTATCCTGTTTCACTCGGACGGCGTACAGGCGTTTTGCAAAATCCCAGTCAATCTTGCGGCTTTGGGCGTGGATTTTTACTCACTTAGCGGTCACAAAATCGGTGCGCCTAAGGGGGTTGCCGCTTTATACGTAAAGCACGGTTTGCATATATCGCCGCTGATATACGGCGGCGGACAGGAGAAGGGCGTTCGCTCGTCAACCGAAAACGTGGCAGGCATTGTTTGCTTCGCCGCCGCGGCAGAAAACGCTTTTGCGCTGATGCCCAAGCTGAAAGCGTTATCGCAGGAGCTTTTCGGTAACGTCAAGGCAGGACTTCCGCTTATGGCAGAAACGATAACGGTTTCTCCCGACAACGGTGCGCCGCATATATTTACCCTTGCACTTAACGGTGTTAGGGGAGAGGTTATGATGCATACGTTGGAAAAGTACGGCATTGCAGTGGGAATCGGCTCAGCCTGTTCCTCAAAAAGCGGCATTGGCAGGATTCCGCAAGCTTTGGGCTTGGACGACGCGCACAGAGAGGGCATAATACGGCTAAGTATCTCCGCAGAGAACGATCCCGAGGACGGTAAAGCGGTAATCGAGGCTATGACAAAAGAATACGCGGATTTAGTCCGCTACAAGAGGGTGTAATATGGAAAAAGTAATTTTAATCAGATACGGTGAGATTTATCTTAAGGGCAGAAACAAAGTATTCTTTGAGAAGATGCAGTCCGATAATATAAAACGTGCCTTAAAGGGGATAAAATGCACTCTCGTTAAGGTTCACAGCAGACTTTTCCTTGAGGGCTTCGAGGAAGAATATACCGATATGCTGATCGGCAAACTCCGTAACGTATTCGGCTTGCACTCGGTAAGCCCTGCCTATAAGGTGGATACCGATTACGAGCTTATCGGCAAGCTTTGTCAAGAGGCGGCGCCTAACAGCGGCAGTTTTAGAATCACTGTCAACAGAGCGGACAAAACCCTTGCGGAAAGCTCCTTGCAAATCGCGGCTATGCTGGGCGGTGCGGTTTTAGACGCAAAGCCTAACCTTAGAGTTGACCTATTCAACGCGGATAAGGAAATCTTTGTCGATATAAGAGAAAACAAAACCTCTTACGTCTTCTTAGATAAGATTATGTGCCGCGGAGGTATGCCTGTCGGCAGTTCGGGCAGTGGTCTGGCTCTTCTGTCAGGCGGAATCGACAGCCCCGTCGCAGTTTATCAAATGGCAAAGCGCGGTTTGAGGATTTGCGGACTGCATTTTCACAGCTTCCCGTACACCAGCCTTAAGGCTAAGGAGAAGGTGGTCGATTTAGCTCAAAAACTTACCGATTATTGCGGACATATCAGGCTTTTCGTGGTTCCGTTCACCGAGATACAGCAGGAGATTCACAGACTTTGCCCCGCTGAATTTATGATTACGATTATGCGCCGTATTATGATGCGTATTGCGGAGCGTATGGCTCTTAAAAACGGTTGTGGCAGTATAATCAGCGGTGAAAGTTTGGCTCAGGTGGCTTCGCAAACCCAAGAGAGCATTCTCGTCACGAATAAGGTTATCGAGTTGCTTCCCGTTTTCCGTCCGCTTATCGGTATGGATAAAGAGGATATTATTACCATAGCCCGTGACATCGGAACCTTTGATACAAGTATTCTGCCTTACGAGGATTGCTGTACCGTATTTCTTCCGAAAAACCCCGTTATCAAGCCGAAGCTTGCAGTTATCGAGGAAGCCGAATCAGCCCTTGACCTTGAAAAACTGATTGAGGACGCTATTGCCAATATCGAGATTATCGACGTCAATCCTAGGTAACCCACGGTATCATAAATATTCCGTTGGTTTGTGCGGATAATCCGTATCTTCTTTCGCCGTTTACGATTGCGTAGGGAGTAACCTGATATCTTACGATACCGTAACCGCCTACGTCCGTAATTTCCGTTAAACCTTTAGCCTCGGTCAAGTCATTGACCAATTCCCTTGAACTGTTGACTACACGGTATATCTCATAGCCGTAACAATCCTCCGCTTCAAAGGAGATAGTTACGCCTGTATTGATTCGCTTTAGCGTTACTTCGCCCACGCGAGGCAATTCAAATCTGGTCGAAGCAGGCAGTTTTGCCGCTTTTCCGCATAAGATGGACGCGCGATAAGCGTCAGGCGTATATTCTCCTGCAAGGGTGAGTATATGCTCGTTTTCCAAGGAATAGGTGTCTATGTTTACCTCGCTCACCGTATTCGGTTGGGGGATAGCCAACGCTGATTTCTTTGTGTTACTCAAATATTGCTTTGCGATTAAGGTAGGGTAACTTCCTCCCGTAACGCCGTTATCAGGCATTTGTTCCTCGGTCATTGATAGATTTCCCAACCACATTACAAAGGTTTCACTTGAAGTGTAGCCTGCGCACCAAGCGTCGGAATTACCGCCTTTTGCGGCGACCGTTCCTGTTTTCGCATACACAGGGAAAGACAATGCGGATAGCTTCCTAGCGGTTCCGTCAGTAACTGCATCTCTTAACATTGAGGATAAGAGATATGCGGTGTCGGAGCCTGTAACCGTTTGCTCCTCAACATTGCGATTGAAAATCACGTTACCGTTTTTATCGGTTATTTTAACCACGAAATACGGTCTGGCGTAATTACCTTGATTAGCAAAAGTCGCGTAGGCTCCGCTTAATTCACGCATTGTTGCTCCCGATATTCCGCCTAATGCGAGTGCGAGGTTTTTGTCTGTATCGACCAGCCTTAAACCAAGTCTTTGAGTGTAGTCAAACGAGTAATCCAAGCCCACGTATTCCAAAAATTTTACCGCAGGAATATTGTAAGAGTGAGCTAAGGATCGTCGTGCATCCGTCCAACCTGCAAAGGTGCCGCCGTAATTAGAGGGGGAGTATTCACCGAATGAGGTTTCCTCGTCAAGTATCGGTGTTTCAGGCAGAAGGACACCCTTTTCCAAGCCTGCCGCATAGACAGCGATGGGCTTGATTACCGAACCCGGCTGTCTGCGCACATTATCGGTATAAATGACAGAATTGCTGAAATATGCGGTAATTTTTCGCGTCTTATTGTCAGTTATCATTCCCATTCGATCAGGTGTTGACGAATAAGAATTAAGAGGCAGAAGATCCTCGTTCGACATTGACGAATAGAGATTTTCCTGTGCGGCTCTGTCGCACGCGGTAGTTATAACGTAGCCGTTTTTTCGCAACTCTCTTTCGCTTAATCCTGTCAGCTCCGAGGCTTCCTTAATTGCGTTCGCAACGTAAGACGTATAGATGTTTTTGTCCGCAATATCCGATAGAATTAAATCCTTGTCAACTGCGTTTGCGTATTCCTGTTCGTCAATATAATTTTGTTCGCGCATAAGCCGCAAAACGCTGTTCCGTCTTTCTCTGTTCTGTTGCGGATTAAGGAGAGGAGAGTAGGTTGCTGGATTGACAACAACCGCTGCCAAGCTTGCGCTTTCCACAAGACTTAATTCGGAAACACTTTTGTTGAAAAAGACATTGGCGGCTTGCTTAACTCCGTAAATCCCGTTGCCGAAATATATTACGTTAAGATACATCGTAAGGATTTGTTCCTTGGAGTACTCCTTTTCTAATTCCAACGTGAGCTTTGACTCCTGAAGTTTACGCGTAATCGTTTTTTCGTTGGTCAAATGCGTGTTTTTTATAAGCTGAGAGGATATGGTCGAAGCGCCTTGTGCAAAGGACATAGTTTTAATATCCTGTATCAACGCACCCCCCAATCTTAAAAAATCGATTCCGTTATGCTCATAGAAGCGTTTATCCTCTACCGCTATAAAAGAGTTTTTCAAATCTTCAGGAAAATCCGTGTATTCTGATTTTCCGACAGTATTTCCGATAACTCTGTTATCCTCGGCGAAAACCGTCAGCTCGTTATCTGCGGTCAGCTTGTCACTGCTTAAACTAACCGCGGTAAAGGTCACTGTTAGGTATATTACCAACGCCGCGGCAATACATATAGCGGCAGCGGAGAGTATTGCGATAGCTTTTTTCATACCCGTAGTATGAGTAAATTGCACAAGACTATACAATTTTACGGTAATTGCTTGAATATGTTATCATAAAATGATAAAATATGACAGGAGAAATATTTATGCTAAAATACAAGATTAATACCTACGGTTGCCAAATGAACGTACACGAGTCCGAAAAACTTGCCGGAATACTATCCGAGCTGGGTTATTCCGCAACGGATAACGATGAGGACGCCAATATTATCCTTTTTAACACCTGTTGTATTCGCGATACCGCCGAAAGGCGTATTCTAGGTAATATCGGTGCGCTTAAATCCCTGAAGAAGGAGAAAAAACAGGAACTCTTGATCGCCGTTGTTGGCTGTATGACACAGCAGAACGGCGCGGCGGAAGCACTGCGCAGAAAATTCCCCTTTGTGGATATAGTTTTGGGAGCCAATAATCTTGAGGAACTGAAAACCGCCGTCACCGAGCTTAAGAAAAGCTACGTCAGCGTACCTACGGACACGAAACCCGCTGTTATAGAGGGAACTCCCGTTTTGCGTACCAGTTACCCTAACGCTTGGATTAATATAATGTACGGTTGCAATAATTTTTGCACCTATTGCATCGTTCCCTACGTCAGAGGAAGGGAACGCTCCCGTTCGCGCACGGCTGTAATCGACGACGTGAAAAGAGTGCTGGACGAAGGCTATAAGGAGATTACTTTATTAGGTCAAAACGTGGATTCTTACGGCAGTGATTTTACTAACGGCGATAATTTTCTGTCACTTTTAACAGACGTATCCAAGTTAGACGGCAAATTTCGTTTGCGCTTTATGACCTCTCATCCCAAGGATTTTAATTCGCAGGTGATAGACGTTATCGCGTCTTCTCACAACATTTGCAACAATATCCATTTGCCTGTTCAGTCGGGCAGTTCGGAAGTCCTTAAGGCAATGAACCGCCGTTATACGCGTGAGAAGTATTTGGATATTATCGATTATATCCGCGGCAAAATTCCCGATTGCGGCATTACGACCGACATTATGATAGGCTTCCCCACCGAAACCGAAAAAGACTTTTTGGAAACGGTAAGCCTTGTGGAAAGAGTACGTTTTTCCAACGCCTTTACCTTTGTTTATTCTCCGCGAAAGGGTACGCCTGCGGCGGCTATGCCACAGCTTCCCCCTGAGGTGAAAAAGGAAAGAATCAAGTATCTCGTTGATTTACAAAACCGCATTTCTAAGGAAATCAGCGACGAATACACGGGCAAAACACTGGAAGTTCTTATCGAGGACGTTAATCCGAAATATGACGGAACGGTTTGCGGTAGGACGGAATCCGGACGTTTGGTTACAGCTAAGGGCGATTCTGCTTTAATCGGCAGTTTCCAAGACGTCGCTATAACCAAGAACCGCTCGGCGTCGCTGTTTGGCGAGATAAGAGGTGAGAAATGATAATTGACCGTTCAAAGCTATCTCCTATGATGAAGCACTACTTCGAGATAAAAGAGCAGTACCCCGGCGTGATTATAATGTACCGTCTGGGTGACTTTTACGAGATGTTTTTCGACGATGCGGAGTTGGTTTCAAGGGAACTGGAAATTACTCTGACAGGGAGAGATTGCGGACTTGAAAGTCGCGCCCCTATGTGCGGCGTGCCTTATCACGCGGTTGATACCTACTTAAGCCGCTTAATCAACAAGGGCTACAAGGTTGCGATTTGCGAACAGCTTACCAATCCCGGCGAGGGCAAGGGTATGTTAGAACGTGACGTGATTCGCGTTATCACCCCCGGTACGGTAATCGAGGACACTCTTTTAGACGAGAAAAAAGATAACTATTTAGCATCCGCATTTATTGCAAGCGAAGCGTGCGGTTTCGCTTGGACGGATATGTCAACAGGTGAGTTTAATCTGGTGCAATTCGAGGGCGAGGACGCGAGAAAATCTCTGGAAACCTTGCTTAACACTATTCGCCCTGCGGAAATTATTTCCAATTCCACCGATCTCGGCGGCATCATTACAGATGAATTAGTATCTGTTTTGCCTAAGGTGAACAGGTATTACGACTGGGCGTTCGGATACGACACCGCTCTTAAAAAATTGCTTTCGCAGTTAGGCGTAAGCTCCTTAGACTGCTATGAATGTGCGGATAAGGGATATGCTATTGCCGCGGCAGGCGCATTGGTTGAGTATCTCGGCGACACGCAGAAAAGACCTCTTTGCCATATAGATAAGATTACCTATTATCAATCCACCGACTATATGACTTTGGATTACAACGCAAGGCGTAATCTTGAACTGACGGAAACCATACGCGACAGGCGCAAGGTCGGTTCTCTGCTTTGGCTTTTGGACAAAACGGTAACCAATATGGGAGCGCGTAATCTGCGCCGCTGGATTGAGCGTCCTCTGATTAACGCGGAGGAGATTAATTTAAGACTGGACGCTGTGGGAGAGCTGACGAAAAGCGTACGGTTGCGTAACGCCTTAGCCAAAAATTTGGCTCAAATGTGCGACCTAGAGCGACTTAGCGGAAAGGTTGCTTACGGTAGCGTAAACCCTCGCGGAATGGCGGCGATAGGGGAGTCGCTTCAACATTTGCCTTTGATAAAGAAGGCTCTTGCGGAAGCAAAATCACCTCTTTTGCAACGCTTATCGGGAGAGATAGACGAACTTCCCGAGATTAGCTCGCTTTTGATTAGGGCAATCTGCGACGAGCCGCCACTGTTGGTCCGTGACGGCGGTTTTATCCGCGACGGATTTAATTCTATCCTTGACGATTACCGCAGTGCAAGCCGTGACGGTATGTCTTGGCTAGCCAAGCTGGAAGCGGAGGAAAAGGAAGCTACAGGCATCAAGACCTTAAAGGTCGGTTATAACAAGGTTTTCGGCTATTACATCGAGGTTTCCAAGTCCTTTGTGGAGACCGTTCCCTACAGATATATCCGTAAGCAAACTCTTACCACAGGCGAAAGGTACATTACGCCCGAACTTAAGGAAATCGAGGACAAGCTATTAGGCGCAAACGAAAAGGGAATCGAATTAGAACAATCCATTTTTGCGGAGCTGAAGGGAAAGCTGATGGAAGTGGTTCCCAATATGACCGCCACGGCTCGCGCCGTTGCCGCGCTGGATACGCTTTTATCCCTTGCCGAGGTCGCCTTAGAGGGCAAATACGTTAAGCCTATAATCAATAATTCGGTTAAAAAAATCAATATTGTCAACGGTAGGCACCCCGTTGTGGAAAAGCTTATCGGAAAGGGCGATTTTGTTGCCAACGATACGGTTCTCAATGATACGGACTGTAGGACCATGGTTATAACAGGTCCTAATATGGCAGGCAAAAGCACGTATATGCGGCAAGTCGCGCTGATTACCTTAATGGCGCACGTTGGTTCTTTTGTGCCTGCCGACAAGGCGGAAATCAGCATAACCGACCGTATTTTCACGCGAGTCGGAGCCAGCGACGATTTGACTTTAGCCCAAAGCACCTTTATGGTGGAGATGGTAGAGGTTGCTTCAATTCTCCATAACGCAACACGCAATAGCCTTTTGATATTAGACGAGATAGGCAGAGGAACCTCTACTTACGACGGACTCAGCATTGCTTGGGCTGTTATGGAATACGTGGGCGAAGTGGTTAAGGCTAAGACGCTTTTTGCCACGCACTATCACGAACTGACGGAACTGGAGGGAAGACTTGACGGTGTGAAAAATTACCGCGTTTTAGTCAACGAAAGCGGTGAAAACATTGTTTTCCTTCACAAAATCGCCAGAGGCGGTGCGAATAAGAGCTTCGGCGTTGAGGTTGCAAAACTGGCAGGCGTACCCCAAAAGGTAACTGCAAGAGCGAAACAAATCGCCGCTATTTTGGAGAATAGAGACGATAAGGATACCAACGCCATACTCGCCAATTCCCTAGCCGAGAAGAAAAAGGGAAGTCAGCTGTCGCTGTTTGACACCGCGGACAGCAATGCAAAGGAAATTGTCAAAATCCTAAAGGAAACAAAGGTGGATAATTGTACGCCCGTGCAGGCGATGCTGATTTTATCCGACTTAATCGAGAGGGCAAAGAATGACAAAAATTAACCGTCTTGAACCCAGCGTATATAACAAAATTTCCGCCGGTGAGGTGGTTGAACGTCCTGCTTCCGTTGTAAAGGAACTGGTCGAAAACTCTATTGACGCAGGCGCAACCGTTATTACCGTATCCATTTATGGCGGCGGTCTTCGGGAGATTAACGTAACGGATAACGGCGAAGGAATGTCGGAAAGCGACCTTTCAGTGGCTTTTTTACCTCACGCAACCAGCAAAATCGCCACTGCGGACGATCTTTTCAACATATCGCACCTAGGGTTTAGGGGTGAGGCGTTGCCAAGTATTGCCTCGGTTTCAAAAGTTACTGTCAAATCCAAAGTTCCCGACGGTTTGCTAGGCAATAAGCTGGAGATTATAGCAGGTGAGATCGGCGAGCCGACTCAATGCGGTATGAATACAGGCACCTCGATAACGGTTAGCGACCTATTTTTTAACACTCCCGCAAGGCTGAAATTTATGAAAAAGCCTAAAAGCGAAGAAACGGAAATAACCACTCTTATTACAAGGCTGATACTGTCAAATCCTAACGTGGCAATCAGCTACTATGCAGAGGGCGAGAAGGTTTTCGATTCACAGGGGAGCGGACTATATGACGCAATTTGCTCTGTTTATCCCTCCGATTTGGTAGACAATCTGGTGGAAATCAATCGCTCTAAAGGCGCATTTTCATTACAAGGCTACGTATCCAATAGCCTTTATTCTAAGGGCAACCGTAGTTACCAAACCTTTATTCTCAACGGAAGAATTATCAACAACACTACGATTAACACCGCAATTCAAAACAGTTTTGCGGAGTATATGATGAAAAGAGCGTATCCTGTTGCCGTTTTGCTCATGACAATGCCCTCGGAAAACGTGGACGTCAACGTCCACCCGTCAAAAGCTGACGTAAGATTTTCCGACCAAAACGCTGTTTTCGGCTTTATATATAACGCCATTAAGGAAGCTATCGACACAGATAATCGTAATAGGCTTAAGAGGGATTTTGCCCCGATCGACGGTAATGTACGTGGTTACTCATCACCAGTTGAGGAGGCTGTTGCGGCGGCTTTTGCCAAGGATAACAGTGATTTTGATGGGATAAGTTCCCGAGCAACCGCGGAAGCTACTTGCGCTGTTGGTACAGATAAAGCAGATAATTCCGATAGATGGAATGACGACTTAGGCTATAAGAACGACAAAGCTTCTCTAGCGGCAGTTGCTGAAGCGGCATTACCATTTACGGATTTGGCTGTGGGCGAAAGCGGCGGTCTAGAAGACGCCTTACGGGAAGCCAGAGCAAAAAAAGAAAGAGAAAATTCCGAATCGGAAATGCTTCCGTCATCGGACGGCGCAGACGTTGCAACCGATGCCGATTACAGGCAGGAGACAATAAAGGGTATTCCCGTTTATAAGATTATCGGTCAGGTTTTCGGAACTTACATAATAGTGGAAACCGAGGGTGAGGTCTTGATTATCGACCAGCATGCCGCGGCGGAACGTATCATTTTCGATCGCCTTGTCAACGAATATAATAACGGCGCAATAGCTGTACAACCCTTACTTTTACCTTACGTTTTTAAGGTGAATGCTGAAGAAGCGGAAGTATTAGAGGGGCGTTTACCCTATTTTACTCAGCTTGGATTCGAGGTTACGCCTTTCGGTAAGGGTTGTTATAAGTTTGACGCGGTTCCTGCCGATCTTGTCGATATGGACTTTGACGAATTTGTCCGCACTGTGGTGAACGAGGGAACGCAAAAGGGTAAACAACCCGATTATATCCGTGAAAAACTGGCCTACACCGCTTGCCACTGCGCTTTAAGAGGTAACAACTACCTAGGCGATGAAAGAGTCGAGCTGGTTGTAAGGGAGCTTTTCAGTAACGGACTTCCTCTTCAATGTCCGCACGGAAGACCTACGTATGCCAAGCTATCCAAAACGGATTTGGAAAAAATGTTTAAGCGTATAGTATGAAAAGACTTCTTATTATTACAGGACCGACGGGTAGCGGTAAGACCGCTCTGTCGCTGAAATGTGCGGAGTTTTACGACGGAGAAATCATCTCTGCCGATTCTATGCAGGTCTATAAATATATGGATATAGGAACTGCTAAGATAACCAAAGAGGAGATGAGAGGTATCCCTCATCACTTAATCGACGTTGCTTCTCCGCTTGACAATTTCAACACCTATGATTACAGACAGCTTGCGCTTGCGGCGGTAGAGGATATACAAAACCGCGGCAAAACTCCTATTATCGTTGGTGGTACAGGACTTTACGTTGACAGTATTTTATACGAAATGTCGTTCCTTTCACGCGATGAGGAGCTACGGCGCAGTTTAACCGCCGAGGCAGAGGAGTACGGCGCGGAATTTATGCACGAAAAGCTCAAAGAGCTTAACCCTGCGGCATACGAAAAACTGCACCCTAACGATTTAAGACGCGTGATACGCGCACTTGAAATCGCGTTAAGCGGAGGGCACGAGGCGGATAATCTTCAAGAAGAGGTTTTCCCGTACTTTATGCTGACGTTAAACGGTGACAGACAAAAATTATACGAAAGAATCGAACACAGAGTTGACGTAATGCTTGAGTCGGGATTGGAAGAGGAAGTTAAGAGAATACTCGCAATGGGAGTTACTCGCGACAGAACCTGTATGCAAGCGATTGCCTACAAGGAAATGGCGGCTTATTTTGACGGCGAATACGATATGGAAAGGTGTATTGAACTTATTAAACAGCGTTCTAGAAACTACGCAAAACGACAGCTTAACTGGTTTAGAAAATATCGTTCTATAACAGGCGATTTTGAAAAATCCGAGGATTTGTTTGAAATCGTAAAAGAAAATTACGGAGAATAAAATGGATTATTCATCAACCTTATTGGAATTTGTATCCGAATGTGAAAAAAATTGCAAGCCTCTTTTCGAGTCGGCGGAGCAGGTAGCGTTAATCTGTCAAAGCAAGGTACTCAACGCCTTCCGCAATAACGGAGTTTCGGAAAGACATCTTAAAGGCACGTTAGGATACGGATATGACGACATAGGCAGAGATACTCTCTGCAAGGTGTTTGCCGAGGCTTTCGATGCGGAACAGGCTCTTGTTTCGCCTAACATTGTCAGCGGAACGCACGCCTTAACATTGGCACTTTTCGGATTGTTGCGTCCTAACGATTTGCTTTTGAGCATAACAGGCAAGCCTTACGATACCTTAGATAACGTCATTAACGGCAACGGAAACGGCTCGTTAAAGGATTTTGGTATTAAGTATGGCGAAATCGCGCTTAAAAAAAGCAAAATTGACCTTGAAACTGTTAAGTCCGAAGTTCTTAATCAGCAACCTAAGGTCGTTTTTATCACTCGTTCCAAGGGGTATGAATGGCGCGACGCTTTAACCGTTGCGGAAATCGGCGAGGCAATCAAAGCCGTTAAGAAACTGGCTCCCGACGTTACGGTAATGGTGGATAACTGCTACGGTGAGTTTATCGAGGCTATAGAACCTACAAACGTGGGAGCGGACGTTATAGTCGGCTCTTTGATTAAAAACGCTGGCGGCGGTATCGCACCCACCGGCGCATATATTGCAGGTAAGTCCAAAGCAGTAGAATTGATTTCCTATCGCCTAACCGCGCCCTCAATCGGCAACGAGGTAGGCTCCTACGCCGCAGGCTACGCAAATTTTTACGAGGGATTTTTCCTTGCACCGCATACAGTTCTAAACGCGGTCAAAACAGGTATTTTGTTCGGCGAGGCTTTTAGTCGTTTGGGTTACGAAACAATGCCGAAAGCAGGGGAGCGCGTTAAGGACATTATAAGGTCGATTAAGTTTAAAGACGAGGACAAGCTCGTAGAGTTTTGTCGATTGATACAAAGCGCGTCGCCTATCGACGGTTACGTTACGCCTGAGCCGTGGGATATGCCGGGTTATCAGGATAAAGTCATAATGGCGGCAGGAACTTTCGTAGCGGGTGCATCGATAGAGTTGTCAGCCGACGCTCCGATAAAACCGCCCTATATCGGGTATATGCAAGGTTCGCTGACTTACGAACACGGAAAACTTGCATTGCTTACCGTATTGCAAAAATTTTTCAATTAGAATTTGTTTTTTCATATAATCATTATAGAAAAACCGTCCGTATAAGCAACGAACGGTTTTTTAATTATCTCAAGCAAATAACTTGGTCAAATTCGGGTTATATAGCGTAAGTCAAACTAATCGCATTAAAAACGTCTAATAGAGCCCATAGCAACGCCAAGGATAAGCACACTGTCATAAATATGCGCGTCATCGTCCTTGCCGAAAGAAAGCTTAAAGTAACCGGGAGCTTTTTCATAAAGACAAACGGCGGCTTCTCCGTCGATAACAGTCAGAATTATGCTTTGGGATTTCGCATAGCTCTGTTTTTTGAAAATAACGTAATCGTCCTTGAATATCTTGAGTAGTTCCGCCTTGCCGTTATTGACGCAAAAAGCGAATAGTTCACTCTCCGTGCTGAACATATCCTTGGATACGACTATCTTGTCCGATACATTTTCCTTGTCAAGCAGGGGAACGTCAGGGGAATATCCCTTGATTATAGGTACGGCTGCAACTGCCGCACCCTCGCTGTCAACCAGCTCAATGGCTCGTTTTTTGCCGGCATTAAAGGATATGTAGCCAAGCTCTTCCAACAGCTGTAAATGACGTTTGACAGTGGCTGTGGAGGTGTAATTCATATTATCCAGCATCTCGCGATAAGAAGGTGAGTAGCCGTTAAGTTGCTTAAAGGTTTTGATAAATTCGTAAAGCTGCATCAGCTCCGCTCTTGTGTTATCCTTAATCATTTTTTGCCCTCCAACATATAGTATATCATAAGTCTGTTTGCGAAATCAAACAAATATTTGCATAAACATAATTTTATATAAACATATTGACATATAAACAAACTTTTGAGTGAACAAATATTTACTGTAAACATTTGCTTATATAAACAAACATTTATATAAAATTAATTTCATATAAAAATATATTTATATAAACATAAAATCACATAAACATAAGTTTACATATAAATATGTTTATATAAATATTTGTTCACTTTGAAAATTATTTTAGTCATTATTGTCCGTTTTTGGCGGTTTTTTCTCCCTTAACTGAACTTTTTTTGCCGCATCACGCCTTATGTCATCGGATAGGGCAGCGTAATGCTTCTTCGTGGTATTAACGTCCTTGTGTCCGAGCACGTCCGCCACAACGTAAATATCTCCGGTTTCCCTGTAAAGGTTAGTTCCATAGGTGCTTCGTAGCTTATGAGGTGTTATTTTTTTATGAGAGGTAACGACAGAGGCGTATTTTTTCACCAAAACCTCAACGCTCCTCACGGCGATTCGTTTACGTTGCAGGGAAATAAATAGAGCGTCTGTTTCTACCTTCTGAACAAGCCTCCATTCCAGATATTCCCGTAGAACGTCCGCAACTTCCTCCGAAAAATACAATATCGTCTGGCTTCCGCCTTTCCTTGTAACGCTAAAAGCGTTGCTTTTGAAATCAATGTCGTTGATATTCAATCCCACACATTCGCTAACACGGATACCTGTGCCCAAAAGGAGCGTTAAAAGGGCAATATCTCTTTGTTTCGTGTTCTGCTGATACGCCTTTTGAGAGCCGCTAAAGCCGTCGAGCGAGTCAACGTCCTCTACAAAATCCAACAAATTAGCCACTTCGTCCGGTTCCAAGCGGATAATCGGCTTGTCGTGGAGCTTTGGGGTGGCAATTTTGGATGCAATATCCTTTTCAATGAGGTTTTTGTTATAAAAATACTTGAAAAAACTGCGGACAGCGGCAATTTTACGTGCTTTTGCGCGTTCGTTATCCTTATGAGCTTTGTCATTGAATTCGTACATATCCAGATGCTCAAGGAAGGCTTCAAGATTATCCTGCGTAACGGTGTTGAGGTCTTTAACTGTAAAACTCTTAAGAGTGTAGCCGTCGAACTCTGAGGTATAATTGATTAAGAAATCGAAAAAAATCCTTAGATCCGTAGCGTAACCGACTCTGGTTAAAATTGTGGTATTATTCTCAATGCCTCTGAAGTAGGAATCGCAAAACGGCGGAAGCTTACGGCGAAGCTCGCGTAACTTAAGAATATAATCTGTTTCGCGCTGTTCAAAATAATTGTCGTTATTCATAAATACATTTTAATACAATATATTTGATTTGTAAACACTTTATCCGTAATTTCACCCACTTCTTTGCGCAAAAGCTGTCTTTAGCGCAAAGATATGTTTTGGTTCGTTTTTATGCCATTTTTTGAAAAATCGGTAGATTGGAAAGAAAGAGTGTTTGATTCCCAAAGTTTTAACATAGTTTAGGGTGTGACTCTCTAGTCTGTATTTAGTTACTCTTTTTTTTAATTAATCGGAACAAAATGAATAATCGCGCGTCCGCTCCCCTTTTACTCGGTGGAAGTCTTCGCTTCTGCGCACGTTTTATTTTATATATGGATTTTGATTATCACAGTTGTAAATAATGAAAGCGTTTTATATTGACAACACTTTCTAAAAAATGTACAATATCCTTATGAAATCTAAAGTCGATACTCTACGCGATAATATAATGGATTACGTTTTGCAGGTTCTTTCCGAAAACAATGATATGAGCCTTCAGAACATCAACTCTATGATTTTATCCAAGACAACCGATTATTCCGTTTACGTTCCTACGCTGGACAGCCTATTGAAACGTGCCGTTAGCGAGGGACTAATCGAATCCTCGGTTCTTTTCGGCGAGAAAATTTTTAACATTACCCCCAGCGGCAGGAAGTTCAAAAACGGTATTTCCGTTATCTGGCTCACCCAGACCTCTACTGCGGATATTATTCGCTCCGGAGCTACGATATACGAGGGTGAGAGTCAGGACAATGCCGAATTTATTTTGCACCCCTCTAACGACGGTTCTTACGCAGTGGAAATGATTTTTGACCGCGGTCCCGAATTCGTATCCCCTGACGTTGTGGAGCAGATCGGAGTTTTTGAGGACGTACCCATAGTAACTCCTGACGACAGAATGAAAGAAAAAGCAAAGGCTTTGCTTTTCGGCAATGCGCCTTTGAAATCGGAGAAAAAGAAGGCCAATCCCCTTCCCCTGCTCTCTGAGGACGTTATCGCAACAAAATCCGCGCCTGTAATTCGGCAGTCTGTCGCTTCTTCCGCGGCTACGGCTAAGCCTATCCCTGTAGCGGTTGTTCCGCCCATCGCGCCTGTTGCTCCCGTTCCCGTTCGTAAAAAAAGCAATTTAGAGGTATTTCTATCCAATATTGACGACACCGAGCCGTACCGTACCAGTCTTGAAAATATCTTTGCCGAAACTATTGCAGTGGAGCCGGTTGCCACACAGGCTAAGTCGGAAACGGCGGAATCTGCCGAAAATACACCCTCTGTATTCAGCTATTCGGATTTGAAAATCATTTTGGCAAAGGACGGTTACACGCTTAAGCCGTTTTCGCATCAAACTGCTATCGGTTATTACAGCAGTAATTTCTTCTTTTCCGCTAAGCTCTTACGCGATACGCTGAGCTTTGGATATATATTTAGCTTATTAACTGTATTTGCCTGCTACTTTATTTTTGAAAACCTATCCCCTGTCGGTATTTATCCTTACGTATTTACCGCGGTGGCTATGTTAATTTTCCCTCTCTTCGGTTGGATTAACTTTTTAGTACAGCCCGACAAACGAAAGCGCGCTCAATTCGACTTAAAGATTGCAATGTCAGGCCTGCTGATGATGTATATCAATCTTATAGTAATTGCTGTGCTTATCGGTTTTCTATTCCTAAAAGTCAACGTGGAAAACGTCATTTCTATGCTTTTCCCCATCTTCTACCCTGCCGCTCTGCTGTTGTTCCTGCCCGTTTGCGGCATTATATACGGCATACTCTACAACAGCAAACGCTACCATATCAAGTAATTCGATAGCTTAAATCCACATAAAAAAACCGCAGTCTGTGATTGTAACTCCAACGGGCTTAATGGCCAAGGAACAATATCGCAAACTGCGGTTTTTTGTTATCCGTACACTTTTGAAGTGTAAAATTTTTCTTTTTGTTTTCTAAATCTCCTTGCGATCCAGCATAGCTCTCGATAGCGTTAGCTCGTCTGCATAGTCTAAGTCACTGCCGGCAGGCAATCCTCTTGCTATTCGCGTAACCTTAATTCCCAATGGCTTAATAAGACGAGCAAGGTATAAAGCGGTTGCATCGCCCTCTACCGTGGAACCTGTAGCAACGATAACTTCCTTAACGCTTTCTAACCTTGCAAGCAACTCCTTAACTCTAATATTCTCGGGGCCAATCCCGTTAAGCGGATTAAGAAGACCGTGTAGCACGTGATAAACGCCCTTGTAATCTCTAACCTTTTCTATAGACGTCACGTCCTTAGGCTCTGCTACCACGCAAATCGTGGATTTGTCGCGGCTTTGACACAATTCGCAAACGTCCATATCGGTATAGTTACCGCATTCCGTGCAAAAATGAACCTTGGCTCTAACGTCGCCTATGGCATCGGCAAAAGAACGTGCGTCCTCTTCCGTCATAGATAATATGCGGTAAGCATAACGCGACGCAGTTTTTTTACCCACACCGGGCAGCTTGGTGAATTGCTCAATAAGTCTTTGAAGCGGAGCGATTTTTTCCATTTATTTTAAGCCGCCCATCATTCCTGCGTACGGTCCCAGAAGTCTTGCGGATTCCTCTTCAACTGCCTCGTTTGCCTCGTTATACGCCGCAATGATAAGGTCCTCAAGCATTTCTATATCGTCAGGATCAACAGCTTCGGGTTTGATCTTCACTGCGGTTAAGGTTTTGTCACCTGAAAGCGTAACCTCAACAAGGCCGTTCCCTGCTTCGCCCGTAAACTCGGTATCCTTAAGCTCTTCCTGAGCCTTCAGCATATCCTCTTGCATCTTTTGTGCCTGACGCATAAGTGCCTGCATATTGCCGCCTGCTCCACCGCCGAAACCACCGAATTTTGCCATAATATAATCCTCCTATTTGTTTTTTATAGTTATTACGTCCTTGCCGAAAAGCTCGTAGATCTTGTCGATTGCACTTTGCTTTTGCTTAGGACTGTATTTTGTAATATCGAGTTGAGTAATTACGTTACCTCTTACCTCTAATAAAGCCTGCTTAAGCGCATCTACGTTATCGGGTTTTAGAGGGGTATCCCCTTCCTTATCGTAGTTATACATCAAAACGGCCTTGCTCCCGTTGACGGATAACAGCGTGGTAGGCTCGGAAAAGATAAAGGAGAATAGAATCAGCCTTTTTTTCCGTAAAGCGTCGGAAACGTCGTACTTTAACTTACGCATTTCCGCAGTGACCTCTTTGTTAAATATATCGTCGCCTATCGTTTCTATTACGTTTACACGGGTATCGGTTTGCGCCGAGGCAACTTGTTGAACAGGAGCTTGCGCCGTCTGCTGAACGATTTTCGGTTTGGCAACCGGTACGACACCATTATAATAATCCTCTTCTGCAGGGGGAATCATATCTGCGTATGCGTCGGGATTAAATGCGTCTTCCGCTCCGCTGTCCGAATATATCTCCGGCTCAACTACAGGCTCGTGTGTTAAAGGGCTTGTTACCTGCTCTTCCCTTGTGACAGGTGCAGCTGTCGCAACGGCAGTCGGCGCTGAAAGCGTTACGTTCTGCATTTTTCGCTCCATAGAGTCCAGTCTTGAAACAAGATCCAAAGACTCTTTGCCTGACAGCTCCGCGACCTTAACAACAGCGGTTTCCAATACGATACGGGGATACGCGCTGTATTTCATATCCATATCCACGCCGCACATCAGTTCCAACGCGCGAAGAATCTCCGCTGATGAAAACTTGTCTGCGGTAGATTTACACAGAGCAAAGAGTTTTTCGGGAAGCTCCAAAAAAGCTTTGGCATCCTTCTCGTTCTTGATTATCAAAAGGTTACGAAGGCACTCGGTTATGTCTCCGCTTAAGCGCATAATGTTCTTGCCCTTAGACGTAGTTTCGGCAATAAGTTTAAGAGCCATACCCGAGTCGTTGCTCAACATCGAATCCACAAGCGAGGCGATAATTTCGGGATTGTTGGCACCCATTACCGTCAAAACTGTATCGTAGGTAATATTCTTCGAGTAGGACATACAAGCGTCTGCAAAGGATAACGTATCGCGTGAGCTGCCTGCGCCAGCCTTAGCTATGGCGGTAACCGCCTCGTCCGTGTAGGTAATCCCCTCCTCGTCGAATATCGAAGAAACGTGTTTTTTGAGATCCTCAACCGATATAAGACGGAATTCAAACTTCAAGCATCTGGATAATATCGTCTGCGGAACTTTATGCAATTCGGTAGTTGCAAGAATAAAAATAACGTACTTCGGCGGCTCTTCAAGAGTCTTGAGTAATGCGTTGAAAGCGGCTCCCGAAAGCTGATGAACCTCGTCGATTATATATACCTTATATTTCGCCACAGAGGGCTGATAATTAACACTTTCGCGTAGATCTCTCGCGTCGTCAACGCCGTTGTTGCTCGCCGCGTCTATCTCAATGATATCCATATTGGTTTGAGCAAGCGCCTGACAAGCACTGCATTTACCGCAGGGCGAACCGTCAACGGGATGCTCGCAATTAACCGCACGAGCAAATATACGCGCAACAGAAGTTTTACCCGTACCTCTCGTACCGGTAAACAGATAAGCGTGCGAAATATTACCGCTTTTGACCTGATTCTTGAGCGTGGTAATAATATATTCCTGACCGATGACCTTATCAAAACCGTCCGGACGATATTTGCGATATAGGGAAACGTATGCCATAATTGCTCCGATGCTTATTATTGCCGTAAAACAGTTGATTAACGGCTGACGATATGCTTAATATATGATACCACAAATAGGATAATCCGTCAATATTATAAAAAACCTTACTCATTAAATATTCCTATATTGATTTTGAATATGCAATGTGTTATTATTAATATAATAATAAAATACGGAGGAGTTATGAACAGACTTTGGCAGGATATCAATATTTACGCTCAGGGTGCGTTAGAGCCTAACGGCTTGACCTACCCCATCGATCCCTCTACAGGCAGCGAACGTACTCTTTGTCTTAACGGTGAATGGCAATTCAAGTTTTACCAATCCGTCAACGAGCTTCCCGAGGACTGTTTTTCCAAGGATTTCGATACGGAATTTGACTCTTTAAGCGTTCCGTCAGAATGGCAGATAAAGGGTTACGGTATTCCTCAATACACCAATATCACCTATCCTAACGCCATTGTTACGAGAGGTAACGTACCCTCAATCCGCGACGAGATTAACCCCTGCGGTCTATATCGACGCACCTTTGAACTTACCGAGATTAACGGCAGAGTATATATAGAATTCGGCGGCATTAACAGCTGTGCATTTGTGTACGTTAACGGCTCATTTGTCGGCTACAGAGAAGACAGTTTCGACGTTTCGACCTATGACGTGACAGACTTTGTCGCAATCGGCACTAACCTCTTGACGGTTGTTGTTATCCAGTATTCCACAGGCAGTTATCTTGAGGATCAGGATATGTGGCGTCTTTCCGGTATTTTCCGTGACGTGAACCTGATTTTTGTATCGGAAAAAAGATTTAACGACGCATTTTTGAAAGCCGTTTTTGACGACAATTACAATGCTATAGGACTGACTGCCGACGTACAAACCACTGCTGACGAGGGCTATGTCTATTTGTCCTTAGCTGACGGCGACAAGATAATATCCAAGCTCCGCGTTAAAGCCGCTAAAAATCTCTCCCTTAAACTTGAAAAGCTTTGCGGAATCACCCTTTGGTCTCACGAAATTCCGAAACTTTACACCGTTACCCTAGCCATCGGCTCTTCAGAAACAGAATTAACGGATAAGCGCATTATTCGTTTCGGTTTCCGCAAGGTTGAGGTCTTAAAGGACGATAAGGGCGTGCCCTATCTTGCGCTCAACGGCAAATCCGTCAAAATTTGCGGAGTAAACAGACACGATTTTCACCCCGACCACGGTCACGCCGTGCCTCGCGAGCTGATTAACGCTGACCTTTTACTCTTAAAAGCTAACAATATTACATCGGTTCGTACCTGTCATTATCCGGGAACGAAGTATTTTTATCAGCGTTGCGATGAGCTGGGAATACTTGTAATGAGCGAGAACAATTTGGAAACTCACGGTATCGCTAAGAGAATCCCTCATAACAACCCTATATGGACTCGTCACGTGACCTTCCGTATGACTAATATGGTTCAGACGCATAAGAACCACCCCTCTGTTATCTTTTGGTCTCTTGGTAACGAGTCTGGCGTAGGTTCCGCCTTTGTCGCAATGCGCAAAGCCGCACTGGAAATTGACGATACC
This sequence comes from uncultured Christensenellaceae bacterium, assembly GCA_964368645.1. Classification (GTDB taxonomy): domain Bacteria; phylum Bacillota; class Clostridia; order Christensenellales; family CAG-1252; genus JAEDHM01. The sequence goes on from CAYJBY010000011.1 coordinate 97,107, forward strand.
CGTTTGATACATTACGAGCCTATGCATCAGGTATCCGACCTTGTATCCGAAATGTACACTGTTCAGACCAAAATGAAGAAGATTGTCGCTAATAAATCCATAATTCACAGCCGTGCTTTATGGAACAATATGATCGGTTATCCTCTCCTTTCTAAGATGTATAAAAACAAGCCCTTTATCCTTTGCGAATACGCTCATTGTATGGGCAACAGCTTGGGTAATTTTGTGGACTACTGGAAGGATTTTGACTCCAATACCCGTCTTGTCGGCGGTTACATTTGGGATTTTGCCGACCAGTCAATCAAAAGAGTAAGGGAAGACGGAACCGTAGAATGGACGTACGGCGGAGACTGGGGCGACAGCCCTAACGACGGCGTTTTTGCCTTTAACGGTATCGTCCGTGCAGACCGCTCCCCTAACCCCGCTCTTTACGAGGTTAAGAAGTGTCACGAGAGAATCGCTACGCTTCTCAACGGCAATAAGCTGACGATTACCAATAATCGTTCCTTTACCGACCTTTCCGACGTTATTTTGACCGTTACAAAAACGGAAAGCGGCGCAGTTACCCTAAGCGGAAGTTTCGACGTTCCTTCGATAATGCCCGGACAAAGCGGCACTATTATTCTGCCGTCCGCATATCTTAACGGTTCAGGAGAGGTTTGCGTTACCTGCTATTACAAGCTTCGCAATGCCGCGGAATACGCACCCCTAGGACACGTGGTTGCGACTGCTCAATTCGTAGTCAAAACACCCTTAATTCCCAGCATTACAGGCAAGGGTACCCCCGGAATGCTTGCTGAAGATAATCTGCTGTCCTTCTATACAAACAATGGCGTGTTTGTGTTCGATAAGAAGCTCGGCTCCTTTACCAGTATTGTCATTAACAACAAGGAAATGCTTAAAGCTCCCCTGCGCCCCAACTTCTGGAGAGCTATTACCAATAATGATAAGTACCCTCCCAATAATATTGCCGATTTATGCAAGCTTCTACACCTAGACGCGTTCAAACACGCCAACGAAAAGCTGAAAGCCCGTAAGGTTGACCTTGAGCGTACCGATAACGGCTATAATATTTTCGTTGACTGGCATATGCCTTACGTAACCGATTTACAAACAGTTTACACCTTATATAAGGACGGTACGCTTAACGCGTATATGCACGTTACCCCAAGACGCAATCTTGTGCGTTACGGCTTCACTTTTGCTCTAACCGAGGGCATTAACAACGTCAAATTCTACGGAAAAGGTCCTTATGAGAACTACCGTGACCGCTGTGCAAACGCTTTGCTAGGCACTTACGAGGGTAAGGTTGAGGACTTTATGCACGATTATCTCTATCCGCAAGAGAACGGTAATCATACAGGTATGAGATACCTAACGGTTGATAACGGCTTCAGCGGAGTCAAAATTTCTCAGCAAATCCGTCCTTTTGAAGCAACGGTTTCTCCTTATACCTTACAGCAGTTGGACGAGGCTAAGCACCTTCACGAGTTAAGCAAAAACGACTATGCAACGATCTTTATCGACGGCGGTCAACGCGGTGTAGGCGGAGATATTCCTGCAATGGCTTGCTTGAAAAAACAATATAAGCTTAAGAGCTATATGGGATATAATTTCAAGTGTTCTATCAAGTTTTTCAACAAATAACGCTATATCCGCTTAGTTTAACGCAATATATTCGCATAACAAAAACCCCGTATATTACGGGGTTTTTGCTTTTTAATCGTAAACGATAATTTAGTATTATTAACAAGTGGAATATTATATATATCAAATTATCTTGTTAACAGACCTGCGTCCAGCACGTACTGACTTCCTGTTACGTAGCGAGCCTTGTCGCTTGCTAAGAACAGCACGCTGTCGGCTACGTCCTCAGGCTCTATCCAAGGAACAGGCAGAAGATTACCTGCGCTTCTCTCGGCGATTTCACGAGGGGTTGCACCTTCCATTGCCGCTAATCCGTCGTTCATCGGGGAATTAACGCCCGTAGGATGAATACTTATTACTCTTATGCCGTAGTCCGCATTCTCTATTGCCCAGCTTTTAGTTAAGCCTACAAGTCCCCATTTCGACGCGGCGTAATGGGATAATCTGTTCATACCTCTTAATCCGCCTACGGAGGAATTATTGATAATTACACCGCTTTTATGCTCGCGCATAACGGGAATAACGTACTTGCCCACAAGCCAAGAGCCTTTGAGATTAATATCCACCATAGCGTCCCATTCCTGCTCGGAGAGCTCGTGAGAGTATCCGTAAGCGCAAATACCTGCATTATTAAACAGAACGTCGATAGTTCCGAAAGCGGCTACACCTGCTTTTACAGCCGATTCGACCTCGAGAGCGTTCCTTACGTCGCCTGTGCAAACGACGATTTTCGCGCCAAGGGCTTCGACCTCATTCTTGAGCTTTTCCAAATCGGATACGGAGCTGTTGTTATAACGAGGGTAACTGATTTTCTGCGCAAGGTCAAAGGCTATTATGTTCGCGCCTTCCTTTGCGAAAGCCAGACAAACTGCCCTGCCCTGTCCCTTTGCCGCGCCTGTTACAAATATAGTTTTGTTAGCAAAATCTTTCATTTTTTCTCCTTTATTTTCTCTTCGCGTAAGAATCGAGGTAACTATCCAACTGTACCTCAAGAGCGTTATTGATTAGATTGGTTGCAATCATCATACCTGCAAAGGACGTGAGCAATACGATTTCCGAGTCGGAAAAACGGTTCTTCATACGAGCAAAAAGCGCGTCGTCGATGACTGTAGGCTGATTGACGCAGGCTCTGCCATAATCGGCTAAAAGCTGTTCGTCCTCGTTCAACGTAAGCTTGTCGGGATCACGTCCGTTGTCTTTAAGTATTTTGCGGAAAAAAGTGGAGCAAATCAAACAGTTATTTTGCGAGGATATGGCGTGACAATACACGTCAGTCGCAAAATCACCCACTACCTGCGCGACCTCGTCTCTTAAGGGGTACCACTCCATTAAAACTCTAAAAGAAGGCACGTGATTAAGAAGAGTCTTTTTCATATTAGTAATTCTGCCGTGGGCATTGACCTGAGCGTCGTATTCCTGTTTCGCTTCGCCCGAAGCGTCCTCGTATTCTACCATTTTTATTCTTGCCATAATGTCATCTCCTATAAAATAATAGCCAAAGCGAATATACATTGCGCCGCATAATACGGAATAATGCAAAAACTTTTTGTAATAATAGACTTTAATTTCGAGTAATTGTTGGCGAACAGAGCCCCGTCGGAAAAAGCAAATAACGTGCCTGCCGCAACGATTACCGCGGTTTTCACCGAGGGAATAACCAAATATAAATTAACGCAGGCAGACAGCAGAATGCCAACCGCCAAGGCGTACAGGCACATTATAATCGGAGTGTTGTCAAATCGAAGTAACTTGCACTTAGCGCAAACCGCTACGATAATCGGCAAGGAAACTGCCAATATGATAAGGAAGTAGTTAAACTCCCCTGCGACGTAGATAAATAAAGCGGCAAGCGACAAATTACCGATAACGAAACACGTACCGCCGACTATATCCATAGTCATAACGTATTCTTGTTTAACCACGTTGAATTGGCAAAGGAACAGGTCGCCGATAAAATTAAAGAACAACGCGAAAAGCATAAAGCTAAACACGTCGTATCTGACAAAAACCACGCCGAAAACTGCCGCCAAAAAGAAAAATGCGGAAGCAGAACACTTGGTTAAGAATTTAATCAAGTCCTTTTTCAGATATTCGGCAATCAACGTGGCAACCGCTGACAGCATCGATAACGCAACGCAAACATAAAGAATAGCCATAATTAACATTATAGCTATTCAAAAGAAAATAATCAAGAATTCTATGAACGGAGAATGAGTTTTTTCAAATCCTCAACCCTATCGATAATAAAAGCTGCTCCTGCCCTTTCCAGCTCCAAACGCTCTGCATATCCGAAAAATTTGACGCCTACGCAGGCAATGCCGTTATCTCTTGAGCCTAAAACGTCGTAGTTACGATCGCCGACCATCAAATACTCGCCGCGATTGCCGCCGAAATACCGAATACAGCCGTCAATAATACCTGTTTTTGATTTTTTATCCGACATATCCGCTCCGTTGACAAAGTCAAAATAGTCGTAAACGCCAAAGTGTTTTAATATTGCCTCTGCAAATGGTTGGGGCTTACTGGTGGCAAGCGCGATTTTTTTATTCGCTTTTTTCAGCGCGGAAAACAACTCCTCTGCGCCTTCTAAAAGGCTGTTTTCATATATACCGATAGGCTCGTATCTCTCTCTGTACTTTTTCAGTCCGTATTCCGCTTGCTCCTCCGACAAGCCGTAGAAGGTCATAAATGAATACTTTATAGGGGGACCGATAAAGCGTATAAGCTTCGATAAATCGTTCTCCTCCACGCCGACGCACTTGAGCGCGTACTGTGCGCTCTTCGTAATGCCTTCCTGCGAATCGGTTATTGTTCCGTCTAGGTCAAAAAGTATATATTTGAACATATCAGTCGTTCTCCAAAGACTTTCTCAAAAAGGCTTTCGTTTTGTCGTTTTGAGGATTGTCGAATACTTGCTCGGGCGTTCCGCTTTCCACGATAACGCCGTCAGCCATATATATGACCTTATCTGCCACGTTCTTGGCAAACTCCATCTCGTGAGTGACAACAATCATAGTGCTGTCCGAGCCTTTTAGCCCTCTGATAACCTTAAGCACCTCACCTGTTAATTCAGGATCAAGTGCAGAGGTCGGCTCATCGAAACAGAGAATATCGGGTTGCAAAGCTAACGCCCTTGCAATTGCTACTCGTTGCTGTTGACCGCCTGAAAGCTCACAGGGATAATTTTCAGACTTGTCGGAAAGTCCGACTCTTTCCAGTAAATTCTTAGCGGATACGAGGTTATCTGCGATTAAGTCCGAAAGATATTTTGCAGAGTTAAGACGCGATTCCATATAAGACTTAATGAAGGTTTTACCTGATGCGCGAAGCTCGTCAAAACGAGTTTTCCGATAGGTTTTTGCCTTAGTTTTCGATAAGAGATTGGGAGCAAGGTAGATATTTTTCAACACGCTGTGCTGTGGAAACAGGTTGAATTGCTGAAAGACAAGACCGAAATGCAATCTTTTGATACGCAAATCCTTTTCCTTGTCCGCAACACCGCTAAACAATGAATCGCCGTTAAGAACGATACTACCGTCATCTGGCGTTTCCAAAAAGTTAAGACAACGCAAAAGTGTGGTCTTTCCGCTTCCCGAGGAACCGATAATAACCAAAACCTCGCCCTTGTTTAATTCAAAACTGACGCCCTTTAGCACCTCGGTTTTACCGAAGCTCTTTTTTATATTACTAACTTCTAATAATGCCATAATCTAATTCTGAAAATAATTCAGCTTCTTTTCTATGCGGTTGAACACCACGGTTAGTATGCCTACAAAGACCAAATAGAACAGACCGGAATAGAACAGCGGCCAAATCATAGCCTTCGACATAAGCTTTTCCGCCGCCATTATAATCTCCACCACAAGGATAACCCTAGCTAACGCCGTATCCTTGACTAAGGTGATTATTTCGTTACTCATCGGGGGAATTATACGCTTAATAACCTGTAAAAAGATGACGTTGGAAAAAATCTGCCTATTGGTCATACCGAGAACTTGCCCCGCTTCCCTCTGCCCCTTGGTTATGCTTTGGATTCCGCCGCGATAAATGACGGAAAAATAGCAGGCATAATTAATGGCGAACGCCAAAAGCACAGCTAAGAAACGTCCTGCGTCCTCGATATTGTAATTGAGGTACATAAGGTTGTCGAATTTCGCAAAAATCTGAAAGCCTAGGAAACCCGGAACGTAATAGATAATAAAAATTTGGAGCATAAGAGGAACGCCTCTTATAATCCAAACGAAAACGTCGGTTATGTATTTTAAGGGTTTGAATTTGCTCATTGAGCAAAAACAAATCAAAAGTCCAAGCGGTAAAGCGATAACAAGCGTTAAGAAAAACAGCTCGCAAGTAACCCCAAAACCTCTTAACAACTCTAAATTAACTTGCCAAAATGTCATTATTTATCCTTTTCGTCAAACCGCACCGCGATTATGCGGTGCGGCTCAACCTTGTATTTTTGTTAAAAACTCAATTATTTAATCTGATCGGTATAATCCAAAACAACCTGATTTGAGAGATTATATTTTGCGGCAATAGTAGCTAAAGTACCGTCTGCGGCAAGTGCTACTAACTGTGCGTTGACCTTAGAGGTTAATTCACTGCCCTTCTCGAATCCGACTGCGTAAAACTCACCGTCTATTACGATAGTATCAACGATTTTTAAGGACGCATAGTCGTTACCCTTTGCAATAAGGCTCTTAGCAAGGAGCACGTCAACTATAGCGAAGTCACTGCTTTCTGCAAGAAGCTCGGTAATAGCGGCCATCTGCTTGCTTGCTTCCTTACTGGTGCATTCGTCACCAAACGTGGTAGCAAAGTAGGATGCACCTGCGGAACTGGATTCAAAGGTACCTTTCTTGCCGTAAAGATCGGATACTGTAACCGCAGATGCGGCAGCGGTATTCTTCTTAACCAAAACACACTGCTGATTAATCATATAGTTATAGGTAAAATCAACCTTGGTACTTCTCTGTATGCCATCGTTCTCATCGGCACAGTTGGAAGTAAAGCCGTTCCAGATACAAGCAATGTTACCGGAGTTAAGCTCAGTGTAACGAGCGTCCCAGTTAATCTCGCTGAAACGAACCTGATATCCTAAATTCTTAAACACGATTTGGCAAAGGTCTGCGTCAAAACCAATCCACTTACCGCTATTAACGTCCTTGTAGTCCATAGGCTCATATTCCGTAATACCTACCACGATAACACCGTTAGGATAATCCTTATTTGTGTCATCACAACCAGCAAAGCATACTGCGAGGGTGGCGATTATAACCAATGTTATAACTGTAGCAAAAATCTTTTTCATACTCTCCTCCGATTAGTCAATTTAACTTTTTATCGCTTTAATGTACTAAAGCAAATTTATTGTAACATAATACTTTACCGTTGTAAAGTGTTTTTTACAGTTTTTTTGAATTTTTTTACGAAATCAAAACTATGCTTTATCCCACCTACAGAAAGTATTTATCTTGTGTAGTGTGTTGAACGACTTTTGAGTTACCTTTAACTATGTTATTTATAATCGATTTTAGAATTGAATTATATAAGGAATTTATCTATTATAGTACGTATGTTGATTATACAGTAGATGACGATAAGCTGGTTATGTAGTAAATAATTGTAAACTTGTTATGTAGTAGAAAATTTAATTTTTACATAATCACTTGAGTGCTTAATGCGTATATTGTTGCAATGCGAAAAAGTGAGCCTAATTGTTATTCTTGTACAAGTATTCCGCCTGTCGGCGAGATTCTTCACTTCGTGTGGCACTCGTTCAGAATGACAGAACAAAGAATAGCATTAGCCTACAATTTTTTTCATTATATAATTGGTAAGGCATTCTTTCATTATATAATTGGTTAGGCATTCTTTCATTTAATAATTGGTAAAGTGAATTTGCCTACTGTCTTGGTGCGGAGAACGCTCCTCTTCCGCACGCCTACTCTCTGTTTGTAGGGCGAGAGGTCGCGTGCTATCTCGCGCCTGGGCACAGCCGCAACGTCCACAGGAAGTTGCTTAAGCTGTGTCCGTTCAAGTCCCGTTTCGTTATTTTTATGTATTATAGTAATATTGCAAACGATACACTCTATAACGAAAAAAGACGAGATAAACTCGTCTTTCTTGTACAAGTATTCCGCCTATCGGCGAGATTCTTCACTTCGTGTGACACTCGCTCAGAATGACGTAATAGGGAATGTAAATAAAAATCACTTTTCTTTTGTTTTATCAATGATAGTGTTAATTTGCCTACTGTCTTGGTGCGGAGAACGCTCCTCTTCCGCACGCCTACTCTCTGTTTGTAGGGCGAGAGGTCGCGTGCTATCTCGCGCCTGGGCACAGCCGCAACGTCCACAGGAAGTTGCTTAAGCTGTGTCCGTTCAAGTCCCGTTTCGTTATTTTTATGTATTATAGTAATATTGCAAACGATACACTCTATAACGAAAAAAGACGAGATAAACTCGTCTTTCTTGGAGAAGAACACGAGTTTAATACAAAATGCACCCAGTAGCCTTGTTTCCGTTTGTTCCGTTTGCTTTGTGAACACCCCTGAAAATATGAACTTTGCCATTATGAGTTTTTAGCTTTATAATCCGTTCCCCAGTCTATCATGGCATCAAGAATCGGTTTTAGACTAAGGCCGGTTTCGGTAAGAGATTAGTTATCGCTGCGGAAATAAATCATAATTAAAAATCAGCACCCTTCATCAAAACTTACTTTCTGAAGGGTGCTGATTATGCTTATTCTATCATAATAACAGAGACGGGACAGTTATCACGCGCTTCTGCTGCTGCGTCTTCCGCAGATTCAGGAACAGGGTCCGCGCATACCTCCGCGCGCCCATCATCAGCCATCCGGAATACCTCCGGACAGGTGGATGCACATAGCCCGCAGGAAATACAGCATTCTCTGTCGATCGTCGCTTTCATATGCTGAATCCCTTTCTTAATCAGGCGTTCATGAACAGTTTAATGTCATCGTCAACTGTTCCGACACCCGCGATACCGAATTTTTCAACCAACACCTTGGCCACATTGGGAGACAGGAAGCCCGGCAGCGTGGGGCCGAGGTGGATGTTCTTCACGCCCAGGTACAGCAACGCCAAGAGAACAATGACGGCCTTCTGTTCGTACCAGGCAATATTGAAGGCAATCGGCAGCTTGTTGATATCGTCGAGTTCGAACACCTCCTTGAGCTTCAGGGCAATGACCGCCAGAGAATAGGAGTCGTTGCACTGCCCTGCGTCCAGAACCCTCGGAATGCCGCCGATGTCGCCCAACTTCAGCTTATTATAGCGATACTTCGCGCAGCCCGCCGTGAGAATCACTGTGTCCTTCGGTAGTTTTTCAGCGAACTCAGTGTAGTATTCTCTGGACTTCATGCGTCCGTCACAGCCAGCCATGACAAAGAACTTTTTGATCGCGCCGGATTTGACGGCGTCGACGACCTTGTCTGCCAGAGCAATTACCTGATTATGGGCAAAGCCGCCCACAATGCTGCCGGTCTCAATTTCATCTGGTGCGGGAAGAGTTTTGGCAAGCGCGATGATCTCTGAAAAATCCTTTTTACCGTTCTCGTCGGCTTCAATGTGCTTGCAGCCGGGATAGCCCGTGGAACCCGTTGTAAAGATCCTGCCCCGGACCTC
>CAYJBY010000012.1:0-46137 GCA_964368645.1 uncultured Christensenellaceae bacterium
AAAGCCTTTCAGTAGAGAAAAAGCCTTTTGGTAGAAATGAGCAAAATAAAAAGGCCTAGAAAATCATCTAAAATGGACAACTTCTAAGCCTTATTCTGTTAATTTGCTTCTGGCGGAAAGGAAATATCTCCCTATTTGCCTAAAAAAACAAAAAGGTATGACTTGTATCATACCTATCGTTGTAATATGGTGGAAACAATAGGGCTCGAACCTATGACCCTCTGCTTGTAAGGCAGATGCTCTCCCAGCTGAGCTATGCTTCCATCTTGGTGACCCCTACGGGATTCGGACCCATGTTAACGCCGTGAAAGGGCGCTGTCTTAACCGCTTGACCAAGGGGCCTGGCTTGATATAGGCGGATATGCGATTTTGGTAGCGGCGGTTGGATTCGAACCAACGACCTGCCGGGTATGAACCGGCCGCTATAGACCAACTAAGCTACGCCGCCACAGTATAATGGTTGCGGGGGAGGGACTTGAACCCACGACCTCCGGGTTATGAGCCCGACGAGCTACCGAACTGCTCTACCCCGCGACGATGCTAGTATAGAATAAGTTATTTCAAAAGATTTGTCAACCTTTTGGGAAAAACTTTTTTAAATAATTCCTGTTTTTTTCGGGCGTTGTACTTTTTGCCGCAACCGTCCACAACCTGTTGTAGATTAAAACGAAAACGTAGCCGTTCCGCTCCGAAAAAATCAGCCGTTCCTTGAAAAAACTCGCTCAAAGAGTCAAAATCACGCATCGGTAAAGCCCTATTTCGGCTTTATCAGTTAAGCTCCTTAACCCAAAGTCCGTGCAAATTGCAATAAGCGTAAACCGCTATCGCTTTGTCGTTGCACAGCACAAATTCCGCAGTAGGCGTCTCGCCTGCCTTAAGGATTCTGCGCTGACCGCCGTTTTGAGTCATAAGGTAAATCCAAGCTATATGATGCTCTTCCGCCATCGGGTGCAGGGTTGAGCCTACGGTGACTTTGACCGTATTGCCCACGACTTCCACCATCGGCAAATGCTTTTCAACGCTTGCTTCCACCGTATTGGGCTTAAGCGCCTTCATCTTTTCGCCACAGCAAATAATCGGAGCTTTGGAATCGTTAATAACGCCAACTAGATTGCCGCACTCACGGCATATAAAAAATCTGTTATCTATCATAATAATTACTCCTCTGTCAACGGCGCAACCTTGCGCCTAATCACTATGATAGCAGATTATTATGCCGTAGTCAAGCATCGGCTTTTTCGTCCGTTTCGCCGCCTATTCTTCCGTTGCGGTATCGTTCGCCTGCTCCGCGTCGGCGTTCTCTGTTGCGGTATCGACGGTCTGCGCCTCAATTTCACTCGCCGTCCATTCGTTCAATATGTCGTTCCCCTCTTCGCAGTTATCCGCGGTAGCTTCGCTTGCATCGATATTGCAAGAGGTATCGCCGTCTTCCGCCGCCGCGTCCGCAAGCTTTTTGCCCTTACGTCTGAAAATCAGTTTGAAGTCCAATTTGTCGCTGACTTTTTCGGTAACCAAGAGCAGAGAGGGTAACACAAAGAGTACTATCATTACAGAAGCAAGCGCACCTATTCCCAACAGCGAGCCAAGTTCCGCAACTACGCCCGAGGAAGCTATTGCCAAGGCAAATCCCGTTATGGTTAGGATAATTCCCGAGGTGATTATGGTGGGGAACACCGCGTTCTCGGAAGCCGCCATCGCGGAGTATCTGTCGGGGAAATTGTGCTTGGTGGTTTTGTAGCGGTTGGTTAAAACTATGGCGTAATCTATGGTCGCGCCCATCTGAACCGCCATTATTATCAAATATCCGATAAAGCAAACCGTATTGCCTGCAAGGAACGGGATAACGAAGTTAATCCAAATACCGCCTTGAATTGCAAGAGTCAGAATAACGGGAAGCGCAAGGTTCTTGAACGTAAACAGCAGTATCAGCAAGATAAACACAAGCGTAAACACGTTGACTAAGGTGTTATCGGCAGGGAAGAACTCCGCCATCTCGTAGCAGACCACGCTTTCGCCTGTGAGATAAAACTCGCTGTAATAGTCCTTCAAACCTTCCTTTAGCTCGGTAAGCAGGGCAAAAGTTTCCTTATTCTCCACTCCGCTGTCTATCATAAAGGTCATTCGGGCGTAATCCTCGCTTTCCAAATTGTCCTTTGCGAAAACCAACTGCGAAAGCATAGGCTTATAATCGCCCAATAGGCTGTCGTAGGCAGAGGTACCGTTGATATATACCAGCAAATCCAATAAAGTGACCTCGGTATCCGCTGTAGGCGTAATCCCTGCGCTCTCAAGATAATTGTCGAAACAGCTTTGAGCCGTCACCTCGATAAGCGTGTCGCTTACACCCGTGCCTGCGGCAAGTCCTTTCAGTGCAACGCCGATACTTTCTCTTGAAAAGCTGTCGGTAAGTCCGACGCCCTCGGCTATTTGAATTGTCGATAGAGCGTTGACGTTTTGGTCGGAAACCTGCTCGAAGCTTGTAACGTATTCCGCCACCGCACGTTGTTTTTCGTAATCCCCTTTCGGCACGATAACCACCAAAGAGTTAAGCGAGCCGAAATCCTTGCCGATTTCCTCCTGTGACGCTAAAATCTCGGCGCAACCGTTCATATTGAAGGCGTAGGTATTGTAAAACTGTCCTGTTCCGGCAAGTATCACAAGCACTAGGAAAATCGGAACGATGACCTTACGAGCTTTGACTATGGCGCGTGCAGGCTTAGTTACGTTGGGAACGAAGGATTTGTGCTTTGTTTTGTCCAAGGGTTTGGCGAAGATTACCAACAGCGCAGGCATTAAAAGGATAACGGAAAGCAGGCTGAAAACTATGCCTTTCGTAAGGGAAATGCCTATTTCAACGCCGATTTTTAAGCTCATAAACATCAGCGCACACATACCTGCGATAGTGGTTAAGGAACTGGAGCAAATCTCGGGAATCGCCTTGGTAAGCGCGGTTACCGCCGCTTTCTTAGCGTCGGGATTAAGCGTTCTCTCCTCCATAAAGCGGTGCAGGAGTATAACGGAGTAATCTATGGACAGCGCGAGCTGAAGAACCAGCGAAACCAGATTGGAAATATAGGAAATACCGTTGAAGAAGTAATTGGTACCCATATTAAGGGCAACGGAAACGCCTAAAACGGCGACCATCAGCAACAGCTCGAAGTAGCTTTTTGAGGTAAACAGAAGCATTAGGATTATAGCCACCACTATTACGATGCCTATGGTTAAAATGCTGTCCTCGGTTGATTGTCTTGTATAAAAAGAGGACGCAGACTGCCCTGCGAAATACGCGTCACGGGAGTCAAGCGTATCGATAAGCCATTCCACAGCGTCAAACGCCCCTGCGGTGGAGTCGTAATCTTTAAGATTAACGGTGTAAAGCGCGTTGCCGTTTTTGTAATTGCCCATTTCCGGTGCGTAAGTGACCGCGGCGATACCCTTATCGGGGTTGTTAAGCTCCAAAGCCAGAGCGGCGGCCTCTTCCTCCGTAACGCCCTTAACCATAACGTAAGCCATACCCTTGTCGTCAAACTGTTCTTTGAGGACGGTCATAGCTTCGGCGGTCTCGCTTTTTGCGGGAAGGTATCCCGAAAGGTCGTATTCGACCTTTGTGTAGGGTATTAAAACCACGCACGCAATGGTAAGCGCGATAAAAATACCGAAAAACACCCAGCGGAAGCGGACGACTATCTCGGAAAACTTTTGCGGAATACTCAAACGGTCGATTTTTTTCATAATTTCAATTACTCACTTGTGTATTGATATGTTTTATTGTAAAATAAATATGTATTAAATAGCAACAACGGTGAAAAAAAGAAAAAAACTTATACAGAAAGGGGGATTTGTGTAATGACGGACAAACAAAAACCAACGAAAGCCACCGAAACGCAACACCTTATTTGCGACGCTTTTTTTGCACTTTTGAAGGATAAATCCTTTGAGGAGCTTACCGTCAGCGAGATATGCGCCAAGGCAGGAGTCGCCCGAAAAACCTTCTACAATAACTTCACCTCAAAAAGCGACATAGTAGGACTTAGCATAGACAACTTTTTCAACAGCCACGAGGCTTTGCTGATTTTGGAGCGTTCTCAACCGGAAATCATTTACCGTTCCGCTTTTGAGTTCGTGGACGAAAACCGCGACTTGTTTTTACTGCTTTACCGCCGCAACCTCTTTAACTATGCGGAGGAAAGGCTGATTTATTATTGTCAAAGCCGTTGGCCAGCCGACCTGCCCGTCAACAAACGCTTTGCGGAGTATTTTGTTTCCGCAATGGTGTCGCTGTTTGTGAGTATCCTCAAAAACTGGATTAAGAACGGATTTACCGACAGTATCGACGACCTCGTTACCCTCGCCGCTTCCCTAATGTACAGCGGAAAACGATAAACTATCCGCAAAAGGGTGAAACGCCGCCCTTACTTGGCGGTTAAGCCGAGGCGGATTGACAACGCATTACGCGCCGTAACCTACAATTACACTGCGCTTGACCTTTCACCATTCCTTAACTTGACATAAAAAACGAAAAACGCTTATAATAATAAAAGCGGCTTGCCGCAGGGAGGTATCGGCTTTTGAGTACCCTACTGATAGTTGACGACGAAAAGGAAATACGCGACGTAATCAAGGAATACGCCATTTTCGGCAGTTACGACGTGTTGGAGGCCGCCAACGGCTTCGAGGCGGTTAATATCGCCCGCGACAACGACGTGGATTTGATAATTATGGATATTATGATGCCCGGCTTGGACGGCTACGGAGCGGTTAAGGAAATCAAGAAATTTAAGGATATTCCCACCGTTATGCTTTCCGCAAGGGGCGAAGAATACGACAAGCTTTTCGGCTTTGAGTTGGGCGTGGACGATTACGTCACCAAGCCCTTTTCTCCCCGTGAGCTGATGGCGAGAGTTGCCGCGATTATCAAGCGCAAAGCCCCCACGGTCAACAAGGAACAGCTTGCGTACGGCGGTTTGGTTATAGATATAAGCGGCAGAACTGTCACCGTTGACGGCAAAAAAGCCGACCTTACCCCCAAGGAATACGAGCTTTTGTTCTATCTCGTCCGCAACAAAAACGTAGCGTTAAGCCGCGAAAAACTGTTATCGGACGTTTGGGATTACGATTTTTACGGCGAGGACAGGACGGTGGATACCCATATCAAAATGCTCCGTTCCAATCTGGGCCCCTACCGCGACCACATAGTCACCTTAAGGGGTATGGGATACAAATTCGTGGAGAATCCCGAGAACTGAACCCGAAAACAAATATTTCAAAAATCGGAACTTGCTTCCGATTTTTTTATAACCGTCACTCCCTTTTTATCGTATGGCTTTTTCTTTTTATCCGTACTGTTTACCCTTTTGCCCGATACCGCCTTACCGTCTTCGCAATTCAGGCTTTTCGCCCTCGCGGCGGTCTGCATTCTCTTCTTGCGGTGTCCCCTTGCTTATTCCGCGGAAAGGTGTTAAACTGAAAATTGCTATGGACGATACGGTTTTTTCCTTAAACGGACAATGGAGCTTAAGACATGCGGACGGAACAAAGGTAGCGGACGGCGAGGTGCCGGGCTGTAATTTTACCGATTTGATGAGAGCGGACATAATCCCCGATCCCTTTTACGGCGTCAACGAAAGCGCGGTCGGTGAGGTAGCGAAAAAGGACTGGCTTTACACCCGTACCTTTAGCACACGTGACGAGTGGTTCGAGTCGGACGTTATTATGCTGGTATTTGAAAAGTTGGATACCGTTGCCACCGTTACGCTTAACGGCAAAACTGTGATTACCGCGGACAACTATCATCTTAGGCACAGCGCGGATATTAAGGAGCTGTTAAACCGCGGCGAAAACCGTCTTGAGGTGCTTTTCACCTCTCCCGTCCGATACGTTGCTGAAAAGCAGGCGCAGGTTCAATGCCCGATTAACAGTAACGGTATGACGGGTATCGCGCATATCCGCAAGCCACAGTGCCATTTCGGGTGGGATTGGGGTCCGATACTGCCCCAAAGCGGCATTTGCGGCGACGCGTATATCAAAACCTATAAGGGTGTGCGTATCAGCGGTGCGCGTATCGAGCAGGAACACCTTAACGAAAGCGTTACCCTGCGGATTTTTGCGGAATATACCACCTTACGGAGCGGCGTCAGCGTCACTGTAACCGTAAAGGATTACGAGGGCGCAATTATATACAAGGGCGAAGCCGCGCCCACTGCGGACGGCGGAACCGCCGTTGTTACGGTGCACAACCCCAAGCTGTGGCAAACCTATGAATGGTCGGGGTGCAAGCAACCCCTATATACGGTTTGCATATCCGCTTACCTTAACGGTGAGCTGACGGATACCTACAGCCAAAGCGTGGGCTTAAGACGGCTGACCTTGGACAGAACGCAGGACTGCTACGGCAACAACTTCAAGTTCGTACTTAACGGACACGACGTTTTCGCCAAGGGCGCGGATTGGATACCGCCCGACAGCTTTCCCTCAAGAGTCACGCCCGAAAAACTGGAGCGGTACGTGAAAACCGCCGCGGAATCGGGCTTTAATATGCTCCGCGTTTGGGGCGGCGGCTATTACGAATCGGACGATTTTTATAGGCTGTGCGACGAATACGGTATATTGGTGTGGCAGGACTTTTGCTTTGCCTGTCAGGGCTATCCTCTCTTTATCGACAGTTTTAGGAGCAACGTGCTTAAGGAGGTTGAATACAACGTCAAAAGACTGCGTAATCACCCCTGCCTTTGTCTGTGGTGCGGCAATAACGAAATCGAGACAATGGAAACCGTCTGGGCTTATAAGCGGCGGTTCTTGCGGTGGACGGAAAAGTTTTTTTACCATATTCTGCCCGAGGAATTGAGAAAATACGACTGCGTTACGCCCTATATCGAGGGCTCGCCTGTGGGAAGCGGCTACGGCAAGGGGGTTAATTCGGACGGTCGGGGCGATACCCACCTGTGGGCGGTTTGGCACGGACTTCAGGGAACGCGGTACTACCGCCGCCGATATACGCGGTTTTGCAGTGAATTCGGGTTCGAGGCTTTCCCCGATCCGAAATGCTTAAGCCGCTTTGCGGAAAAAGAGGATTACGACCTGAACGGCAAGGTTTTTTCCGCGCACCAAAAGTGCCGTGACGGCAACGCGAAAATGCTTTTTTATATCGGAGCAAGATTCCGTCTGCCCGAACGGTTCGAGGATTACGGCTACTTGTCGGGGCTTTGCCAGTCCGAGTGCGTAGGCGACGCAACCGAGCATTGGCGGCGCAATAAGGGCAGGTGCAACGGCTCGCTTTACTGGCAGTATGACGATTGTTGGCCCTGCTGTTCTTGGTCGAGCGTGGATTACTACGGCAATTACAAGGCTTTGCAATACAACTCAAAGCACTTTTTCAAGCCGCTTACGCTATCTGTCGAGGACGGCAAAAAGGCTCTTAAGGTGTATCTTCTCAACGACCTTCTTCGGGAGGAAACGGTGACGGTCAGACTGCGGCTGATGGACTATCGTGGCAAAACCTTTGCGGACGAAACCGTACGGCTCACCGCCGAGGCTAACGCCGTTCGCCTAATCAAAACCTTTTCCGTTGCCGAGCTGAAAAAGACCGCGCCGTTAAAGGAGTGCGTTTTCGTGGCGGATATGTACGAAAACGGAGAGCTTTCCGTCCGAAAGACCTGTCTTTTTGCCGCGGAAAAGCGGCTGAAACTCCCAACTCCCCACGTCACAACCGCCGTTTCGGCGGAAAACGGCGTTGTTTCCGTCCGCTTATGCTCCGACGTTTTCGCAAGAGCGATCGCCCTTTCCTCCGCGGAAAGCGCACCCTTCAGCGACAATTATTTCGACCTTTTGCCTAATGAGAGCGTAACCGTAACGCAGAAAAGCGACCTATCCGCTGAGTCCTTTGCCGAGGGGCTTACGCTCCGCGACGTGACGGCGGTTAAGGCGGCAGGCTCACCGCTTAGCGACCTGATTAAAAGACTGCGCGTCTTCTTAAAACCGATTAATCTGCTGTCTTACCTTTGGTATAAGCTGTCAAAGTAACCGTAACGGTTTTTTTGGGGGGAATAGGGATTAAAATATACCGCATAAATGCGAAGATTAAACTGATTATCAATTTGATTATCAGTACCTAAAACCACCATAGACGACGTTTTTTATAACCGCTTTTTATATGGACTAGAGAATACCGCATAAATGCGAGATTCTTCACTTCGCGTAAACGCTCGTTCAGAATGACAGTTCCTGCAAAAAACGTGTCATTCTGAGGAGTGACCTGACTATTTCCGGGGTTCCCCGCAAAAACACGTAGTGTTATTGTGGGGTGGTTAAAGAATCTCGCCGACAGGCGGTCACATTATCATTCCGAATTTTTATTAAACAGTAAAAAGGGACGGAATATCCGTCCCTTTCGTTTTCAAAATTCTATGTTTTTTGCTAAAGTTCTATGCTTCAATCGCAATGGTTTTTATGCTTTTCGGTTTTTGAGCCGCAACAATACGGACACTCGGAGCAACCACCTGCGCAGGCACTTTTTTTCGGAGCTTTTTTGTTTTTCACAGGGAGTTTAACGTGGATTTTACCCTTATTGTTAAGGACGATTACAGCAATAACCGCCGCCCAAACGCCGAGGAATATAAACACCGTCCACCACCTTAAGCCAATGAGATACACCATACTTGCCACAACGTAGGACGTTGCAATCCAGAACAAAAGCGTGTTGCGATAACTGCTTTTGCTGGGCAATTCCGCTTTTGCCGTAGCTATCGCGGCAAAGCAAGGAATAGTAGTCATATTGAAAGCGATAAAAGCCAGTAACCCGGGAACGCCTATTCCCGTTGAGCTAATCATCTGCACCACCGCAGACACTCCGCCGTCGGTTTCCACGTCAAGAGCCGCCCCTGCGATACACGCACCCAACGTGCCGAAGGTCGCAATTACGTTTTCCTTGGCAAGCAAGCCCGTCAATGCCGCCACCGCGAAAACCCACCCGTAGCCGCCTAATTGAGAGCCGAAGCCCATCGGCGTAAACAGCGGTTGAATCAAGCCGCCGAAGCCTGCCAGTATGCTTTCGTTCATTCTGCTGTCGGGCAGGAACTCCCAGAACGGAGAGAAGTGCGAAATCAGCCAAATTACCACGGTTGAGGCGAGAATTACGGTAAACGCCTTTTTGATAAAGTGCTTTGCCTTATCCCAAAGGTGGAGCATCAGGTTCCTAAATCCCGGCATACGGTAGGAGGGAAGCTCCATTATAAAGGGGGGCGTATCGCCCTTCATCGTGGTGTTACGCATTAGGATAACGCTGACTATCGCGGTGATTATACCCAATAAATACATTCCGTAGGTAATCAAATCGCCGTTGCCGAAGCCCGTCATCTGCACGATACCACCTGCAATCGCAGTGAGAATGGGGAGCTTTGCGCCGCAGGAGAAAAACGGGATAACTCTGACCGTTGCGGTTCTTTCCCGTTGGTCGGCTAGGGTACGGGTGTTAATCATTGCGGGAACCGAACAGCCGAAGCCCATAATCATAGGCATAAACGCCCTGCCCGACAACCCGAATTTGCGGAAAATCCTGTCCAGAATAAAGGCGGCGCGTGCCATATATCCGCTGTCTTCCAATAGCGAAAAGAAGAAGAACAGCAATAGGATTTGGGGTAAAAAGCCCAGCACCGCGAAGACTCCGCCCAGTATGCCGTCCGCTAACAAGCCCACCACCCACTCGGGGGCGGAAAGCGCCTGCAAGCCCTGCCTTGCGCAAGCGTCAAGTAAGCCCGTAAAGGTTTCCATTACGTTGAACAGCACCACACCGGGGGAATAAACTCCCTCCTCGTAACCGAAAATCGTGTTGACGGTAACGCCGCTTAAAAAGCCGGCTATCTCGCCCTCACTCTCCGTCTCCGCGGTCACAGCCGCTTCCGTTTCTCCGTCCGCTTCACCGAATACGCCTGCCGCACCCAGATACAGCAAGTCCTCCGAAAAGGTGAGATGGAAAATTGCAAAGAGGATTATCAAGAATATGGGTATGCTCCACAGCTTGTGGGTTAAAACTCTGTCGATTTTGTCCGAGCGCGTCAGGTTTGCCTTGTCGCCGCCGAAAGGAGCGTGCCGCGTTAGGGTGGGCGAATAACGCCCCGTTATGTACTTATATCTGCCGTCTGCGATTAACGCCTCGATATCGCCGCCGAAGGTTTCGTCGTTAAAGGTTTTCCTGAACTCCTCCACCATTGCATTGGAGGCAGGGTGCGACTTGACTTCCAGCTCGTCCGACTCCACCAGCTTAATCGCGTGGAAGAGCGCGTTATCTATGCCCTGTCCTCTAAGCGCGATTTCGCAGTCGCCGATAAGGTGACGAAGAGGAGATTCCGAAAGCACGGTCTTGCCCTTTCGGGGAGTTTTGGAACTGTCATAGGCGCGGCTCATCAGCTCGTCTAAGCCCTTTTCTCTCAACGCGGATACGGCAACTACGGGCAAGCCCAGCCTTTCTTCCAAAGCCGCTACGTCTATGCTGTCGCCGTTTTTTTCCACCTCGTCCATCATATTGAGTGCCACCGCTACGGGTATGTCGATTTCCATTAATTGTGTGGTTAAATACAGGTTACGCTCCAGATTGGTCGCGTCCACTATGTTGATGATACAGTCGGGCTTTTCATCCAATAGGAAATTACGCGAAATCACCTCTTCAGGGGTGTAGGGCGAAAGAGAATATATGCCCGGTAAATCCACTATGGATATAGGCTCGGCGCATTTTTTATAAACGCCCTCGCGCTTGTCAACGGTTACGCCCGGCCAGTTGCCCACGTGGGCGGTAGAACCGGTTAAAGCGTTGAATAGGGTGGTTTTTCCGCTGTTGGGATTGCCTGCTAAAGCAAATTTTAACATAGTTTATACCTCCACCGTGACGTTTTCAGCCTCGCTTTTACGCAGAGTCAGCTCATAACCGCGCAGATTAATCTCGATAGGATCGCCTAGGGGCGCGCGCTTTTTCAGCCATACCGCCGCGCCGGGTGTAATCCCCATATCGAAAAGTCGGCGGCGTATCAAGCCCTCGCCTGCAACGAGCTTGATTACGCCCTTTTCTCCAATACTGAATTCGCTTAGTTTTTTATCCATACTGCTCTCCTCGCTCACATTTACCGCCGCCGCTTGCCGCGCCTTCTCCTCGTATCGGACTGTCAGCTTAATTTCGCACTTTTCGGTAATCGCGTCACCAAATTCGCCGTTATGTCTTCGCCTTACTGCGGTTCACGGTAGGTTGTAATGTGAACTTTGTTTCATATTTGCCCTTATTATAAACGCCGCTTTTCCCTTGTGTCAACTGTTTTACGCAAAATATGAAAATAATTTCAGATTATTGCATTTTTTTGGTTAGGGGGTTTACATATTCGCCCCGAAGGTAGTATAATTAACCGAGTATTAGGAGGATATTGTATGGCTGAATTGATACGCGAACCGCAACAAAAGCGTTCCATCGACAAGAAAAACCGCATTATCAATGCAGGCTACGAGCTTTTTGCCACCGCAGGCTATTTCAGCACCAACACAGTGGAAATCGCAAAAAAAGCTGGCGTTTCCACAGGTATAGTGTACGGTTATTTTCACGACAAGCGCGATATTCTTCTGGAGGTGCTTAACCTCTATATAGCCAACGTCTTCGCCCCTATTTTCGATATGTTCGACCAGCTGAAATCCTTGGATTTTGAGTTTATCGTGCCGCATATTATCGACAAAACAGTCGAAACCCATATCCGCAACGCCGCAATGCACGAGACGCTTCATTCGCTTTCCCATACGGACGAGGCGGTTTATAACCGTTTTATCCAGTTGGAGAACGACATCACCCGTCGATTGGCGGACAAGCTGGTGCTTTTGGGCTACGACAAGCCCGATACCGCCGAAAGAGTCCATTTGGCGATGGAAACCGTCCAGTCCTACGCACACGAGGCGGCATTCGACAAGCACGACTATCTGGATTACGCCAAAATGCGCGGCATCGTCATCAAAATGCTGACGGCTATGCTCCAATAACTTTATTCAAAAATCACATTCTATATTACCCTTATTTCCCCTGCCTTGCCGTGAGTTACACGTTACTTTTTTCGGTGCTTGCGGTTCTGCTCCTGCCGTTTTGGGCTTTTGTCACCCATATCAAGAATTATCCTTATTCGCCTTTGCTCGCCGACAGTATCGTCCTTATTTTTTGTACTTTCTACGCGACAGCGTAATTTTTCAGCAAACCTCAAACGCTATCTCTCTTTCCTAATAGCGTGCCAGCGGTAACAGCGCGGTATTTTAAGTCTTAATCCTCTCATATCAAACAACCTTTTCAATAACGGTTTATCCCAATACACCCCTAACTTGCCGATAGTCACGGCTTTATTTTTGTACTTTTAACGCGACAACGTAATTTTTCAGCAAGCCTCAAACGCTATCTCTCTTTCCTCATAGCGTGCCAGCGGTAACAACGCGGTATTTTAGGTCTTAACCCTCTTATATCAAACAACCTTTTCAATAACGGTAATCAAATTTACCCCAATACACCCTCAACTCGCCGACAGTCACGGCTTTTGTAGCTCGGATATGATACTTATGATTGCCGCTACGCGCTCTTTTTCGCACGGGCTGACAACTTGTCAAAATAACAGTTGACAAGCCATTTTAGATAATGCTAAAATACTTTTAATTTCATATTAACCGATTACCGTGGGGGTATAGCTCAGTTGGTAGAGCGCTTGAATGGCATTCAAGAGGTCAGCGGTTCGAACCCGCTTATCTCCACCAAACGGATAAATCCGAATTCAGTCGTAACAAGATTGGTTCGGATTTATTTTTTATTTATACGCTATATAAAGAAAAAGGAAGTCCGTTTATGACTTCCTTACTTTTTCTAAATGATTTATTGCTTATCCCTGTTTCTAAAGATTTATTGCTTATCCAAAATCGTTATCGGCTTGTCTACGTGCTTGATGATACTTTCAAGCATACCGCCGGGGTTAACGTGACCAATAACAACCGAATAGGCAAGCTCAATAATCTTGACGTTTCGGGCGTAAACTTATTGCTTAGTGGGGACGGATAGACACCTATATTGTGCGGCTCGTGCATATTTGGTTTATGTTAGAGTTGCCACACCGTTGGTTCGCCCTCGACGTAGTGCCAAGCACCTTCCGCCGCCGTCTCCGAATAGTAGTACGGCGTCACGTCGTCGGTATCGAACCCGACGGCGGTCATCTGTGCGCTCGTGCCCTTGAAATAAACGATCATGCCCGACTTGCAATAGTAGAAAACGTAAGTCTGCACAGTCGTGAAGCCGGCAGGCAGAACCACGTACTCCAATTCGTAGCAATATGAAATGGAATGCTCCATCAACTCGGTCATACTGTCCGAAAGCTTTAGCGAAGTGATTTGTGCCCCATCGAAAGCTCTCGTATACAACCCCTTGACGTCGGTATAAGCAGTCAAATCCACGTCGGCAGGACCGGTGTAGCTGTAAATATATTTATCGTTGCCCGTCTGTAAAATCTCGATGCCGTTTTCGTCCTTGGTTATCGTCGTGGTGAAGGCGGTTTCGGTGCTCGTGCGTACCTCTCTGCCCACTACGTCTTTGTTAAACGACAGCGTCAATGCACTGAGATTGGTGACGTATATAAGCCGCTCACATCTGTTAAACGCATCTTTGCTGATGGTCTGTACGCTCGCCGGTATGGTGATTGAGAGTAGCCAGATGCAATAGTCAAACGCCATGTCGCCGATAGATACCAAATTATTGGGAAGCCGTATCTCAGTGAGATTATCGCAAAATTGAAACGCTTTTGCACCGATTTTAGTAATGCTACTCGGTATAAAAATGCCCGTACAGTTTACATTGTAAAATGCGCTGTCGCCGATTTCCGTGACCGGGAGACCGTTGTAGACGGTAGGCAAGTATAGGTCTTGGGAAATCTGAGTGGTGTATTTTGTCAGCACGTAGGCGTCGCCTGCCGCATTCAACGTAAACGTCATATTGGCGGTGCTGCCTTTGAAAGCGCCGCAAACCGTGCAGTTGTAATCCTCGTCAAAGGTGTGCGGCAACGTGTCGCCGTATTCCTCGCCGCAGCGCGTGCAAACCGCTTTCTTGGAGCAAGTTGCCGTGCCGCCCGTGTGACCGAGCGCAGTGCCTGTGGCTATCCTCGTATCGCAGTCGTTGCAGCCCGTGCAGAGGGCGTGCTCCGTGCCGTCCGCCGTGCAGGTGGCGTTATTGTCGAACACGTAATCTCCGTAGGTGTGCGGCAACATATCGCCGTATTTCTCGCCGCAGCGAGTGCAAGCCGCTTGTGCGGTGCAGGTTGCCGTGCCGCCCGTGTGACCGAGTGCCGAGCCTGCGACGTCCCGGGTATCCCGATGACCGCAGACCGTGCAGTCGGCGTGCTCCGTGCCGTCTTGCGTGCAGGTGGCGTTGTCGTCGGACACGTACTCTCCGTAGGTGTGCGGCAAGAAGTCGCCGTCTACACCGCAGACCTTGCAGGTTGAGACGTGCGTGCAGGTCGCCTCGTCGAAGTCGTGCTCGGCAGAGCTTCTGGCGGTGCCGCACAGAGTGCATTCGGCAGGCGAACAAGCGTGGCGAGGTTGTATCCGGGAAGATACGATCAAATTTTTGATAACGACAGCGTCGTTTCCATATGATTCGCTATAATCCTTGCTGTACGAAATCGTGAGCACGTCTCCCGCAAGGAGTTTTATATCTATATAATCCGCATCATCCTCGTCAAGCATTCCGGACCAAGAGCCGTATTCTACGCCGTTGACGTAGCACGTTACGTAATCACAATCGCCCTCGCTTATAGCCAACAGTTCGAAGCACAGATTCAACTTGAAACGTGCGGTGATGGTCAGCGTTGAGGTCGACAGCGCCTTGTGATTGGTAGAAATTATTTGTTTGCCGTCGTACTCAAACGGGAAGATTTCGTCGTTCGTTATGGTCAAGCCCGATACCTCTTCGATACCGTTGTCAAAAACTATGGTAGCATCCTCGACGTAGTCGTGCTCGGCAGTCGCCTCGATCGTCTTACCGCAAAGCTCGCAGGCGTGGTCGATGCAGGTCAAAGCGCCGTCGTAAACGTGAGTGCAGGTATAGCCGCAAGCCACGCAGACGCCGTCCGTAAAGTCGTGTTTGGCAAGCAAGCCGTATTCCTTGCCGCAACGGGTGCAGACGGCTTTTGCTGTGCAGGTCGCCGTGCCGCCCTCGTGACCGAGCGGTGCGTCTTGCATATAACCACAAAGTGTGCAGGTCTCGGGAAGTTCGCAGGTGGCGGGGCTGAATTCGTGCGAGGAGCAAGCTTTCCACACGTGGATTTCTCCTTCAAGATAGCACCAATCGCCCTCATAGAACTCCTCAGAATAGAGGAGCGCATTTTGGAAAATCTCAATTTCAATATCGTCGAAGCCGGCGTCCATCCACTGAAATACGTCGCCCTCATAGTACAAACTGCAGTTGTTGCATCTTTTGAAGGTATACAAAGATATGTCTTGCAAGGATTTCGGCAATACCACGCGTTCCAACACGATACATTTGTAGAAGGCGTTTTCACAGAGTTCCAACACGCCGTACGGCAAGGTCACGGTTTCTGCCCTCGTATATTTGAGGAACGTATTGGGGCTCACTATCTTGACGCCTTCGGGAAGAGTGTCGGCGTCAAGCGTTGCAAATATAGTATTCCCGTGCTCCGTATTGTAGAGGCAACCGTTCTCGAACTTGAACGTATCGTTGCCTTGCTCTATTTCAAACGTCGTCAAACTGTAGCAATTGCAGAACGCGTCTTCTCCGATTTCGTCAAGGTTCTTCGGCAACGTAACTTTCGTCAAATTGACACAGCCGGTAAAGGCGTCATCTTTTATCTCCTTGACGGAGGACGGTATCGCTATTTCGGTCAAGCCGACACAGTTGCAAAAAGCAAAGTTGCTTATGATTTCAACACCCTCGGGGATAACGCTCGTTCTGCAACCGAAAACAACGGCGTTGTTCATCACGTCTATCACGCAATTTCCTTCGACGCGATAGAATCGGTTGCCTGCGGGCAAAGTGATCGAGCTGAGACGGGTACAGTTTCTCAGCGCGCTACCCTCGAAGCTTTGCATATTTTTGGGCAAAACGATCGAAGTCAGACGACTGCGTTCGCCAGAAATATGGTTTTCGAGATATTTAATGTTTTCCGGCAAAATAAGCGATTCGATTTTGCTGCCGGAAAAAGCGCCGTTGTACACTGCGGTACAATCGGTATATGCCGACAAATCCAACGTGCTGTCGGTGCCCACGTAACCGAACAGGTACTTTACACCGTCAATTACGACGGTCTGCACGCCGTTGCCGTCAGTGACCACGTTATTCAAGAATTCTCCGCTTGCGGTTGTCACCTCCTGGCAGTAGTCGTATTCACGATTGGAATCAAGCACGTCCTTATCGCTCAAATTGCGGAGATTGACAAGCTTGAGGCAATCGGCGACCGACTGATCTCCCTCCACGTATTCAACGCTTGCGGGTATTTCGAGATAATGAAGATTGACGCAACCGTAAAACGCCCGGGCATGTATTTCGTAAAGACCATTCGGCAGGATCAAGCTTTGAAGAGTCTCGGAATAGGCAAAGGCGCAGGGACCCACGGAGTGTATGTCGGTATATCCTGACAAATCGAGGTCGGCGGCGGTGCCGACGTAGTCGATTATGCTTATCTTGCCCCTATCGTTATACGTCACGACGCCGTTGTCGTCGGTAGCTATCGTCAGAGCGAAAGGAGCGGTCAAGCTGTATCTTTGCTCGCTGATTTCGAAACTGGTGTAGTCTTCATAATAATTAATCGGCGGGAAGAATATTTCGCTGAGGTTTGTGACAAAATTCAATTTCAAGCAGTCGTCAAATGCATCTTCGACCATATACGTGACACTCGACGGAATAGTGACCGCAGTCAAGTTGAAACAATCGGCAAATGCCGCGTACGAAATGGTTTTCACGCTTGACGGGATTTTGACGGCGGTTATAGACGAGTAGCAGAAAGCATTCTCTCCGATTTCCGTCACGGGTAAACCGCGATACTCTGAGGGAATGACGACGACGTCGTCGATACAAGCATCGGCGGAAATGACTATGTATCCGTCCTTTGCGGCGTTAAGCACGTAGCTCAAGCCCTCGCTTGCAGGCAAATCCTGCTCTGCACCGCAATCCACGCAGTGGAAATCAAAATATTCGTGAGGCAAAAGCTCGCCATACGCCGTGGAGCAACGTGTGCAAACCGCTTGAGCGGTGCAGGTTGCCGTGCCGCCCGTGTGACCGAGCGCAGTGACTGCTGTATACGTTGTGTGGTCGCATCTAGAGCAGGTGTCGTATGCGTCATAACCCGCTTCGGTACAGGTGGCAGGCTTGGCATCGTGGTGCACTAGGGCGTGACCGAGTGCAGTGACTGCCGCGTACGTTGTGTGGTCGCATCTTGAGCAGGTGTCGTAGGCATCATAACCAGACTCAGTACAGGTGGCAGGCTTAGCGTCGTGGTGCACAAGGGAGTGACCGAGCACGGCCGTATCACGCGTTTCAGTAAAACCGCAAACTGAGCAAACGCGGTTCTCCGTGCCAACTGTCGTGCAGGTAGCAGCGGTCACGCTTACCCAATTGCCGTAGGTGTGGGCGGCGGTGTTGCCGACCTCGCCGCAGGTGCAGGTTTTCCAATGATTTTGAGCGTCCTTTTGCCAAACAGAATCAAAGCTATGGGTGTGCTCTTCGATCGCGGCGGCAACGTTAACCGTAAACGTGGCTTGATACTCGGTGCCGTCTAACGTATATTTGACGGTTACCGTCTTTTCGCCAACGGTCGTCAAGTCTGCGGAAAGCTGTATTTCCGTAACACTGATTTCGTCGCTGTAGGTATCGTCGTCGAATTTGACCTTTATAGTCAAACCACTCGTATCCAGCGTATCACCCACAGTATAGTTTACCTTGGTCGGTTGGCTGACAACCTCTATACCAACGGGTGTGCGACCGCTGACGATAGGTTCGTCTTTTCCGCTGCACGCGGTAAAAACCAGACATACAAGCGAAAGTATAGCAAGCAACAAAAACAGTTTTCTTTTCATTCAATTCTTCATAATGCGCTTTGACGCAAAGCATATTTTTGGTATTATAATAGATTACAATTACCTCAAAGTATATTAGTCTTTTTCACTGCGTATGTCAAGCGTTTCACTTTCGGGCAAGGCGTTAACGTATATTTTGCAGATTGAAAGTTACATTGTCGCACGCCTGAATTAACGCCGTACAACAAGGTCTGTTTAATACTTCGGCAAAGAAACGCCTTGACGAGTTGGAGGCAACAAAACACGAAATCGAAGTCGCCATACTCAGCGAGGAATTGCAAAGACCGCAGATAACCAAGGAACATATAATCTTTTGGATAGAGAAGTTTCGCAAGATAGACGTAAACAACCTTGAAAGCCGCAAACATTTGATAGACGGCTTCGTCAATAGCATTTACCTATATGACGACCGCATAATATTCACTTTTAACTACAAAGACGGCACAAAAACGGTACCACTTGACGAATTAGAGCAAGAATTGAGTTCGGATTTAGATGGCGCAAGTCCACCACCTAAAACCTAAATCGAACTCCGACTTAGGTTTTTTCTTTGTTCGGTGAATTATATTTTCAAGTGCAGAACCTTAAGCTTAAATTAGTTTTACTTAAAAAAGCTACACAGTGGTGCATAAATATTCTATACTTAATTCAACAGGTTTGAATTTATGGGAGGTAAATATGAAAAAAGTAATAGATATTAATCATTGGGAAAGGAAAGAGCACTTTGAATTTTATTCAAAGTGTGCAACACCGCACTATTGTGTTGCCTTCAATATTGATATTACAAATCTACTTCAATTTACAAAAAAAAATAATATCTCCTTTTATTATTCGCTGATTTATTTATGTACACAATCCATAAACGAAATAGATGAATTTTTGCTGGAAACGGAAGACAATAAAGTATATAAAATCGATCGCCGCGTGCCTTGTTTCACTGACTTAATGAAAGGTGCAAGCAGCTTTCATATGGTAGTTCTTCCTTGTGATGGTGATATTATCGAATTTGTAACCAAAGCTCGTGAGGAAAGCAGTAAAAATCCATTGTCTGTAAGTGTTTTAGAGGGATTGAGGGAATCGCAAATTATCTATTCGTGTATTCCTTGGGCAGATATTACGATGTGTACTAATGAACGAGATTATACTGATCCGAAATTAAAGGACGATACAGCGCCTATACTTGTTTGGGGCAAATATACGGAGCAAAATGGAAAATATATGATTAATATGACTCTTGATGTCAATCATCGTTTTATTGATGGATATTTTGTAGGACAGTTTGTGCAAAAACTTGAAACAAAAATCGCAAAGTTACAATGATGTAAAAACTCCGTTTAGTCGATAAGAGAATGTCCAAATACGAGCCACCGAATGTCTATTAGTTGGCTAATTGACAAGAACCACTCTAAAATCAGTGTGCGGATTTCTTCAACCACTCGCCACCACCTAAAACCTAAGTCGAACTCCGACTTAGTTTTTTAATTTTTTCTATGCGTTTTGAAATATAAACTCCATAACGGAATATCAAAAATGCGGCAAAAAGCACCTAACAAAAAACCCTGACGGCAAGTCAGGGCTTTTGCGTTTTTGGAATGAGTTTGTTAATCTTATCCTTGCGTATAGGTCAAGTTCGATAAGCTCTGTTGATAGACAAGGTGCCGATTTTTGCGTTTTTTTGGAGCGGAAAAGCTTATTCATTTACGGTTACTTCGGCTTGCGTTTCAAAAAACACCGCAATACCGTTGTCTAAAGGCTCTATAGAAACCAAAACGTACCCTTCACCGAACAAGGTGGGAGCCGCGGCATTAGCTTCCTCCTCGGAGGTATAGCTTGATTGCGAAATAAATTCGTTGTCCAAGAACAGGGATACGTAAAAGTATTCTACGGGATCCGCTACGGATTTGTAATACGCATTGTATGTGTAATCATCGACCTGCTCGATATTATCAAGTTCACTTTGACCATAGAATATATACTCTATCGACTCGTCCATAATTTCCTTGCTGTCGAAAGTTGTTTGTGAATCGTAGATGCCGTCCACATACAGGTAAACGGTAATCTGGGGCTCCTTAGGCTGTTCTACGTAATTAAAGTATGCGCAATAGCCACCGTTAGCGTCCTGCAACAGCTCCACGAAGGTATATTCCGTGCTGAAAAAGTAGTTTTTAACAAACTCGTTCATCTTGTCAAGGCTATCGTAGGTTGCCTTGCCGTAGTACTCCTGATTGACGTAAAGCGCAACCTCTATCGTCGTTGTTTCAGGTTCGCTTGTGAAGCTTGCAGAATATCGGGAGCCGTTCTCCTCCACCTGTAAGAAGCGATACTCCTCGCCGAACAAGGTTTTGATTGCCGCCATCATAGCGTCCTTGCTGGCATACGTTATGCTCTGCTTAAACTTATGATCGACGAAAACGTCAACGTACACGGTATTATCCTCGGTTATCAGCTTGCTATAGCTCGCCTTGTAAGTGCCGTCGTCCGTTTGCGTAACGCCGTTGAAGGAATAGCCATTCAGATAATCACGCAATTCCGCGTTCATCTTATCTTCGGATTTGAAGGTTATCGTTTCGGAATAAACGTCGTCTAAGTACACCTTAACGTTAAGCAAGAAGGTTTGGTCGCTACCCGTGGTGAAATACGCAAAATAAACGCCGCTTTCGTCCTCTTCATACTCAGTAAAGCAAATGGTGCTTTCCTCACCGAAATAGGTAGCTAAGCTCTGCTCCATTGCTGTTTTGCTCTTGAAGTTTGTCGTAGAGTTCGCCTTGCCGTCCACATACAGTTTAACGGTAACGGGGTTGTATTCCTCGCTGACGTAGTACGCAAGGTATTGTCCTTCCGCATCCTTCTCAAGCTTTTCAAAAACGTACGTATTCTTAAAATAGTCGTTTATGTCCTCGTTCATCTCGTCCTCTGTTTCAAAGGATATATCTCCGTAATACTCGCCGTTGACGTAGGTCTTGACGTTTACGCGCGTAACGGGAGTTTCCGCAAGTTTCACGACAATGGTAGTAACGTCGTTGAGATTCGTGTTGCTCACCACCACGTAACCCAACGATACGTAACGGTCTTCCGCCGAACCAATGGCGTCTTTAAGCTCATCGTAATCCTTGCATTCCACTTTGGAAAGCTCGGTGCCGTCTTCCGTTTCAACCACTAAGAAATACTTTTCTATGACTACGGTTTTTTGGTTGAAGTAAACGTAATAGTCGTTGTTGCTGGGAATAACCTTCATCGTCATATCGGCGTACTCTTCTTCCAAGGAGTCGATATAGGGCTGAATCTCGTCAGCCTGTTCCGCCGTAAACTGCTTGGTAACGGTCAGTTCGCCCAAAACGTAAACTTTTACGTAAACTGCTCCGACAGGCGGCCTTTCGGTAACGACGATTTCTATCACGTCGTCCTCGACTTTTGCGGAAATATCGTTTTTCAACGACTCGACTATAAGCTCGCCGACCGCTGTCGCAAACTCCGCGGCGGTGGTATATTCCACGGCGGCTTTTTGCTCGCCCAACAACTCCACTTTCAGCACGTAGCTGTCAAGCTCCATAGCCACGCTCACGTTATTGCCGTCGTAGCTTACTTCCTTAGTTATGCCGCAGTTTTCAATAAGCTTAAGTACTACTACGAAAACCTCGTTCAAGTCTTCAGCCGTTTCGTATTTTTTCTCGAAAGCCTTTTCGTCGTTGATAACGAAAGTTACCGTGGCGCTCTTATCGATTTCGCGGACTTCAACCGTGTACGTTACGACGCCGTTCTCCGTTTTGTAATCCACGATAACGTAATTAATATCGGCATAGTCGGTTTTCAATTTATCCGTAACGCACTTTTGGTAATCGTCTTTCCCTGCCGTCAGTTGCAAGGTAAACAGCTCCTTGCCCTCGTCGGTAAGCACCTTAACGGTGGTATGAATGTCAGTCCTTTCGCGAATGGTAAGTTTCATTACGGAGTCAGCCCCTTCCGAATCCGGCTCGGTGATAAGTAAGAATTCATACTCCGTTTCCGGATAGCTCTCTCTTAGCTCCGCAAAGAAGTTATTGTATGCGTCCGCCTCGCTGAAGGTACGGGTTTCCGACTCCTCGTCGGGGAACGTTACTGTAACGGTGCAAGAAAAAGTGGTTTTTTCGCGGACGTTTACCAAAACGCCGCCGTCGCTTGCCTTTTGCATTTCCACCTTGTATTCACGGTAGGTTTTGAGCAGCTCGCTTAAGTACGATACAAAGTCGCTCGTATTGTCAAAGCTCATAGTGCCCTTCGATACGCCGAGCACCACCAGTTCGATTTTCATAACCAACGTAACGTCAACGGATATACTGCCGCTGCCCTCGGTAACGACAACCGTGCCGATAGGCTCGTACTGGTCTTTGACGTTCTTGACAAATTGTTCTACCGTCTCGCTTGTCAGCGTCTGGGAAGAAACAAGCTCGCCGTTGATTAAAACGTCTATCTTGGTGGACGTGCCTACCGTCAAAGTCCTGCAACCGTTGCTTTCGACCGCTTCGGATACGGTATATCCGTTGGCGTCCAAAAGGCTTTGCAGTCTGATTCTGACAACTT
Source organism: uncultured Christensenellaceae bacterium (assembly GCA_964368645.1). Lineage (GTDB taxonomy): Bacteria > Bacillota > Clostridia > Christensenellales > CAG-1252 > JAEDHM01. The sequence goes on from CAYJBY010000012.1 coordinate 22,630, forward strand.
CCATACTTTCGGCAGAACCGATCTCAAATCTTTTGATAACGTTGCCCTCTTTATCGGCTACGACAATTACGGATATCGGATTTTTACCGCTCTCCATTTTCACGAAGAATTGGGTTTCATCGGCAACGGTGTAGCCCATATAAAGGTACTGTTTAACGACGTTTACAAGCTCTTCTTGGGTATCGAAGTCCATAGAAATGACGTTGCCGCCGTCAACGAGCTCTAAATTAAACTTAACCGCAACAAGCTTGTTGGCGTACAGATATATATCGTCGCCCACGTAATTGACGGTGACGGTATAGCCGAAGTCCTCATAGGTAGAGGTATATCTATCCAGGTGGCTTTGAACGGCGTCGTCTATCAAAACAACGTCCTTTTGTTCGTAATCGGCAAACACGTACAGATAACCGACCTTTTGAACCTGCTCTGTGAAAGTTATGGTATAAGCGTTACCCTCGCAATTCTCGGCAAAGTCAAAATCGGAATACTTTTCCTTTAAGGAGTCCGCAAACTCTTCGTAATCCTCAACGTCATCGAACGGCAGTGAGTTATATATTGCGTCGCTACCTAAATACACGGTGGCGTACACGCGATTTGCGTTTTTACTGTCGGCGTAGATTTGATAACCGCCGCCGCCTGCTATCATAGTCATAGCGTACTGCTCGTAAACGGACGATAAGCCGTCCAAGTACGCGTTGAGTTGGTCAAGCGTTTCAAAATCAACCGTTTCCTTATACTCGCCGTCCGCGTAAAGCATAACGCTAAGCTTGACGGTGCAATATATTTTGACGTTGCCCGACTCGTCGTTTGTCACCTCGTCAACAACGTAACGCGCTCTAAGCTCCTGCGTAAGCGAGGTTAAGTAAATTTGCAGTTTGACAAAAGCGACCGTTTCGGTAGCGGATAAATCCCCGTTTATATAAGTGCTTACCGTTACCTCGTCGGAAGCACCCTTAGCGGAATCGAACACCACCTCGTATGCTGTGGCGGAAACAGGCGTTACACTGCTGATTATCAAATCGGCGGCGTCAAAGCCCTTGTCCTTGAGCAGCTTGGCAAACTCCGCGGAACGCCCTTCAATCAGTTCTTCGGGAGTGACCGTAGCGTCTGCGAACAAATCGGAGGAAAGGTAAGTGTAGCCCAAATCGATTTCACTGCGGAAAGAAAAGCTGACCTTGACCAGACCTTCGTTCAGATAGGTAGCGCATTTGTCGCAATAGCAGTCGCCGTTGCCGTCAACGTGACCGCTTGCGGGTAGCACCTCGGTGTAGCTGTGGGAGCAAGCGGAACAAACGTAGGTAGCCAAGCCGTCCGCGGTACAGGTGGGCGAGTCGGTTTTACGCTCGTACTTATGCCCTAACGCCGCAACCGCCGCCTTGTTGGTATAGTCGCAACGGGAGCAGGTAACGTACTCACGGCAACCGTCTTCCGTACAGGTAGGCGCGATAGCGTCGTGATTTACGAAGTCGTGACCTAACGCAGGAATCTCCTCGGTATAGGATGCGGTTCCGCTAAGAGCGGTGAAGGTCTTTTCGCCCTTTTCCGTACAGGTGGCGGCACGCGTTATTGTGCCCTCGTCATATTTTATGCCTATTGCGGCAATCACCTCTTGATAGGAATAGTCGCAACGGGAACAGCTATAAGTTATCTCTCCTGCTTCGGTTTCGGTGGCCTCTTTCGTCACCTTGGAGGTAAAATCGTGTCCTATCGCCGTAATGACCGTTTGCTTTACGAAAACCTCGCCGCAAAGAGTGCAGTGGGAGCCTGCCGTAAGTCCCGAAGTAACGCAACCTGCCGCAAGGGGGGCGTCTTTGACCGCGTTGTGCCCCGTTGCGGAAAGCTCCTCAACGTAGCTGTTGCCGCACTTGGTGCAGATATACTCCTTAACGCCCTTATGAGTACAATCGGCGGCCTTTTTGACCTTGCCCTCGTACTCGTGCTTGAGCGCGTCACGGTATTCGCCGATAGTGGTTTTGCCGCACTTGGAACAACTGCTGACGGTATAACCCTTTTCCGAACAGGTTGCAGGAACCACCGTCTTTACGTAAGCGTGTCCGACCACCTCGCAGGAAGTTTCCTCGATTTCGGCAAAGTAGTAGGAGAAGTGCGTTGTTTCAAAGGTTACGAAACCGTTTGAATATACGGAATTTTCTATTTTAACCAATCCGTTTGCGCCCAAATACCAAACAGTCAAGGCGTTGGGATCGTCATCTGCCGACAAGGTATAGGGAATGGTAACGGAAAGCTTGCCCTCAAATTCGCTTACCGCGTCCACGCCGAGTTTTGCGCTGAAACTGAGTATGTTAGCGTCCTTTATCTGCGCCAAATCGCCTGCCGACAAGGCTTTTTTCGCCTCGGTAACGGCGGCTTGCTCCGCAGGGAGAACGGATAATTCCAAGGCACCGCCTGCCAGTGCAAATTGTTCAAGAGTAGCAGGGTCGATAACGACGGAAGCGTGGGAAAGCTCTATCTCCACGTCCTTAACGGCGGTGTCGCCGCTGACAGAGCTGATAGTATCTACCGAAATAACCGAGCTTGTCTGTGATTTGTCGCCCAGTACCTTCTTGGTGTTGCCGCAGTTTGCGCAGGTGCTTATGCCGTCCGCCGCCTCGCCGTAGCTATGAGAAACCTTACCTATCACCGCCGTTTTGGTTACGCCGCAATCCGTGCAGGTGTAAGTTCTAACGCCCTCCTCTGTGCAGGTCGCGGCAAGCGTTACCGCGCCCTCGTCGTAGGTGTGTCTTGCCGACAAGGCAAGCTCCTTGGCTACTTCCGCCTTGCAAATCGAACACGTGGCAACGGCGGTACCCTTGACGGCGCAGGTGGAAGCCTTGCTCACCTCGTAAGCGGAAAGAGAGTGCCCCAAAGCCGCAGTAATGGTATCCTTATAGGAGTCGTTGCACTTTATGCAGGTATGAAGCGTATAGCCTTCCGAAGTGCAGGCAGGCGCCGTTACGCTAACCGTATAGCTGTGACCTGTGGGAACGGTAAGAGAGGTGACGTATTCACCGCAGGCGCAACTGCGCTTTTCGATACCCGAATCCATACAAGTTGCCGCCTTTTCAACGGTTACTATGGAATAATCGTGGGTGTGTCCCTTGATTTCCTTAGCGTTGCAACGCGTACATACGCCGTTTACGTAATCGTGCCCCAAGGAATCCGTGTACGAATCGGAATGCGTATCGCCGCAGATTGAGCATACGTGCTTCGTATAACCTATATCCGAACAGGTTGAGTTGACTACGGTGTCTGCATAGGTGTGTCCCTTTGCAGGCAAGGTTTCGGTATATGTATGCTGACATTTATCGCAAACAAAAACCGCAGTTCCCGTTTCCGTACAAGTCGGCTCCGCAGTAACTACCTTAGCGTAGGTATGCTCGCAGTTGCTGTCGCCTGAAGACGGTGTTAACTCGCCGCAAGCAACAAAAGCCGCGGCAACCGCCATAAGCAAAAAGCATAACACCAATAACGTAAATCTTCTTTTTTGCATAATCCAATCTCCTGATTATATCAATAAAACGCACTTATCATTCTGCCGCAACGGCAGAATACCCTCTATCATTACAATTAATCGTTTTGCTACTAAAAGTTATTTTATAACTATTCAAAAAAAGTTGCAATAGCTTTAGCGTAAAATAATCGGCATCGCACAGTAAAAAATTATAAAACCACACCGCTTTTAACCGGAATAACGAGCTTGCTTTGAGTTGATTTGCATAAATTATGAACGTCAGTTCTCAATAGCCTTTTATAAATTAACTTTTTTGTTCCTAAGCTTATTCCGCTATAACAAAAAATCGGATTTCACTAAGCCTATTCGTCAAAGCATAATCGGCTTTCACTAGGCTTATTCGTCAAAACAAATCGGCTTTCTCTAAGATTATTTCGTCAAAACAAATCGGCTTTCGTTAAGTTCGTTCAACCATAACAAAAAACAGTGAGTTTAACGCAGATTTGTGTGGTTAAAGTCACTGTTTTAGCTATATTTTTTGTACTGTTTTAGCTATACCTGTTATTCGGTTAAGCGTCGGCTTGGGGCAAGGTCGTACGTTTTTTCATTGCCTTGGCTATTGCGGTGTAAGCGAACGCCACGCCTAGGACGAAAACCACCAATATCAATATCCAATAGAAGGAGCCGAGGAATAACGAATCGGTGGGATCTGTGGAAAACCCGAAAACGCCTGCACTGCCGCCGTAATTGAGAAAAGCGTAGGGGTAGTTATGACCGCCGCCGAAATCCCAGTTTGCAAGGTAGCCTGCCAAGGCGAAAAACAAATAATAAACGGGGGGAATTGCGGAGAAAAGGGCTTTTTTGTAGGTGAAATTGCCCTCCCAGTCGAAAAGTACGTAATCCAAAATCGCAAACAAAGGAACCACTACGTGAGTCAGCACGTTAGCCGCCGACCACGCCGCCGCGCCGAAAAAGGGCGCAAGCATCGTGCAGAACACAACGCCCGTCAAGGTTATGGACACGGTAAAAACCTGTTTTACCACTCGGAGCCATTGAGGATAAAGCTGTTTTTTCATTATCAGCTCGGCAATCATCACTCCTGCGCACGCCAAACAGGTCACGCCAATCCAAATGTTGGACTGTATGGTAAAATACAAGAGTAGCGTCAAGCCGCCCATAAAGGAGTCGGAGCCTGTAGACGCGCACAAGGCAATGCCCGTGTAATTGCGCTAACGCCGACTATCAGCTTAAAAATTACGGAAATAATTTTCTTGGTATCATTCATCAAAAGTACCGTCCGAAAAGGATTTTGCCGCACAAAGCTCCTAAAAACACAGACGGCGGCAATAGTTATATTATATCGCGAACCCTGCCGCAAGTAAAGAATTAAGTTTTTATAAGTCGACATTTTTACCGCTTTTTCTTAAAAATATCCGAGGTTTCGCTCAATAGTTGCCGTGGTGTCCGCGAAAGCCCCAAGCGCGGTAATAAAAATCTAAACACTACCGAAGCTACTTTTCAAAAAAACACTACCACCGATTTTTTTCTCAAAACCAATGCTTGTAACGAACAGCTTTTCAAGAAACGCTACCGCCAAGCCACTTTTCAAAAAACCTCACGACTAAACCATTTTCATAAGGAATGGCACAGCAAGCCACTTTTCAAAATGAACGTCACCGTCAAAAAGCATAGAAAATCACTGCCGAACAGCTTTTCAAGGAACGCTACCGAAGCCACTTTTCAAAAACAGTTAATAATCCTTAACCGCACAAACCGCCAAAGGCGAAGCGGAGCGTTGTATCGTCTTATAAGAATCGCCCTTATTAAGCGGCGGCAGTAAGCGGAGTTAGGGCGGCTTTGCCGAAGAAAGGTTTTGCTATTGACAAAAGCCCCCTAAAGCCCTTATAATGACTAGGTGCGCCGTTCTCGGCGCGTTTACGGAGGTTTGATGAAAAAGGACGTAGTAGTTATCGGCGGCGGCCCTGCCGGTTTGGCGGCGGCTGTAGCGGCGAAGGACGCAGGTGCGGACGTTTTGTTAATCGAAAGAGAGGCTAAGCTGGGCGGAATCCTCAAGCAGTGTATTCACGACGGTTTCGGTCTGATTACCTTTAAGGAAAAACTTACCGGTCCCGAGTATTCGGGCAGATACGTAGATAAGTTCACAGCGTGCGGCGCGGATTGTATGACGCTGACGTTCGTAACCTCTATAACGGCTTATGACGGCGGCTACCGCATTACCGTAGTCAACCGTGACGGCGTAAAGGTTATCGATACCAAGGCTATCGTTTTGGCGACGGGCTGTAGAGAACGCACCGCAAGACAGGTTTTTATACAAGGCACTCGCCCAGCGGGGATTTTTACCGCAGGCACGGCACAGCACTTCGTCAACCTAATGGGTGAAATGCCCACCAAGCGTTGCGTGATTTTAGGCAGCGGCGATATAGGCTTGATAATGGCGAGAAGACTGACGCTTGAAGGAGCGGAGGTTGTCGGTGTTTTCGAGGCGAAATCCACTCCCGGCGGCTTAACCCGTAACATACACCAATGTCTTAAGGATTTTGGTATTCCCCTGCACCTTTCCCATACGGTGACGCGCGTTTTCGGACAAGAGCGTTTGACCGCCGTTGAGGTCGCCGCGGTGGACGACAAAATGCGCCCCATCGCAGGCACGGAGCAGATTATCGAATGTGACGCTTTGATTCTTTCCGTAGGCTTGATTCCCGAAAACGAGCTGGCGGAGAATCTGGGCGCAACCCTTTCCAACTCCTCTAAAGGTCCCGTCTGCGACCAAAGATATATGACCTCGTTAGACGGAGTATTTTGCTGCGGCAACGCTTTGCACGTCAATGACCTAGTGGATTACGTCAGCGAAAACGCGGATTTCGCAGGTCGCTATGCGGCTACTTACGCCAAGTCCGAGAGGACGCTGATTGACGTAAAGACGGATAAAAAGTTTTTGTACGCGGTACCCTCTAAACTGGATATTCAAGCCGACCTCAGCTCGGTTATCGTTTATTTCCGCGCGGCGTCCGAGCTAAAGGACGTTACGCTGACCGTCAAGGCAGGCGGCAAAACCGTAATTACCAAAAAATACCGCAATTTGCGCCCACCGGAGATGGAAAAGCTCCGTTTGGACTTTTCGCAATGCGGACTGACGGCTGACAGCGAAGTGCTATTATCTTTGGAATAAGGAGGCGGCGTTATGGATCTTGTATGTATCGTATGCCCCAACAGCTGTAAACTCACTATCGAAAACGGCACGGTAACAGGCGCGACCTGTAACAGAGGCGTGCAGTTTGCTAAGGACGAGGTTACTAACCCTATGCGCACGGTATGCACCACGGTAGCCACCGTTTTTGAGGAATGCCCCGTACTTCCCGTTCGCACCGATAAGGAAATCCCCAAGAACCGTATGTTCGACCTTATCGCGCTGACCAAGGGCTTTAAGCTGGATCACAAGGTAAAGCGCGGCGACGTGGTAATGGAAAAGGTCTTAGGCACCGACGCCAACCTAATTGCCACAGGCTCGATAGATTAAAGCTTAACGACTGATAAAAAATGCGGTTGCTTCAATCGCTTTTTTTATATCGAAACACAGCCGATATTCCTGCAATATCCGATATTATTATCGGTAGCAAACGACAACGGAGATGACACTATGAAAAAAAGTTTTGAATATAAGGTCACGGACACGGGCAACGGGATTTACCTCGTCAACGAGGGCTTTAGCACAATGTTCGTAATATGCGGCGAGGAGCGGGCCTTGGTTCTCGACTGCGGCACGGGTGTAGGAGATTTTGCGGCGGTTATCCGCGGTATTACCTCTCTGCCTTATGACGTGGCTCTTACCCACGCACACGTGGACCACGCAGGCGGAAGAGGACAATTTGAAAGGCTTTTCGTAGGCGAAAAGGACGTAACCGAGGTAAAAAAGATAAGCGTTATTCTGCGCAAGGGCTATGCGGTGATAGCGAAAAGCGGCTTGAACGCCACCTTAAAGGGCACCCGTTTTTCCCCCGTCAAGAAGGAACCGAAGCTGATTCCTCTTAAGGAAGGCGACACTTTCCCCTTGGGCGGCAGAACGATAACAGTGTACGAAACCCCAGGGCACACCCTCGGCTCCCTTTCCTATCTGGACGACAAGACGCGCACGATTTTCATAGGTGACGTAGCCAACGAGGAGCTATTAATGTTCCTGCCCCACGCCACGACGATAGAAGAGATGCTTGCCACTCACGCCAAGCTTTTAGACTTGGATTACGACACCGTTTGGTCGTCACACCACAACCTGCCCTGCACTAAGGCGGAAATAAAAACCTGCCGCGACGGAGCGTTGCAGGTCTTTAACAAATATACGAAAAACTCGGTTTTGAGATTCTTCGCTGTAAACACGTATAAGGGTTTCAGGTTGCTTTATCGTCCGACCAACGTCAGAATAAAACACAAAAATCCCTGATTATCCGCTATTTTTACGGTTGCTTAATTACCTATTTTACAGTCTTTTAATCACTATTGCCAAAAAATTAAGGTAGTCGCAGGCTCCTGCCTCGACTGCTTTTTTGTCGTTAGCGGCGTACTCGTTATCGCAGGCAATCCAGTCTTTCCACAGCTCTAAGTTACCCTCCATCTCCTTAACGGAAAACTCAATTCCCTCGGTGGCTCCGATAATATCGCACCAATAGTCCTTGTCGTGAATGTAGTCTAGCTGTTCCGCCGTCCAAGAGGTCAGAAGAGCCTGCGGCAACGCGCTGTGCAAATCCTTTTTCATACCCGGCACGGCTATGTAAATATAACCGCCGCGCTTCACGTACGGCAATAGCTTCTCACCTAAAAAACTCTTGTCACGTCCGAAATAATTGTAGGAATCAGTGCATACGACCGCGTCAAAAAACTCCTTGGCGTAGGGCAAATCAACCGCGTCCGCTTTTATGGGAATTATGCGGTTGCCGTTAAGCCCCTCGCTTTCAAAAAACCGCATATTCTCGCTGGGATCGCTCCACAGGTCGGTGGCAAAAACCCGACAGCCGTATTCCTTGACGAGAAATACCGAGGTCAGTCCTTGTCCGCTTCCTAAATCCATAACCGTGTCCTTACCGTCAATCGCCGCGTTAAGCAGCAGTTCCTCCTCCAGTTTTATCGGATTAGGTCCCATAATTTTGGCAAAGTAGTGTGGTGTTTGATACTTTTCACTTTTTACGTATTGCATAATAAGCCTCTTGCTTAATGATTTCACCCGAGGAAAGCGCGGCAACTACGTAAACCGTCAGCCTACGCGGAGCTTCCCCTCCGCACAGATGCTACAGTATGTAACTGTCTAAGGACAATAACGGCTGTTCTTTGTAAAAAGCAACTTAGATTCCCGTATTGTATCCTCAAAAACTCCCGATATTCCGAAAGTTCTCGCTTTTGGCGCGGTGATAGGAATAATTGTATCACGCCTACGGCTTTTTGTCAATAGAGGTTTGCTCGTTCCACTTACCCGATTTGGTTTTTCGTATATATTTCGGCACGGTAACGCTTTTCCACGGTGATTTCTTGCCATTGTGCCGCCGATTTTCCGCCCTTGCTACCGCCGATTTTTCGCCTTGTTACCGCCAACTTTTTGCCATTGTGCCGCCCTTGCTACCGCCGAGTTGATTTTTCGCCCTTGTTGCCGCCACATTCCTACTACCGACTTTCCGCCCTTGCTACCGCCGACTTTCCGCCTTTTTTTGCCCTTGTTGTCGTCGATTTCCACCCTTGTTACCGCCGATTTTTTGCCATTGTTGCCGCCGATTTTTTGACAAAAACCCTCGTTTTTCTTCTGTCAAAAGGTGCGCCGACTCACAACCTATAAAAAAAACAGTGCATTATCGCGCGGAGTATGGTAAAATATACTATTATGTACATCAAGCCACCGATTTATTCGGGAGCGCGAAGGAACGTATAATGAAAATTGTTGTAATAGGAGTGGGCACCGTCGGTCAGGAATTGGTCGGACAGTTATCCAAGGAAGGTCACGACATAATCGTAATCGACAGCGACTCCAAAAAACTGGAATACGCCGTCAACGCTTTTGACGTTAAGGGCATAATGGGCAACGGCGCGAGCTTCGACGTTTTAACCGAGGCGGAAATCACAAGCTGTGACCTGCTGATTGCCTCCACCCCCTCTGACGAGGTTAATATTCTCTGCTGTATGGTGGCGAAAAAGCTCGGCGCGCACGACACCATTGCGAGAGTCCGCTCCCCCGAGTACTTTACGCTGTTCAAGGGCAAGGAGCTGGGGCTGAGTATGATGGTTAATCCCGAATACGAGACCGCTCTGGAAATCTCCCGTATGCTCCGTTTTAACACGGCGATTAAGGTTGAGCCTTTTGCCGACGGCAAGGTCGATATGGTGGAAATCAAGGTCACGGAAAAGACAGGCCTTGTGGGCGTTGCCCTCAAGGATTTGCACGATAAGCTTTCCGTTAAGGTGCTGATTTGCGCAGTAGAAAGGGGCGGCAAGGTTTATATTCCCAGCGGTACTTTTTTGCTAAAGCAGGACGACAACATTTATTTAACCGCGTCTTCCGCTAACGTCTCCGAATTTTTCAAGGAAATATCCGATACCAAGGTATCCAGGAGCGCGATGATAGTCGGCGGAAGCAAAACGGCTTTTTATCTCGCCAAGGAACTGCGCAAGCAGGGCGTTAAGGTCAAAATCATCGAAAACAATATGGATAAATGCCAAGCCCTCAGCGAAACCTTGGACAAGGTTGAGATAATTCACGGCGACGGCACCGATCAGGAAGTGCTGTCAGACGAGGGCTTAAGCCGCACCGACGCCTTTATAACTCTGTGCGGAACGGACGAGCAGAATATAATTCTCGCTATGTTCGCCAAGAGCAAAAAGGTCAAAAAGGTCATTTGCAAAACCGAAAAAAGTTCCTACTTTAAGATGCTCCGCGAGGGCGGTATCGACAGCGTTGTTTCCACCAGAACCACCACCGCCGACCAAATCGTCCGCTACGTCCGCGCCAAGCAAAGCTCTCGCGGCGGCTCCGTGGATAAGCTGTACCGTATAGTCAACGACCAAGCGGAAGCGTTGGAGTTCACCGTACGTCCTGATTTTAAGGCGTTAGGCACTCCCCTTAAGAGCATTAAGCTTGCCAAAAATCTTTTAATCGCAACGATTATCCGCAACGACGAAATCATCGTTCCCGACGGCGATTCGGTTATACTTGAGGGCGACTCGGTAATCGTAGTTACCACCAACGAGTTTTCGGACGAGCTTAACGATATTCTGGAGTAGTTGTATGAATTACAAAATGACGATTTACGTGCTTGGGGAAATAGCCATTACGGAAGCGGCTTTGATGCTGATTCCCTTTATTATGGCGTTTGCCTACGGCGAAAGCGGCACCCCCTTGGGTTTCGGCGTAACCATCGCGGTACTGGTGGCGTTAGGGCTTCCTGCCGTTATCAAAAAGCCCCGTGATACCGAGCTGAAAGCCAGAGGCGGCTTTGTTATAGTCGCCCTTGCCTGGCTCCTGCTTTCGATTTTCGGCGCGCTCCCCTTTAGAATCAGCGGAGCGGTTCCCAACTATATTAATTGCCTGTTTGAAACCATTTCCGGTTTCTCCACCACAGGCGCAACGATACTTTCCGATATCGAAGCACTTCCCAAGAGCCTTTTGTTCTGGCGTAGTTTTACCCACTGGATAGGCGGTATGGGCGTGCTGGTATTCGTTATCGCCGTTCTGCCGAAGTCCGATCCCAATATCGTTCACCTGCTCAAAGCGGAAACCCCCGGCCCGCAATTCGGCAAGCTGGTAAGCAAAATGCGCTTTTCCGCACGGATACTTTACGGCATATATATCGCTCTCACCATACTGGAAATCTGCCTTTTGGTTATCGATAAGAACGTAACCTTTTTCGACAGCGTAATCCACTCCTTCTCCACCGCAGGCACAGGCGGTTTTTCCAATTACAACAATAGCGTGGCGCACTTCGGAAGCGTTTACGTCGAGGTGGTAATTACCGTCTTTATGCTGATTTTCTCCATCAACTTCAACCTCTTTTATCTGATACTGATAGGTCACGTAAGCGAGGCTCTGCGCAGTGAGGAGCTTAGGGTTTTGGCAATACTTTTCGTAAGCATTACCGCCGCGATTACCATTTCTCTTTCGGTGTACAAAATATACGCTACGGTGGGAGAATCGCTTAGATACGCTTCCTTCCAGACTGCCGCAATTTTAAGTACTACGGGCTTTTCAACAGCCGATTTTACCAAGTGGCCCGTGCTTACGCAGGTTCTGCTCTTCTTCCTTATGTTCGTAGGCGGCTCGGCAGGAAGTACCGCAGGCGGTCTGAAAATTTCCCGTGTGATGATTATGTTCAAAACAGGATTCCGCAGTATTAAGCAAAGCTGTTCTCCTCGCAAGGTCGAAACCTTAAAAATGGACGGCCGCCCCGTTTCCGACGAGTTAAGTCATAGCGTTAGCAACTATTTTTTGGTGTTCATCGCACTGCTTGCATTTTCAACCGTCTTGGTTTCGGTGGCGGAAAAGGGAGCTATAGGCTTTTCGGAATGTCTGTCTTCCACCGTGACTTGTCTTAACAACGTAGGTCCCGGCTTGGGCGCGTTGGGCCCCAGTTCAAATTTCGCTGATTTGACCATATTCTCCAAATTGGTGCTGTGCTTCGATATGCTGGCAGGAAGACTGGAGATAATGCCCATACTGCTTTTGTTCTATCCAAAGGTTTGGGCTCCTGCAAAATAAACCGCACAAAAATCTACAGCTTAAACAAAAAGTCCTGCATTGATTTGCAGGACTTTTTTAGCCGCTTGATTGCCGCATGCGTTATTGATAGGTTTTTCGGCTTTTAATCGCTTGCGATTTGCGTTATCGGTTTGACGCTTAACGCTTACGTTTTCGATTTTGCCATTTGCGGATTGCGTTATTGCTTTTGCGGTTGTGTTAGCAGATTGATTGAACTTTTGCGGCGGTATAACGATATTCCGCTATACGCTTAACTCTCATTTTCTATCGGTAGCATATCCGTTAAGCTACCGCGTTTGCGTTATCGATTAGGTTTTTCGGCTTTTATTCGGTGCGATTTGCGCTCGACCTTTAGCTATCTTATTCGCAGACTATATCAAAGATTTTGTGCTTGGCGATAGTAGCCTCGGGTACGGGATAAAGCGGAAATACGTGGTTCATTTTCGGATACTCGTAATAGTCTATTTTCACGCCCTGCTCCGCCGCCCTTGTCCGAAGTTTTTTGGCGTCAGGCAGTAAAACCTCGTTGCCGCCGATGAACAGACTGATTGCCCCTAAGCCGCGCATATCGCCGTACAAGGGACTGAGCATATAGTTACGGGGGGAATCGCCCCCTGCCCACGCCTCTGCCATCACTATCAAGCCCTTGGCGCTTAAGGTGGGATCAAACCTTTCGTACTCCTTAATCTGCTCGTTGGACATCGTTAAATCCACCCAAGGCGAAAGCAAAATCAGCTTTGAGGGCTGGGGTTTACCTATTTGCTGAAGATACTGCGCGAAAGCAAGAGCCAAGCCGCCGCCTGAGGAATCCCCCATTAGGATTACGTTTTCTACCGTAGTCGTCTGCAAAATCCTGTCGTAAAGCTCGGTTAAGCAGGCATAGGTCTCGATATAAACGTGGTCGGGTGCCTTGGGATAAACGGGAGCGATAACCGTTGCGCCTGTTTTCCGCGCCAGCTCGTCCAAAAATAGCCAGTGAAAAGGAAGGGGCTGTTCTACGTAGCCGCCGCCGTGAAAGTATAGAACGGTCTTGCCTACGCCGCCTGCCTTTGCGCCCTCGCTCTCGGCTTTGAGCCTAAAAACCTCCATACCCCTGCATTCGCTTTTGTTTATCCGAGCCTTCATTCTGCAATAGGACGGAATATGGTAGGGCTTCGCGCTGATTGCGCGGCACTTTGCCATATAACGCGCCATACTGCGCTCTCCCGTAACCTTGCGCTTGTATCCTGTAGCCCACAGCACCGTAGCGGCAAATGCACTCATAAAACTACGCATAATATTATCCCTCCCGTAACCGCTTAAGCCGTTGGCTTTTGCGGCTTCTTTTGTCGGCTGTATTTATCCGTTAAACTTCCGCGGTTTGACTTACCGCACTCCGTATCGGCAGGCTTTTCGGCTTTTGATTTGATTGCTTATCTACAGTGAGTATTATCGATTAGCATATCCGTTTATGACTTCCGCGGCTTGACTTGCCGTATTTTTTATCGGCTTGACGTATCGGATTGCCTACCGCTCGGGTTGCCTGCCGCGGCTTGCGTCATTGCTTTTGCTTTTCGGCTTCAGCCGCGCCCGATTGTATTGCTCTTAGATTGTTGCGCCTTTTGGGTATTGTTCCCTAGGGTTATTCCAACTCGTCGAAAAACGCGTAGCCGTCCTTGTTGTGCTTCTTTACGTAGTACAACGCTTTGTCCGCTTTTTCGTAGAGGGTTTGGAATTCCGCGCCGTCGTTGGGGAAACAGGCTATACCGATACTGGCGGAAACCGTTATATTGTCCTTTAGCTTTTTCCTCACTATGCCGCAAATCTGCTCCGCTTTTTGCGCGATGAACGTCCTGTTGCCTACGTTTTGTATAAAGATAAAGAACTCGTCGCCGCCCATTCTGCCCACCAAATCGCTGTGACGTAGCACGGATTGCACGCTTTTACTGATATCCATTAGCACCGCGTCGCCTGCCTGATGCCCCAAGCTGTCGTTAATATGCTTAAAGGCGTCCACGTCCAGCATCATAAAGGCGTGCTGACTGCCGCTCGCGCTGGTTTTCACTATGTTTTCCAGATTTTCAACAAAGGTTTTGCGGTTATAAACGCCCGTAAGGGAGTATGTTTCCGACTGTTCCTTAACCATCAGTTCCCTAAGCTTTGCATCGTTGACGTCCTCGAACATCAGATACGCTTCGATTTCGGTGGAGTTGGGATAAGCTACAAGCTCTGCGGAAAGCCGTACCCAGCGAACGTCGTCGTTTAGCTTGCAACGGAAATCGATAGAAGAGGAGCGCGTGCCACGGTAATAGTTGGCAAGCAAGCCGTCTGCCGACATAAAGGACAGATACTTTTCCTTATCCTCCTCGGTAACGCAAAGCTGTGCAAACAGCTTACTGCCGCTATCCAGTCCGCGGAATTTGCTTGTGTCGTTGTCGAAAAGCTCGCCCTCAACCTCCGAACTAACGATATTCTTGTTAAGGTTACAGCGGTATAGGGTATAGAGCCGCTTGTCCTTTTCCTGCAAGGTCTGCCGCCACTTCTTGTAAATGGCTTCCTTCTGTTGCTCCTCGGTTACGTCCACAACGGAAATAATCGCGGTGGAAGGCTTGCCGTTCTCGCCGAAAATCGTGGTATAGTGTGCGCTAACCCACCGCCAGCCCGAAGGAAGCTGTTTTTGGAACACAACGGTGCCGTCCTTGACGCCGTTGATTATATCTTCGTAAAATCCCTCGTACGCCGCTTGCGTATCTGCGGATATTAATCCTAACCTCAAGGAAGAATTAGGTACGTCCTTCATACACTCGGGCTGATTCATACGCTTGGCTATGTCGGGTGCCCAATGCAAGGTACGGGTGGCTACGTCGTAACGCCCTATCATACTGCCGATGTGAAGGGTGGCTATTCTGTACTCCTCCTCGGAACGGCGCAGGTTGTTTTCAACTTCCTTTTGCTCCGTTATGTCGAACTGCACCACGTTAAGCACGTAGTCGTCGCCGTCCAGCTTGGTAAGTGCGCCCTTAATACTCATCCATCTTTCCGCACCGCTCTTGGTAACGCAACGGTAAACACAGCTTTGGGTGTTGTTTTTCTCGCCCGAACCTATCATATTTTTGATTACGTCACGCACCAATTGTCTATCGTCGGGGTGGATAAGCGCAAGGGAATCCTTTGCAATCATCTGTAAATATTCCTCTCGCGTATAGCCCGAATACGTATAGTAGCCGTCGTTAAAGTACAGCATCTTAATATCGTTACCGATTACGCTGTACGCCGCCAAGCCGCCGGGAATACTCGCCGTCAAAAGCTCCAGCTGAGATTCCTTTTCCCTCTGCATCGTCACGTCGCGGCTTACGCCGTAAATACCCACTACGTCACCGCTGCTGTCCATAATCGGGTACTTACAGGTGTCAATCAGGCGAACGCTTCCGTCAGCGGCGGGGACCTTTTCGATACGGTCGGTTATGGCGCCCTTGGTGCGGAGAATGGTTAAGTCGTCCTCCTCGAATTCAGCGGCGATTTTCTCGCCGAAAAGCTCCTTATCCGTTTTTCCCACCAGTTCCCGTGCGTCCTTGACGCTCAAAAACCGTGCCAAGGATTGACTACAGCATATATAGTGCAACTCTCTGTCCTTGACGTAGGACAAATCGCCCGACATCGAAAGCATCGTGGATAAAGCCACGGGAAGCATTTCCTGCACGGTCAGCATATTGTCCGTCAACGCCTCATAGGTGGTGTAAAAAGCGTATTTGCCGCTTGCCTGTTTGATTACGTTGGCTATTATGCGGAAGGTCTTATAGTTGCCGTCGCCGCAGAGAATACGCACCTCGATACGCACGTTCCTTTTTTGCTTAATGGCGTCGTTTATCTCATTGAAAAGCAAGGGGATTTCGTCCTTGTGAATCACGTCGAAAATCGTCTTGCCCGAGTTTGAGGAATAATCGGTAGGCTCACGCCCCACCAACTCCCAATATTTTTTGTTGATATGCACCGAGTTGACGGTGATACCGTCAGTTTCGTACAACGCCGCGCCGCAGGGCAAATTGTCAAGCAGTCTTTTCTGCTGTTCCTCAGCGTGGCTTTGGTCGGTAATATCGGTAAAATAGGTGTTAAGGTACAAGCCGCCGTCCTCGTCCATTACGTAACGTCCGAAAATCATCACGTTAGGTCCGCTGCCATCCTTACGGAGCAGTCTGCACTTGACGGTAAACTGGGTACCGCTCTCCTTTTCCGTTCCGAAGTCCGCTCCGCCGTCCGAGTCTATCGCCGTTATACAGCTTGTAATGTCCTTGCCGTAATTCGCCATAACCTCATCTACGCTCAAATCCAGCATATTGCAGAAGCCCTCGTTCACGGTAACAATGCAAGGCGCCTCGCCATTCTTGATACGCATACGGCAAAAGCCGCCGGGGGTATCGTCTATCAGCTGTTTCATAGCCTCGCTGTCGTGTTTGATTTTGCGGTTAAGGTCGCGTCTTGTGAGCAGAACCGCCAAATAGTCGCCGAAAGCCATTAGGTTGTCCAGACTGTTAAGCTCGTCCGTGGGGTTGTCTATGCCCGAATAGCCTATCAAAACTCCGTCGCGCCACAAGGGAGCCACTATTAAGGAGCGAATGTTTTGCATAGCTAAAATCTCGCGCATATCCGCCTCCTCATCGCCCATTGCGGATACGTCCTTGATTACCACGTACCTGTTATTGTTAAAAGCGTTGAACCAATAGCGGCATACGTCGAAGGAAACGCCCTTAAGCCGATTAATCTCGCTTTCCACACCCTCCGCGCAAACCTCGTAGGTGTTATCCACGGTTTGGGTTGCGTAATCAGCCTCAAAAATATACGCCCTCGCACCCTTAAAGAAGTCCATCAGCCTGTAAAGCGTGCTTCTTATCGCAATCTCGCTGTCCGTCTGTGCCAGAATATCGTGCGCCGCCACGTTGAGCATAGTCAGCTTTTCGTTAAGCCGTTTTTCCTCTGTCACGTCCGTGAAAACGGTGATTTGAACGGGAGCGTCGATACCCACCAGCTCGGTGGTGGCTTCCACCGCTTTTATCCAGCGGATATTGCCGTCGGGCTGTTTGATGCGGTACTCGAAATTCAAGCTCTTTTTTGTTTTCGCGGCTATAACCTGCGACCTGACGTACTCTCTGTCAGGCTCGTAAACCATCTTTAGGGAGTCGCCCAGTATCCTTTGCCGATACTCGTTACGGGTACAGCCGTGAATCTCGTAATACTTGTCGTTGGCGAACAGGAACTCCGTGCGCTCGTTGCGCAGAACCATAGCCGTAATGCCGTTGCCCGCGTGGTTCATAACCGTCCTAAGCTTGTCCGCCGCCTCGGCGACCTTTTGCTTGGACTCCTTGATTTCCGTAACGTCGTTAGCCACGGAAAGCTGAACCGGCTCCTCTATGCCGAATATGTTGATAACGCTGAGGTTGTTCTGAATATACTTAACCGTTTTGTCGCGGCAAACCACGCGGTACTCCATAGTGTACTCGCGTCCAACCTCGGTGGAAGCCTCCAACTGCCGTATTACGCGCTCCTTGTCGTCGGGGTGAATAATGGAATACTTGTCCTCGCACTCCTCGTAATACTGCTCCCGTGTATAGCCCAAAAGGTCGAAAAACTTGTCGTTGACAATGATAAATTCCTGACTGTTTTCCTTGAGAATGGTAGCTGTCACGCCGCCGTTAATATTGTCGATTATCGCCTGAAGCTGGTCGGTAAGCTCCTTTTGCTCGGTTATATCGGTGACTACCGAGGTGATAACATCGTCGCCGTAGCCTGCCATCTGCATCATTGAGGCGTTGACTCTAAGATACGCCAGTCTGCCGTCGCGCTTTCTTATGCGGTAGTCGATAATAGTAGGCTTGCGGTCGGCTTTCAGCTTCTTGACCTTAGCCATAACCATACCGAAATCCTCGGGCACGATTAGGCTCAAAACGTCCAGACGAGTTGCCATTGCCTCTTCCTTGGTGTAGCCGTAAAGGTCAAAATAACGGTCGTTGTTAAAGACGAACTGGGAGGTGCCGTTATCGAAAATCTGTATTGCGGACACGCCGCCGTTGATGTTGCTCATAATGATTTGCAACAGCTGTGCGTTCTCGTTTTCTTTGCGCTCCGCGTCGATTCGCTTTTGCTCCGCCACGCGCTGTTCGGTCATATTGACGATTACGCAGTAGAACAGGAACCTCTCCCCGGTCTTGGCAATAACCCTTACCGTGGAGCGGATATACTCCACGTTACTGGAATCGTTTTTGTCCGTCAAAACCAGTACGCAGTTGGACTCTCGTCCTGTGGCGATTGCCTTTTCGATATTCTCGAAAAGCTTGATTTCGTTCTCGATATCCAACCGCTTAAGGGGAGTTTGAGCGTCGGAAAGCTCCGCGCAGTCCTCCTTGAAAATGCCCAACTCCTTGGAATACTGCTCGTTGACTCTCAAAAGCTCCATTTCGCCGTTGTGGTACTCGAAAATACACGCGCCGCCTACGTAGCTGTTGAAAATCAGCGTTTCCATAGATTTAGGGTTCCAGAACTCGTTGTTGTCTAAGGTGCGCAGGGTTTCCAGTCTGCTGAGCTTAACTTCCTTGGCAGAGGAAAAAAGCAGCTTTTCGTACTCGTTAAGGGGCATCGGCTTGGCGTAATAAAAACCCTGTATGTAATAACAGCCGATGGACTTAAGATAGTCCGCCTGCTCCGCGCTTTACACGCCCTCCGCGATAACCGCCATTCCGAGCCACTTCGCCATACGGACGACCGACTCTATGATATTGCCGCTTCGCTGTGAGTTGGTGGTGTTTTCAAAAAACTTCATATCCAGTTTTAGGATTGAAGCAGGAACGTCCTTCAAGGTGTTAAGGGAAGAGTAACCGCTGCCGAAATCGTCGATTTCCACGGTAAAGCCCAGTTTTATCATCTCGTCAACCTTGGCGATTATCTGTCCGCTTCCCTCGGAAAACGCCGACTCCGTAACCTCTAACCTAATCAGGTCGTAGGGAATGGCGTACTTGTTGACGATACCCGTCAGCACGGGAATAAAATGCTGATGGAAAAGGTCGCGGCGCGATATATTAACGGATATCGGTAAGGGCGTTTTGCCGCTGTCCAGCCACCCTCTTATACGGGCGCAGACCTGCTCCCACACGTACTGATCCAGCTCGTATATAAAGCCGTTGCGCTCGAATACGGGGATAAACTCCCCGGGGGATATAAGCTTGCCGTTCTTCCGCCACCTGACAAGTGCCTCCGCGCCTATCATTGCACCGGAGTTGTGATTGTACTGGGGCTGGAACCAAACCTCGAACTCTTTTGCGGCAAGCGCGGACGACATATCGGTGACTATCTGCTGCTCGCGCACCAGCTTAAGGCGCATATTCTCGTCGTAGTCGGTCACGTAGGTGTCGTATCTGCCCTTGATGGTTTCGGCGGCGAGAGTCGCCCTGTCGTACATTGCGCTGATGGACATTTCCAAATCGCAAACCACGTACCTGCCTATATGCACGCGAATGTTATGGTTGATACAGGACGGAGAAGTCGCGCGGCGGTGAACCTCCTTGGTTGCGGCGGTGTCCTTAAGCTTGGCAGGGTACATAACGCCGAATTTATCCGCCATAAAACGGCACGCCAAGCCGCCGTACTCCACAACGAAATTGTTAAGGCTTTCGGCAACGTGCTGTAATACCTCGTCACCCTTTTGGGTGCCGTACTGGTCGTTGATTATCTTAAAATTATCCACGTCGATGCAGGAAAGGACGTAATAGCCGCTTTCGTGCTGTTTTATCAGTTTTTCCGCCTCGGCAAAGAACGCCTCGCGGTTAAAAAGTCCAGTCAGCCTGTCCTGCCATAAGGTGTTGCCTGCGCCCATCGCATCTCTTAAACGTATGGCGTTGCTTACCGTCCGCAGTAAAACCTCTTTTGACATAGACCGCTCGACAAAGCCGTTCGCGCCTAATTCAAGAGCCTTTCCCCATATTTTCTTATCTGCTATATCCACAGCCACGATAACGGGTATTTGAGAGAAAAGCGCGTCCTGCCGAATGGTATTCAAAAGAGAATAGGCTTCCTCGCCGTCCTTTTCCACCAACAAAAGCAGGGCGGAAATCGTCCTGTAACAATCCCCCAGACAGCTGATAACTGACTTGTAATCGGCAACGAACATAAGGGCGTACTCTTTTTGCAAAGCGGCTGTTAGTGCCGATTTTTTCTTTCCGTCTTGACCTACGATTAAAATGTTTCTTTTCATAGCCGATGCTCCCGATAATATTTGAATTGCCCTTATTAATAACGCTTTTTTGCCGCCGATAACCGATTCGCCGAACGCAACTTCTTACGTCCGATTTTAACATTAGACCGCCGCCTTTTGGTAAATCCGCGTGTTCCGATTAGGTAATTCTCTGTCCGATTAGGTTAATCCTCTTAGGCTTTCGCTAATCCTTGTATCCGATTGGATTATGGGGTTAGCTCTTCCTCTGATAAAGAATACGCACAAAATACCGCGGCTTTGGCAACGTATGTAAGAATTATAACATATATTTGTAAAAAAAAGTATATGGGTATAAATAATATAGCCTTTTTTCGATAAAAAAATTGCGGCTTTTTGCCGCTTTTACATTAATCTAACTCGGTTTTGTCGGCTTGTCGGTTATCACCGCGACAGGAGTTTCGCCCTTTCTGCCGTTTAGCCCTGTTACCTGTCCGTCTTTTCCGAAACTGTTTCGCCGTCGATACGTATCGAATTAGCCGTTAAAATTGATAAAAGCCCGTGCTTCCGCCGTTTGGGGATTATTCAAAAGCTCTTGCGGCGTTCCCCTTTCGGTTAGCTTGCCGTGACTGAAAAAAAGGATTTCGTCCGCAAGCTGTTCCGCCTGCTTAAACGAGTGAGTTACCATTATCACCGTGTTGCCGTTCCTTTGGTGTTCGCGTTTGAGCAAATCCACCGCTAAGGTCGCCTGCTCCACGTCCATTGCCGCTGTCGGCTCGTCCAAAAGTAGCGTGTTGCTCAAGGACATAAGGGTTCGCGCCAACGCCACGCGCTGTGTTTCGCCGCCTGATAGTCTTGCGGCGTTCTTTGTCAGCAAATCCTCCAAACCCAAGCAATGCGCCAGATAAAGTCCGCGCTGTTTTGCCGCGGAGCGGTTCATACCGCCGCAGGCTAACATAATGTTGCGCTTGACGGAAAGGGAAAAGGCATATACGCTTTGGGGCATATACGCAAAGGTGTGTCCCTCTGCCTTGACTTGCTTGACGTCCGCCTTAAGCTGACTGTCCAAAAGCCGCAGAAGGGTGGATTTTCCACTGCCGTTCGCGCCGATAATCGCGTAAAACTTCCCCTCTTCAAGGGTAAGTCGGTCAACGGAAAGCACCGTTTTTTTGCCGTAAGTTTTCGTGGCGGTTATCTCAATCATTTTTTCTTTTTCAACCCCAGCTGCAACAAAGCCGCAACGCAGTTGACTCCCAAGGATATAAGTAGCAATATAAAGCCCAACGCCACCGCCATCGAAAAATCGCCTGTGTTGTAGTTAAGCGCAATAGCCGTGGTCATTACTCTCGTTTTGTACAGTATGTTGCCGCCTACTATCTGCACCGCGCCCACCTCGGATATCGCTCTGGCGAACGCGAACAGATAAACGGCAATAAGCTGATACTTGCTTTCGTTCATCGTAAGGAAAAGTTTTTTGACGGGATTGACTCTCAAGCCCTTAAGCGTGGGGCGCATACCGTCGATTATCGGGGAAATCGCCGTTTCCGTCATACCTGCGACAATGGGCGTGATTAAAACTATTTGCGCAATAATCATCAGCTCCACCGAATATATCAGCCGCAGACTGCCGAAAGGCCCCGTTCCCGAAAAAAGTATATATACAAAAATGCCTACCACCACAGGCGGTAAGCCCATAAGCGTACGCAACACCGTAACGACCACCCTTTTGCCGGGGAACTCGTTATAAGCGACTATCAGCCCGATAAGCGCTCCGAGAAGGAGCGCGATTATCGAGCTGGTAAACGCCATTTTCAGCGTTGTATTAACTATGTTCTCAAGCATAGGATCGTTAGAACCCATTAGCTCAAGAGCACGCTGCCACGCTATTTTCATCAGTTAATTATTACGCAAGGTATCCGTCCATTAGGGTGAACAGGTTGCCGCCGTACTTCGTGGTGCCGTAGAAGGCGATGAGAGCCTTGGCGTGCTCGCTTGTCATCCAATTAACGAAAATGTCTGCCGCCGCGGTGTCGATTTTCACGGTGCCGGCAGGAAGTGCGGTGCCGTCAACAGAGCTGACAAAGGGAGCGTCAGCCTTGACAGCCAGCATAGAGTAAGTGTTCTTCAGGCTGTTGTCCTGCTCGTACTTAATCTCCAGACCGGGGAGCTTGTCGCCGGTGGGATCGTTTTTGTAGGAGAGGAAAGTCGCCTTGTCGGTTAAGCAGTAAGCACCCTTTTCGTTAGCCATAGTTAAGCACGCGCCCATACCCTGACCTGCGGAAATGTACCAACCCGTGGGGTTCTCTGTGGTATTCAAGATAGCCGCGGGGATGTCGGCAACCTTATTGTTGGTAAGACCAACGGAAGTCGGCCATAAAGTCCATTCCTTGTTGTGGGTGCCGCTCTGGTCGCCGCGGGATACGAACAGTGACTTGTTAGATGCGATAGCCGCAAAAGCGTCCTTAACCGTAGCAGCGGAAGCCGCGTCGGCAGGATCGGCGGTAGGTCCGACAAGTACGAAATAGTTGTACATAAAGGAAATACGCTCGGCGGTATATCCTTCAACCTTACGGGCAAAGCCTGCGGTCACAAAAGCCTCTTCGGAGGACTTGCTGTGAACTAGGATAACGTCCGCGTTGCCGTACTGCGCCGCCTTAATAGCCGCGCCGGTGCCGGCGGAAGCAATCTCCCAGTCATAGCCTGTATCCGCCTTGAAATAAGGCTGTAAATACGCCATCAGTCCGCTGTCGTTGACGGAAGTCGTGGTAGAAATACGAACAACCTTAGCGGCAGGGGTTTCGACGTTGTCATTGTCGTCACAGGCGACAAAGGCAAACGCGCTGACTGCAATGACCGCTACGAGAGCTAAAGCCATAGCAAGAGTAAGTAGTTTGGTTCCTCTTCTCATAATCTCTCCTTTCCATAACGGGAGGCACCGCTGTTTCCGGCGATACCCTGTTCCTCGTTCCGTAGCGATAGCCTTAGGCAACGGGAATCGGATATGGTTATATAATTGTGGTGCTACAATTATAGCATAAAAAAACAGTCATTTCAACCCATTTTCGGATATGAAAGACCGTTTGTATCAGTTAAGAATAAAAATCTTCTGCCGTTGTCCTAAGCAACGGATTTTGC
>CAYJBY010000012.1:46237-48156 GCA_964368645.1 uncultured Christensenellaceae bacterium
TTACGGATTGCACCAAGTTATAGATTACGCTAAGTAGTAGATACACTGTTGTTGGATATATGTTGGTGTTAAGTAAACGCTGTTGTTGGATATACTCTCTATTAGCGGTACGACACGTTATCGACTACAGTTTAATTACGGATTGCACCAAGTTATAGATTACGCTAAGTAGTAGATACACTGTTGTTGGCTACGGCTCTGTTAGAGATTACGGCGCGTTATCGGCTACAGATGGATTATGGATTACGCTCAATTGTGGATTATGCTAAGTTGTAGATACTCGGTTAGAAAACAGAGTTTGATTTTGGCGATAAATCACCGGATTACAGACATATATGCTGTATCAATCAAAACGGGATTATGACGTAGCTTCCGAGCTTTTTGCAATCGCTTTCAAGCCTTTTTCGTAGCTTTTGTTAAGCGCGGACACAAACCTTTCCTTGGTGTAAAAGCCGTTGCGGTTAAACCTTTTGAGAGAGAGCAAGTCTTCCGCCTCGCCACGATTTATCAAATTAACTCCATCCGCGCAGTTAAGCAGGATTTTGAAGCCCAATTCGGAAAGAGTTGCCCTTGCCACCTTGTTGTATCTGCCGAAGGGATAGGCAAAAACCAAGCATTGCTCTCCCGTAATCTCCGTCAGCTTGCCGTTGAGCCGTCCCACGTCCTCGCGGATTTTTGCCGCGTAGATTTCGTCCGATTCCCCTTTTAGCCTACCTACACCGAAACGCGGAGAGTACTTGTGCATATTGTAGGTGTGGTTGCCAATTTCGAAAACGCCGCTTTCCTTTAGCTCCCTTATGTCCTCCCAAGTAAGATATGAGTAATTGGGATTATGACAATCTCCCGATACCGAGGTGTAATCGCAAAAACCGCCTATGACGTTAATTACCGCGGTATATCCGTACTTTTTTAATAAGGGAAGCGCGTAATACAGGTTGTTGTAATGACCGTCGTCAAAGGTTATCAGCAAGGGCTTATCGGGCAGGCTATCCGTGCCCTCGCCGTAGCTTACAAGCTGTTTCGCCGTTACGGTTGCGTAGCCTAACGCCTTGTACGCCGCCAAATCCCCCTCAAACTGCTCGGGGGAAACGATATACTCGCTTTTGCGACTTTTCAAAACGCTGTGATACATTACCACCGTCAAAACCCGTTGTTCTGCTACGTTTTCTCCCTGTTCTCCGAACTTTTTTAGGTCGTTGTCGGCAGTTAAGTCCTCGCCGAGTGCCGCTTTTTGTACGGCGTCCGACAGGCTGCTATTCGACAAGCCCCTATCCGATAAGCCGCTTTCGGTCGGCTCGAAACCCTGCCCCCTGCTGTAACTCCCCTTTCCGCTTTCCGCGCCAACCACGCCCAGAAGGTAAGAAGTTACGGATATGACTAGACTTATTAATATTCCCAAACAAAAAAACAAGCGTCTTCGCATAACCTTATTATGCAAAAAACGCCCCTTTTTATCCGCCTGCGCTGTAATATATGTTTAGTTTTTCCGTATAAGTTGTCACTGCTTGCCTTATAACGCAGTTTTTTTGCCTACGCTTGGCGCATAACCGTTAATTAGCCGCGCGTTTAACCGCAGTCGGCTGAAATATACGGTGCTTAAACAAGACGATTCTATTATTACGCAATAATCCTCTATTATCCGAGTTTTTTGAAAAACCCCTCTTGGAATTATTTGATTTTCAGAATAGGCGCACCTTTTCGCAGAACAAGCTTACCGCTTTCACATAACAGGTTCACTTCTTTTCAGAGTAGACTTACCTTTTCGCAGAACAAGCGCATTTCTTCTTAGAACAGGCTAACCGCTTTTCAAAACAGGCTTATCGCTTTTTAGAACAGGCTTACTTCTCCGCAAGACAAGCCCACATCTTCTTAAAACAGGCTTACCGCTTTTCAAAACAGGCTTACCGCTTTTCAAAACA
>CAYJBY010000012.1:48256-93876 GCA_964368645.1 uncultured Christensenellaceae bacterium
AAAACAGGCTTACCGCTTTTCAAAACAGGCTTACCGCTTTTCAAAACAAGCCCACATTTTCTTAGAACAGGCTTACCACTTTTCAGAACAGGCTAACCTCTCCGCTATCCACAACCGCGGCTGTGCCGTCGTCAAGCACAACCTTTAAGCCGTAGTTCTCCGTCAGCCCGACAGATACGCCCGAATATTCCGCTCCGCCCTTGCTGAACCCGACTTTTTTGTTAAGAGTGACGCAATTATCGCGGTATTCCGCGAAAATGCCTTGGTCATCGCAGGTTTTTTGAACGAGAATCGAGGATAACTCCTCTATAACGTAAGCGGCAAGCATATTACGGTTGACAGGGTGTCCGCACAGCTCCTGAAGAGTTGTTACTTTATCCTGCAATTCTGTCGGAAAATCCGAAGTTTTTCCGTTTACGTCAATACCTAAACCTATTACTATGTATTGGATACGGCAGCTCTCGCTTTCCACCGACATTTCGGATAATATTCCGCACAGCTTTTTGCCGCCGCACTGCAAGTCGTTAACCCACTTGATGTCCGCGTTCACACCGCAAGACCTTTTTATCGCACGCCTTACGGCTACCGCCGTCCGCGCCGTTACAGTCGCAACCTCGTTAAGCGGCATTATCGGCAAGAGTAAATAGGACATATACAGTCCGCCCTTCGGCGAAAAAAAGCTCCGCCCCATTCGTCCTCTGCCCTTCTCTTGTTTTTCCGCAATAACCGCCGTACCTGCCGCCGCTCCCTCTGCCGCCAACTCCTTAAGATAAGCGTTGGTAGAGGAGATTTCGGATAGACAAACCACCCTTTCCGCATAGTCTGCGGAGGTGTAGGCGGCAAGCTCGCCCAAGCTGATTTTGTCGGGAACAGCCGTCAGCTTGTAGCCCTTGTTGGTGGAGGAGGCTATCTCGTAGCCCTCGCGCCTAAGTGCGGAAACCGCAGAGTTCACCGCGGCGCGGCTTATGCCTGCCTCCGCGCTTAAGGTTTCGCCCGAACAATAACCCTCGGTGGTTTTCAGCCTGTATAAAACGTAATCCTTCGTCTGCATCATAATCTTAGCATACCACGGTTTTCGCGGTTTGTAAACCTCTGCTTGCAACTGCTTGACAATTCTTTTTCGCCTATATATAATATTGTAAACCTTAAATCGGATTTGCTTTACAATCCCTTGCGGCTGTCTTGTTACGGCGGCAAGAGCCGTCCGCTTGACAAGGTAATCGGAGATATATGCAACGTACAAAGAACCTCACCCTCATAGCGGTATTCACCGCGCTAATTGCCGTCTGCGCTCAAATCGCCGTTCCGTCCGCGATTCCCTTTACCCTGCAAACCTTTGCGGTCTTCTTGACCCTTTGCCTCTTAGGCGGCAGGCGCGGCACCGCGGCGGTGGTGCTTTACGTACTTTCGGGTATGGTCGGCTTGCCTGTTTTTTACGGTTTTAAGGGCGGAATCGCCGCGCTAATGGGGCTGACGGGCGGCTTTATTCTCGGTTTTGTCGGCACGGCGTTGACCTATTGGCTCCTTACCGCTACGCTTAAAACTCCGAAAATCGCGCCCCTTGTGGGTATGCTCTGCGGTCTTGCCGTCTGTTACCTTTTCGGCGCGGCGTGGGCATACGGTTTTCTGGCTGTGGCAGGCACTCCTAAAAGCGTTGGCGCGGTGCTTTCGTTCAGCGTTCTGCCCTATATTCTCCTCGACCTTATCAAGCTGACAATTGCCTTTCTGCTCTCCGAAAGACTAAAAAAAATCCCCTCCGTAGAGAGGATACTTGCAAGTGCCGTCAGCCGTTGCCGACCTACCGCCGATATACAAACCGCCGATAATCAGTCCGACAATTCACAATCCGACAATTCAAAGTTTACAGACGGACAATTCGATATTTCACAACCTAATATACAGGATAACCACGCAGTTGAAACACTGCCCAACGGTTCACAATCCCAAGACGAGCAGACTGCCGATAATCAGTCCGACGATTTTCGAGTCGATATTTTAGAGTCCGCAGACTGGCAATCTAATAATGTGCTACCTACAGACGGACAATCCAACATTCCACAACCTAATATACAGGATAACCACGCAGTTGAAACACTGCCTAACGGTTCACAATCCCAAGACGAGCATTCTGCCGATAATCCGCAATCCAACAATTTACAAGCCGATATTTCACAACCTAATATACAGTTAAACGATAGGCAATCCGACAATTCCGAGTTTACGGACGACCAATCCAATAAGGTATAACCTAATAAGATACAGTCAGCCGATAACCGCGCTGATTTTCGCTGTTTTTTGCTTTTTGAAGCCCTTAACCCTTGATAACCTTAGCCGCCAAGCGTATCGCGTCCGCCACCATATCGCCTACGGTCAGCTCCCCTACTCCTGCGATTAGATTTTCGCATTTGTTCATAGGAATGAGGATTTTGGTCGCGGAGCTTTGCCCCACCGCAAGAGCCATAGAGGGTGTTACCTCGCCCAAGAGCGAGTCGGCTATGGCGATACCCACAGGCCCTAAAATCAAATCCGCGTGCCGACAGCACACCGCCGCCGCGTTTTCACCTGTGGCGAACCTGTCCGCGCCGCCCTTCTGCATTGCCGCCGTTGCCGCGCTGTTGGTGCCTACCGCGGTAAGTTCTATTGAGGGGAAAGCCGCTTTTAGCTCCTCGCAAAGCTGTTTGCCCAGTCTGCCGCCCTGTCCGTCAATAACCAAAACTTTCATAATCGCTCCTTACGGCAACTGCCGTCCTTAGGATTATACCATATATACCGCTCCTTTCGCAAAGGTATTTACCGTTGCATTTCCGCAGGTTTTGCGGTATGATTGAAAGGTGCGCCGCCGAATGCGGAAAACCCGTAACCCTTAACCGCAAGCCTTGACAAAACGGCGCTTTAATTAGGATAACAATGGACGATAACCGAATTTTAATCAAGACGCTTTTAGCCGACAATATCAAAAAATATCCTCTCCTTACCGTAACCGACGCCGTTAAGCTGCTTTTTCAGTCCTACTGCGGCGCAGGACATCTGGTTGCGGACGAGGCAAGGGCAATCGCCTTTCTTGAGGAGGAGCATAATGCTTGCGCCTGCAAGCTCCTAAAGGCACCCCTTCCCGAACCCTTGCTCAACGGCTTTTGCCGTTACCCTATCGACTGCTTGGACAAATCCGCGCTGAAAGCTCTTGCCCTTACGTTCTGCGCAGACAGCCGCGAGAAAGCGGACAAGGAGGGGCTTTGCTACGCGCTGGGCGTGCTTAAATCCTCTCTTTCGGAGCTTTTCGGCGAGGAAAACCGTGAGAGGGGCGAGGAGATAATTGACGAATACATAGCCAAGGGCTGTCCCGTCCTCTCCCACAGCGCGGCTTACCGCGCCGCCTACAACCCCCACTATCGAGTTTTGAAGACTGACAGCGCGAAGCTGATACCACTGCTTTCCGCCGTCTTTAGCCGCGAGGAACGCCCCACCGTAATCGCCCTTGACGGACGGTGCGGAAGCGGCAAAAGCTACTATGCCGACAAGCTCTCCAAGCTCCTTAACGCCCCGATTATAAGAGCGGACGACTTCTTTTTGCCTAAGGCTATGCGCACCGCGGAGAGGCTGGCGGAACCGGGCGGTAATTTTCATTACGAAAGATTCGCCGCCGAGGTCGTTGCCCCCCTTACCGCAAAAAACGAGGTTAATTACCGTCCGTATTCCTGTTCCCAAGACAGCTTCGGCGAACCGCGCCGCGCCGCGGCTAAGCCCTACCTTATAGTGGAGGGCGCATACTGCCTAAGCCCGCGGTTTGGCAGGTATTACGACGTGTCTGCCGCCTGCAACGTAACGCCCGAACTGCAACAGCAAAGGCTCCTTGCAAGAGAGGGCAAAGCCGCCCTTGCGGTTTTCAACTCAAAATGGATAAGGTTTGAGGAGAGCTATATTGCCGAAACAAAGCTGTTTTCCCGTTGTGATTTTGTAATCGACTGACGGAAAACTCCTCTTTTCTACCGCTTAGAAAATTTCGAAAAAATTAAAAAAATCACTTGACATCGGACTTTTTGCTCACTATACTGTTTTTATTCGATAGAGGCGCGTGCCCTATGATAAGCCGCAACGCAGGTTTTGGTTGCGGTGGTAAAGGATGGCACGCCGAAGGGACGGTTTTAACCTGTAATCAACCGCCGCCTGGTATAACGGAGAATATCCATTATACTGTCGCAAAGCAATTTGCGGAGAGCTATCTTGACAAGGCGGATTTTTTTCGCGGCGTGTTAAGTTAGCTTGACGCGCCGCTTTTTTTACCTCTATCAGGCACGCAGTATTAAATTGCGCAGGGACTGATTACCTGTGCGGAGGAGTAACATTATGAAAATCGGAAAGCTGGAAATGTCGAAAAAATCAATGGTTAACACCATCGTGATTTTTGCGGCGCTCATCGTGGTAATTGTACTCGCTTGCGTTATCAATAACGGCGGCGAGATCAAGTGCCCGGATTGCCTTTCCACCGGAGAAGTTTACGACGCTGACGCTGGCGCAATGGTCACCTGCGAAACCTGCGGCGGAACCGGCACGGTTGCAACTGACAATCCCTACCAAGGCACCTTTATGGCTCTTTTGCCCCCGATTATCGCCATCGTTTTGGCACTGGTAACTAAGGAAGTTTACAGTTCCTTGTTCATCGGTATCTTAGCAGGTGCGTTATTTAAGGGCAGTTGGAAGCCTATAGCCTCTCTTGACACCATTGTCAAGGACGGCTTTATCGGCGTGCTTGCAGACTCTTGGAATATGGGTATCATTATCTTCCTCGTGGTCTTAGGCATTATGGTTGCTTTAATCAACAAGGCAGGCGGTGCGCAGGCTTTCGGCCGTTGGGCGAAAAAGCACATTAAGACGAAGATTGGCGCACAGTTAGCCACCTTCTTCCTCGGCGTGTTGATTTTTGTGGACGATTACTTTAACTGTCTTACCGTGGGCAGCGTTATGCGCCCCTTAACCGACAGCAAAAAGATTTCCAGAGAAAAGCTGGCGTACCTAATCGACGCCACTGCCGCTCCTATCTGTATGATAGCTCCTATATCCTCTTGGGCCGCCGCGGTATCCAGTACCGCCAGTCAGGTCGGTATGAACGGCATCTCACTTTTCGTGGAAGCAATCCCCTACAACTTCTACTCCCTACTGACTATCGTTATGATTATTACTCTTACCCTGCTGGGTATCGAGTTCGGACCTATGAAGAAGTTCCAGGAAGCGGCGGCGTTGATGGACGAGGCGGATATAGCCGAGGACACCGACGAGAAGGGTAACGTCAAGGGCAGAGTTATCGACCTTGTTATTCCTATAGTTATCCTTATCCTAAGCTGTATCGCAGGTATGCTTTACTCCGGCGGTTTCTTCACCAAGGGCGAAGCTAACTACCTGAAGATAGTGGACGCTTTCGCAGGCAGTGACGCGGCATTCGGACTTTCTTGGGGCAGTCTTATCGCTTTGGTCGTGGTAATGATTTACTTCATCTGCCGCAGATTGCTTTCCTTCAAGGACACTATGGCGGCTATACCTAAGGGCTTCTGCGCTATGGTTCCCGCAATTCTTATCCTTACCTTCGCTTGGACGCTTAACAGTATGACCGGCTTATTGGGCGCGGCAGGCTACGTGGGCAACCTGATGAACGGCGCGGCTTCGACTCTCGTCAAACTGCTCCCTGCTATCATCTTCCTTGTCGCAGTGGTGCTTTCGTTCTCAACCGGAACCTCTTGGGGTACCTTCGGTATCTTAATTCCTATCGTCGTTACCGTGTTTACCGCGGACAGCGAGCTGTTGGTTATCGGCATCTCCGCTTGCCTAGCAGGTGCAGTTTGCGGCGACCACTGCTCTCCTATCTCCGACACCACCATTATGGCGTCTGCCGGCGCACCGTGTAACCACGTCAACCACGTAAGCACGCAGTTGCCTTATGCACTGACCGTTGCGGCGGTTTCCTTCATCAGCTTCATCATCGCAGGCTTTGTGCAGATGTGGTACGTTGTATTACCCATCGGTATCGTCTTGATGGTCGGCACGATTTTCGGTATCAAGTACCTGAATATCTACCTTACCAAAAAGCGCGGTATGGCTACGGTCGCAGTTGCGGCTGACGGCGAAGCTACGATACCTGCCGCGGAAGAAAACACCGCAGAGGACGTAGAGGGCAAGAGCGCGTTAACGGGCGGTCTGGAGTGTGCCGAGGTTATCAATAACGGTACCGCGGACACCAACGCGGAGTGTGCGGCAATCGCCGCCACCGAGCAGGCACAGGACGAGCTGTCCTCTGCAATCAAGGACAAGAACGCATAAATATCCGACAGCGGTTATTACTCGCCGACAACGGATAGGTGGTTGTTAAGACAACGGCTATTAGAGTCAGGCGGCGACTAAACAACTAATTAACAAAGGATTAGAGATTAATCCCACAAAAAGAGGACAAACAAGGATTTCCCTCGGCGGCACTAACGGACTTGCTCCGTATCGGCGTTGCCGCAGGACTTCCCGACAGTCCTCTTTTTTTATCGTCGGAAGGAACTAAAAACCTTGTAATCGGCGGCGTTAATTGTTATAATGTTAGGGAACGCTTAGATATTGTTATCGGGTTGCGTTTTTACCCCACAAGCTGTAGCGCATAAGGACACAGCCTACCGCGTTACCCCACTACTTTAAGGAGAGCCGCAAGGCGTCGCAAAATGGACAAATTATTGGATTTAGAGCAGGAGCTTGCAGAGCTTAACACCCAAAGAGCCAAGGCACAAACGGAGACGGACAAAGCCGCCACGGCTTTTGCCGCCACAGAGGATGCGAAACGCTTCGTAATCGACGGCGGTACCCTTGTCAGCTACAACCCAAGTGTGAAAAAATCTCTTTTCGGTAAGGCGGAAACCGTAACCGATATCCTTATTCCCTACGGCGTGGTTACCGTGGGCGAGGGGGCTTTTGCCTACTCTAATATTACCTCGGTTCGTTTTCCGTCAACGGTTACGGCTATCGGTAACAACGCTTTTTTGGAGTGTCGCGGCTTAACGCAGATTACCCTGCCGCTTAAACTGGAGCGTATCGGCAGACGGGCTTTTTGCGGCTGTAAGGGTATCAAGGAATTTTCTCTGCCCCTGTCGGTGAGCTACGTCGGAAGAGACGCCTTCGCGGAGACGGGAGCGGCTGTGTTTATCAAGGAAAAGAAGTCCGTTGAGGGCTGGGAGGGCGGCTGGAGCTTCGAGTGTGCGCCGCAGGCAGGTTACGTTTCTTCCGCCGAGAAGGAAATCACCATTAGGCACAAGGGTGCCGCTTCCGCAAAAACCGTGGTTCTTGCCAAGCCCTTGGAAGAAAAACCCGTTGACGACATCACGGACGAGGTGGACAAAAAAGCCGCCGAACTTACCTACGACAAGCTGTATCTTAAGCACTTTACTGTAAAAAACGGCGTGCTTACGGGCTTCAAGCAGGAGGTGCGAACCTCTCTCAACGAGCCGCCCCACACGGTTAAGGAAGCGGTGGTGCCTTACGGCGTTACCGCCATAGGCAAGTTTGCGTTCAGGGGGGCGGTGGACGTGACCGCGATTTCCCTTCCGTCAACCGTAACCGAGGTAGGCGAGAGTGCGTTCAACGGCTGTTTTGCTCTGGAAAAGGTATGGCTACCCGCATCAGTCACCGCCATAGGCAGTCGCGCTTTCGGCAGTTGCAAATCCCTTAGTGAAATCCATCTTCCCAAAGACGTAACCGAGATAGGTTCTTCCTGTTTTAACAACTGCGTAAAGCTGAAAAGTATCGTAATACCCGACAAAATCACGATTTTGAACAACAACGTGTTCGAGGGGTGCGAGGGGTTGACCTCGGTCAAGCTCCCCAACGGCTTAACGCGGATAATGAGCAGAGCTTTCGAGGGTTGTACTTGGCTGCCGAGTCTGCTTTTGCCCCGAACGGTCAGCTTTATCGGCGCATACGCTTTCGAGGGGTGCAATAAGCTGTCGGAAATCATTATGCCCCCCGAATTTAAGAAAATCGGCGAAAATTGTTTCAGAGGGTGCAAGGGCTTAAGCGTTATCGTCATTCCGAAGACCGTCACCTCAATAGGCGAGGGCGCGTTTTACGGCTGTAACGGCTTGGGTAATCTGGTGATACCCTCAGGTGTGACCTCAATAGGCGCGTCGGCTTTTGAATGGTGTCAGCTTTTAAGCACGGTGATAATCCCTGAAACTGTCCGAAAAATCGGGGAAAATTGCTTTAAGGACTGCCCTGCCTTAACCATATTCTGTCAGGCGCAAAAAAAGCCCTCAGGGTGGAATGAAAAGTGGAATCCCAACAAAAAACCTTGCTTTTTCGGGCGTAAAATCTAGCGGATAATACTGTAAAACTGCGTTTTTAGCAGTCAGCTCTTACAAAGGAATACAGGAGATACTCTCCTTTTTATATACGGGTGGGCACCTACCGAACTCTAGGCCAAAATCAATCAGGAGGAACGGTAGATGTTCAGTTATATTTGGCCGATAGGCCTAATCGTCATTTCCAACGTGGTATATCAAATATGCGCAAAGTCAGTGCCTGAGGGTATGAATCCCTTTGCTACCCTTACCATAACCTACTCAATAGGCGCGGTGATTTCGTTGATTTTGTTTTTTGCCTTTACCAAGGGCGGCAATCTGCTTACGGAATATACCAAGCTAAACTGGGCGCCCTTTGTGTTAGGCGTGGTAGTCGTAGGGTTAGAGGCAGGCTTTATCTTTGCCTACAAAGCAGGCTGGCAGGTCGGCACAGTCTCTATCGTGCAAAGCGCAATACTTGCCGTAGCTCTTATCTTCGTGGGCTGGTTGATGTTTAAGGAAAAGATGACCTGGAACAAGCTGGTGGGCTTAGCTATATGCCTAGTGGGACTGGTTTTTATCAATTACAAATAATTATCACCTTAAAGATAAAGACTAACGCGCTGTCGGAATTAATACTTCCCTATTATCCGATATAATTTCGATTTTGGTTATTTCGGATATAAAAACGGGCGCAGTCCGAATAAGCAGTTCAATTTCGCCCGTGCAGTTAATAATACTCCCCTATTATCCGACATAATTCCTTGACTTGATATAATTCCTTAGCTTGGTATAATTCCTTGGCTTGGATATGAAAACGCGGCGAAACTCGCCGCGTTTATTTTTGATAGACTGCATCTTATTAATGCCTTGCCTTGCTTATTCTAATAGGAACCGTTGTTAATCCTAAAGCCTGTTACGTTGCGATAGTTCAACTTCGTTAAAGGCGGATAGGTAATACTGCTATACGCCGTTATTGTCCTATAATGCTTGATTATTTGTGATAGCTTGCGCCGTTGTTGATCATAAAACCGCGGTATAGCTGTTCCGACAGCACCACTCTGAAAAGCTGATGCGGAAAGGTGATTTTGCCGAAGCTGATTATCCTGTCCGCCGCCGCAAGTACCTCTTCCGACAAGCCGTTGCTCCCCCCGATTACGAAG
Organism: uncultured Christensenellaceae bacterium; assembly: GCA_964368645.1. Taxonomy (GTDB): domain Bacteria; phylum Bacillota; class Clostridia; order Christensenellales; family CAG-1252; genus JAEDHM01. The sequence goes on from CAYJBY010000012.1 coordinate 57,720, forward strand.
GTAAGCTCCTCGCCCTTGTCGCAGTAGCTTTTCAGCATTGCGGCAACGCCGACACTGGTTATTTCCTCTCCTCTTCCGTCCAAAACCACCGTTTTGCCCTTAAGGTGTTTGAGTATCGCCTTACCCTCGGCGGCTTTGATTTTTTTGATACCGCTTTCCGTTTCCTCGCCTGAAGCCTCCTCCAGTTCCACCAGATTAAGGGCGCAGAACCGCCCCAGTCTTTTGGCGTATTCCCCGTAGGCTTCGCGGAAAAACGATTCTTTGATTTTTCCTATGCACACGATATTGATTTTCATTATCTAAAGTACCCGTATATCAGCGTAAACAACGTAACGCTCACTCCAATAGCCAGTGCGCCCCACACGAAAAGGTTGTCGAAAATAGTGGGTTTACCGTCCTTGCGGTAGGTGTCAAGCGCGACGCGATAGGACAAAAATCCTTTCGGCCGCAGCATTTCGTCCTCTCTGCGGTTGACCTTTTGCAACGCGCCCAAGAGGAGATACATTAGGAACAAATTGGCAATCAGCACCAAAACCACTGCCAAAATTCCCAAATAGCTGTTCCAAAGTCCTGCGTAAGCGTCGTACATTCTCCCCAAAATTTCCTCCGATTGAGAGGAATAGGAGATGAATACCGATAGGAAATTGGTGATAAAGTGAAGTATCATAGATATGAAGATACTGCCTGTTTTTATCACCGCATACGCCATTATACAACCGCCTGCAAAGGCGTAGCCGAACTGGACGATATTGGTGTGCATACCTGCAAAAAGCAGTCCTGACATTAGCACCATACCCCACTCGTTGCCCCTGTCCTCAAGCATATCAAGGAGCAATCCTCTGTGGGTAAACTCCTCGAACACGGCAGGCATTGCGGCGGTCATTACCGTCCACAGCAACAAATCCCAACCGCTTGTATAGACCTGCCCTGTATAAATACTCTCCTTGTATCCGATAATATCCAAGAACACCGTCCAAACCCTAGAGGTTAAGGAAGTGAAAAGATAGAAGGACAATGCAAGGGGTATCACCAACAGCCAACTTTTCGCGTTATAGGGTTTTTTGTAGCGGAAATCGCGGAAAACGGCGGTCAAGCGGTTTTCGTTCGCCTTATAGGGCTTGAGTATCAGCGTCAAGGTCAAGGGCAATGCGCCCATACAAATACATTGGGAGCAAAGCGTATAAACGATATTAGTCATATTAGAGGATAAGGTAAGGGGCGCGACGGCAAAGATTATCTGGAGAATCCCCAAGGACACCATAACGCAAAAATAGATAATCGACAGCCTCTGCCTTTTACTTAGCTTATCCAAACAGTGATTACGTTTAACAGCCATATCAACCCCACAAAACCGGCGGAAATAACCATACCGATATTAAAGCCTTTTTTCTCGTCGCCCACAGGCATAGCGATACTTCCGTCCGTTTCCTTCGGCTCACTCAAAGCCAATCTAAAGCTCTCCATTACGCCCTTAAAACCGCGGATAGACGGCAGAGTTAGCTCCGCCCCGTCCTTTTTTGCGTTGCGCACGGCGGTCAGTCGGTTATAGCCTATCAGCAGGATAAGCAGTATCGCCGCACCGCCTAGGGCTATCGCCAAATACACTAATATTTCCAAAGGCTCGGCAAGAGCCTCGATACTATTAAGCGCGGCGGCAAAGCCTACGCTTTTTACCGTTAGCAATTCCAGCAGAATCGCAACGAAATTGTTGAGAAAGTGGAAAAGCATCGACACCCATACGCTTCTTGTAACCACCACCAGATACGCCATAACCGCACCGATACAGAACTGATGAACCAGTTGAACCGCATTGGCGTGCATTAGGGCGAAAATCAACGCGGACAGGAATATGGCGCAAGCGTAACCCTTGCCCTTTAAGCCCTGCGTTAAGGTGCCCCTTACTAACAGCTCCTCGCCGAAAGCAGGCATTACGCACAAGCCGAAAAAGCCCAAGGCGAACGCTCCCCCTGTGGAAGTATAGTCCGCATAGGTGGGGGTATAAACGTAGCCGAGGTAGGATAAAAGCTTAACCGTTACCGACGCTAAGGGCGCGAATGCCGCCATCGCCGCCAAGGAAATGGGGATAATCAAGAGAAACTGTTTCACGGACGGGGGTGTTTTCAGCCCTGTCATTTTGAGAAAATCTATCTTGTAGAACTTTGAGCCTAAGACTGCCGCTATTATAAATACCGCCTGTGAAAGAAAGGCGTAACACCACAAAAAAGTGTTATTGGGCAGATTAACCACGGACAAAATCAGCTGCAATATAAAGGTTGCGGCATAGCCGATGAAGAAGATAACGCAACCGTTGTTGCTGTCCGCGCGAGGGAGCCTCATTTTATCTCGTGTACGGCGGTGCGCCGTCCCTGCAAGGCTATCTCTATCGTCACGTCCTCTCCTACCTTAATACCGTCTCCCGTGAGTCGGGCGCAAGCGGTCTGAAACGCCAAATCGGGCAAATTGTTCTCCTCGCTTAAATGCGCCAAAATCAACTGCCGCGTGCCGTTCTTGACCAGCTCGTCCGCCAAAGCCGCACTGGTATCGTTGGACAAATGCCCGAATTTTCCCATTATTCTCTGCTTAAGCGGATAGGGGTATCTGCCGTTTTTCAGCATTTTTTCGTCGTGATTGGACTCTAATATCACCAACTCACTGCCTAACGCGTTGCTCCTTACGTTGGGAGTCACGATACCGAGGTCGGTAACCGAGGTGATTTTTTTGCCGCCGCTTTCCACGGTGTAGCCCACAGGACAAGCCGCGTCGTGCATTGTGCGGAAGGGCTGAACAAAAAGACTGCCGAGCTTAAAACCGCTGTCAAAATCCGCTCTGGCAAAACGGCTGAAATTGGTCTTTAACCGCATATCCACCGCCGCCAAGGTCTTTTCGTGGGAAAAAACCGCCAAATCTGGTTGCTTGGAAGCAAGCGTTTGCAAGCCGCATATATGGTCGGTATGCTCGTGAGTTATCAGCACCGCGTTAATATCCATGACAGACGCGCCGATTTGCTCCAAGGCACCGCAAAGTTCCCTGTAGCTTTTACCGAAATCTATCAGTATCGAGGTGGTTCCGTCAGAAATATATGTGCAGTTGCCCTTGCTTCCGCTCGTCAGTACGCATACCTTAGTCATAGTAATTAATTATACCTTTTTATGCTTTCGCTGTCAAGGAAAACCGCACCGCCGAACCTTACCCTACAATAACACGCTGTGGTTTTGCGGAGAACCCCAGACACCACCCCAGAATTGTCATTCTGAGGAACAATCTATTGTGACGAAGAATCTCGCATCTATGCGGAAGAAAAATAACGCTCGGACTATTTTTTATTCTTTACAATTAACTCGGTGGCATTCGACAAACAATTACCCGTACTTTGACGAAAACCGCTTGCGGCAAATCGGGGTATGTAATATAATATATGGTATAAGTGGGAGTTTTTTCCACGTAACGAGGTGTGTATGATAATCAGTTCTATTGGTAACCTGCCCGAATTAAGCGGATTATACGCTTTACTGGGCTTCGTACTGCTATTTGCCGTCCTTATCGGGGCGACTTTTTTAGTAAAAACCCTTTTGGCAAAGAGGAAACCGACGTCTGCCGAGCCTGTGGCGCCGACTGCCGCCGAGCCTATAGCCGAGGAGCCTGCACCCGGAAGAAGCGGCGATATGATTTTGTACAACGTATCCGAACGGGAAGCCGCTATGGTAATGGCGATTGTTGCCGATGAGCTGGGCACCCCCATTAATCAGCTTGATTTTATTTCCATCAAAAAGAAGTGCGAGGAGGACTGCGAATAATGAAATACAACGTGCGTATTAACGACACAGTTTACGAGGTCGAAGTGGTAAAGGGCAACGCCCAGCTCCTTTCGGAGTACAAGGCGATTAACGCCGAGCCTGCCAAGGATGCACCCAAGACTGCGGCACCTACGGTAGCGGCTCCTGTTGCCGCCGCGCCTGCCGCCGCGAACACGGCTGTCAACGGCAACGCGGTTACCGCGCCCCTCCCCGGCACAGTGGCAAAAATCCTAGTTACCGTCGGACAAAAAGTCAACGCCGGCGACGTGGTTGCCATTATCGAAGCGATGAAAATGGAAAACGACATTACCGCCGCAACGGGCGGTACGGTTACGGCGATACCTGCCGTTAAGGGCGCACAGATTTCTGTCGGCGAGCCGATAGTCATACTGGCTTAAGGGAGGCAATATGGAGGCTTTTTCCTTTTTAATCGACGGTGTGGCGCACGTAACCTGGGAACAGGTTATTATGTGGGGCGTTGGCGCGGTGCTTATTTACCTCGCCATTGCCAAAAAAATCGAGCCTGCACTGCTACTGCCGATGGGCTTCGGCGCAATTCTTATCAATCTGCCCTTCTCGGGCGCAATGGGCGAGACGGGTATCGTACAATGGCTTTTCGACGTGGGTATCGACGCAAGCGAGGCTATGCCCTTACTGCTCTTTATCGGTATCGGCGCAATGATAGATTTCGGACCTTTGCTTTCCAATCCCAAGCTGATTTTCTTCGGCGCGGCGGCACAGTTGGGTATTTTCATAACGATAATCCTCGCCGTCTGCTTCGGCTTTGATTTGGCGGACGCGGCTTCTATCGGTATTATCGGCGCGGCGGACGGACCTACGTCAATACTGGTCGCCAACACCTTTAACAGTCACTACATAGGGGCTATTGCCGTGGTTGCGTATTCGTATATGGCACTGGTTCCCATTATTCAGCCTGCGGTCATTAAGGCGGTTACCACCAAGAAGGAACGCCTTATTAAGATGGAGTACGCCCCTAAGGAAGTCAGCCGTCTTACCAAAATCCTTTTCCCGATTCTCGTTACCATTATCGCAGGACTTATCGCCCCCGATTCGGTTTCGCTGGTAGGTATGCTGATGTTCGGCAACCTGTTGAGGGAGTGCGGCGTGCTGGAATCCCTTTCCCAAACCGCGCAGACCGTCCTTACCAATATCATCACCCTTTTGCTTGGCATTACCATTGCCGCTTCTATGAAAGCCGAAAACTTCGTAACTCTCCAAACCCTCATCATTATGGCGTTGGGATTGTTCGCTTTCGTTTTCGACACGGTGGGCGGCGTTATGTTCGGCAAGCTGGTCAACCTTTTCCTGCCTGCCGGCAAAAAAATCAATCCTATGGTGGGTGCGGCAGGTATTTCCGCTTTCCCGATGGCTTCCCGAGTCGTTCAAAAGCTCGGCGTCGAATCCGATCCCACCAACCACCTGCTTATGCACGCGGTCAGCGCGAACGTATCAGGGCAAATCGCTTCCGTTGTTGCCGGCGGTATTATCCTTTCGATAGTTCCCGGCATTCTGGCGGCACTGTAAGGAGGCGGCTATGGATACGAAATTTAACGCAAAAAAGAGAAAATTCGGCTGGAAAGAGATTATACTTTGTGCGGTTCTCGCCTTTGTTTTAATCATTTTCGTGGTGGTCTTCACAGGCAACACGGCAACCGTTAAGTTCGTCAGCGTAGGCGGCGAGTTCGACGCAGGCGAGGGCGCGTCTATTTACGATTACGACTACTACACCAAGGACAGCACCGAGGCTACTACCCAAAAATATCACGAGGTTCTTACCAAAAAGTTCCGTATCAGCTCGGTAGCCACCCTGCCCGAAACAGAACGCGAGGGCTACGTTTTCGACGGGTGGTTCTTTGGCTCTACCGATGAAAACGGCAACGTGATTTACGGCGAGGAGTTTTCCGCAAAGGCGGTCAAAAATCTGGCAAAGGATTCCGAAACCACGGTTTACGCCAAGTGGTCCATTGAAGACGAGGGCAAAACCATAACCCGTAAGGCTTCCATTTTGGCGGCGCTCGACATTACCTGGAAGGGTATGCTGGGTATCTTCACCGTTATAACCATCATCTTCCTGTGTATCGTCGGGCTTAACCTTTTAACTCGCAAAATGGCGGACAGAAAACAGGCTAAACTCAAGGCGGAAGCCGAGCAAGCGGCATCGGAACAGCAAGCAAGCGAACAAGCGGCAAGCGAGAAAACGGCACCCGACCAAGAAGAAAAGAAATAACACCCGACTTGTCATTCTGAACGAGCGTTTAGCTGTCTTGTAAAACGGTTGTTCTTCAAAACGACACGGCTTAAAATAACGACTATTGAAAACAGCTTTTTTGTAATAACGGTTATTATAATAAAGCGATTATTAATAAAATGTGACTTTAATAAAGACGACTATTAAATATGAAAGGGACGGGTTTTCCGCCCCTTTTTACTGTCTTAAAAATTTAGAATAATGTACCGCATAAATGCGAGATTCTTCACTGTGGACTAAGTCCTCGTTCAGAATGACAGTTCCAACTTTACAATAAAGCAATAATGCAAGGTGTTTTTTATTCCGCGCGAGGAAGCTGTCAATAGCGGTAATTACCGCACAAGCTATCAAACAATATTTTTACCGCGTAGAGTTCTAAGGTATTACATATTTTTATACGGAAAAAGGGCGGTGACAGTAATCACAGCCCTTTTTATTTTTCACAATAACAGTGTTTTTTTCGCATAAACGCAAGCTATCAATAATATATAAAAGGTACGTCGCATTTCCAGCAACGCTGACGTTGGTCGGGTTGCTTTGCGCCGCAGTTCGGGCAGATAAAAAAGCCCTTTTCGTACAACGGTTTCACAGGCTCGGTTGAGGAAGTCGCAGGGGTTGGCCCCTCGGCGTCCAAGACGTTTTGATATTTTTTGACCACCTTTTCCCTAAAATCCCGTATATCCTGCTCCTCGCGCAACGCGGCAAGCTTTTCCTTTTCCTTTTGCTTTTCCGCCGCCTGCTTCTTAAGCTCTTCCATCTTCAACTGCTGTGCCGAGGGGCGTGCGCTTAACTCAAAAACCGCGTCCGAAAGCTCCTTAATCACCTTGTCCTGCATTTCCCTCGCCTCGGTCAGCTTGATAAACGCGAACATAAACGCCGCGCCGCCGCCGAAAAATACCGCGCACAAAAGGCAAAGCAAAAACAGCCACACTCCTCCCTCGTAGATGAAGGAGAACGCGCCCAAGGCTACCGCGGCTATCGCGCATACGATACAAACAATCGCCGCAATTTTGATTTTCTTTTTGTTTTTATCCATACCGCCTCCGCTTATTATAGTATAACACCGAAACAATTTGACTGTCAATGGCGGACGGGTTGACACGGAAGCGGTTTTTGTGTCATAATCTGCACGGAGGTATGTGAATATGGATAATAATATGCGTTATGCCGAAGGTCTTGCGGCTATGATTAAAGTTCCCACCGTATCCAACTGCGGTGACGAGTTGTTTTTGGAGCTTAGACGGGTTATGTCCGAGCTTTTCCCCAAGGTTTTTGCCGCCGCCACAATGACGGTTATCGAGGGCAATTCTCTCCTTTTCCGCATCAAAGGTCAAGCCTCCGATAAGCCTGTGGTGCTAATGGGGCATCAGGACGTAGTGCCTGCCGGCGAGGGTTGGACTCACGAGCCTTTCGGCGGCGAAATCAAGGACGGCAAGATTTGGGGCAGAGGCACAATGGACTGCAAGGGTACCGTTTATTCGGAGTTTCAGGCGGTTGAGGAACTGCTTTCCGAGGGCTACGTTTTCAAGCAAGACGTTTATCTTGCCTGTAGTGACTGCGAAGAGGTTTTCGGTCACGGCGCACAGGCAACAGCCGATTATTTAGCGGCGCAAAAGGTCAAGCCCTTTATCGTTTTAGACGAGGGCGGCGTAGTTCTAGACGAGCCTTTTAAGGGTATGGACAAGCCCTATTGCGTTATCGGCGTTTACGAAAAAGGCTACGCGGACGTTAAATTCACCGCGAAAGGCGCAGGCGGTCACAGCTCAACCCCTCCCAAGAACACCCCTATCGCACGGCTTGCCGCCTTTGTGAACGAGGTGGAACACAAGGTCAATTTCGACAAAAAATTGGATAACGTGGCGGAAGCTATGCTCACCGCTTTCGCGCCCTCTCTTAAGGGTGCGTTGGGCTTCATTCTGGGCAATCTCAAGATTTTCAAGCCCCTTTTGGTCAAGGTTCTCCCTAAGTTCAGCGGCTACGGCAACGCCCTTCTCGGCACGTCCTTGGTGTTCACTCAGCAGGGCGGCGCGGAAGCTCCCAACGTGATTCCCACCGAGGCGTACGTCATCGCCAACATCAGACACAGCCTGCACCAAAACTCCGCGTCGACCTTTGCCATACTGGAAAAAATCGCAAAGAAACACAACGTGGAAATGACGGTGCTGAACAGCCGCGAGGCTTCCCCTGCCGTGGATATTAACGGCGAGGGCTTTAAGTACGTTTATCAGTGCTGCCGCGACTTCTTCCCCCAGTACGGCGCGGCTCCCTATATCATTATGGGCGGCACGGACTGCCGCTACTATCAGGGCGTTTGCGACAACGCAATGCGCTTTACTCCGCTGTTTTTGACGTCCAAGCAATTAGCGGCAATGCACGCTATGGACGAGAACGTCAATATCGACTCCGTGGCAGGCGCGGTGGGGTTCTATAAGCACTTCCTAAGCAACTTGAAATAATAGCAAAGGACGGAACGCAAAAGCACAATATCATAACAAAAAACAACCGCGGTTTGCTATAAACCGCGGTTGTTTCGTACAGTTAATTATTACTCGTTTACTTTGTCAACAAAAGTCTTGCTTGCCTTGAAGGTGGGAACCTTGCGCGGCTCGATTACGATACGCTCGCCGGTCTTCGGGTGTAAACCCTCTTTGCGTGCGCGGTTCTTCATCTCGAAAATTCCGAATCCGGAAATCGTGACGCTTTCGCCGTTCATCAAAGCCTCGGCAATGGTATCGAATACAGCATTAACCATAGTCTGGCAGTAAGCCTGACCATACTCTTGCTCTTCGTAAATCTTGTTAATAATGTCTCTCTTATTCATAACAAATCTCCTTGTTTTTGTTTTCCTATCGTTTTGCCGCCAAATCCAATCGAAAACCAGTCCGTTAATGGCGAAATCTTGCTTATTGTACCATACAATCTAAGACTTGTCAACCCTTATTCCGTTTTTTATTTATTAAAAAAATCCCGATATATGCGAAAAAAATCCCTTTAATTGCAATTCGCGTTATATATTTGCCGTAAGGTTCATAAACATTTTCGATAGGGGCGCGTAACGCGCCGCGAAAGGAGGAAATACTATGGACGGTAAGCTGCCTTACGAGGATATGCTGGAAAAAATGGCACGAGAATACGCCAAAGTCACCGCAGGGTACACCGCGCCCACATACACGGGCAAAACCGAAAATAATCAAAAGGAGCTTATAAAACCGCTCTTTAATCTTTATCAGGCTTACGGGGAGTTGCACGATCTGTGCGGCTTGCTCTTCCTGAACTGCGGCAAAAACGAGCCTAAGGAGCTGTTGCTGGCGATAACCAAGGAGGTGGATTTTGCCTTAAAGCGTATCGGAGAGGCGTATATGAGCGCGGCGGAGAAAGCCGCTTTTTATAAACCATTGCGCCCCGATAAGTCCGTAAGCTACGGCGACGGCGTGCGCAGAATGCTTATTATTAGGTCGCAAGTACTGGAAATGCTGAAGCTGTACAGCCGTATTGAGGGGTTTGGGCTTAGCGAGGAGCTTGCCGATTCCGTTTTGGATTTTCGCCTGACCGCCTTAATCGCTTTTTAACGCTCCTCGTACGCGCGTAGGCGTATCCTAAGAATAACAGTACCGACTTTACAATAATCCTACAATGTAAGGTGGTTGTTTAATGCCGCATAAATGCGAGATTCTACAATCACCCCACAACACCGCTACACGGTCTTGTGGGGAACCCCGATACATAGCGACTGGTCGCGTCCTCAGAATGACAGTAATCGCCGCGCCCAATAACAGTAATCGCCGCGCCCAATGTATCCACACAAAAATATTACCTATTGACAAGTTTTGCGGTTCGGCTTAAAATTAAAATATGGCTGCTAAACTTTGGGTTATAACAACAGACGGTAAGGATACGGAGTTTTTTCGATTAACAAGACTTTTGGACAGAGAATACGGCGAGCTTTTCGGTGACGAGGCTCTTAAGTTTTTGTCCGCAGACGTTAATATGGACACCTTCGGCGTGGTGGTGCTTTACGCGGACGGCAACGCTATCGCCTGCGCCGGATACAAGCCTTTCAGGGCTGACACCGCAGAGATTCGCAGACTGTATATCGGCAAGGAATACAGAGATAGCTTTCATACAACGCTGGTCTTTAACGCCATTGAGGAGCTGATAAAAAAAGCAGGCTTCCGTTACGCCGTGACCGCCGTTCCCAAGGTGCAGAACGCCCTTTCGGAGCAGCTTATCGGTATGGGTTTCCGCAATATCAACAATTACGGCGCGTATAGGGGCGAAAACGGTTTTTGCTGTTACAAAAAGTGCCTAAATCTCTACGGCTTGGAATAATTATCTCAAAAAGCTTAAAAGTTTCCGTTTTTTAAGGAAAGAAGCGGCGATTTTTGTCATTGTTTGCATAAAACGCATTTCTTCCCCAATACGGCAAAAAATCGGTTTTGCGAAAATCACAATAATATTTTCGGTGAGGGTACCTCTCACCTGAAAGTTTTTTTTGAGATAAACCCAAACAAAAAACTTTCAGGTAATCCGCTACGCCTTCTAAAATCGCAGTTTTAATCAATATTCAATAATATTTGCATATTATGCAAATTCCCAGCTTTATTTTAAGGCAAATTTTTTACGGTTTTGTTGGACTATGCTTGTAATTTGATAGGCTTATCCGCACTTTTCTAAAGTTTTATATTTTTTTCTTTTCAAATCGTTGACAATACAAGTTATCGGTTTGTATAATTAAGCACAAGATATTTATCCAAAGGAGGCTAAATATATGTCTTATATTTCCGAAGTATTTCAAGCAACCGAAGCGAAAAACAGCGACCAACCGGAGTTTTTACAAACCGTTAAAGAGGTTTTGGAATCCATCGCACCCGCAGTGGAGCAGAACGAAGCCTTATATCGCAAAAATTGTATTCTCGAAAGACTGGTCGAACCCGACCGTCAGATTATGTTCCGCGTACCCTGGACAGACGACAATGGCGTCACCCACGTCAACCGTGGCTTTAGAGTTCAGTTTAACAACGCTATCGGTCCTTACAAGGGCGGCTTACGTTTCCACCCCTCCGTCAACCTTTCAATAATGAAGTTCCTCGGCTTTGAGCAGACCTTCAAGAACAGCCTGACTACCCTTCCTATTGGCGGCGCAAAGGGCGGTTCCGACTTCGACCCCAGCGGCAAGTCCGACGCAGAGATTATGCGTTTCTGTCAGAGCTTTATGACCGAGCTTTACCGTTATATCGGACCCAACAAGGACGTTCCTGCCGGAGATATCGGCGTGGGCGGCAGAGAAATCGGTTATTTATTCGGCGCGTATAAGCGCATTTTAGCCAGCTTCGACAACGGCGTGCTGACCGGTAAGGGCTTTTCCTTCGGCGGCAGTCTTATCCGTCCCGAAGCTACGGGTTTCGGCGCAACCTACTTCCTCAATGAGGTTTTCAATCATTTAGGCGACAGCATCAAGGGTAAGACCTTTGTTATTTCCGGCTTCGGCAACGTGGCTTGGGGCGCGTGCTTAAAGATTAACGAGATGGGCGGCAAGGTTATCAGTATCAGCGGTCCCGACGGTTACATAATCGACAACGACGGCGTTAAGGGCGAGAAAATCGACTATATGCTTGAGATGCGTGCCAGCGGAAGAAACCGCGTTCAGGATTACGCAGACAAATTCGGCGTTGAGTTCGTTGCAGGCAAGAAGTCTTGGGGCAACGTGAAGGCAGACGTTATGATGCCTTGCGCTACTCAGAACGAAATCCGCATCGAAGAAGCCGAGAAAATCGTTGCTATGGGCGTTAAGTACGTCAACGAGGTTGCCAATATGCCTTGCACCAACGAGGCAATTAAGTATTTCCAGGATAACGGCGTTATCGTTTGCCCCTCCAAGGCAGTCAACGCAGGCGGCGTAGCTACCAGCGGCTTGGAGATGAGCCAGAACAGCGAAAGACTTTCCTGGTCTGCCGAAGAGGTTGACAGCAAACTCCACGGCATTATGAAGAGTATCCACAAGCAGATATTAGACGCTTGCGAGGCTTACAATATCGGCTATAACCTAGTAGCAGGCGCAAATCTGGCAGGCTTCAAGAAGGTTGCCGAGGCTATGCTCGCACAGGGTATTTATTAAGATATTAATCCAAAAACAAAAGGCGGAGTTCTCCGCCCTAACAAAAATCCGTTATCCTATCATAGTGATAACGGATTTTTTATTGCATTTTATATTTGCCGCGTACGGAAAGCCCAACCGTCGGTTACTCTACCCCTTTGAAATCTATTTTGACGGTTGAAAGCCCTTACGATAGTTGAAATCAATCGCGATTTCGCTCCAAAAAAATTCTGCCGATTGCAAATCCGTTATATTATCGGCAACGCTTTAAGCTAACCAAAGACTCCCCCTAACTTCAAATTACAGAGCGCACGGAAAAGTGACGGCATACGTAAAAGTAACGACATACGAAAAAGACGGCGTACGAAAAGACGGCATACGAAAAACTGACGGCGCGCGAAAAAGACGGAATACGGAAAGACGGCATACGAAAAAGTGACGCAGCTTGCGCCGCGCCACTTTTCTTTGTCAATTCGTACCGCGCCGATAACGGCGGCCGATACGGATATTTTGATTAATAGTTCTTACGAGGAGCGTACTTGGTATGCAGAATCTCGTGTGCCTTGTGGCTGTTGGGCTCGCCGAAGTACTCTTCGTAAATCTTAGCAACAGCAGGGCTCTTGTGGGACTGACGGAGTTTCATCTCGGCGTCGGTCTTATAGACGGAAGCCGCGCGAACTGCCTTAATATCCACGTTGTTACGAGTGAAAGCGTCCTTGATAGGTTGTCCGCCGCCGTTTACACAGCCGCCGGGACAGCTCATTATCTCGATGAAAGCGTAAGGAGAAGTTCCTGCCTTAATCTGATCCATCAGCACTCTTGCGTTAGCAAGACCGGACGCAACCGCTACCTTAACCTCGGTAGGCTTGCCTGCCACGGGTACGGTGTAAGTAGCTTCCTTAATGCCTGCGGTACCTCTAACGTCCGTAAAGTCGATAGGAGCATTGTCGTCCTCGCCGGTAAGTTTCCAAACTACGGTACGGAGAGCAGCCTCCATAACGCCGCCGGTAACGCCGAAAATCAAGCCTGCGCCTGTGGTGATGCCGAACGGATCGTCGAAGTTATCTTCGGGAAGCTCGTTGAACAGCAGTCCTGCTCTCTTGATAAGCTTAGCCAACTCTCTGGTGGTGAGTACGGCGTCGATATCGGGGCAACCATTCTCGTTAAGCTCTGCACGGGTTTTCTCAAACTTCTTCGCTACGCAAGGCATAACGGAAACAACGTACATATCCTTGGGATCAATGCCCAGTTTCTCAGCGTAATAGGTCTTAGCAACCGCGCCGAACATACCCTGCGGAGATTTGCAGGTGGACAGGTGTCCGAGCTGGTCGGGATAGTTGTGCTCGATAAACTTTATCCAAGCGGGAGAACAGCTGGTAATCATAGGAAGCGTACCGCCGTTAAGGACTCTGCCTAAGAACTCGGTGCCCTCTTCCATAATGGTAAGGTCAGCGGTGAAATCCACGTCAAACACGTTCTTGAAGCCCAGTCTTCTGAGTGCGGCAACCATCTTGCCCTCTACGTTCGCGCCGATAGCGGAGCCGAACTCCTCGCCCAAACCGAATCTAACGGAAGGAGCGGTGCCGACGATAACGTACTTGGTGGGATCAGCGATAGCGGCGATAACGTCGTCAATCTCTTCTTTCTCGTGTAAAGCTCCGGTGGGGCATACGTTAATGCACTGACCGCAACCTACGCAGGGAACCTCTGCCAGCTCTTTTTCAAAAGCACAGCCGATATGAGTGAAGAAACCTCTTGCGTTGGCACCGATTACGGATACGGACTGATAGTTTTGACAAGCGGCAACACAGCGGCGGCAAAGCACGCACTTGCTGTTATCTCTCACGATACTGGGAGAGGAGTTGTCGATAGGATACTCGATAGTCACGCCGTCGAAACGGTGGCTGTCACAGCCGTACTGAAGAGCCAGCTTCTGAAGCTCGCAGTTCTGGTTGCGCTCACAGCTCAAGCAATCCTGCTTGTGGTCGGAGAGCAAAAGCTCCAAGGTGGTCTTGCGGCTTTCCAAAACTCTCTTCGTGTTGGTGAAAACTTCCATACCCTCGTTGACGGGATAAACGCAAGCTGCAACCAACGATCTTGCCTTGACTACCTCTACCACGCAGATACGGCAAGCGCCGATAGCGTTGATGTCCTTAAGGTAGCAAAGGGTAGGTATTTTGATGCCGATAGACTTAGCCGCTTCCAGAATGGTAGTGCCCTCGGGTACGGTAACCGGCAAATTATTTATTTTAAGATTAATCATTTTAGTCTCCATACTTAACCTCCATTATTCCTTGATGATAGCCTTGAATGCACAGTTATCAGCGCAAGCTCCGCACTTAATGCACTTGGTCTGGTCGATGACGTGCTTTTCCTTAACCTTGCCGCTAATTGCGTTGACGGGGCAGTTACGGGCGCACTTGGTACAACCCTTACAAGCGTCGGTGATGACGTAACGAACCAGCTTCTTGCAAACGCCGGCAGGACACTTCTTGTCAACTACGTGAGAAATATACTCGTCACGGAAGAATCTAAGAGTGGAAAGCACGGGGTTAGGAGCAGTCTGTCCCAAGCCGCACAAAGCGTTGTCCTTGATGTAGTAGCAAAGCTTTTCCATCTTGTCCAAATCCTCAAGGGTTGCATTGCCGTTGGTAACTTTTTCAAGCATTTCCAGCAATCTTCTGGTGCCGATACGGCAAGGAGTACATTTGCCGCAGCTCTCATCTACGGTGAACTCAAGGAAGAACTTAGCGATATCTACCATACAGGTGTCCTCGTCCATAACGATAAGACCGCCGGAACCTACGATAGAACCGATTTTCGCCAGATTTTCGTAATCTATAGGTATATCCATATACTGGGCAGGAATACAGCCGCCGGAAGGACCTCCGGTCTGTGCAGCCTTAAACTTCTTGCCGTTGGGGATTCCGCCGCCGATATCCTCGATAATGGTGCGGAGAGGAGTGCCCATAGGTATCTCAACCAAGCCTGTGTTGGTAATCTTGCCGCCCAAAGCGAAAACCTTGGTGCCCTTGCTCTTCTCGGTGCCCATAGAAGCAAACCAATCTGCGCCCTTCAAGATGATTTGGCAGACGTTGGCGTAGGTTTCTACGTTGTTCAGAAGAGTCGGCTTTGCAAACAAGCCCTTGTTGGCAGGGAAAGGAGGACGGGGACGAGGCTCGCCTCTGTTGCCCTCGATAGAGGTCATAAGAGCGGTTTCCTCACCGCAGACGAACGCGCCTGCGCCTAATCTGATTTCGATATCGAAATTAAAGCCCGTACCTAGTATGTTGTCGCCTAACAGATTGTATTCCTTAGCCTGTGCGATAGCGATTTTGCAACGCTCAACCGCGATAGGATACTCTGCTCTGACGTAGATGTAACCCTTGCTGGAGTTGCCTACCGCGTAAGCCGCGATGGTCATTGCCTCCAAAACAGCGTGGGGATCGCCCTCTAATACGGAACGGTCCATAAATGCGCCGGGGTCGCCCTCGTCGGCGTTAACGCAAACGTATTTGTCGTCGCCGATTGCGTCGTGGGTAAGCTGCCACTTAATACCTGTGGGGAAGCCGCCGCCGCCACGTCCGCGAAGACCGGATTTCTTAATCTCGTCGATAACCTGCTGGGGAGTCATTGTGGTTAAAACCTTAATCAATGCCTGATAACCGTCGTAGGCTATGTATTCCTCGATATTCTCGGGGTTGATAACACCGCAGTTACGCAGTGCGACACGAGTCTGCTTTTTGTAGAAGTTGGTGTCGGACAGGGAATTGACAACGCCAACGTCCTTGCTTTCCTTATGGAGAAGTCTGGATACGATTCTGCCCTTGATGATATGCTCGTCAATGATTTCGGCTACGTCTTCAACGTGTACGCCGCTGTAAAAAGCACCCTCGGGATAAACGATAACGACGGGACCTACCGCGCAAAGACCAAAACAACCGGTCATTACGATTTGGACGTCTTTCTCAAGCTTTTTCTCGGCAATCTGTTTGTTAAATTCCGCAATCACGTCTCTGCTGTGATTGGATGTGCAGCCGGTACCGCCGCATACTAAAATCTGGTTTCTGAACATAAAGCTCCTCCTTACTCGTTAGTAATCATATATTCGGAAACTTCGTTGCCGTTCACGAGGTGATTAACAACTATGTTTCTTGCCTTATCAGCGTCTAGCTTGATATAAGTGCACTTGGGCTTGCCGGGCACGTAAACCTCTACGATAGGCTCCAGCTTACACATACCAAGACAGCCTGCACGGGTGATTTTCACATCCTTCAGGTTCCGCTTGGCGACTTCGTCCATCAGTGCGTTGAACACGTCACGGGCGCCTGCCGCGATACCGCAAGTCGCCATACCGACCACCACACGGATATCGTTGCTGTCTTTTGCGTCGCGGGTTATAATTTCCGCTTGCATTTTGTCCCTAATCGCCTTAATGTCAGCAATCGTCTTCATTTTAATGATCCTCCGTTTTTAATTGTATTTATATTTTCATTGACCATATCCTCTACCGAGGATAATATTTCCGCATCGTCCATCGGGAAATCTCCCAATGCTTCCTTAAGCTCCAGCGTATCGAACTCGTACCTTTCGCCGTCCTGTTCATAGACGAAAACGTACCGAATATCACTGTTGCCTGCGATTAACGTCGTCACCGTCTGCCCTAAATCGCCCAAGGGCAAACAGTCGATATTAGCCGTGTCGAAGGACGCCGTTACCGTCGTACCCTCGCCTAGCTTGGAGGTAATCCCGAAGGTACCGCCTGCCATCTCGCTTTCCATCTTGATAAGCGGTAAACCCAACCCCACCTTGCGAGTGGTTCTGGTGGTGGTGAACGGATCGGTCACTCTCTTGAGAAACTCCTCGTCCATACCCTTGCCGTTATCCGTTATGCGGATTGTAAGCAACGCGCCCTCTAAGCTGACCGTAATGCCTATAAGGGTTGCGCCTGCCTTAACGGAATTCTCCGCGATGTCCAAAATGTTAAGCGATAACTCTCTCATAGCTTTACCTTAATTGCCGCAGCTCCTTAAACATATATAAGGATACGCGCATACGCGCCCGCTCGTCAGCCCTTAGGCTCCGCCGCCCTAATCGCCGCGATTATGCCCTTGGGGCTAAGCTCCGTAACCTCCATAACGTGCCCCTCTCCTATGTCGTTAAGGGTATGCGCGTCACTGTCAATCACTACGTTCCTTTGCGCTTCGTACTCGCGTCTTATCTCGCCGCTCGCCTTTTCGGACAGCTCCACCGTCTTAAACTCAGGCGGAATTACGCCTAATATCGCAAGCATTCCGTTACCCTCTCTGTCGATATGAGCAGGAATTGCGATACCGCCGTACCTCTGCACCTCCTCGTAAATCTCGTAGGCGTTCGCCGTAGAGTTCATAAGGAGCAAATCCTCCAACTCGCCCACCGTATTATCGTCCTCGTCAACTATAAGCTGATTGCCGAAAACGGACGGCTTGTTAGCTACCTTAACCAGCTCGAAGCTCTCTCTGTAAGCCTTAAGGCTCGCAAAATCCTCGAACAAGCAAAGCACGTGTATCTCTTCCGAGGTCTGAACTTCGACGGCAGGCACCACCGTTACGTTAAACTGCTCGCCTGCTTTCAGCGCGACCTCCACGTTATCAATGGCGTTGTGGTCGCTGACCGCCACCGCGTCAAGCCCGTTAAGACTTGCATACGCCACGATGTTGACGGGAGTCATATCGTCGTCGGCGCAAGGAGAAAGACAACTATGAATATGCAGATTATACCGTATCTCCATAACTCCCTTTCAGCTCCCTTTGACCGCCGCCTAAATCCCTTTAGGCGCAAGCCCTGCCAAAACTCTTATTGCCGAGCTGACGTCCAGCTCTGTTTCCAACACGGTCACGTCCTGCGCTCTCGCCTTGGCGGCTGTCTCTTCGGTCGCCTTGACGCCCTCGCACAGCACTACCGCCCCAACCTCGGCTAAGGTGGCAACCGCTATTACGTTGACGTTATTCATAACCGTAAACCAGCAACAGCCCGAAGGAGCGCGTCCCATTACGAAGCTAAGGAAATCTCCTGCGTAGCACTCGTTAATCTCGCGAGTAGCGTCGGTAGCGTTGACCGTACGGGCGTTAAGAAGTCCGATAATCTTATCAATGGTCATTACTGCGCCGCCTTTTTCTTACGCTTGGGGCAAACGGGAGGTTTTCCCGTCTCCTTGCTCTCGCGGTAAGCTTTGCAGGTCGCCGCACCGGGGCAGTTGTCGCACTCGGATACCGCCGCCGCCGTGACGGTGGCAGCCGCGCCGCCCGTTAATATCGCGGAAACGCCGCTGGTCAGAAGTCTTGGACATTCCGCCTCTTTGGCGATACGTCCGTTGACCTTATCCTCGCTGAATGCCATACAGCTGGGTGCGCCGCACAAGCCGCAATCCACCAAAGGAAGCGTACTGCACAGCTCCTTAATGTTAATCATCTTTTGCATAGCCTCTGCTCTATCCTCGTCAAGACGCAACACGTTACGGGTGTCGGGAGTCTTTTCCCACTGATAGAAAGCAAGGCTCTTACCCTCGGAAGCTAAGGTGTTGAGGTGATCGGGCAGCAGTCTGTTAAGAGCCTGAATCCTCGCCTTGGCTATAAAGGGGTTTTCCACGTTAAGCACGCCGCCCACGCAACCGCCGGGACAGGCGTTAAGCTCAACGAAATCCACACGGCTTAAGGTCTTGTTTTCAAGAGCGGTAAGCACGTCTATTACGTTTTCGATGCCGTCGGCAGCCAAGAAACGGTCGTTGTAAATACCGTTAGCCTCACCGCCTGACTGCGCCCAGGACATACCCACCTTGCCCATTTTTGAAAGGGGTTTCAGGGTGCCTGTGTTCTGATTCTTGATAGCGGTTTGCAGGCGCATATACACGTCGCCTACCGCCAAAACACCTTCTACGCCGGGTTTCTCCAGTCCGAAACCCTCCTTAAGAGCAAGTACCTTGGCAGGACAGGGGGAAATGAAAAACACTCCTATATCCTCCGCAGGTACGCCCTTGGCTATCGCCTGCTCACGCGCCAACTTGGCGGCGATATCAGCAGGTGCCTGTAAGGGGAGCAGATTCTCCAGCATATTGTGGTGACGGGCAAGTATAAGCTCCAAAACCACAGGGCAAGCCGTGCTGATTGCAGGGAGCTTGACCGCGTCGCGGTTAAAGAGTATTTTGGTAGCCTCGCTGACTAATTCTGCCGCTCTTCCCACCTCGTAAACGTCGTCAAACCCGATGGACAGCAGTCCGTTAAGAACCTCGTTGACGTCCTTAAGTCCGGGAAATTGTGCGTACAGTGAGGGAGCAGGCAGAGCGATGCGGTACTTGTAGTTGAAGATGGTGTCGAAGCTGTCGTAAGCAGGTTTTTTGGCGTGATGAGGACAGAGTCGAACGCACTCGCCGCAGCTTATGCACAAATCGTAAATTATGCTCGCCTTGCCGTCGCGCACTCTGATTGCCTCTGTGGGGCACCTTTTCATACACGTTACACAGCCGCGGCACTTCTCGGTGTCAAGCGTAACCGTGTGGAGCTTCAACATCTCGTCCATATCCTACTTAAAGCAAATTGCCATTGTGACGGTCGTACCCTTGCCCACCTCGCTTTGAATGTCAAATTCGTCGGTGTATTTTTTCATATTGGGTAAACCCATACCTGCGCCAAAACCTAATTGTCTTATCTCGTCCGACGCGGTGGAGTAGCCCGGTTCCACCGCTTTCGCAATGTCCGCGATACCCTTGCCGTGGTCGGTCAGCTTGACCTGCATACGGTCCACGAAGATGACGACGTCCGCTTCGCCTCCGCCCGCGTGTATAACCATATTAATCTCGCCCTCGTACATTGCAATGGCGATGCGCCTGATATCGTCTGAGGCGATACCCAGCATTTTCAAATGGTTACGCACGTCCTCGGTAGCGGAACCTGCCGCTACAAAGTTGGTGCCGGAAACGTCGTAGTGAAGCCGTATCCCTTCCGCCATATCCTAAGCCTCTGCCTTCAAGCCTGCGGCATACAATATTCCGCAAGTGCGGAACATATGCTGCTGAACGCAGATCAGCGAAATCCCTTTCGCCTTAGCGGCGTCAACAACCATTGAGTCGGGACGTTTGCCTCTGACGAATATGATACAGCTCATATCCATCATCTCGGCAGTACGTATTACCTGAGGATTGCATAACCCGGTGACCAGCACCGACTGCTCCTTGACGAACGCCAATACGTCGCTCATCATATCCGAAGCGCAAGCAGATTCTACCTCTTTATCAAGATAGTCCTCGCCGCAGAGCAATTCCCCGTTTAGTTCCGTAATAATATCTCTAATTTTCATAAATCTCGGAGCGACGTTATAAGACAACGTCGGAGCCTTACGTTACGCGTTCTTGTACTTGGCGATAATGCCGGCAACGTCAGCAGTGACCAGTTTGCCGTAAACGTCGCCGTTGACGGTCATAACGGGTGCTAAGCCGCAGCAGCCGATACATCTGGTTGCAACAAAAGAAAACTCTCTGTCGGGAGTACATTCGTCACTGCCGATACCCAATATCTTCTGTATCTCGTTGAAAATGTCGCCGCTTCCCTTGACGTAGCAGGCGGTACCTAAGCATACGGCAACCTCGTGGCGGCCCTTGGGATTAAGCGTAAACTGCGAATAGAAGGTGGAAATTCCGAAAACCTTCTCGAGAGGTACGTTCATCTCCTCGGCAACTATTTTCTGAACCTCGATAGGCAGATATCCGTATATACCCTGTGCGGTCTGAAGTGCGGGCATAAGGGGACCGTCCACGTTCTTGAAAGGCTGTAATGCGGCTCTTAATTGAGCCTCCTGCTCCGGAGTGCCGTTAAAAGGAACGCTGGTTAACTTAATCTTAGACATAAACTCCTCCTATAAAAGTGAAATTACAAAGTATTATCCGCTTACGCGGACAAAATATATTATACCATATTTTTGCAATAAAGCAATAGTTTTAAGGAAAATAAGAACGGCAGAATATTCCAAATACCGATTTATTTTCGTTTTTTCCGCGTTTTGCTAAAAAAATGCGGAAAATTACGGGTTTCGGCGGTATTTTTTAATTTTTTTAACCGTTTTTGCAATTTTTTCGCAACACAATTAATTGCGTTTTTTCTTTGCCGTGAGCCTTATTCCGTTTCTTTCGCCGTATTGCAAATTCGCCGCCCCTATGCTATAATTGAAAAAACGCGCCGCTTCGCGCGGCGTACGGCGGAATGCAGGCATTACTTGCACTTCCGTTTTTGAGAGGTTTTTTATGTTTAAGGCAAAGGTTATTACGGTTAGCGACTCCTCCTTCGCAGGCTTACGGGAGGACTTGAGCGGCAAGGTCATCGCCGAGATTTTATCCGAAGCAGGTTACGAGGTTTTGCCCGTGACGGTGGTTCCCGACGTTAAGGAAATCATTTCGGCGGCTCTTCTTTCCGCCGTTGCAGAGGGCGCGGAGCTTATCCTCACCACAGGCGGCACGGGGCTTTCCGTCCGCGACGTTACCCCCGAAGCTACCCTTGCCGTTATCCAAAAACAAGCCCCCGGCATCGCGGAGGCTATCCGCGCCGACAGTATGCGTTATACCCCCAGAGCTATGCTCTCCCGTGGGGTGGCAGGAGTTGCGGACGGCTCCCTTATCGTCAATCTTCCCGGTTCCCCCAAGGCGGTGGAGGAGGCTCTTAATTACGTTCTTCCCACCCTTTTACACGGCTTGGAAATACTGACGGGCAAGGCTAAGGACTGCGGAAGGAGGTAACGATGGATTTTTATAAGGTTATCCCCTACCGTACCGCTCTTGCGGAGAGCGTCAAGCATCTGGAAAAAACTATCCGCACGATTACTCTTCCGCTTACCGAGCTTGTGGGCAAACGGCTCGCCGCGGACGTTATCAGTCCGGAGAATTTACCTGCTTTCGACCGTTCCACCGTGGACGGCTGGGCGGTCAGAGCCGCCGAGACCTACGGCGCAACCGCTGGCTCTCCCGTGATACTCAACACAGTCGGCAAGGTGATTATCGGACAACGCCCTCCCTTCGCTCTGGACAAGGGTAAGACGGCGTATATCCCCACGGGGGGTGCGCTTCCCGTCGGCGCGGATGCGGCGGTTATGCTGGAGCATAGCGACCTTTTCGGCGAGGACGTTTTGATTAACGCTCCCGTCAGATGCAGAGAGAACGTAATAGCCTGCGGCGACGACGTTAAGCAGGGCGAAATATTACTGAAAAAAGGCAGTCGCATCACACCCTTGGCGGTGGGCGTACTGGCAGGAGTCGGCATAACCTCGGCAAGGGTTTACGCTCCCGTGCGGTTTTACGTTATCTCCACAGGCGACGAGCTTTGCGGCGCGGAGGAAACTCCCTCTTACGGCGCAATCCGCGACGTCAACACCTATTCGCTTTCGGCGGCAGTGACCGCAATAGGCGGCACGGTGTGCGGTACGAAAAGAGTCAAGGACGCGGA
Source organism: uncultured Christensenellaceae bacterium (assembly GCA_964368645.1). Taxonomy (GTDB): domain Bacteria; phylum Bacillota; class Clostridia; order Christensenellales; family CAG-1252; genus JAEDHM01. Next base: position 80,340 of record CAYJBY010000012.1, read on the forward strand.
AACCGACCTGAAAGCCGCACTGCTTGAGGCGGCGAGGTCGGCGGACGTTATACTGATTTCAGGCGGTAGCAGCGTAGGGGAAAAGGACTACACCTACCGCGTTTTCAGGGAGCTTGGCGAGGAGCCTTACATCAAGGGTATAGCCCTGAAACCGGGCAAACCCACCATCGCCGGCACAGTGTGCGGCATACCTGCGTTCGGCTTGCCGGGGCACCCCTTTGCCGCTTTTGCGGTTTTCCGCACCTTAATCACCGAGGCTTTGTTTAGCCTTTGGGGCGCAAGGTCGCCCTTCGTTACGGCGGTTACCGCCTGCAATTTCCCATCCGCACCGGGCAGAACCACCTTTCAGCCCGTAACCCTTACGGACGGAGAGGACGGACGGCTGTACGCCGCGCCTCTTTTCGGGAAGTCGGGGCTTGCAGGGGCTTTTTGCAGAGCGGACGGCTTGGCAATGCTTGAGGACAACGCAGAGGGCGCGGACAAGGGACAGACGATAAGGGTTATCCCGTTGGAATAACGACAAGCGGAAGACTTTTCGGAAGACTGCAACTAAAAGGACGTTTTCGGCGAGAGAAAGAGCAACGCGGTTTCGGAAGACTGCGAGCAACTGGACGTTTTCGGAGCAACTATGGACAATAAGGCATATATCGAGAACAACGACGAAAAAACCGCTCTTAAGCGGTTTTTGGACAGCACCGCAAGGGTTTGCGGCAGAGAAACGGTCGAGGTGGGCAAAAGCTACGGCAGAGTTACCGCCGAGGCTGTTTTCGCGCGGTTCTGCGATCCCGTATATAACGCGGCGGCTATGGACGGCATAGCGGTAACGGCGGACAACACCCTAACCGCTTCCGAGGACAAGCCCCTGACCTTGATAAGAGGCAAGGACTTCGACTACGTGAACACGGGCAACCCCGTGGAGGGCGCATACGACGCGGTGATTATGATAGAAAACGTCATCGCCGTCAACGACAACGAGGTGAGAATAATAGCCCCTGCCTACCCCTTACAGCACGTTAGGGTTATCGGGGAAAGCATTGTGGCGGGCGAACTGGTACTCCCCTCCAAGCACCTTATCCGCGCGGTGGACGTGGGTGCGCTTATCGCGGCAGGACTGACAACGGTAGAGGTTTTCAAAAAGCCGAGAGTGGGTATTATCCCCACAGGCGGCGAAATGACCAGAAATCCTCTGGAACTGAAAAAGGGTAAGCTGATGGAGTCCAACAGCGCGGTTTTCGCCGCGCTTACCGAGGAAAACGGCGGAGTACCCGTGATTTTTCCGATTTGCCCCGACAGGAAAGAGGATTTGAAACAGGCGGTTTGCACGGCTCTTGAGCAGTGCGACGCGGTACTGGTCAACGCAGGTTCCTCGGCAGGAACAAAGGACTACACCGTCAAAATACTGGCGGAACTGGGCGAGATACTGGTTCACGGTATCGCAATCAAACCGGGCAAGCCCACCATTCTGGCAAAATTGCAGGGCAAGCCCGTACTGGGGATACCGGGGTATCCCGTCAGCGCGTATCTGGTTTTCGACGCTTTTGCAAAGCCACTGCTGCAAGTGATGAGCGGACGCTCAAATTCCTCGGATATTACGGTAAAAGCCACGCTTACGCGCAGAATCGCAGGCAGTTTTAAGCATACCGAACTTATCCGTATGAGCCTAGGCTCGGTGGGCGGTAAGCTGGTGGCTACGCCCTTAGAGCGCGGCGCGGCGGCTGTGATGAGTATGGTGAAAGCGGACGGGATTTTCAGGCTTGAAAGGCTGGTCGAGGGCGCAGAGGCAGGCGAAACCGTGGACGTTAAGCTCGTTAAGCCATATGACGATATTCTGAAAGCGTTGGTAATCGTGGGCAGTCACGATATGATAATCGATGTGCTTGCGGACAAAATCCCCCTTACCTCGGCGCACGTAGGCAGTACGGGCGGTATCGTTGCCCTGCAAAGAGGAGAATGTCATCTTGCGCCTATCCATCTTTTGGACGAAAACGGAGAGTATAACGTATCCGTTGCAAGGAAGCACTTTCCCCCTTCGACTATGGCCTTAATCAGGGGCGTAGGCAGAATACAAGGGATAATAGTGCCGAAAGGCAACCCTAAAAATATCACGGATATATCAGCGTTTTTCAAATCGGGGCTTATGTTTGCCAACCGTCAGCGCGGAGCGGGAACGAGGGTGCTTTTCGACCATCTGCTTGCAAAAAGCGGAATGAGCGGCGCGGATATTCGCGGCTACGAAAAGGAGTACGGCACCCACCTGTCGGTGGCGGTTGCCGTAAAAAACGGCGTTGCGGACGGCGGACTGGGAGTTTTGTCGGCGGCGAACGCTCTGGAACTGGACTTTATCCCTGTGGGAACGGAAAGCTACGACTTTCTGATTCCTCGGATAAATCTGGAGGATTTGAGAGTTAAACGGTTTATCGAGGTGTTGCGTTCCGAGGCTTTTAAGGACAAGCTGAACGAGTTGGGCGGCTATACTTGCGAGAATATCGGCGAAACGGTGCTAATCGATTGAGTTAAGGAGGATTATTATGCAGGACAGCTACGGACGGCGAATCCATTACGCCAGAATATCAGTCACCGACCTTTGCAATCTCCGTTGCAAATACTGTATGCCGCCCGAGGGTGTGCAGAAGAAAGCCCACGAGGAGATTCTGTCCATTGAGCAAATCGAAAAAATAGCGGACAGTCTTGCATTTTTGGGATTTGATAAGGTTCGGCTGACAGGCGGCGAGCCATTGGTTAGAAAGGGTATTCTCCCCCTTGCCGAGTATCTGGGTTCGATACAGACTTTCCGCACCGTGGCTTTAACCACCAACGCGGTTAATCTGCCGAAATATGCTAAAGAGCTGAAATCCTACGGAGTTAATTCCGTCAATATATCCATCGACAGTCTTAACGAGGCAAAATACAGGGAAATAACACGCGGCGGCGAGTTAAAGGACGCCCTTAAGGGCTTAGACGCCGCTTTGGAAGCGGAGTTCGACAGCGTAAAGGTAAACGCGGTGCTGATGCGCGGTTTTAACGATACGGAAATCGACGATTATCTCCGATTATCCGCAAGATACGGGATTAAAACAAGGTTTATCGAGCTTATGCCCTTTATCTGCCAAAAGGATTTTGCGCTGGAGCGTTTTATCAGCGTGGACGAGGCTCTTGCAGACATCAAGCCGCAGCTTGAGCATATCGGCACGGTCAACAATTCCACAGCCGACTATTACAAGGCGCAAAACGGCGGAATTATCGGCTTTATTCAGCCGATTTCCAACAAGTTTTGCAGCAGATGCAACCGTATCAGAATTACCTCGGACGGTATTCTGCTTAACTGTTTGCACAACAGCGTCGGCTACGACCTGAAGCCCTATCTTGAGGGCGGTTTGACCGACTACATAGCATCCAGTATAGGACGGAAACCCAAGGAACATAACATTAACGTCGGGACGCTGCAACAACGCCCGATGTCCGATATAGGAGGCTGAAAATGGAACCGCTTACCCACATAGACGAGAACGGCAACGCCCGTATGGTCAACGTGAATAATAAAGCAATATCCGACAGAACCGCAACTGCAAGCGGCAAGGTGATTATGCAAAAGGACACCCTTTTGCGAATCAAGCAGGGCGGAGTGAAAAAGGGCGACGTGCTAACGGTGGCGCAGATTGCAGGAATTAACGCGGCTAAACACTGTTGGGAAATGATACCCCTGTGCCATAATATTCCCCTATCGGGCGCAGAAGTGAGCTTTGCTTACGAGAGTGAAACCGTGCTTGTTGTAGCCGCCACGGTAACTGCCACGGCGCAAACGGGAGCGGAAATGGAAGCGTTAGCCGCGGTCACGGTGGCGTGCCTTACGGTTTACGATATGTGCAAGGCGATGGACAGAGGTATGACGATTACAGACGTTAAGCTACTGCACAAGTCAGGCGGCAAAAGCGGCGAATTTTTTAGGGAGGAGCTATGACTAAGGGAATTGTTACAGCTGTGAATATCAGCGAGAAAAAAGGTGAAATCAAGCATTCCGTACCCTTCGTTACGTTGGTTGAGGATTACGGCATACAGGGCGATGCTCACGCAGGGCCCGGCATTAGACAAATCAGCCTTTTAGGTCGGGAAAGCGTGGACAAAATGACCGCTCTCGGGGTTAAAGGGCTTTGCGCAGGTAAGTTTGCGGAGAACCTGACCACCGAGGGAATTACCCTTTACACGATACCTGTCGGCACTAAGCTGAAAATCGGAGATACTCTCCACGAGGTCACGCAAATCGGAAAAAAATGCCACGCGGAGCAAGGCTGCGAGGTGGCGCGGACGGTCGGTTTTTGCATAATGCCCAAGGAAGGGATTTTCACCAAGGTGCTTAAAGGCGGCAAAATCCAGCCCGGTGACGTAATCGAAATAATCGAGTAATATCCGTTATATTTGCGGAAAAGTAAAACTTGACTTAGTAAGCGAGAATATTTGTTATAATTAAAAAGGCAGGGCTTATTGCTCTGCCTTTTTTATTTACGTTTATTAGTATTTGTCATTGATATTTCGTAAGGTGGAGTTGGAGTGGGTTTGTGAATTAATCGAACAAATCGTCGTCGCCGTCAGGCAGCTTATAGCCGTCTGCCGAGGTATTTATCGGTGGGGCGTAATCTGTGTTTTGAGTGGTTGCGCCGTAATCTGTTCCCCCGTTGGGAACTGATGTATCGTCACTCCAAATTATACCGTCTAAACCGCTTTCGACCTGCCCTGCCGCCGCGCCGTAGGTCTGCTGTACGGGGGGAATATAGCCGTTGCCTTTTACAACGTCTTTCAAATCCACGCAATACTGCGTAGGATCTGCCGCGTCAAAGTACACCGCCACCCTATCTCCGGGGAACAGCTTGCCGTTCATTGCACCGCTTTCGCTTCTGAAATCAATCGTCCGCCCCTTATCGTCATAACGGCAAAGCGCGGTGGAATAGGGGTAGCGTCCGTTGACGGAAGTTGTTAAATCGGGATCGATGGAAACCACCACGGCTAACACCTTAACTCCGTTTTTGAGCAAACGGCGGCTCATTCCTCTCCTCTTGCGAATAATTGTAAGCTGCCAAATCGCAAGCCCCATAAAGATACCGCCCAAGGGCAGGAGTATCACGGGAATAAAGACGGAGCTTTTTGACATTATTTCGTTGGGGTTGTCAAGGTTGTACTTGATTTTGACGGTTTTACCCTCGCGCATAGAGGAACTGTAGCTCCCCAGCTCACGGTGGGAATAGGTCACGCCGTCCACCTCGTAGCTGACGAAAACCCTATGCTCGGTAGAATCGTCGTTGTAATAGGTGTAAATCTCCACTATGGTTGCCTCAACGGTCGCCGAATTGCTGTTAAAAACCGCAAGTTTAACCGAAAAAGCTATGCCGACTATCAGCACAATCAGCCCAACTACAAGCATAGCCGCACATACGGCACCTCTGCTGTTTTTGCGAATCTTAGTCACTTTTCCACCTCTGTTAGCAGTTATATTAATATGATACTTTTTATCTTGCGAAAAGTCAACACCGCACAGCCACTCTGCCGACAGCTATACGCTTGACCTTATTGACAATTATTCTCAAAAGGCTTATAATTAGGTCTATTAATCCAATTAGACGAATCTGTTATGGACAAAAGCCCTAAGACGGCGTTCGACAAGGAAACGCGAGCCGAAAGCCGATACCGCAAAGGAGTATTTATGGCGGAATTAACAATTATCACGGGGGAAGAGGTTACCGCACACAACGTGGAAGAGGCGTTAAATATTGACCTGTCCGAGTATCCCAGTGAATATCATCTCACGCCGAACACCTGTCTTGCTTACCTAAAAAAGAACCATTACATTTATATTATGCTTAAGGACGGCGCAGAGGTGGTGGGCTATATCAATTTCAGCCCTGTTACCGAAAGCACCTACGAGGCTATGCGCTCAGGGGAAATGGTGGACGTTGCCATTAACGCCGATGACCTTTTAGCTTACGAAAAAGGCGGATATTACGACGCTTATCTGTCCTCGATACTATTGAAAAAGGAATATCGGGGCAACCGCTATTCTATATTAATGCTCAACAAACTGGCGGAACTGATATGCGACTTAGCCGAAAAAGGGATTTTTATACGCCGCATTGTTGCCGACGTTATCAGCGAAATCGGCGCAATCGTCTGTTCCAAATTCGGGCTGAAAAAGATAATCGGCTCTAATCATTCCTCTAATATATACGAAATGCGCCTAGTACCGCCTGAATTTGAGGTTACCGAATTAAACAAAAGGATTTTTCTGGCATATACGAAGGAGGAGGCTTAATGAACGCAAATTACAAATACGATTTGTTTATCTCTTATGCAACCGGCAATAAGGATATTGCAGACTATATAGTGGAAAAAATCGAAGCTCGCGGATATTCCTGTTTTATCGCTCCGCGCAATATTGCCACGGGAGCGGACTACGCTAAAGAAATCGTAAACGGCATAAGCAATTCCGCCGCCGTGCTGTTGGTTTTTTCAGCAAAATCAAACAATTCAGGTTTCGTTCTTAGAGAAATCAACTCCGCGGTGTCGCGCAACAAAACGGTTATCCCCTTGCGTATAGAGAATTTTTTACCTTCCGAGGCTATGGAGTTTTATCTTGGCGTAACCCATTGGCTGGACGCTTTCCCCAGAGTTTTGGACGTGCATTTGGACAGCGTTATCGGCATACTCAAGGGTATTAAGGCTGAGGACGCACCTGAAACGAAGACTATCAGCATAATCGGACCTGAGCTTGTCAAGGTTGGCGACATCGCGAAATTCGGCTACGATTATCAGAAGCTGACGATGAAAGAAATCGAAATCGACTACCTTTGCGTTCCCACCTCAAAATTTGATATGAACGAGGAAATCGAAGGCTCCTTCGACGACTGGCAGAACGCCGCCAAGGCATACGAGAACGAAACCTCTATACTCTTGGTTCAAAACGACGAGCTTATAGGCTACTGCGATATATACCCCGTTACGGACGAGGCTTATCGGGAGCTTATCGACGGTAAGGCTATGATTAGAGAAACTATGATAGACCTTTTCGGCTTCGGCGGCGAATTCAACGCCTACATAGCGATGCTGGCAATAGTGCCCGAGTATGCAACGCAAGCGAACTATATGCTGATTTGCGATTGGGTTTTAAGGCATATAGCGGAGTGGAAAAAGGAAGGCGTAATCATCAAAAATCTCGGAATATCCGTGTATTCTGATATGCTTGAAAAATTTATGCTAAGGTACGGCTTCCACTTTAAGGGTACTAACCCTGCAAAGGGAAAAATATACGAAACAAACACCGAAGAGCTTGCCTCTAATCCCTTTGTCAAAAACCGCTACGGCACCTTATAAGGCTTGATTTCGCGCCCCACAAAACGTCATAACGAAAGCGGAGAGTAATAACCTTATTACGAAAATTAGACAAAAATAAAAAACGACCTGTTCAAGCAGTAACGCTGCCGCAGGTCGTTTTTGTTTGTACGTTGGGATTGTTTCGGATACGCTTATTTGTAGCTGTCCTTCAAGCCTACGATTTGGTAGAAAAGGGGCTTTTCGGCGGTGGACTTAGAGGAAGTGACGTAATAGCCGTTACGCATAAACTGATAGCGGCTATACACTGCGCTGTCCTTTAGGCATATTTCGGCTTTCGCGTCGGCATACACCGTCTTACTGTTGGGGTTAAGCCTATCGGAAAAATCTCTGCCGTCGTTGACGTCGTCTAATAGGTAATCGAACTCGTCCACCTCGCAGGGCAAAGCGTTGTTAGCGTCCACCCAATGGATTGTTCCCTTAACCTTAATACCGGAGTTGACTCCGCCTTCCTTGCTGTCCTCGATAAGGTTGACGTGTACAACCTCCTCGCCGTTTTCCGTGCCGTGGCTTGCGTACTCCACGATATACGCGCCCTTCAAGCGCACCATACCGTTGGGCTTCAAGCGGAAGAACTTAGGCGGAGGATTGTCCGAAAAGTCTTCTTTTTCGATATACAGGGTGTTGGAAAAGGTGCAGGTGTGACTGCCGCCGTTTTCCACCGCGGGGTTGTTGGGAATTTCCGCAAGCTCGGTGCCGCTGTAGTTGTCGATAATCAACTTGAGGGGGTTTTTCACCACCATAACGCGCTGTGCGTTGAGGTTAAGGAACTCTCTGACGCAATGCTCCAAAAGCGCGGCGTCCACCTCGCTGTTAGACTTCGCAACGCCGATTCTGCCGCAGAAATCCTTAAGTGCTTCGGCAGGATAACCTCTCTCTCGCATTCCGCTTAAGGTGGGCATACGGGGATCGTTCCACCCCTCGACCTTGCCTTCCTCCACCAGTTTTTTGAGGTAACGCTTGCTCATAATCGTGCGCGTAAGGTTAAGCCGTGCAAACTCGATCTGACGAGGGCCCGGATTGTAGCCGCAGTTGATTTTCACCCAGTCGTAAAGAGGTCTGTGATCCTCGAACTCCAGCGTACATATAGAGTGGGTAATCCCCTCGATAGCGTCGCTTATGGGGTGCGCAAAATCGTACATAGGATATATGCACCACTTGTCGCCCGTGCGGTGGTGGGTAGCCCTCAAAACGCGGTATATAACGGGATCGCGCATATTGATATTGGGACTTGCCATATCGATTTTGGCGCGTAAAACCTTGGAACCGTCGGGGTATTTTCCGTCGCGCATATTGTAAAACAATTCCAAATTCTCTTCCACCGTGCGGTTACGAGAGGGGCTTTCCTTGCCCGGCTCGGTTAGGGTGCCGCGCGTTGCGCTGATTTCCTCCGCGCTCATCTCGCAGACGAAAGCCAAGCCCTTCTTGATAAGATTAACCGCGTGGTCGAACATTTGCTCAAAATAGTCGGAAGCGTACAGCTCTCTATCCCACTTGAAGCCCAGCCAACGTATGTCTTCCTTAATGCTCTCCACGTATTCCACGTCCTCTTTTGTGGGGTTAGTGTCGTCAAAACGCAGATTGCATTCGCCGTTGTACTTTTCCTTAACGCCGAAGTTAATGCACAGCGATTTGCTGTGACCTACGTGCAAATAGCCGTTAGGCTCGGGAGGGAAACGCGTCTTAATCGCCGTTACCTTGCCGCTTTCCAGTTCCTCGTTGATGATATTTTCAATAAAATTCGCGCTTTCCATAGCTGCTCCAATGGACGTTACGTCCTAATAATTACATTTATCCGATAGGTATTCCGCGTTGCTTCGCGTAGTGAATCTCTTGTGCCGCCGCTTAGGGTGTTGCCGCCTTCCGCCTAACCTGTTGCTTTCACGGTCAGCCGATTGCCGCCTCTAGCCTGTGCGTTTTTACCGCCTATGCTTTGTTACCGCCTATACCTTGTGCTTTGTTACCGTATTATTCGCCGTCAGGGTGGCACTTACTGGGGAACTTCAGGCTATCCGCACTGACGAACATAGTTCCGTCCGACTTCTCCTCAAAGCCGAATTTCTTGAAATACGGGTGCGTCCAGGCTACCGATAGGTTGTTGCCTGCTTGTGTGAAACAGTTAAACAGACTCCGCATAAAAAAGTCGCCTAAGCCCTTGCCGCGAATTTGCTCGTAAATCCCCACCGTGCGGATAATTACGTCGTTGTTTTTGTCCAGATTGGCGACAGCCACGCCTACAGGCGTGTCCTGCAAAACCAGCAGAACGTACATACCCGAAGGCATTTTGTGTTCCTCGCCGAAGATATTTTGATAGACCTTGTTGGCTCTGGGCCAGCTTTCCTCGTAACAAATCGTAAACATAGGCATATTGTATAGCGTTTTCCGTATTATTGTCAAGTGGAAACGCGCATACGCGCCCACAAAACCGCGCCCTACAGCCATCGCACAACCTCGCACTCCGATTGTCATTCTGCGGAGTGACTTGTCGCTGCCGGGGTTCCCTGCAAGAACACGTAGTGTTGTTGTGGGGTGGGTGTCCGGGGTTCCCCGAAAAAACGTCGCACGCTGTTGTGGGGTGGGTGTCCGCATAAATGCGAGATTCTTCACCACGCGTAAACGCTTGTTCAGAATGACAGTTCTAGCTGTTGTTTATATGTCTGCTCCTCGTATGACGGATTTAAGCTGTTGTTATATGATTGCCTTGCGCAAGACGGTTCAACGTGTTGTAAATCGGCGCGTAAACGCGAGATTCTTCACTGCGCGTAAACGCTTGTTCAGAATGACAGTTCTAGCCGTTATATGATTGCTCGGCGATGACGGTCTTGTATATGCCTATTAAATGTGATATAATGGATTACAGCCGAGCGATTGGGTTGACGCTATTTCTGCTTTGCATTTCTTTTTCGGCAACCGCTGTCACGATAATACGCTTCCGACTGCAATTTCCGCGGCGAATTAGCGTCTGTCGGCTCGTATTCGGCTTTTCCCAACGATAGGTTTTTCCGCTCAAAAAATGCGAAATTAAGGAGTTCCAAACGGTGCAAAACAATACTTCTGCCGTCCTCATCAGCGGCGGCGAAATCATCAACGTGGTGCGTAACGCCCTAAGCAAAATCGATCCTCGTCTTGTAGAACACGGAGAGAGGGTTGCTTTTATCGCGAAGAGGATTTACGAGGAGCTGGACGATAAGGGCGAGTTCGTATTTCCCAAGCTGTTCGTGCTGTGCGTTCTCCACGATATTGGCGCGTACAAAACCGAAGAAATCGACGATATGGTGCGGTTTGAAACAGAAAAACCCATAAGCCATTCCCTTTACGGGTATCTTTTTCTAAAGCACCTCACCCACCTTTCCGACTACGCAGAGGCACTTTTATACCACCACACCGATTACAGCGTAATGCTGACGAAAAACTGCGCCTATGCCCCCTATGCGGAGATGATACACTTGGCGGACAGAGCGGATATACTTCTGCACACGTCGGAGCGAAAACTCTCCTGTCTTAAAACAATGTCGGGCAAACAGTTTAATCCCCTGTTCGTAAACGCGTTTTTCAAGGCGAACGAGGGCGATCGGATACAGACCGCGATAAGCTCAGGCAGTTTTCTCGGAGAAATCCGCGACACCGCACAAAGCTTTGACGTTTCCGAAGAGGAAATTATGGATTATCTGCGGTTAGTGGTTTACGCCATAGATTTCCGCAGTCCTTATACCGTAACCCACACCGCAGACACCACCATAATCAGCGTTGAAACAGGCAAAATTATGGGCTTATCGGAAGCGGAACTCCGCAGTCTTTACCTTGGCGCGTACCTTCACGACATCGGCAAAATCGCAATTCCCCAATCCCTGCTGGAAAAGCCCGACAAGCTAACGACCTTGGAATACGACCTGATGAAACTCCACGTGGACGAGGGAGAGAAGATTTTGCGCGGAGTGATAAGCGAGGAAATCTGCAATATCGCCCTGCGCCACCACGAAAAAATCGACGGCAGCGGCTATCCGCTGGGCTTAACCGACAAGGAACTGACGCTGTCACAGCAAATAGTCGCCGTGGCTGACATAGTGAGTGCGCTTTCGGGGCGGCGTTCCTACAAGGAGCCGTTTCCCAAGGATAAGGTCATCGGGATTTTAACCGAGCTAAAAAAGGACGGCAAGCTTTCCCCCGACGTGGTTGACGCGATTTGCGACAATTACGACTATATTCTTGAGCAGACGGCAAAATCCCACTATCCGATTAAACTTTTGTACGACAACCTGATTCGGGAATACGGGGAGCTGTCGGCGAAGAGCTAAAATTTGATATAGCGCGTGTTTTTTCCCTTGCCGATTTTTAGCAGTTTGGCTTGGTCGGTGAGTTTTTTCAGCAGATTATAAACCCTCGTTTGCTTATAATTAAGGAGTTTTTCCGCCTGCGGACTGGTGATTTCGCCGTGTTTTTCCACATAATCCAATATAATGCCGCAATCGGATCTTTTTAAGGGGCAGGTCGAACGCAAAACCGCCATAAACGCGGAGGGCGTTGCTCTTATCAACGAGTTGAGAGGATAATCCCCGTATGCCGCGACAAAACGCGCCAGCCCTGCGCCGTACACGTCCGTTATACCCAAAAAGTAAAACAGTTTCGCCATACGCTCGTTGCGCGACTGCGAAATTCCCATTATCGTTACGTCTTCCAAGGACAAATCACCGAAAATCCCACCGGGAGAGCTGATTTCCACCCTATTGTCAAAAACGCTTACCGAAATCGGGGCGCGAAAGGCGTATTCTCTGTGCAAAACCGCATTGACTAAGATTTCGTAAAACACTGTCGGCGGATAACCGCGAGCGGTCAAAAGTGGCGAAATTGCGGCGTAAGCCTCGCTCTGCGCCTCGATTACACTGCCGCCGAATTCTTGTCTTGCAAGAACCTTTTGCTTGTCGTTGCCCTCAAAAACGGCATAATTAACGGTATATTGACAGCTGTCCGACAGAAGATAGGCAAGATTGGTAAACTGCCCTGCGCGGTTTTTCAAGCCGTATTCCGCGTCAAACGTGCTGTCGCGGCTAAGGTTCTTCTTGCTCAAAAATCTGTCGAAGGCGGCGAAGGATAAGCTCTGCTCGAACGCCACGTTTTTCTCGAAGCTCACGCCGTCCGTATCTCTGATTAACGCGCGAATCTGCTCCACGCTGGCAGGCACTGCCGCCGCGCCCTGCCGCACGTAAACCCCCGTCGGTTTCATACCCTTTTCGGTAAGGTAATAGGGGCGGTTCGCACCCTTTTGAACGGCTATTTTTATGACGTGCTCGCCGTCTATACGCTCCACCGTTACGTCGGTGAAAAGGCTGACGTCAGGGGTTATCGCCTGCTTGATACTGCTGACGATTTTCAAAAGCTCCGCGTCCAAATCGGGAACGCCTACCGCGTTGCCCTCATCGTCCACACCCACAAATATAGTTCCGCCACCGCTATTGGCAAAGGAAATCACCTCTTTTTTCAGGTTGGGCGTAAACTGCCGCTTAAATTCTGTGTATTTATCCTCAATCAAAACCTTCATATAATACCTGCCCTTATTATAGGATATTCTCTCGCTTTCTATTACATTCTATTGCATTTTTTTCCGAAAGTCAACCCCGACTCGCGCTATGCGCCTTAACCAACCCTCTCGATTGTCATTCTGAGGAACAACTTTGTTGTGACGAAGAATCTCGCCGATAGGCGTTCTCTCCAACGTGTTGCCCTGCTTTCTCCCCGGGGTTCCCCGAAAAAACGTCGCACGTTTTTATGGGGTGGGTTTCCGAGGTTCCGTGTTGTTGTGGGGTGCGTTCCGCATAAATGCGAGATTCTTCACCACGCGTAAACGCTTGTTCAGAATGACACGTATCTATCCTTTTACCTCTTTTCCATAACACCTATTATTCCTAACGATATTTTGTTCTGTCATTCTGAGGAACAACTTTGTTGTGACGAAGAATCTCGCCGATAGGCGGTGTCAACGCGCTGATTACGGTTCAAGTATGATTTACATTTTGGCTATGATATTCCTAGCATTTTGAGTATATTACACCGCGGTTATTACGTTTTGGACACAAAAAAAATGCGACTCGTCGCTGAAGACGTTTCGCATTTTTTCGCAAAGCATTAATAGAAAGGTTATCGCTTATGTGTATAATTTCAAAGGATT
>CAYJBY010000013.1:0-1014 GCA_964368645.1 uncultured Christensenellaceae bacterium
TTCTGAAGCGAACAAACTCTTTGTTTTACGCCTAGTTTTTCACTCAAATCTTTTTCTTTATACTTCTGAAGCGAACAAACTCTTTGTTTTACGCCTAGTTTTTCACTCAAATCTTTTTTGGTATTCATATTTCCTTTTTTTATTCTGTATAGGAGTACGGAAAAACGAAGCTGCGGCTCTACAGTGGACAGATATTGACTTACAAAACAAAACGGTAAATATTTACAAAACGGCAACTCGAAAAGGCATTCCGGACAATATGAAAGCCGTTGGCAAATATTACGATATTACTACAGCAAAGACAGCCTTGACCATACGAAAAAGCTTTATCCCAGATAATATGACAGCCGTACTAATAGAATGGAAAAAGCAATGTCAAGAAGACGCAGAATTCGAAGAGTCAGATTTTATATGGTGGAGAAAACGTCCGATACCGGAAACAACAGCGGCAAGGGAGTTTAACAGACTAATCGAGTTAGCCGAGCTACCAAAAATAACAATACACGGACTAAGGCACAGCCACGACAGCTATCTTAACAGTATCGGAATAGGTGAATACGAAATAGCCGCCATTTCAGGTAGAACCCCGGAGCAAACCAAGAACTATATTCACGCATACACGGAATCGCTAAAATCAACCGTCAACAAGATAGGAAAAACAATAAAGAAAAAATAGCATTTGTGACAAATTTGTGACAAAAATATTTAGAGCCAACAAAAACCACAATATATAGTGGGTAAAATAAAAGATAACTACCATATTAAGTAGTTATCTTTTTTTGGCGGAGAAGGAGAGATTCGAACTCTCGAAACCTTTCAAGGGTTTACACGATTTCCAGTCGTGCGCCATAGACCAAACTAGGCGACTTCTCCATAGGTCAATGTTTCGAAATTACAATATTTCAATTAATGCTACATTATAATATCACAGCAAAGTATAGATTTGCAAGCGTTTTTTCGGGTTTTTGCGCGGACTGTAAGAGAAAATTAAAATGATGCGCCGTTAGGTTTTTA
>CAYJBY010000013.1:1114-61030 GCA_964368645.1 uncultured Christensenellaceae bacterium
ATAGGGTGTGGTTTTAGCGCAATCAAGGGGAAGTTTTGGAATAGGTGTCGTTGCAATGTTTTTCGCGTAGCCAAAAGGAAAAAGCGGTGAAGTTGTAATGTGGTGGGTTTTTGCGCGGACTGTAAGAGAAAATTAAAATGATGCGCCGTTAGGTTTTTATGTGGGTTTCGCGAAAGCGAAGCGAGAAAGCGGTGAGGTAGTAATAGGGTGTGGTTTTAGCGCAATCAAGGGGAAGTTTTGGAATAGGTGTCGTTGCATTGTTTTTCGCGTAGTCAAAAGGAAAAAGCGGTGAAGTGATAATGTGTTCGGGTTGCACTTTGTCAAAGCTAAATATCTTGGAATAGGTGTTATTGTAGGTCTTTGTATAGTCAAACGGCAGAACGCGATGGGGAAAGTAATGTTTGTAGGAAAAGCGAAAGTAAAGTGAGAAGGCTCGGCGGTATAACAAAAAACTCGCATTACAGCGTATTGCAAAACAGGGCTAAAAAGAGGTACAATATAACTACTTGGCATATTGTCGAGCAATCCGACAATAATAATTGCAAAAGTGGACGCTACGAACGCAAGCCGCGGCAGTGAATACTGATAAAAAGTTATAAACAAATTCAAAGTTCTATATCCCAAAGCTGAAACCCACCAAAAATGGATATAAAGATTAACAGATATGCAAGTTTATAGCCCTGAAAATATAAGGTTATAGATATTTGTGAGGCATAAGGATATAGAGTTTGCGCAGTATAAGGATATAATGATTTGTAAGATATAAGGCTACAGCGGTTTACGAAATATAAGGAGAAGATATGAACAAATCCAAGGTTTATTTTACCACAGCAATAACGCCCGAAAAGGTTATAGAGATGTACAAAATATTGGGTATCGAGCTACAAGGCAAAGTTGCGGTGAAGGTACACTCCGGCGAAAAGGGCAACCAAAACTATCTGCGACCTGAGTTCCTGAAGCCGATGATAGAATACGTTAAGGGCACCGTCGTTGAGTGCAACACCGCCTACGAGGGTGCGCGAAACTCCACGGCGAAGCACCTTGCCTTGATAAAGGAACACGGTTGGACGCGCTACTTTGACGTGGACCTAATGGACGCCGAAAAGCCCGACCTTGTGCTACCCGTCCGCGGCGGCAAAATCCTCAAGGAAAACCGCGTTGGCAAGCACCTAGCCGATTATGATTCTATGTTGGTGCTTTCTCACTTCAAGGGGCACCCCGCAGGGGGCTACGGCGGTGCGCTCAAACAGCTTTCCATCGGTTGCGCTTCCAGTGAGGGCAAAGCCCTAATCCACTCGGCAGGCTACACGGACGACCAAACCATCGTATGGTCGCATATGGCAGCCAAGGACGCTTTTTGCGAGGCTATGGCAGACGCCGCCAAAACCGTCGCAGAGCTTTTTGACGGGCGGATTGCATACGTTAATATGATGTGTAATCTCTCCGTAGATTGCGACTGTTGCGAGGTTGCCGAGGATCCGTGTATGGCTGATATCGGAATTTTATCCTCACTTGATCCCGTGGCATTGGACAAGGCGTGTATGGACTTGATATATTCTTCCTCCGACAAGGGCAGGGACCATTTTATCCAAAGAGTGGAAAGTCTTCACGGCAGTCATACCATCGATGCGGCGGCGGAACTTGGATACGGAACCGAGGATTACGAGCTTATCGACGTGGACTGAACCGTTGCCGCCAAAACCTATCGTCGAACGCCCACCGACACGCTAACGAAAGCTACCGACAACAGCCCACAGGCGCGATCACGTAACGCAACGGCAAAACGCCGTCCGAGGGCGCGTCCTTATCGGCGCAATCCCCGTTAAAAAGGTGATTTTTGACGGTCAAACCGAGAATTATCCGTAATTACTTGTTAATTAGACCGCCGATGTAGTAAAATATACAAATTAATCATAAGGAGCGTCGATATGAACGTACCTGCAATATTCGGAACTAACGTGTTTAACGATAACGAGATGAAGAACAGGCTCAATCCGGACACCTATGCCGAGTTGAAAAAGTGCATCGCCGAGGACAGAAGCTTGTCCGTGGAAATCGCCGACGAAATAGCCGCCGCAATGAAGTGTTGGGCTGTGGAGCGCGGAGTTACCCATTATACGCACTGGTTCCAGCCGATGACGGGCGTTACCGCCGAAAAACACGATTCCTTCATAACTCCCACCGCCGAGGGCGGCGTTATTATGGAGTTTGCCGGTAAGGAATTGATTAAAGGCGAATCGGACGCGTCCAGTCTGCCCTCCGGCGGCTTGCGTGCCACCTTCGAGGCAAGAGGCTATACCGCTTGGGATCCCACATCTTACGCTTTTATCAAGGATAATATCCTATGTATTCCCACCGCGTTCTGTTCCTATAACGGTTGGGCATTGGACAAAAAAACGCCCTTACTCCGTTCTATGGAGGCGATTAACAAGCAGGCTATCAGGATTCTCCGCCTTTTCGGCAAGAACGACGTTACGAGAGTTATCCCCACCGTCGGCGCGGAGCAGGAATATTTTTTGGTCGATAAGGAAACCGCCGTCCGCCGCCGCGACCTGACCTATACGGGCAGAACGCTTTTCGGCGCAAGACCGCCCAAAGGACAGGAGCTGGAGGACCATTATTTCGGTGCGCTCAAGCCCCGTGTGGCGGCTTTTATGGACGAGGTTGACGAGGAGCTGTGGAAGCTGGGCGTTTTTGCCAAAACCAAGCACAACGAGGTTGCCCCCGGACAGCACGAGCTTGCGCCCGTGTACTGCAAGGTGGATTTGGCTACCGACCAGAATCAGCTCACTATGGAGATTATGAAGAGGGTAGCTTCCAAGTACGGAATGACCTGCCTTTTGCACGAAAAGCCCTTCAAGGGAGTCAACGGCAGCGGCAAGCACAACAACTGGAGCTTGAGCACGGACACAGGCAGTAACCTTTTCGAGCCGGGCAAAAGCCCTTACGACAACGCGCAGTTCCTGCTGTTTTTGGTGGCGGTAATCAAGGCGGTTGACGAGAATCAGGATTTGCTGCGCATATCGGTTGCCAGCGCGTCCAACGATCACCGTTTGGGCGGCAACGAGGCACCTCCTTCGGTGGTTTCGATGTTTTTAGGCGACGAGCTTACAGGCATACTTTCCGCAATAGCGGATAACCGTACCTACAGCGAAAGAGCGAAGTGCAACGTCAAGGTTGGCGTGCACGTTTTGCCGAAACTGCCGCAGGACAGCACCGACCGCAACCGTACCTCTCCCTTTGCCTTTACAGGCAACAAGTTCGAGTTCAGAATGGTAGGCTCCTGTGCGTCTATCGCTTGTCCGAATATGATGCTCAATACCATAGTCGCCGACGCGCTGATGAGCTTTGCGGACGAGCTGGAAAAGGCTTCCGACTTCAAGGCCGCGCTTAACGAGTTAATCGGCAGAACATACAGAGAGCATCAGCGTATCGTCTTTAACGGCAACAACTATTCCAAGGAGTGGCGCGACGAGGCGAAGCTCCGCGGCTTGCTGTCCTTAGGCACAACGGCGGACGCACTGCCGCTTTACACGGACGAAAAGAATGTAGAGCTGTTTGCCAGACACGGAGTGCTTTGCGAGGAGGAAATCAAGAGCCGCCGCGATATTCTGTTGGAGAATTATTGCAAATCCATCAATATCGAGGCTTTGACTATGATAGATATGACTCGTCAGGAGATTTTGCCTGCGGTATCGGCGTATGCCGGACGGCTTGCGGACAACGCGCTTGCGCTTACGCAGCTTGGCAACACCGTCAACGGAATGACCGCTCAAATCCGCAAGCTTACCGAGCTGTACGAAACTGCTTCCGACAAGCTTGTTACCTTGGAGCGCACCGTTACGAAAATCAAAGATTCGACACCCGACAAAATCAAAGCCGCCAATACATACCGCGACAAGCTTTTGCCTGCTATGGAGAATTTACGCGCGGCTGTGGACGAGTTGGAGCTTAACACCGCCGAACGCGACTGGCCGTTCCCCAATTACGGCGACCTGCTGTTCAGCGTCAAATAGCCTTAACGGCATAAGGATTAGGCGTATTAACGCTTTTGACGGAGTGCTTGGGTTGGTATTATAATTAATCCGCTCCGCTTTCGGGTGGGGCGACTTGCGGAAAACGCTAAACCGTTGACACATTGAGCAAGCTATGTTAAACTCTAACGGAAAAGCCGATAATATGCAGAGAAATCAATACGGGGTAAGCGAAATGATGGTACTTATTGTTTTAGGACATAGACTTAACGACGACGGAACGATGACCGAGGTGCTTAAGCACCGTTTGGATACCGCGCTCAAGGTTGCAAAAGCCAAGCTCACCGCAGATAACGGCAGAGTGCTTTTGACAGGCGGCGCACCCAACAAGGCGGCAGGCAAAACCGAGGCGGAGGTTATGAAGGCTTATATGCTGGAGCAGGGCTTCCCCGAGGAAATGCTGCTTACGGAGAGTCTTTCCAACACCACTAAGGAAAACGCCAAGTTCTGCGCTCCCATTGTGGCGGAGCTGAAAGCGGACAGCGTAATGCTTTGTTCCTCTCAATACCACTTGGAAAGATGGTACCTCAACCCTCTGCGCCTTTTCAGACGTTATCTGGGCAAGACGGTGGAGCTGATACCGTTGATGGCGGTAGAGGTGGAACAGGCTTAAACCGCGTCATAGGGTAATCGCGGCGAACGGCTGATTGTGAGCTGTCGTTTGAGAGTGTATCGAGAGTAATTACATAAGGATTAATAATAACCGCTTTTTGAGAGGGCTTAGGCTTTTTCGGGGAGCGGTTTTTTTACGAACTGAAACACGATTATTTACGAACGAAAACAAGTTTTTTACGAACTGAAACACGATTATTTACGAACTGAAACACGGTTGTTTACAGACTGAAACA
This sequence comes from uncultured Christensenellaceae bacterium, assembly GCA_964368645.1. GTDB lineage: Bacteria > Bacillota > Clostridia > Christensenellales > CAG-1252 > JAEDHM01. The sequence continues at coordinate 5,997 of CAYJBY010000013.1, forward strand.
CGGTTTTTTTACGGACTGGAACACGGTTGTTTTGTAACGAACAATTAGGTAGTAAGCTCGTTCCGAAAAACAATAAAAAAAATTTAGGTTCGCTCGTTCCGAAAAATAATAGAAAGGGAATGTAAGTTCGTTCGCTCCGAATCCGCCAAAAAAGAGCAAAATTACAGTAAAAGCCATAGGCTTTGGGCGTTATATTGCCGAAAGCTGTGCAGACGACGCCGATTCCAACCGAAAAAGTATTTTTTGCTTGAATAGTGTTAAATATTGTGGTAGAATAAATAATTATGGCGGATAACTCTAAAACTAAGTTTCTACTGGGCTTGGCTATTGTCATAGCTCTGAAAATTCTCTATAAGGTGGTTAGGGCAACTATCAAGGCTTTGGCTAACATTATAGTATTTTTCGGCTTGTATATTCCCTTCTTTTACGGCGTTTACGGCGTATGTATGATACTTTGGGGCGGTTTGAACTTAGACGTAGTATGCTTGGAAACTACGCTCTTTTATATCGGCTTTGCGCTTTCCTGCGCTTGCTCGGTGGTAATTACCATTCGCAGCAGAATAGGCGGCGCGTTGTCGGGCGTGTTCTCCTCCTTTAAGGAAGAGACCTTCCCGTCCTACGAGGAAGAAAGGCGCAAATGGCTGCGCAGTCACGGCGACGATCCCACCGCGCGCAGATACCAGACGGACGAGCAGGCACCCGTCGCTTACCAGACAGCCTCCGCAGGCAACGGCTATACTCAAAGCTATTCCGCTTACAACACAGGCAACGGCGGCAATTACGGCACGGTGCAGACGGAAGGACAGCCCCCTCTTTTGAGAGAGCCTTATTACAGCGAGCAGGAGCCGGACGTGTTGGTGTACGACTATGCCGATTTTGTGGATTATTACAGACTTGACGGCGAGGGAGTACCCCGTTTCACCGAAAGGAGAGTCAAATAATGTACGGCACAGCAGTCGTGAAGGACACCCTTACCCGTCCCGACAGCCGCCGCATTTGGGAATTGGATTTTTTACGTGGTTTTTCCATTTTATTAATGATAATGGACCACGTTTTTTATAATATCGGTTGGATGTTCGACAGGGCTTGGCTGGATTCGGGCAAGCTCGGCGCGGAGAAAGCGGTGGACGCGGCTCAGTTTTACTGGGAGGGCGTGCCTGTTCCCGTCAATTATATGTGGCTTGCCGACTGCGCAATATTCCTGCTGTTTATCGTCTTTTGCATTTGCGCGTACTTCGCCTACGGCAGGAAAAAGGCGGATTTGCAAAGGTTCTTCACGGTGGCGGCGGTTTCAGGCGTTATAGTCCTTACGATGTGCTTGGTCAATTCGGAGATGAGCTACGACCTAGCGACCGAGTACGGCTTGAGAGATTGGGTACATAACTTTGTCCTTTGGATTTTTTTCGCCCTGTGCGGCATAAGCTGTTTCTTCTCCCATAATAACGTCCTACGCACCGCGGAAATCGGCTTGTGCGCAGGTCTTATCTCCCTAGCAACGTATTTGGGCGAGACCTATCTTGATATGGGCAGTATTACGGTGCGCTACGGCGTACTGCATATGCTGGCTACGGCAGTGGCGATTTTCACGGCGTTACAGCTTGTTTGCAACCTGCTGATTAAGGACAAGACAGGACGGAAGTTCGTTTTGGCAGGGCTGTGTTTTGCGGTAGGTACGGTAAGCTACGTGCTGTACCGTTACTACTTTACCGCTGAGGTTATCCCCAATAACGCTATTGCATTTTTGCACGACAATTTCTGCGAAAGAAGCTACCGTTCCAGCGACTATTTCGACTTGCTTCAGCACCTACCGATGGTAATGTACGGCTGTGCTATCGCTCCTTTCCTCTATCCCGACAAAAAAACAATGCTTCCGCATTTGGACAGAGGTTGGCACAAACCCGTCTGCTTTATGGGCAGACATACCTTGATTGTGGTACTTCTTCACCAGTTGGTAATTACGGGCGTTTTGGCTGTTATCAGCTACTTATTTATCACGCCCGGTTATACGGGGTTATGATTATGGAACTTAATGAACTGCTTACTGCTTACGGCGAGGTTACTCCCGATATCGCGGCGAGAGCGGAAAAGGCGAATGGACTTTTCACGCAGGGCTTTAACTGCGCCCAGTCAGTGGTGGGAGCTTTTGCGGATTTGCTTCCGATAGACGAGAACTCGGCGTTAAAAGCGTCAATGCCCTTCGGCGGCGGTCTGGCGCGTTTGAGAGAGGTTTGCGGCTCGGTAAGCGGCGGCAGTATGGTTTTGGGCTTGCTGTTTGGAGACGGCGATCCCAAAGGACACGCAGGCAAGGCGGAGCATTACGCGCTGGTTCAGACCTTTGCAAAACGCTTCGAGGAGCTTAACCGCTCCATAGTGTGCAGAGAGCTACTGGGCTTGAACGTCAAGCACAGCGAGCCTACGCCCGAGGCGAGAACCGCCGAGTATTACAAAAAAAGACCTTGCGGCGAATTGGTCGCCCTTTCGGCGGCGTTGGTCGCACAGCTGATTAAGGCTAACGGAGTCGAGTTATGAGCAGAATAATCGTTGCAGGCGCAGGCATAGGCGGCTTGACCGCGGCGGCGAAGCTGGCGGAAGCGGGCTTCAGCGTAGAGGTGTACGAGTCGAAATCCAGAGAAACGGCGGCTTACGACTGGCACGACGACGTGGAGCGCGGAGTTTTTTCCGAGTGCGGAATAGAGCTTCCCGAAGAGCATTTTGAAAAAGCCAACTGGAGCTTTTACGGCGTGACCGCGGAAAAATGCCTTAACGTCCATCAGCCTGACGGCGCAAGGGATTACAGCGTCGAACGCAGACCGTTACATCGAATTATGACGGAGTATGCGGAAGAATCGGGAGCAAAAGTGATTTTTGAACGCTCCGTTGACGGACTGATTTTTGAGGACGGCAAAGTTAAGGGCGTTATAATCGGGGGCGAAAAGCATTACTGTGATTTGGTTATAGACAGCACGGGCTGTTGCAGTAATTTAAGAGCCTCACTGCCTGCGGAGTCGGGCATTATCGACCAACCGCGGTCGGGAGAATTGTTTTTTGCCTACCGCGCCTTTTTCGACAGGAAAGAGGGCGTTTCCCTTCCTGCGGAAACCAACAAGGCGTTTTTGCGTTACGGCGGTGCGGAAGGTATCAGCTGGTGCATTATTGATCCCTCGGGTACGGTCAACGTGCTGATAGGGCAGATAGACGGCTTGGACGAAAGTACAAAGGACGAACAGCTACAAAAGCTGAAAAAAGACAATCCGATTATCGGCGACAAGATAGTGCGCGGCGGTCAAATCTGTCGGATACCCGTGAGATTTCCCTTGCCGAAAGCTTATTACGAGGGCTACCTTGCAATAGGTGACGCGGCTTTTATGACCATACCTATGTTGGGCAGCGGCATAGCCTCGTCCATTAGGGCGGCTACTCTTTTGTCGGAAACGCTTAAGGAAAACCGCTCGCTTACCGCCGAAAACCTATGGCGGTATCAGGTCAAGGTTTTCAAGACCTTCGGCGCGGAGCATATCGGCGTTGACGTGCTGAAACGGTGGCTTTTGGGCGCGGAGCCTCGTGACGTTAAGTACATATTTAACGCAGGGCTGTTAAGCGAGGACGACTTAGACAGGTCGGCAAGAGGTAAGCTGATACGCCTAACGCCGAAATCTTTACTTCAAAAAGCGGTGCGCGGCTATGCAAGACCGATATTCATTCTCAAACTGGGTTTACTTTTGCTCAAGGTGTTCAAGGCGAAGCGCATAGGTTTGAAAATTCCCGAAGTGTACGATGAAAATGCGATTTCAAACTGGCAGTATAATATAGAAAAATTATTCTGCTGATATGACTGATACGAGGATAAAAGGGCAAGTCCGTCCGCTATTCAATTTTCGGTTACTTCCATCAGCCGCTTTGGCGGCAATAGCAGGCGTTTTAACCGCGGTAGGGGACTTAACGTCCAAGTTGTTTGCGATAATCCTGCTTTTAGTAATCTTTTTGTATCCCATTATAACTAGAAGTTGCAACGTAAAATTCGCACAAGCGGTATTCGTTGTTTTCGCTTGCTTTGCTTTTTACACGCTTCTTTACGGCGTAATAATCGACGCGACCACCTGTGAAAGCGGAAAAATTACCGCATATTGCAGGATTTCTAATATCTCCTATAACGAGGACGGCTCCGTTATCAGTGTGGAAGCGGAAGACCTGACGGTAGACGGCGTAAGGTATGACGGTACGATACAGCTTAAAAGCGCGGAGCCTGAAAAGCTGTCCTTGGGAGCTTACGTGACCGTAAGCGGTTATCTTGACGGCAACGATTTCCCCTTTGACGGTGAGGTGCCGATGAACGGATATATAAGGGGAGTAAGATACGCCTTAACCGCAGAAAATATCGAAGTATCCGCAGAAAGCTATATTACCGCCGACACGGTTATACGCAGTGCCTGCTACTCTAAGTTTCGTGAAAGGCTTGGATATAGAATTGGCGGTTTTTGCTATTCCACGGTTTTTGGCGATACGGACAAGCTGACCTATAACGACGTGCAGGCGTTCCGCAACGCAGGCGCGGCGCACGTCTTTGCGGTATCGGGTTTGCACGTGGGCGTGCTGTCGGGCGCCCTGCTGTGGTTGCTTAAGCTGTTGAAAATCCGCATTGCCCATCAACTGCCGATAATTGCGGTCGTACTTTTGTTTTATGCGTATATTACGGGATTTTCTCCCTCCGTACTGAGAGCCTCCTTTATGCTCTTATACGGCTTGACCGCCGCTGTCTGCGGCAAAAGGCGCGACGTTTTGAGCGCGGTGGGCTTTTCTGTTTTGCCCGTACTGGCGATTAATCCCTTATCCGTTTTCGACGTAAGCTTCCAGCTTAGCTATCTTGCGGTATTAGGTATCGTTTGTCTTACCCCTGTGTTCAAAAGACTTTTCCGCAAGCTTCCCAAAAAGGCGAATGAGGCGCTTTCAGTTTCCCTTGCCGCAACGATAGGCATCACTGCTTTAAGCGTTCACTTCTTCGGCTGGCTGTCTTTGCTGTCGGTACCCGTCAATTTGGTGGTTATCCCGATTGTCTCCGTATTGTTTATATTGATATTAATCGAATTGCTTATAGCTTTCGTTTGTCCTGTCGTTTTGATTGTCAACAGAGCGGTGCGGCTGATATGCGGCTTTACCGTAGGACTGGTGAACGAGGTCAATACTCTTACCGCGGTCGGCGTGGCGTTTTCGGGTTCCTCTCTCGCTCTTTTATTAAGCTACGGCACTATGGCTGTGGTTTCCGAACAATGCCTTGTTTCCGTACGGACGAAAAAGTACGCCGCCACTATGGGCTGTATGCTGATAGGCGTTTCGGTAATTCTCGCTATTGTCTAACGCCCTCGCCATTGTCTTGCGGACTGATTATTCGTTTCTGCTCTTGTCTTAAAAAACCATTTCGGGTAATTACCTTAGCTTATCGGGATTGTAGGTTGCATTTTAACAAGGCTTATCATCGGTTTTTACACCGAATTTTCAAGGATTGTCATCTGGTTTTACAAGGTTTTATATCGGATATTACAATGATTATTGTAAGGATAGTTACGACTATTGGCACTGCGGTTTTCAGTCGTGGGAAAGCGACAATAATTTCCTTTTATTTGTGACATTATCCGAAAAAGTATGCTAAAATATTACTATGAACTTATTGCAAAAACTTAAGGAAGCCGCTTTATCGGTTTTGCCTATTTCGATTCTGGTTATTATTCTGGGTTTGACTCTCGGTGACTTCTCCGCGGAGGTGGTTTGGCGTTTTGTAATAAGCTGTGTTTTCGTGATGGTCGGTATCGCGCTGTTTTCCTTAGGCGCGGATATGGCTATGATGCCCATAGGACAGGTGGTAGGCTCCACCGTTACCAAGTCGCGCAAAATTTGGCTTATCGTTTTGATAAGTCTTGTCATCGGCATTATCATCACTATCGCGGAGCCTGACCTAACGGTGCTTGCCTCCCGACTTGATCCCACTATTAACAAATGGCTCCTAATCATCGTCGTGGCGGTGGGCGTAGGCGTTTTCCTCGTTGTGGCAATGCTGCGTATCATCTTCCATATCAGTTTGAGATGGCTGTTAATCGGCTTTTATGCGGCGGCGTTTATTATGGCGGCGTTCGTCGGGGAAAACTTTGTTCCTCTTGCCTTCGACAGCGGCGGTATCACTACGGGACCTATGACCGTTCCCTTTATAATGGCGTTGGGCTTGGGCGTTGCCGCCTTAAACGGCAGCGGCGATACGGACGACAGCTTCGGCTTGGTCGCTCTTTGCTCCATAGGCCCTATAATTGTGGTTTTGATATTAGGACTGTTCACCGATACCGCTAATCTGACGCTTACCGCTATTGCGGAACATTCGGATCAGGGAATATTTATGCCCTTTTTGACTCAACTTCCCGTACAGTTTAAGAACGTGGCGATTGCGCTTGCGCCGATTTGCGTGTTCTTCCTGCTGTTCAGAGCGGTCGCCGTCAAAAATATGGCGAAAACGGAATTTTGGCGTATTATAATCGGTTTGATATACACATATATCGGACTGGTGATATTCTTAACCGCCGTGGAGGTGGGCTTCCAGAACGCAGGCGAGCTGCTTGGCAAGGGAATTGCCACCGTTTCAAAATGGATACTTATCCCTATCGGCGCGGTGGTCGGCTTTATGATAGTTGCGGTGGAACCTGCGGTGCAGATTTTGATTACGCAGGTGGAACAGATTAGCGGCGGTACGATACGCAAACGCAGTATTCTCATCAGCCTGATGTGCGGTGTGTCCGCAAGCGTGGGTATCGCTATGCTGAGAGTCGCCACGGGTATTAGCATTTGGTGGTTCGTTCTGCCTTTGTACGCAATCGGACTGGGCTTGTCCTTCGTAGTGCCTAAGACCTTTACCGCCATAGCCTTTGACAGCGGCGGCATAGCTAGCGGTCCGATGACGGCGACCTTCCTGCTGTCCTTTGCAATCGGTGCTTGCGAAACCTTGGGCGGCAACGTCCTCACGGACTCTTTCGGCTTAGTGGCAATGGTGGCGGTCGCGCCCATTCCCGCGGTGCAGATTTTCGGACTTATCGCCACAGTCAAGCAAAAACGGGCGAAACGTGCAATTATGGAGCAAGCCGCGGCAGGAGTCGGGGATACCCCGATTACCGCTGTTACCGCAACGGAAGAATTAACGGCATTTACCACAGACACCGCGATTACTGCTGATACCTTAGCGCAGGATACCGCGAAACCCGATAACGTGAAACCCGATAACGTGAAACCCGATAACGAAATAATCGAATTGTAAAAGGAGTTGCTTATGGAAACTGACAGCGCACCCAGACTGATGCTTATAGTCGCACCCTACGGCAAGGGCGACGAGATAATCGCCGAGCTTAACGCTCTCGGCGTGGCGAACACCGCCGCAATGATGGGCAAGGGCACCGCAAAGCAGACTTGGCTCCATATCTTGGGAGTTAGCGACGTAACCAAGGACGTAGTCGTAACCTTCTTGACCAAGGACGCTGTGGAGGGGGTTTTTGCTATGCTCAAGCAACGGTTCAAGGCAGGGGAAAAGGGCGGCTGTGCCGCGTTTACGATAAGAATTAACAGTGTTGCAGGAGCGGATACGTTGGCTCTTTTGTGCAACAGGGAGGACGCCTAATGGAAAATAATTGTGTTTTGATAATAGCTATAGCCAACAAGGGCTATTCCGAGACCGTAATGAACAGCGCAAGGGCAACCGGCGCGGCAGGCGGCACGATTCTGTCGGGCAGGGGTACCATATCCAAAACCGCGCAAAAATTTTTCGGTATTACCATTCAAGAGGAAAAGGAAATCGTTTTGATACTGGTAAAAAAAGAATTGCGCCCTGCTGTAATGAGCGCAATTTCGGAGTCTGTCGGTATGTCCTCACCCGGACAGGGTGTCGTCTTCAGTCTTCCCGTAGAGGAGACGTTGGGCATTAACTTCACGCCCTTCGACGACAAATAATTAGACGACAAATAGTTATCGGAGATTATCAGTACTTCGGCATAATCTGTTAACCGACCTTACCGTAGTTGCCGTCCGTGTACAGAAAAGCCGCTTTTCCGTAAATCCAAGAGGTTTTGATACAGCCGTAATCCTCGCTGTCGTAGCTGTTGTTGCGGTTGTCGCCCAGAACGTAAAGCTCGTCCTCGCCCACCGTAATGACCGCGCTGTCGGCAACGCCGTACTTGGCTGATGTGGTCATATTGAGGGGATTAAACTCCACGGAGTCGAAGTCCGTCAGCTTATCCCAGTCGCCGCTGCCGCCTTTTTGGATATAAAAGTAGCCGTCGATGACCTGAATTTTGTCGCCTGCCACGGCGACCACGCGTTTAATAACGCAGACGAAGGCAGAGGACGTATCGTTCTCGTTGCCGACCTGCATTTTTTTACCTATTATGGGAAGATTTTTGAAAAACTCGGTAATCGTAACCGAGCGTTCCGACGGATTAACCTCGTCGGTGGCGGCGTTAGGGCGGTAAAACACCACCACGTCGTTCCTGTTGATTTGCTTATAGGTTTTGAGAATATAGGCTTTGCTCTCTCCGTCGTCCTTGATGGTCGGCATCATAGAACTGCCTTCCACGTTGACCGCAGAAAAAACGAACTGCTGAATAACGCCCACCAAAATTATCGCGATGACCACGCAGAGCAGCAGTTCGACTATTAATATCAAAATTTTCCGTGCGCTGTAATTACCTTTTTCGTCCATATATTAATTATACCCAGAGAATATTGTTGAACAATATATTCTCTGCGCTTAAAAAGCGTATTTGTTTCAGATTATCCCAGCCTGCCATCGGTTTCAGCTCCGCGTCGCGGAATTCGCCTGCCTCGATAGTGATTTTTTGCCAAATATTCTGACCGTGAAGCTCACATAGAGTGGAGTAGTCCACGTAAACGCCATTTTCCGTTTCTCTGGTGATTCGGATTTCGATTTGTCTGCTCTCCTCGGCGTAAGCGTTAAACTGCAATGCCTCGCCGAAGCTGATTCTCTCGTCCTCGCCCACTATATAGCTGGACAAAACTCCCGAGCTGACGGAAATCCCGTAAATCCCCAAGGGGCATTTTTTGACTGAAAGCACGTCGTCCGCGACAATCAAGCCAGAGGTGACGGGGAAAAACTTTTTGTCCATAGAGGTGTCGTAGATAAGCTGACTCTTGATTAAACGTCCGCGCTTCATCTCCTCCGACAGCTTGACGTTGGTGACGGGGGTTGCAATGTCGCCGCCGCCCTTGTAGGAAACCACGGCGTAAATAAACAACTGGGAGCAATCGGGCAAAAGGTTGATATCGAAAAAGTAGCCGTCCTCAGTAGGCTTAACGGTCTTGGAATTCCAACTGCGGTAGAGAGGATTCTCCTCGTCGTAGCAGTAAAGCAGTTCCACCGAAGCCACCTTGTGCGACGCGCTGGGCACGTCGATAACCACGTTAAGAGCCGCGTCCGCCACAGTATAAGACAGTTGCGGAGCCAAGCCTGCGCCCTCGTTTTTGGCAAAACGCTCGGCAATCCACTTAGACACGTTAAGAACCGTGCCTGCATAAAGCTGTTCGGAGAGAAGAGGTGAAACCAAAAAGTCGCAAATACTGCCCTCGGGTGCGTTGTCCTGCATACTCTTGGCACTGCCAAGCTCGTCGTAAACGCTGTTACTGCAAGTAACGGAAAGCGAGGGGCATTTCAAAAATCTAGCATAAGCAAAGGGTGCGATACCCGTATCCCAACGGTCAAGATTCTCGTCAACCGCGTCCTTACGGAAGGGGCGCGAGGTGAAAGAGGTGCCTAACAGTGAAACGATACCGTCGATACGCTCGTCCGTACCGCCAAGCTGCCAAAGCACGGGAGCGGATAAGCCCTCGCCTATCACCACAGGGCGTACCTTGGGGTATGCCTCGGTAAGGTACGAGATAAAGCGGCGGCAGACTCTTACCCACAGATAATAGGGGTTGACTTCCGCGGAGGGAGTGGCATTGTAAAGAAGGTTGCGAGCTTCGGCGTAGTTGCCGTAGGCATAGCCGCCGCCGTAAACGGTGTAGTTGCCGCCTACACCCTCACAGCCGTGCAAATCCAAACGAGCCACCAGATAGCCGTTATCCGCGTATTGAGTGTAATTGGAAACGCTCTGCGCACCGTCCTTGACGTCGCCGATAAAAAGCACGCATTTTTTGGTAAGCTTGGAGGGGATAAGCAACTCCGCAAAGGCGCGGACGAAACCCGTCTCGTCGTTCATTGCGGTAAAAAACAAAGAGGCCGTAACAAACCCGTCGCCTTTTCGATAGGTAACGTAAGAAACGTCGTTTGTCGGCTGTAAGGGCTCGAAACCCTTCCACAGCTGAACAGGCGTAAGAAATCTGTTGTCCATACTGCCTCCAAAGAATAATCTGTCTAGCGTATTGATAATTATACCACCAAGCCCACCGAAAAAGCAAGTCCTTTGGGATTATTGCCGAGGGCGGCGGTACCTCGGACGCCGCAATACGCCGAAATCTCGGCGGCTGTCCGATTATTTACCCGATTAACGAAGGAAAAGCAGAGCCGAAAAGCGGCTTGACTCCCTCTATACGTGCGTATAGTATCGATAAAAGCGTACTTTTATTATAATCAGCTCTTGTTCTGTTTGTCAACAACGCTGCCGCCGCAGTAAATCTGGCGGAGCTTGGGCTTTTCGATTTTGCCTGTGGCGTTACGCAGTACCTTGGCGAAAATAATCTTCCGCGGACGCTTGTAACGGGGCAAATCCTTGCAGAACTCGTTGACGTCGTTCTCGGTAAAGGTGACGTTCTCCTTCAGCTCGATAATCGCCGCGGCTATTTCGCCTAGACGGGGGTGCGATAAACCGATAACCGCCACGTCCTTAATTGCAGGGCAGGCGCGGAGAAAGTCCTCGATTTGAACAGGGTACAGGTTTTCGCCGCCGGTTATTATAACGTCCTTTTTGCGGTCAACGAGGAAGATAAAGCCGTCCTCGTCCTCACGAGCCATATCGCCTGTGTAAAGCCAACCCTCGGAATCCAATACCTCTGCGGTTGCCTTGGGGTCCTTGTAATAGCAAACCATAACGCCGGGGCCTTTTACCGCCAGCTCGCCCACCTCGCCCTTGGCTACCGTGTTGCGGTTGGAATCGACGATTTTCACAGACCAGCCGAAACCTGCCTTGCCTATTGCGCCCACCTTTGCGATATTCTCGATGCCAAGGTGTAGACAGCCGGGGCCTATGGACTCGGATAAGCCGTAGTTGGTGTCGTACTGATGCTTGGGAAAAACGCTTTCCCACCGCTTGATAAGGCTGGGGGGTACGGGTTGTGCGCCGATATGCATAAGCCGCCATTTGCTAAGGTCGTAATTGGCGAGCTTAACCTCTCCGCTGTCGATTGCGTCCAGAATATCCTGCGCCCAAGGCACTAACAGCCAAACGATGGAACAGCCCTCGGAGGACACTGCGTCCAGTACGTGGTTGGGCTTTGTTCCCTTGAGCAAAACCGCCTTGCCGCCTGAAATCAAACTGCCGAACCAGTGCATTTTCGCGCCGGTATGGTAGAGAGGGGGAATGCAAAGAAAAACGTCGTCACGGGTTTGACCGTGGTGAGCCTGCTCCACGCGGCAGCTGTGGATAAGACTGCGGTGCTTGTGGAGAATCGCTTTGGGGAAGCCTGTGGTGCCTGAGGAGAAGTATATAGCCGCCTCGTCCTCTTCGGTTAGACCTATATCGGTAAAATAGGAGCATTCAAAAGCGGAATCCTTGAGATAATCGTAAGCGTAGGAAGGGCAGTCGTCGCCCACGTACAGATATTTCTGCACCTTGGGAATACGGTCGCAAATCTCCTCGACTCTGCCGATGAACTCGGGGCCGAAAAAGAGCATATCCACGTCTGCCAGTTCAAGGCAGTATTTGATTTCGTCCGCGGTGTAGCGGTAGTTAAGAGGAACAGCCAACGCTCCTGTTTTCAGAATGCCGAAGTAGATGGGCAGCCACTCGATACAGTTCATCAAAAGGATACCTACCTTGTTACCCTTGCCGATATTGCGAGCGGCAAGATAATTGGCACAGCGGCAGGCGTGCTCGTCGAACTCCGACCAGGTGATAGCGCGGCGGTAATAGGACGCGCCCGTTGTTTCCACAAGACTATAATCCTTCCAGGAAACTTTTTTGTCCTCCGGACCCGCGGGATTGATTTCCACCAAAGCCACGTCATTGGGATAGTTAAGTGCGTTGTTAGACAACAAATCGGTAATGACCATTTCCTACTCCTCCTTAGCGCGATGCGTCAGGCTAAAGCCTGCGGCACGATACTATTAACTATGATATAACTAACCGATGCGATTGTCAACTTTAATTGACAACGGGAGTGGCGCATAACTATAATATTAGGTGCGGAAAGCCCGATTAGTGTGAGTTTTCCCGATAATCCAACCGTTGGAGGCGAATATGAAATCCGATATAGAAATCGCGCAAAGCGCACAGCTTAGGGATATCAACGTAATAGCGGCGAAGCTTGGTTTGAACGGCGACGTTTTGGAGCAGTACGGCAAATACAAGGCGAAGGTCGATTATACCGCGCTGAAGGGCGAGGAAAAGGGCAAGCTGGTTTTGATAACCGCCATAACCCCCACTCCTGCCGGCGAGGGCAAAACCACCACAACCATAGGATTAGCGGACGCGCTGACTCGCTTGGGCAAAAAAACCGTGGCGGCTTTGAGAGAGCCTTCCTTAGGACCTGTCTTCGGCGTAAAGGGCGGTGCCGCAGGTGGCGGTTACAGTCAGGTTATCCCTATGGAAGATATCAATTTGCACTTTACGGGGGATTTCCACGCGATAGGCGCGGCTAACAACCTTCTGGCGGCTATGCTTGACAACCATATCAAGCAGGGCAACGAGCTGGGCATAGATCCTTGCCGCGTGGTGTGGAAACGCTGTGTGGATATGAACGACAGACAGTTGAGATTTTTGGTGGACGGCTTAGGCGGCAAGGCTAACGGAACACCCCGAGAGGACGGTTTTGATATAACGGTAGCTTCCGAGGTAATGGCTGTCTTGTGTTTGGCGTCTTCCCTGTCCGACTTAAAGGCCCGTTTATCCCGTATGGTGATAGCCTACGGCTACGACGGCAGAGCGATAACCGCAGGCGACGTTAAGGCGGCAGGGGCTATGACCGCTCTTTTGAAGGACGCGATAAAGCCCAATCTGGTGCAGACTCTGGAGGGTACTCCCGTGCTGATTCACGGCGGACCTTTTGCCAATATAGCTCACGGCTGTAACAGTGTTATAGCCACAAAAACAGCTTTGAAGCTAGGCGATTACGTAGTTACCGAGGCAGGCTTCGGCGCGGACTTAGGCGCGGAAAAATTCTTCGATATCAAGTGCCGCGCGGCAGGCTTGACGCCCTCGGCGGTGGTTTTGGTCGCAACTATTCGTGCGCTTAAAATGCACGGCGGCGTGGCGAAGGACGCGCTTAACAATGAGGATACAGAGGCTTTGGAAAGAGGCTTACCCAACCTGTTCAGGCACGCGGACAATATCAGTAAGGTGTACGGCTTGCCTGTGGTGATAGCAGTCAACAGCTTCCCCTCGGATACCGCTAGGGAAAACGAGCTTTTGCTGAAGCGTTGCGCCGAGGTGGGCTATAAGGCTGTGGTTTCCCGTAGCTGGGCAGAGGGCGGCGAGGGCGCGTTGGAGCTTGCCGAAGAGGTCGTAAGATTATGCGATACCGCGTCGGAATTCAGCTTTGCCTACCCGTCGGACAGTACCCTTGAACAAAAACTTACCGCTTTAACCCAAAGAGTTTACGGCGGCAACGGTGTAACCTTCGCGCCTGCCGCGAAGAAACAGTTTCAATGGTTGAGTGAAAACGACTACGGTCAGTTGCCCGTATGCGTTGCAAAAACGCAATACAGCTTTTCCGATGATCCCAAAAAGCTATGTGCGCCCAAGGATTTTATCCTTACGGTTAGGGAATTAAGACTTTCCGCAGGAGCAGGCTTTGTGGTGGCGGTAACAGGGGATATTATGACGATGCCCGGCTTGCCGAAACGTCCTGCTGCGGAGAATATCGACGTAACCGAGGACGGCAAAATAGTAGGCTTGTTTTAATCGGGATTACGGCGTTTACGCGGAAGAAGTCTTGAACATTGTCATTCTTGGTGAGAACACTGTCATTCTGAGGAGCAAATTCGTTGCGACAAAGAATCTCGCGTTTACGCGGCAAAAAAGCGTTCTCATCAACAACAAATAACGAACGGTATTTTCAACCGAACAGCAACTAACGCACCTATTGTAGGGGACGGGTATTCCGTCCCTTTTCTTATTTGTTTCAGCGATTGTTAGAATACTCCCTTGGTAACGCTGTCACCCTTAGTAAACGCTGTCATTCTTGGTGGGAACACTGTCATTCTGAGGAGCAAATTCGTTGCGACGAAGAATCTCGCGTTTACGCGGCAAAAAGCTTGTGGAATTGTCATTCTAATAAATTGTCATTCTTATAAAATTGTCATTCTGAGGAACAAATTCGTTGCGACGAAGAATCTCGCGTTTACGCGGCTAAAAGAACTTACGGTTTTTACCAATAACAAGCCCCGTTGTTTTACGCTTGTCGGGTATAACAAACGCCTTGCTCTTTTGTGCATTAAGTGGTACTATTGAGCTATGAAAACCCTTATCGTCCTTAACGTAATGAGCGGCAACTCCGCCGCCGTGGATATCGAGGCGTTAAAACGCGATTATGCCGACCAAACCGCCGACGTGGTATTTTTGCGCACACCGCAGGACGATTACGACCAAGAGGGTTACGACAGGATTATCGTATGCGGCGGTGACGGAACGCTCAACCGTGCGCTTAACCGTAACGGCGGCAGAAAGGTGGAGCTATACTATCTAGCTTGCGGAACGCTTAACGAAAAGGCTAAGGCACAGCAGGGCAAGAAGAAACTGCGCCGCTTGCAGGCGGTGGGGCAGGTAGGCGGTAAGCTGTTTTCCTACGTGGCGGCAACGGGCGCGTTTACCGAAATCGGCTACACTCCGAGGGCGGAAACCAAAAAGAAGCTTAAGGTTTTCGCGTATTTTTCCAAAACGCTTAAGGCGTATCGGATTTTTAACGTAGCCGCGGCAATCAAAACCGAAAAGCACAGCTACAAGGACGTTTTTAACCTGATAATGATACTGGACAGTCCGCGCTGTTTCGGCTTTAACTTCAACCGTCTGTACAAAAAGGGGCAGAAGGGCTTTCACGTTTTGACTATCAAAAGCCCTAAGCACAAGGGATTTCTGGGGCTGATTTCTATGTTTTTTACCTTTTTCCGCGCCTTCTTCATCGGTTTCAACAAGGAAGTTTATACGGACAAAATCAAGTTTTTCGCCGCGGAGAAAATCACTCTTGACTTAGAGGAGCGGCAAGCCTTCTGCGTGGACGGCGAGGAGACGTTTTTCGAGGGAGAGGTTGCGGTTGAACGGCTGAAAACCACCGCGGAAATCTTTATTTTACAGAACAGATACCGTCTGTAATTTCTCGCCGTTTTCGGCGTAGGGCAATAAAAAACCTAGCCGCCGTCAAACGATAAAGGGTTATTCAACGGTTAAGCGCATAAACACAATTCAAACAGCGGATTAGTGAAATCCGTTCAAGATACGGTGGGATAAAAAGTCAATTAACGGCTAATCGGGTTAAAAATCAAAAAATTTTCAATGGGATAACGGAATAAGCGGCAAACGCTTCGGCGGTTATGCGGATTTTTGATATTTTGCCGCAAGGGCGGCGATAACGTCGTCACTGACTTCCTTTTTGTAATGCTCCTCGCCCAAGAGAATAACGCCGATAGTTTTGAAAAGGATTTTCACGTCCAGTCGCAGGGAATAGGTCTCCGCATAAAGCACGTCGTAATAACTGCGGCTTACCAGTCGGAGCGTGCCGTTGCCGTTGACCTGCGCCAGCCCTGTAAGTCCGGGTTTGCAGTCGTACTTTTTGTATTCCCAACCGCCGTACAGAGGGTTAAAGTCCTTAAGCAGAGGGCGCGGCCCCACAAGGCTCATTTCGCCAACCAGCACGTTAAATAGCTGGGGCAGCTCGTCCAGCTTGAATTTTCGGAGAAAACGCCCAACCGCGGTGACTCTGCCGTCCTTGCCGTCAATTAAGGGTTTGGTCGCGTCGAAAGCCACGTGAGCGGACACCATAGTGCGGAATTTGCATACGAAAAAAGGCTTGGCGTTCTGTCCTAAACGCTCCTGCCGAAAAAGCACCTCTCCCTTGCCGTCGCACGCCACAGCCGCCGCCGTTAAAAGCATAAGGGGCGCGGTGACGATAATACCCAGTAGGGCGAGTATTCTGTCGAGAATGTTTTTTATAACCGCATACATCGACTTAATTGTAGCATTGACGGGCGGATTCGTCAACAGCGAGCCGCGGAAATTCGGCGGCGGCTACGGTTGAAAAATGGATAAAAAAGGGAAAAGTCGGTTAATGTTACCCTCGGCAGTGAAAAAACGTGAAGAAAAAAGTTGCCGCATTGTCGGCGGTTAAACATTACGTATCAGGCGGCAGGCAGTCCGCTTTATGCGGAGAAAAGAGGAATTACAAACTCACTGCTTGCTGACGTAAAAGGGCGGTTATGGTAAAAAAGCGGTAAAACGCGGTTTGAAAATATCCTTTTTGCGGTTGCGCCGCCGAAGACGAAAATGCTATGCTTTGAATATCGGTAAGGCTTGTAGATAAGCTGTTTGCGTTAAGTTGCAAGGCGAAAAATCGTCAAAACAATTAAACGTGAAAGCGTTAAATGTGCCTTGCGTAATGACGAGAGCGAAACCGACGTGCGTTAAGCTAAACGCATAACCAAGCAGATAGATAGCGTATGACCAAGCGAATAGATAACAGATAATTGCGCGGCTAAACCACTGATAACCAAGCTGACAGTTGACAGATAATTGCGCATATAGACCACTGATAACCAAGCGAATTAAGAAATAAAAAGCGGATAGATAACGCATAGCCAAACAGTTAGACCACTGATAATCAAGCGTATAACCAAACGGTTAGAGTACTGATAGCCAAGCAGATAATCAAGCAGATAATTGCGCGGATAAGGAACTCATAACCAAGCAAAAAGGAGCGGTAATATGGACGGAAAAAAAGAATATCTGGACAGTGTAAAAAGACATTTCGGAGAGCTGACGCCATACGCGCTTAAAAGTCTTTGGCGCGAGATATGCGGCAGTGAAGCCTTCAAAAGCGAGGATTTTTTCGAGGATTATCTAATGGTTGTCAACGGCTGGGCGGAGCGGCGCAAAATAGACAGCAGTGACGCTATGGGCTTTGCTATGGATACGGTATCCGATTTGGCGTACAATTTGCCAAGAGACGGGCTGACCGCAGGGCGGATATACTATTACCTAACCAACAACTGCGACTGTGACGATTATCTTTATCGGCTTTTGGGCGAGTTAAAGGATTATTTGTCGGAAGCAAGACTTAACAATATTGTCAAACAGATACAAAAGGTTTTCGACGGCGATTATGCCAAAAGCTTACTGGTGGATTTCGCCCCTGACGAGGATTAAAGTCACTCGGCGCAGGGCGCACCCTTATTGCGACTGGGCAAATACCGATTTTACCGTGTTAGCTTTCGCACTACGGCACCAAGCGGCGCGGTTTTTGGTTATTCTCAGCAGGACAGCACGCGCACCGCAAAAGCCAAGGTAACGGTGAGCTTTTCCCCCTTGACCTTTTCAAGCAGTTCCCTTGGAGTCGTGTAAAAGTAAGGCGTCATTTTGAGCAGAGAGTCTAAGGTTTCGCCCTCAACGGTGATTTTGTCCTGAACCAAAAAAGAGTCCTTGACCTCAAAGCCCCAAGGCGTTTCGTCCACCTCGTTGGGGTATGCCTTGGGATAAATGGAAACTTTTAATTCAAAAAGGTGCATCGGGGCAGGCGTGACCTTGATGAGATGTGCGGTTGGTTTCAGCACCCTAAGCAGTTCGCTTTCCTTGAGGGGCGCGAAGCAGTTGACCGCCAAATCCACACTGTCGTCGCCTAGGGGCAGCTTGTTACAGCTTGCCACCGCGTACAAGGCGGCTTTGTCCTGCGTTGCCGCTTGCTCCACCGCGTGCTTGGATATGTCCAAGCCCAGCCGATTGCCGCCTACTGCCGCAAGCGCACGAGTCATAACGCCCTCGCCGCAACCAAGGTCCAGTATTTCGCCGTGGGGAAGCCGCTCCGCGCATTTTACCACCGCCGCGGTTAGGGCGGAGTAATAGCCTTTTTCCATCATTAGCCGTCTGGCTTTAATCATATCCTTATTGTCGCCGGGATCGGTGCTGGACTTCGCGCTCACGGGCAAAAGATTAACGTAGCCTTTCCGAGCTATGTCGTAGCTGTGCCTGTTGGGGCAAACGAATTGTTTTTCGTTTTTTGCGAGGGTATTGCCGCAAAGAGGACAGATTAATTCCATAAATACCTTTTACGCCGAAAGCGTTTTCGCATTGCGCCTTTTTCGCCGCCGATTACGGCCAACGAGTAGGGCGGCTTGCGCCGATTTGCGTTATTTGAGAGAAATAGCCACCTGATTAGCCACGTCGGGGTAGTCCGTCATAATGGTATCCGCGCCGATTTCCATCAGTTCCTTGATTTCCTTCGCGTCGTTGATTGTCCAGAACTGCACGGCGATACCGTGGCAGTGGGCGTAGTCGATGATACTCTTTTTGCCGAAGTCGAAAAGCACGTAGTCGTCGGTGGGAATTTGCAAAACCTTATAACCGACGCCCTTTTCGGACAGGTTGGTGTTGAAGGTGAAAGCGAAATAAAAGCTCAATACTTCCTTGATAGATGCGGAGCGGATAACACCCTTATCGGTATATTTCGCGTCGATATACAGAGTGACGTTATCCTGAAAGGTGCCGACAACGACCTGTTCTACCACGTCGTAAACGGTCATTACGCGGTACAGCTCGTCCATAGCCTTTTCGCCTGTTTCGCCGCCGTCCTTAATCTCGATTATGAAGGACATATCCGCATAACCCTTGGTGAGCAGTACGTAATCGAAAACCTCTTGCAGGGTGCAGATACGGGCTTCCTCGCGGCTGAAATCGTCGCCGTCGTAATCGTGCCACATTTCCAAGGTTTTCAGCTCGGCGAGGGTATGGTCGATGACCTTGCTGTCCTTGCCGAAGCCCTCAAGAGAGGTGCAGTTACTGGTGCGGTCAAGGGTGCCGTCGTGGAGCAAAACCAAATATCCGTCCGAGGTTAGCTGTAAGTCGAATTCCAGCGTGTCGATTTCGTAATTGTTCTCCTCCATTAAGGCAAAGCAACGGGAGAATGCGGCGATAGTGTTCTCGGGAGCCAGCTTTCTGCCTGCTCTGTGAGCGGAAATCAAGGTGCCTTCCACAATATAGGGATTATCGGAGGGCATAATGTCCTTCTCGTCCACACGGGCTATGTTGGAAAGCCCTCTAAGCAAAAACATTACCAGTACCAGCAGTACCGCAAGAGCGATAACCGACAGCAGGACAATGCCTGTGATTTTCAAAAACTTTTTAACTCCCTTATTCATACTTCCTCCTATTTTACTTCCGTTAGATAGCGGTAGAGCAGTGCGGTGGGATGCCAAGCTTCCTTGGCGGCTTTCAGCCCTGCGTTCTCCGCGTCGTCCTCTCTGTTGATATAGCGGACGTCAGAAGCGTTATGTTTTACGAATTGATAGAACAGCATAGCATACGCGCCTGCGTCCTCTCTCACCGCTTTTTCGATATGGTCGTAAAGCGTATCTCCGCAAATCGAACCGACCGCAAAGCCCTTAATCGCGCCGCCGCCAGTCAAAACTCCCCCCACCACGGGCAGGGAAAGATAGTTGTCCAAAACGGTTTTCACCTTGCAGGATTCATAGGTTTTCTCGTTCTCGTCGCAGGCATCGCCGCTTAACAGCATACCCTTAAAAAAATCCTTGACCGCGTCAAGATTGCTTTCGGTGATAGGCTCGTAGCTCCAGTCGGGAAAGCTCCGCTCGAAAGCGGCGATATGGTTGCGTTTTTGGTGGTATTTTTTGCCGCTTAGGGTAAGTATATCGTTCGCCTCGTAGAGGTAATCGTAGTAGCCGTCCAGTCGGGTAGTAACCGATTGAGGGTAACGCTCTCTTAGTACCGCCGCGCCCTCAACCGGGCAGACGATGCGCATAGGTTTCCCCTCGCCGCGGCAAAAGCCAAGCAGTGCGTCCAACGCCTCGCCCACGTCCTTAGAGGTCAGGGGCATAGCGAAGTACTGCATATCTGGGAAACGGTTTTGGCGGTAATAAAACGCCCCGTTCTCCACGCAAAAAGACGCGTCGTAGAAGTCCGCCCACATAAAAACGTCGCAGGGTACGGTATCGCTGTAACGGTAGCGTTCTCCCTGCGAGGTTATGTCGGTGATAAGCGGTATATCCGCTAACGTGACGCGCTTAAAATCAAACATTGATTAGTCGTTTCTCCAGTTGGTTATGTTTGCCTTGACGTACTTGTCCTCGTAGGTAACGATACAGCGGTTGGCAATCTCTTCACCTGCGGAGCCTTTTTCCACGTCCTTCCAGTCGGGGCTTCTCAAGAACTTGAACTCCACAACCTGACCGATGGCAAAACGCTTGCGGCGGATAAATCTACCCTCGCCCAAGTCGTGCATCTTAACGGACTTGGCGGCATTCCATTCGCCGAGATTGAGAGAATCGCCGCAGACGTATAACGCGTCGGCGTCCTTAGCGGTGACTTCAAAAATCCCGAAATAATACTTATGTTCCTTGACGGTCTTAACCGCTTTTGCTTTGGTTGCGACAACCTTTTTCATAATATATATCTCCTTTGTCGTAAATATCTCTTTTAAGTCTGTATTATAATATTATTTCGCGCTCTTGTCAAACAAATATATCGCATATATCCGCAAAGATTGTCATTTTAGGCTATGTCTGTTGCAAAACCTACGGGAAAATGCTAATATATAAAAGGAGGTCGTTATGAACAGCTTGACCGATTGTTTTGTTCTTTCCAACGGTGTGAAAATCCCCTGTGTGGGCTACGGTTCTTGGCGCACGCCGAAGGGCGAGGTCTGCGTGAACGGTGTTTTGACCGCGCTGAAATGCGGTTACAGACACTTAGACACAGCCTCGGTTTACGATAACGAGGAGAGTATAGGCGAGGGCGTAAAGCAAAGCGGTATTCCGCGGAGCGAGATTTTTATCACCTCTAAGCTGTGGAACACAGAGCAGGGCTACGACAACGCGTTAGCCGCCTGCGACGCGTCGCTTAAAAGACTGGCGACAGATTATCTGGACTTGTATTTGATTCATTGGCCTAACCCCAAGCCGCTAAGGGAGCAATATCCCGAGCCTATGCTGGAAAGCTGGCGCGCCTTGGAAACGCTGTACCGCAGCGGTAAGGTGAGAGCTATCGGAGTGAGCAACTTTTTGGATACGCATTTAGGAGTGCTTTTGGCTAACTGCACTATCAAACCTATGGTTAATCAGTTGGAACTCCACGTTGGCTATCATCAGCAAAAAAGTGTGGATTTTGCTAGAGAAAACGGACTTGCGATAGAGGCGTGGAGCCCTATCTGCAAGGGGCGGGCTATGGACGACCTTACCGTTAAGTCGGTAGCTTCCAAGCACGGCAAAACCTGCGCACAGGTGCTTATACGCTGGTGTATGGAGAAGGGTTACATTCCTCTGCCGAAATCGGTTACACCCTCAAGAATAGCGGAGAATACGGGAGTTTTTGACTTTAGCCTTGATAATATCGATATGGCGGCATTGGACGCGGCAACGCCTGTCGGACGGCTCGGCTCTTATCCCGATACAGCGGAGTTTTAACCAATAAGCATAGTAACGGTATTTACCGCCTTGCAGTAGGCAGACTGCCGAAAACAGACTGCCGAAAACAGACTGCCGAAAACAGACTGCCGAAAATAGACTGCCGAAAACAGACCGCCGAAAACGGTAGATTAATAACAGTTGACAATGCGCCGTTTTCGGCGCAGTAAAATGTAATTATATCGGATTATCCGAAGAAACGGAGTTTTGATTATGGGTGAAGTATTTGCTTTTGAAAAGGAAAAGTTGGTAATCGGCGTAATGTTTACCGAGCAAAAGGATTTGGACAGGGCAACCGAGGCTTTGACGGCTAGGTTCGGCGAGGTGGATATGTCGTCACCCGTGTATAGCTTTTCCGCTTTTTCTCCCTATTACGAGGAGGAAATGCAGGGCGAGGTTTTTCGTAGGTTCTTGAGCTTTAAGGACTGCGTAGCCCCCGATACCTTAGCCGATATTAAGCTCCTTACCAACGATATGGAGAGAGAGTTGAGTCCGTTCGGCGGTCGTAAGGTCAACCTTGATCCCGCGCTTATCAACATAGGCAGAATGACTTTTGCCACCACTAAGGACGCGGCGCACCGTATCCCTCTTGAAAAAGGAATTTATGCGGAGATGACTCTGCTTTTTGCCAAACACGACTGGCACGCTTTCGGCTGGACTTATATGGATATGAAGAGCGAAACCGTTCGGAAATTTTTAGTTGAGGTACACGCGGTTTATCTTGAACAGCGCAAGGCAGGGCTTTGCTGACAGCCTGCGCGGAACGAAAACTGACAAAAACGCGGTAACGTCTAAGCGCACCGCGTTTTTTTATGGTTTGGAATCAATATAAAATAGAAAAATCCAGTTTATGCAATCCTTGTTAAAAATCGGTTATTGTTTAATCAGCCCTTACGATGGTTCGTTTAAGGTGCCTGCTTGCAATCGGCAGTTATCAAAACCGATTAATTGTCAGCCATTTTTACGTCTTTGGGGCGAGTAACATTCAATTAAAGGCCGAAAATCACTGCGAATTAGGTAACAAATCGGTTGCTTTCTATCGACAGTTTAGCTTAGCCGTCCGCTCTTGATTTTATATCGGAAAAGCATTGTCTGTAACCGCAATTATTCTGCGGTATCGGATATTTTTCGGATTTACTGCTTTAATCCTCTCGCTACGTTGACTACAAAGTCCTGTACGTTGGTAACGATACCCTTTGCGGAAAGACTGCCTCTGTCCGCCAACTTATTGACGGCAAATTCGGAAATATCCACGCAATAGAAATAAACCTGACGCACAGTGCCGTCCGCCATAACCCTAAAGGAGGGCGTCATATTGCCTGTGGCGATGGTGTGAAGAGTGGTTGCCAAGCAGATAACCGTTGTCGCTTGCGCCACGCAACGGCGCATAGCGTCCTGACCGAGATATACGTCGCCGAAAACCTCGGGCAAGGGGCCGTCATCTCTTACCGAACCCACCAAAACGAAGGGCACGTTGTGCTTTACGCAGGCGCAGATGATGCCGTCGTCTAAGTGTTCTCCCTCCACAAAGGCAGGAATACTGCCGTACTTTTTCACCTTGTTAATGGTATCGATATGGTTGTAATGACCGTTAAATACCGATTCCTGCGTGTAAATATTCTGTCCTAAAGCGGTTTTTTTGTACGCGCCCTCCAAGTCGTGGGTGGCTAGGGCGTTACCTGCCAACAGGGCGTTTACGTAGCCGTTCTTCACCAGCTCGGAAAAAGCGTTTCTGGAGTCCGCGTCAAAGGCGCAGGCAGGTCCTAAAACCCAAACGATATTGCCGAATTCTTTTTCGTGTTTCAACAGGCTGTAAAAATCGTCGTAGTCCTTGGAAAAGGCGGTTTCCCGTGAACGTCCCTGACGGAAAGCGAATTTTTGCTCCGTCTCGCCGACCTCTGGGAAGCCGTTGGTATGGACGTAAATCCCGTCCTCGCCGTTCTCGGTACGTCCTACGGCAACTAGGTCGCCCTTCATTACGTGGCGGAATTCCGTGACCTTTAGCGCACCGTCCTTGAGTACCACAACGCTGTCCATACGGCTTTCTTCCGCTAATTGCCACTTGCCGTTCACCTTGAAGTATTCGGGGAAAATCGTGGTGGCGTGGTAGCCCTCAGGCACGGTAAAATCCTTTTCCGAGGGGAGAAAGACCGCGTTGGGCGCGGCGGTTAAAGCGGCGGTTGTAAAGTCGGGCGCGACGTATTTTCTAAGGGCAAAACTCATAAGTACCTCCTGTCACAAGCGAGCCGTCCTCGCATAAAATCGTTTTTCGTCAAGGTCGGCGTTCGTCCTTAGCTATTGTAGCATAAGCGCGGATATTTCTCAAGTCAAAAATAGAAAGTACGGATTTTACTTTAATCGGTTTACACGGAAGTCGGATAGGGTTTACAATAATCGGGTTACGAGGTGCAAAATGAATGCGTTGACTTTAGTACACAATACCATAACACGCCACGTGGGCGAGGGTGCCTTATGTATAGACGCCACGGCAGGACGGGGCTTTGATACGGCTTTTCTGTGCCGCACCGTAGGCGCAAGCGGCAAGGTTATAGCCATCGACCTACAGCAGGAGGCGGTGGACAGCACCAAGGCATTGCTTGCCAAGGAAGGGCTTGACGCGCAGGTGTATTGCGACACCCACGCCAATATCGCGTCCTACGCACAGGCTGAAACGGTGGATTGCATAGTGTTTAATTTAGGCTACCTGCCCGGCGGTAATCACGCCGTCAACACCAGAGCCGAATCCACGGAAAAAGCGATAACCGAGGGCTTAACTCTCTTAAAAAGGGGCGGACTTATCTGCGTAACTATGTATTACGGCGGCGACTCGGGCTATGAGGAAAGAGACGAGCTTTTGCAATGGTTTAAGACCATAGACGACGCTCGTTATCAGGTGTTGGTTACAAGCTTTTACAATTGGAAAAACGATCCGCCGATACCCGTCTTTATTTTCAAAAATTAAGCTTTTCCGATATCGTCGCTGCGGCAACAAAATTCAACATTGTATATACTTTTTGACGGGATTATTTAATTGTAACGGTACTGCTTTATACGCTAACCGCAATCGCAGTCGGAAGTTATCTTCAAAATATTTTTGTCTATATCGTTATAATCTTAAAAACAAATCCGCATTAAAAAGCAGCTGAAATCTTAAAATCAAATCAGTATAGAAAAATAACGGTTATAATCTTAAAATCAAACTAGCATAAAACAGTAATAATCTAAAATCAAATCGGCATAAAAAAAGAGCAACCTAGGCTGCTCTTTTTGTTATTAGGATAGTTATCCCGATAGTTATTAGGATAGTTATTGGAATAGTTATCCCGATAGTTGTTGTAATTTTTTCTGCGTCCTTCAAGGTTACGGACGGTAAGCTCGTTACCTCAAATGGGCGGTATCTGCACCTTTGCCGCGGATAGGGAACAAATAATTTTTCACCTACGACCGATACGCAGTGCGGTATGCCGCGCCTTCACCGCGAGTAAGGAGCTTAAGTCCTTAAAAACGGAAGCCTGCGCCGCTTAATTTTTTAAGCTGTAAGCCAAGCTGAACCATTAATTCGTCGTTGCTCACCGTCTTTTGCATCATAGTGATGATAGTTTCGGTGGCTTCCTGCGTATCTCCTGCCGACAGCAGACGGCGCATCGTATAAGCTCCCTCCAATTCCTTCTGGGAAAGGAGCAGTTCCTCGCGTCTAGTGCCGCTCTTTAACAGGTCTATCGCAGGGAAAATTCTCTTTTCGGAGAGTCTGCGGTCAAGGTGGATTTCCATATTGCCTGTACCCTTAAACTCCTCGTAAACGATGTCGTCCATACGACTGCCTGTGTCCACTAATGCGGTGGCTATGATGGTAAGGGAGCCGCCGTTTTCGATATTACGAGCCGCGCCGAAAAATCTTTTAGGCATATACAGCGCAACGGGGTCCACACCGCCGGAGAGGGTTTTGCCTGAACTGGGAACGATTACGTTGCTGGCTCTTGCCATACGAGTCAAGCTGTCCAGCAGGATTACCACGTCCTTGCCGTCCTCGACCATACGCTTCGCTCTCGCCAAAACAAGCTCTGCGACCTTGATATGGTTGTCGCTTTCCTCGTCAAAGGTGGAATAGATTACCTCGCCCTTGGTGGAGCGTTGCATATCGGTAACTTCCTCGGGACGTTCGTCGATTAACAGTACCATCAGCTTGCACTCGGGGTGGTTGATGGAAATACTGTTGGCAATCATTTTCAAAAGGGTTGTCTTACCTGCTTTCGGGGGAGAAACCAGCATTGCGCGTTGTCCCTTGCCGATAGGTGCGATAAGGTCTATGGCTCTGACCGCCAGCTCGTTGCGCTGACCTGCCAGCTCCAGTCTTAGCCTTTCGGTGGGGAAAATCGGTACAAGTCTGTCAAAATCGGGGCGAGTTTCCAGATAGGACAAGGGCTTGCCGTTGACGGACTGAACGCTGACCACCGCCGGCGGTTTGCCGCCCTCTGCGGAAGCAGGACGGCAGTAAGCCGTAACGTAATCGCCTGCGCGTAAACCCATACGGCGTATCTTAGCCGTGGCTACGTAGCTGTCCTTGGGGCTGTTGCGGAAATTGTCCGCTCTCAAAAAACCGTATCCGTCAGCCAGAATTTCCAGTATGCCGGATCTGATTTCGCATTGGTCAAGTGAAATTTCCTCATCGGAGGAGGTTCTTCTGATTTCCTTGGGGCGGTAGCCGTTCTGCTGTCCGTTGCCGTAACCGCTTGCGTTTTGGGAATAGTTGGCGGAAGGGGAGTTGCCGCCGTTTTGATTGGAGCCGTAACCGCTAGGCGAACCTAAGTCGGTTTTTTGGCTGTTGGCGGAATTTTGACCGTTAAAATACATAGTGCGGTAGCCGTTTTTGTTATCGGATTCGCCGACTTGCATTTTCTGACGGGGCTTAGCCTCGTACGAGCCGTTACCGAACCGCTTGCCGCCGTTTCTGTCCTGCCTATCCTGCCTGTCAGGTCTGTCCTGTCTGTCCTGTCTGTCAAATCTTTCGGACTTCATCGGACGCTTATCGGCTATTTCCTTGCGTTCCTCGGGCTTCGGCGCGGTCTTTTCGGGTTCGGGCTTGACCTGTTGAACCTGAACGGGAGCCTTTACTTTTTTAACCTCAAGCAGTTTTTCAATAAGTCCTGCCTTGTTATAGGTGGTCGGAGAAGCTACGCCTGCCAGCCTGCACATATCGCGCAAAGCAAATATATTACTTTGTTTTAAGCTGTCCTCGGTTACGCTATTCCAGTCGATTTTATCCATAATTACCTCCGAATGAATAAATAAATCTTAAATTACGCGGACAACGCTTACAAAAGCGTTGTTCCGCATCTTAATGTATATTTCAAATTGTTTATCTAAAATTGAAAAATATTGTAAAAAATAATTGAATTACAAACTATTTGTTGAAGACTACCAGTTTTGTTTCAAAATCACGGTCAAAATCGGTGCGGTCTAATTCGATACTGTCACCGTCCACGTATTCCACGTTCTCGGAGTCGAAAAGCTCAACGAACTCGTCAACCTCTGCGGTGGGATAGGTACAGCCTTCTTGTTTGTAATGCATCGGAATCACTATTACGGGCATTATCTTCTCAACGTAATCCTTTGCCTGTTCCGCGTTGATGGTGAAAACTCCACCTACGGGAATCAGCAATACGTCCACAGAGCCGATTGCGTCAAGTAAGCGCGGATTGCACGGCTCGCCTATATCGCCCATATGACATACGTCCACGCCGTCCAAACGGTACTTGAACACGAGATTCTCTCCGCGTAGTTTGCCTTTCTTCGTGTCGTGGTACGTCAGCATACTGTTGATGTCCACGCCGTCCACCTCGTAACCGCCGCGAGAGTCAATCACCTTGGGATTGCCCAGCACGTTGGCAACGCAGTTGTGGTCCTTGTGTTGATGAGAAATGGTGACGGCGTCCGCTTCGACCTTAGGCATTACGTAGCCGACCTCGGTATCGTATGGATCTGTAACGATAGTCGTGCCCGTACTTTCCTCCAGTCGGAAACAAGAATGTCCCAACCATTGAATAATCATATTTTCCTCCAAATCCCGTAAATACGGGGTTTAACCGTTATTTCGCGTCGTAATTGTCGATAAGCTCGTTAATCTTGTCGTGAGGATCCAAGAGCTTGCTGACTGACATCTCCTGATTGCAGGCAGTGACAATGTATGCGACGAATTTGCTCATATCGGCCTTGATGAACCAAGGCTCCTGTTGCAGCTCGGGCTTGGTGTAGGTAAGGTTGGTGGTAACGACGCCGTCAATCATACCGTCCGCGTAAGCCTTGCTGAACTTGTCCGTACCCTCGGTAAACATAGCGAAGGTTGCGCCCAGGAAAATCCTGTTGGCGCCGCTGTCCTTAAGGTGACGTGCAATAGACAGCATAGATTCGCCCGTAGCGATAATATCGTCAGCTATGAAAATATCCATACCCATAACCTGACTGCCGATATACTCGTGAGCGACGATGGGGTTACGTCCGTTGACTACCACGCTGTAATCGCGGCGCTTGTAAAACATACCCAAGTCAACGCCCATAACGGAAGCGTAGTATATATTGCGCTGCATCGCGCCCTCGTCGGGGGATACAACCATAAAATTGTTCTTATCCAGATTAATATCGGGGTTCTTACGGAGAAGAGCCTTGAGTATCTGGTAGCTGGGCATAAAGTTATCGAAGCCCATCAGGGGAACCGCGTTCTGTACGCGAGGATCGTGAGCGTCGAAGGTGATGACCTCGGTCACGCCCATCGATTGAAGCTCCTGCAACATTACGGCGCAGTCGAGAGACTCTCTTGCGGTGCGCTTATGCTGTCTGCCGCCGTACAAAAGGGGCATAATCACGGAAATCTTGTTAGCCTTGCCGCCCAACGCGCTGATAACTCTCTTGAGGTCGGCGTAATGGTCGTCGGGAGACATCGGAACCTGCATACCGAACATATTGTACAGACAGCTGTAATTACCAACGTCGCACATTATGTAAATATCCATACCTCTGACAGTCTCCTTGATGAGAGCCTTGCCGTCGCCGGAAGTGAATCTGGGGCAAATCGCGTCAATCAAAAAAGTCGTCTTGCGATAAGGCTTGTTTTGTTTCGCGGCTTCCTTGTTGTACCAGTCAACCAAATAGCGGTCAACCTGCTGTGCCAAAGGCTTCGCGCCTTCCAACGCAATAATACCTAGCGCAGGGTGCTGGGTGTCGAAATTAAATGATGTTTCCAAAAATGCAGACATAGTAAACTCCAAAATGAGGTCGGTAATGCCGCCTGTTATTCCTATGATAACACGAAATATCCCGAATAGCAAACAAAACCTTTGCTTAACAATAAAAAATAATCTTAATAAAGGAGTCGTTCCCTGCGGAAATCGTCGTGAAATAGGATATGGAATTAAGCTTGTAGAAAGGGCAATTTACCTTTTAAGTCCGCACAACAGCTCGTAGGGGGATATTCCGGCTAACGCCGCCGCCTGCCTTGCGGAGAGTGCGCCGCCCATTCCCCACAGAACGGTTTTCGCGCCGTAGGGTTGGGGCTTGGCTCCCCACATACAGACCATATTCATACACACCGCCCCCTCCACGCGGTAAAGCGAGCCGTTAATTACCGTTTCGCCCTTGTCCGAAAGCCCCTTGGGGTAGCCGTCTGCGTAGCCGGCTGATATGGTAACGCACGCGCCGTCACGCGCACGGGTGCAACCGTAGCTTACGTAATCGTCGCAGGTTAGCGTTTTTGAACAAAGCACCTTGGATTCCAGCGCAACCGCCTCTTTGAACCCCTTTTCCTCTCCGAAAACTCCGTAAAGTCCGATTCCGCAGCGAATGTAACCGCGGCAGTAATCGGGATAATTCAGCACGGCGGCGGTGTTGGCGCAGTGTTCTGCGGAAAGACAAAAGCCCCTTTGCTTAAGCTCCTCGGCAACCCTGCGGAATCTGCCGTACTGAAGAGCGGTCAGCGCGGCTCCCTCGGGGGTAAGCAGGTCAGCGGCGGCAAAATGGGTGTATAAGCCTTCCGTTTTCAGCTTGGGCAGACTGCGGACGGCGGCAAGCTCCGATACGGTTTTGAAGCCGATTCTGTTCATACCCGTATCCAAGGCGAGATGAACCCTTAAGGGCGCGGTCGCCGCTTCTGCCAAAAGTCGGGCGTACTCCGCGGAAAAAACAGACTGTATCAATCCGTACCGTATTAGTCGCGGAGCGTCCTTGGGCGGCGTGTTGCCTATAATCAAAATATCGTTTTCACAGCCGTAGCTCCTTAGAGCTACTGCCTCGGATACGTTGTTGACGCAAAAGCCGCAAACGTAGGGAGAGAGTATTTTCGTAACGCGCCTTGCGCCCACTCCGTAAGCGTCGTCCTTTACCACGGCGAAAAGCTCCGCGTCCGCCGCCGTTTTTTTAAGCAGCCTCGCGTTGAAAATAAGATTGTCACGACTTAGCTCGATACGGACGTTTTGCATAAGGCATTATATGCAAACAAGCCGTTGCGGTAGCACACGGGAACAAAAAAGCGTCAAAAAAAACCGTCCGCGGTTGTGTTTAACGCGAACGGTTGATTGCTATCAAAAAATTGTGTCTGAACTGAATTTTACCGAACAGTAACTTATTGAAATAAGCTTTGCCTAACGGTGTGGGCTTAACGGTTATGCTGTCGAACGATACGTCGCCGAACTGACCTTTAGAGTACTTTGCCTAGCCGTCCTTTGACACACTTTGCCAACGGTATGGGCTTAACGGTTATGCTGTCGAACGATACGTTGTCGAACTGAACCTTGCCGAATGATAAGCTGTCGAATTATCCTTTGAATGGCACCTTATTATCGAACCGCAGGTTGCCGAACTGCCCTATATCGGAGTATGGTCGAACGGTATGGGCTTAACGGTTATGTTGCGGTGATTATTCCTCGCCGAAGGGATCGTCCTCTTGCACGTCGGAAGGGGGAACCTCGTCTTCCGTAAGCTCTTCCTCTACGGCAGGAATTTCCTCGGTGTCGGTTATCTGTTCCTCTTCGTCCTTTTGTTCTTCAATAACTTCGGTGGTATCCGCTGTTTCTTCCGTAAATACAGCGTCGGCTTCGACAGTTTGCTCCGCGATGTCCTCGCTAATCTCCGCGTCGCTTATAATGGGCGCGTCGTTCTCCTCAATGGGAGAGCCGTCAGCCTCGGATATTATCGGCATTCCGCTTTCCGCCTTGTCCGTTTCTTCCTCCGCGAATTGGCTAAAGTCCTCTTTGCGGTAATCGGCGTCGTTGGGCATTCTGATTTCCTCGGTAAGAGGTTGGATAATAGGCTCCTCAACCACAGGCTCGCTCAAAGCGGGATCGTCCGCTAAAATCGTGTCGTCCGTGGTCTGGGGCTTAGGCTCCACCTTAAGGGGAGCGGGCTTGTTCTGCATAACCTCTTGGGTTTTCGCAAGCTGTTCCGCGGCGTAATCGTAGGCAGGCTCGGCGGCTTTCGCCTCGGCGCAAGCCTCGCTAGCTGTTTCGTTATCCTCTTCGGAAGCGGTTTGCCATTCCTGCTCCTGTTCCGTTTTCTTTTGTGCGGATTTGCCGAATATATTTGCAAAATCTTCTTTGGACAGCGTACCCTTGAGAAGCTTCTCGTAAAAATCCCAGCGCACGTTGAAAAGCTCCAACGCCAGCTTGGTGACGGCGAATATGGCGCACACCATAAACAAAGCCATAAACACAACGGCGGTAATTCCCATACCCGTGTAGCCCTTAAGGGTGTAAATCGATGCGTTGGCAAGGTCGCAGGCGAAGAAAAGCACTATATACAAAAGCACCATAAACAAGGACAGCACCAGCACGTCCGCAGTACGTTTTTTCGTTTCCGAACTGCAAGCGGAAAACACTATCGCCAACGCGCCCAACAGCAGCAGGGAGCAAGCGAAACCGCAGGCAAAACCGCCGTCCGTATTGTAAATGGACTTCGCGCATATACCGAAGGCGGCAATAGCCAAGGTCAGCGTACAGATGATGCAAAAGCACACTTTATCGTTTTTGAGTAATCCTTTCATCGAAAAAATCTCCTATTATGGTCTTATCCTGCCTTTTCCGCAAAAAATCCGTTACGTTGCAGAAAGCCGCTTTTTCGCGCCGATAGGGGCAATTCTTACGGAAATCCGCAAGAGAGGTAAGCCGTTACGCCGCGCATAAGCAGTCTGCGACTTGTCAATTATACAACACTAAAATAACTTTGTAAACAAACCGTTGACTAAAATAATGCGGATAACGAGCTATTTTTGCGTCGAACATTGACTTTACGGCGGCTATTTTGGTATAATCTACAGGCAAACCAACGGGCGCAACGGCTCTGTGGCAGGGCTACTCTCTCCGCGGCCGCCGTCTTTTGCTTAGCTTGCACTTTCAACGATAATCACAAGGGAGCCGTCAATGAGAAAATCCGTTAAATTTTTAGCTTCACTTATCCTAACGTCAGTAATACTGCTTTTGCCCTTGAGCGGCTGCGGAGTCCACGCAGGCAAGGAATACGAGGACAGAAAGTTCGATTTCTATTCCGCGGAGGAAATCAAAGCGCAGCGTTCCAAGGACAAGGCATACGCTTATTCCTTCGTTACCGATTCCGCCGCGCCTACGGTTTTTATCTGCCCGGGCGGCGGCTACTCTAAGGTTTGCGACGGCTACGAGGGCGTTAAGGTGGCGGAATATCTTAATTCCAAGGGCTATAACGCGTTCGTACTGGTTTACCGTATCGGCTTGAACGCCGACGCTCCCAATCCGCAGGACGACCTTGCCGCGCTGATAAAATACGTTTACGGCGGCAGTAAATTCGCTCTAACCGACCAAAACTACGCGGTTATGGGCTTTTCCGCAGGAGGGCATCTGGCGGCAACCTTCGGCGCGACCTCCACGGGTTACGCCCATTACGGCTTACCTAAGCCCGAGGTGATGATTTTATCCTATCCCGTCGTTACGATGGGGGAGGACACCCACGGCTATTCGCGGCTTAACCTTTTAGGCACCGACAAGTCATTGCGCGATTTGTACTCGGTGGAAAAGCAGGTCAACGCGGACTATCCTCCTACCTTTGTGTGGTGCTGTAAGGACGATAACGTGGTGAAACCCGTCAACTCCGAAAAGCTGTCCGAGGCTCTTAAGACGGCAGGCGTCAAATGCGAATTGAAGGAGTACGAAAAGGGCGGTCACGGTATCGGCTTGGCAGAGGGTACGGACGCCGAGGGGTGGCTGGACGAGGCATTGCGTTTCTGGACGGAAAACGCGTAATATGCCCGAACTTCCCGATTTGGAGTGCTATGCACTCAACCTTAACAAGCTGTTTAAGGGGGCGACTCTTGATTCGCTCCTCGTTTCCGCGCCGAAATGCGTATCGCTTGACGTGAATGATTTTGTGAACAAGCCCCTTGAAAGAGTGGAGAGGCTTGGCAAAAAGCTGTATTTTATTTTCGGCGAAAAGGCTTTAGCCGTACATTTAATGCTTTTCGGCGGCTTCCTTTTGACCGCGGAAACGGACGGAGCGGTGATTCGTATGCGCTTTGGGAACGAAACCCTGACCGTAGCGGACAAGAGCGGTCTTTGTCGGGTTGAAAGCCGTGATTTACCTCTGCCGTCGGGTGCGCCCGACGCTTTAAGCGCGGAATTCGATTATCCGTATTTCTTCTCCGTAATGCTCCAAAGTCCGCGAAAAAACGTGAAAAACCTTTTAACCGACCAAAACGCAGTGCAGGGCATAGGCAACGCATACGCGGACGAGATATTGTACGCGGCACGGATTTCGCCCCTATCGACCGTGGGCAAGATACCCGAAAGGGCGGCGGAAAGGCTGTTTGCTTCCGTAAAGTCCGTTTTGGGGAACGCGGTAAACAGAATATTACAGATTAATCCGCGTATTATATCAGGTGAGGAAAGGAGTTTTTTGTCCGTTCATCTCAAAAAGGCGGAATTTACTCCTACGGGAGAGCGCATACTTAAGGTCGGCACCGCGCCTAAGTTCACTTATTACACGAAAGCCCAGATTCTTTACAAATAATCCTTTGAGCAGGCTAAGGCTATTGCTCGGGCTTATTCCCCCCTACAAAATAATTGTTATTTATTAGATTGACAAACGACTATGCGCTATGGTACTATTTAGCGGATTAAAAAACCCCCTTACGGTTGGGGCAAAACCGATTTTAAAAAAAAGGATGTTTGAATATGGAAACTGTTAATCTTGAAAAACTCGGCATCATCAACGCAACGGCAATATACCGCAACCTAACCCCTGCTCAATTGGTTGAGAAGGCTCTCGCACGCGGCGAAGGCACCTTAAGCAAAACCGGAGCATTGGTTGTTAAAACCGGCAAGTACACCGGTCGTTCCGCTAAGGACAAGTTCATCGTGGATTCTGAAGGCGTCCATAATGAGATTGCTTGGGGAAACGTCAATAAGCCTATCACTCAGGACAAGTTCGACGCCTTATACGGCAAGGTAATCGCCTATCTTCAGAACCGCGAAATTTTCGTATTCGACGGTTTTGCAGGTGCGGATCCCAAGTACACCAAGGCTTTCCGTATCGTCAACGAGTTGGCTTCCCAGAACCTGTTTATCCATCAGCTTCTCCGCCGCCCCACCGCAGAACAGCTTGCTAACTTCACCGAGGACTACACCATTATCGCGGCTCCCGGCTTCAAGTGCGTTCCCGAGCGTGACGGTACCCGCAGCGAAGCGGCTATCATAATCGATTACGAGAAGCATATCGTTCTTATCGCAGGCTCTCAGTACGCCGGCGAAATCAAGAAGTCCGTCTTCTCCGTAATGAACTACATTCTTCCCAAAATGGGCGTTTTCCCGATGCACTGCTCCGCTAATATCGGCGCGAACAACGATTCCGCCGTGTTCTTCGGACTTTCCGGCACAGGCAAAACCACCCTTTCCGCAGATCCTAACCGCAGTCTTATCGGCGACGACGAGCACGGCTGGGCTGACGACTCCGTTTTCAACTTCGAGGGCGGCTGTTACGCCAAGTGTATCAACCTCAGCCCCGAGGGCGAGCCTGAGATTTTCAACGCCATCAAGTTCGGCTCTTTGGTCGAGAACGTGGTTATGGATCCCGAAACCCGTGAGTTCGATTTTGACGACGACAGCCTTGCGGTCAACAGCCGCGTAGGTTATCCTATCGAGTATATCCCCAACGCAGAGCTTAGCGGTATGTCTCCCAGCGTTCCCAAGACGGTTATCTTCTTAACCGCTGACGCTTACGGCGTATTACCTCCCATCTCCAAGCTGGACAGCAATCAGGCTATGTACTACTTCGTTTCTGGTTTCACATCCAAGCTGGCAGGCACCGAGATCGGCGTTAAAGAGCCTGTTCCTACCTTCTCCACCTGCTTCGGCGAGCCCTTCCTCCCTCTGGATCCTTCCATCTATGCGGCTATGCTGGCAGAAAAGGTTGCTAAGGCTGGCGCGTCCGTTTATCTGGTCAACACAGGTTGGAACGGCACAGGTAAGCGTATGAAGCTTTCCTTTACCCGCGCTATGGTTACCGCGGCGTTGAACGGCGAGCTGTTAAAGAGCGAATTCGTCAAGGATCCTTACTTCGGCGTTTCCGTTCCCACCACTTGCCCCGGCGTGCCCGACGAGCTTATGATTCCCGCCAACACTTGGCAGGACAAGGCTAAGTATGCCGAGACCGCTAAAAAACTCGCAACTTCCTTTATCGACAACTTCAAGAAGTACACTCATATGTCTGACGAAGTCGTTAAGGCAGGACCTAAGGCTTAATCGAACGATAGCTTAGGATTTAATTAACCGAACAAAGACCTGTACGCTGTTAAGGGCTCGCGCCCCGTTTGCAGCGGCAGGTCTTTTTTTGTCGGACGAAACCGTATTTGCGGCGGCAGTCGGTTTTATCGGGCAAAACTCGGTAAATTAACGGATACCGCGTGCAAAAGAGCGGAAATATATGTTACAATAAGGTTGCGCGGCGCGGCAGGACAGAATAAAGGAATGACTAACGTGAGCGGCAAGGTAGATTAAGCGGTCGAATTGCAGAGAGCGGCAGGACTGATAAACGGCGCGGTTGCTTGCAAAAAAACGGCGGCTTGCGAAATAAAGGCGAAATAGCGTTAAGAACCTGCGTATCACGTGCTAAGAATAACTGTAAAAAGACGGCTATAGAACGGAAAACGGACTAAGCGGAAAAAAGAGGATAATTTATGTGTGTTGACGAAAAACTGACGGCGATGTTGACGGATTTTATCGGTACTGTTGCGGTATATCTGTCCGACGACGTGGAAAAGCGAGTTAAGGAATTGGCGGCGGCTGAAAAGGGCGAGGTGGGTAAGCAAATGTACGGCTGTATTCTGGAGAATATCCGTTTATCCCACACGCTGAAAAGACCTTTGTGTCAGGATACGGGAGTATTGCAATTCTTTGTTAAGGCAGGCTGTGATTTCCCCTATTTAAGCGCGGTGGAAGAGTCCATACGGGCGGCAACGGTCAACGCCACCGTCCGCACACCCTTAAGACCTAACGCGGTAAAGCCTTTCAGCGAGAGCAACACGGGCGACAATACAGGCTTCGGCGCACCCTATATCAGTTGGGAAATTGTAAAAGGCGACAGTTTGGAAATCGGACTTTACTTAGCAGGCGGCGGCTGTTCGCTCCCGGGGCGCAGTGAGGTGCTAATGCCGCTTGAGGGCATTGACGGGATAAAGCAGTTCGTTTACCGCACGGTTTTGGACTGGGGTGTCAACGCCTGTCCTCCGCTTTTCGTGGGAGTCGGCGTAGGCACCTGCGCGGTGACTGCGGCGGAGCTTTCCAAAAAAGCACTGTTAAGAGAGATAGGCACGACCTGCCCCGACGAAAAGGGCGCGGCGTTGGAAAAAGAGCTTACCGAGGGGCTTAACTCCTTGGGCATCGCGCCGATGGGCTTCGGCGGAGATAACAGTGTACTTGCGGTCAATCTGGAGTGCGCGGCTCATCACCCTGCCACCTTGGGCGTGGGTATCAGCACGGGCTGTTGGGCGACCAGACGGGGAAAAATACTGATTGATTCCGACCTAAACTACACTATCCCCACCCATACCCACTGTTTGAAAGAGAATTGACGCGAACTGCGGCGGAACCGCAACGGGAGATAAGTATGAAAAGGGTTATCACCACACCGATTACCTACGAAAGTATCAAGGATTTGAAAATAGGCGACTGCGTTTATTTGAGCGGAGTCATAGCCACCTGCCGTGACGCAGGGCACAAAAGGGTTTTGACCGAGAACCGTCTGCCCGAATCGATGAGCCTTGCGGACGGGGCGATTTTTCACGCAGGACCTATAATCAGGCAGGAGGAGGGCGGCGGTTATTCCGTAGTGTCCGTAGGCCCCACCACCAGCCGCCGAATGGAAAGCGCGGAAGCGGCTTTTATCGCAAAAACGGGAGTTCGGCTGATTGTCGGCAAGGGGGGTATGAAGGAAGCGACCGCCAAGGCGTGCCGTGAGTACGGCGCGATACATTGCGCCTTCCCGGGAGGGTGCGCCTTAGTCGCCGCCGACTCGGTAAGGTCGGTTAAGGCGGCGGAGTGGTTGGACCTTGGTATGCCAGAGGCGTTTTGGGTTTTCGAGGTAGAGGAGTTAGGACCGTTAATCGTATCAGTTGACACAAAGGGCAACAACCTTTTCGAGAACAACGCCGAAATCTACGGTGAAAGGTACGCGCAACTGACCGTAAAATCCTCAAAGTGAAGTTATACGGCTGACCGTAAAACTGTGAATTAAAACGCGCTTATCAACGGTTGAAACAACGCACTGGTTACTGCGAAACCGATAAGAGAAAACACGTTGCCACTTATCCAAAGCTTGCAAAGAAACTATAGGCTTGCGAGGTAGTTTGTCGTTTTGTATTACGTTGCGGACGGGGTACCCGTCGTTACATAAAGCCGCCTTTCAAGGGCGGTTTTTCTTTCGCTCCTTTTAATAGCTTAAGATTTGAAAACCCGTATTGACTTTAGTCTGTTTTTGTGTTACGCTTATATTACTTTCATTAACCGGAGGTTACTAATGGATTACGACAAAAAACTTCAACAGCTCGACGCCGATTTTGCCGATTGGTGGAAAAAAGGCTTCGACTCTCCAGAGATGACTTCTGCGCTGTATCCCTACAACGCAATGTTTTCTCCCATCAAGGTCAACAGACTTACCCTTAAGAACCGTCTTGTTATGGCTCCTATGGGCAATATAAGTATGTGCGACGAGACCGGTCGCCCCAACCAAAAAATGCTCAAGTATTTTGAGGCGAGAGCCAAGGGCGGCGTAGGCCTTATCACTTCCGGTCTTATTCCCGTAAGCTTCGGCATCGACAAGTCCTTGCTGGAACTGGGTGATTTAACCTATTTCCCCCGTATCGACCGCAGTCGTACCGTTTTCGCAGGGTGGCGTGATTTGGCGGCTATGTGCCACGCTCACGGCAGTGCGTTCTTTATACAACTGACTCCCGGCTTGGGCAGAGTAGGCAATCCCCAGTGCTTAGTCAACTCCTTCTCCTTCCCCAGAAGCGCCAGTTTCAATCCCAACTGGTATATGAAGGACGTTCCCTGTCTTAGACTTTCCGATATGAGCCTGACCAAGATTATCAAGCGCATCGGTCAGGGCGCGGCGGACGCTAAGGCTTGCAATTTGGACGGCGTTTATCTCCACGGTCACGAGGGCTATCTCTTGGAGCAAGTCACTAACTCCGCGTACAACCACAGAGTTTTGGGCAAGTATTCCGATACCGAGCGTTTCGGCGTGGATATGATTAAGGAAATCCGTAAGAGAGTAGGCAACGACTTCCCCATTATGTACCGTATCGACCTATCCCTTATGCTTAACGCAACCTATAAGGACAAGATGAAGACGGTTTCTCCTCTCAAAAAGTTCGCCAACGAGCGTAAGATGGAGGAGACCTTAGTCTATATGAAGCACTTAGTCGAGGCAGGCGTAGATATGTTCGACGTGGACCTTGGCAGTTACGACAACTGGTGGTTACCCCATCCGCCGTCCTCTATGCCTTCGGGCTGTTATCTGGACATCTCCGACATCGCCAAGAAGTTCTTTGCGGCTAACAATATCAAGAGCAACAAGGGCTTAGACGTTCCCGTAGTGGCGGTAGGCAAACTGGGTTATCCCGACCTTGCCGAAAAGGCGATTAGAGATAGCAAGTGCGATATGGTAATGCTTGGCAGACCTCTTTTGGCCGATCCCGATTGGTGCAACAAGGCGTACGCAGGCAAGTGCTCGGATATTCGTCCGTGTATCGGCTGTCAGGAAGCTTGTCTTAACGAGTTCGTTGAGGGCGGACACCCCCAGTGTGCAGTCAACCCCAGAACGGCGTTTGAAGAGGAGTACTCTCCCGAGATACCTCAGGCTGACGTTAAGAAAAAGGTCGCGGTTATCGGCGCAGGTCCTGCCGGCGTAACGGCGGCGGAAGTGCTGATTGCAAGAGGTCACAAGGTAGATATGTACGAGAAGGGCGCAACTATCGGCGGCAACCTTATCCCCGGCAGTCAGGCGAAAATCAAGTACGAGTTCCGCAATTACCTCAAGTACTTAGAGGGCGTTGTGGAGAAGCTTAAGGCTAACTCCGCCTTTACTCTCAAGCTCAATACCGCGGCAACCGAGGCCGACCTGAAAAAGGCAGGCTACGACGTAATCATTATTGCCACGGGTACCAAGCAGGTTAAGCCTCCTATCAAGGGCGCGGACAGCAACAAGGTTGTTTTCGCAGTGGACGTGTTAAGGCACCCCGAGCTTGTTAAGGACGCTAAGGATATAGTAGTAATCGGCGGCGGCGTAGTAGGCTGTGAGACCGCTTATCAGCTCCGTTACGAGATGGATAAGAACGTCAAGGTGGTGGAAATGGATAAGTTTATAATGAACCACGCCTGCACGGCTAACCGCGGACATTTACTGCACTACTTCGACGAGGGCGGCGTAGAGCTTCTCAACTGCACCAAGGTCGTAGAGATTAAGGACGGCGCGGTGGCTGTATCCCAGAACAAGCACAAAAACGTACCTAATCCGTATATGTGCTGGGCACCTCTGCTTCCTGAAAACGTAGTCAATCCTATGGACGCGTTGCATAAGATTAAGGACGAGTACGTAGATAGAGAGCTGAAAGCCGATATGGTAATAATGGCGGCAGGCGAAAGCAGTGCCAACGAGCTTTATTACGAGTGCTTGAAGAACAATACCGCGGCGGAATTATACAACGTGGGCGACAGCTACAAGGGCGCGAGAGTGTTCGAGGCTGTAAGAAGCGCGTACCGCAAGGCTCGCAACATCTAAAGCGATATAGGACTGTAGCCGACCGCTTAACCCTTTAATCACGGCAGTATGGCAACCGCTCGTCGGTTGAACCTCGCCGATAAATCAATCGCTTAACTCTTGTAATTACACCTTAAGTAAGACGACCTCTTACTTTGTAATTACGCGA
Organism: uncultured Christensenellaceae bacterium; assembly: GCA_964368645.1. Taxonomy (GTDB): domain Bacteria; phylum Bacillota; class Clostridia; order Christensenellales; family CAG-1252; genus JAEDHM01. The sequence continues at coordinate 46,244 of CAYJBY010000013.1, forward strand.
TTAGGGCAAACGCAACTTAGCCTACAGGGTACGTAACATAGCGTATCGATTAGGCGGCAACGGTAACACAATAACAACAAAATATCCGCAAGCTGTATAAGCAAGCGGATATTTTTTTATTCTTTTTTGTGAGTTAAATTGGGCTAGACAACTAATTGTTCATAAACATATTGACGTTGTTAATCCCTGTTCCTATCTTGCTTTCCAGATAGGCTTTTAGCTTTTTGGGGCTGTGTATATAGGTGGTATCAATATCCCAACCCTTGCCGACCTTGTCGATTCTAACCTCGCCGTAGTTCCAAATTAAGCCGTTAAAGCTTTGATTGACGGATATTCCAACCAGCGGAGTCATTACCGACTGGGCTTCCTTTTTGTTAAGGATTCCGCTTTTAACTATCAGCTTGTTTTTGTAAAACAGAATCTGACTTTGCGCCGCCATTACGAAGAGCAGGACGATACAGCAGAGAAAAACGATTGCTAACACTATTGAAACCACCGCAACGCTTTTCAGTTCGGCATCTCCTATAAAACTAGCAAACAGAATGATAAAAAACAGCGCAAGCGCGGAGAAAACGAGCAATCTTTTTTTGTAAAACCACACCGAGCGTTTAGCGCAGTATTCAAGCTCGCCGACGTCGGCACCGCAAGCATTATCGGTTACCGCCTGTACGTTGCCGTTTACAGCTTGCGCCTTATCGGCCGCGTTATGCGAGTTACCGATTGCCGCACCGCAATACGGGCAAGCGACGAAATCGTCGCTGATTTCCTTTCCACAGTTTCTGCAAAACATAAAAAACACCTCTTACTATAATTTCAAGGATATTATCCCCTAATGATAATTATAGGTGAGATTTCTTCACCTGTCAAGTATCAAGGTGAGATTTCTCATATAATAACGGATATGATAATCGGCACAAGAATCAAGGAACTTCGATTGGAACAAAAGATTAGCCAGAACACTTTGGCAAAAGCTATCGGCGTGGATAAACGCGCCGTAATTTTTTGGGAGCAGGAAGTCAACGAGCCGAAAGCCAGCTATATCGTGAAGTTAGCGCAGTATTTCGGTGTGCCTACCGACTATCTTTTGGGTTTAACCGACGTTTATTGAGGGTAATTCGGTTGCTTGCAGACGCAAAGATTTTCATAAATTAGGGTAATTCGGTTGCTTGCAGGCGCAAAGATTTTCGGGGAAGTATTGACCAAAACGGCGGTTTTCTGCTATAATATTTAATAGTACGTTTTTTGGGAGAATTAATATGGATATTATTATTATCGGCGCAGGTATAGGCGGTTTGCAAGCGGCTAAGGTGTTAGCCGAGGGCGGAATTAACGTCACCGTTTACGAGAAGTGCACCAGAGAAAGCATCAGCTACGACTGGTTGGACGACGCGGAAACCAAGGTTTTCAGGGAGCTGAATATCCCTCTTGACAAGTGCAACGTGTTCCGTACCGACAACGCCACCTTTGTGGCGCCTTTTTCCAATAAATGCCTGCTCGTACCCGTTGCGGAGGAAAAACGCGACTGGTCGATAGAAAGACGCCCCTTGTCCAACACCTTGGCGGACAGAGCGATAGCGGCAGGGGCTAAGGTCAATTTCGATACCGCCGTAGATTCCTTGCTTTTTGAGAACGGCAAGGTGGCGGGCATAATTAAGGACGGCAAGGAGATAAAAGCCGATTTAGTTATAGACAGCAGCGGCGTCAATTCCAAATTCCGCGCCTCACTGCCTGCTTCCTACCATATCACGGCGCAACCTGCAAGGCACGAGGTTTTCAGAGCCTACCGCGCGTTTTTCAAACCCACCGAGGGCATCGGAAGTCCTGCCGAGCACCGCAAAAAGATATTCCTAAAGCACTTAGGCGAGGACGGTATTTCTTGGCGCGTAGTGGAGCCTAACGGCGACGTCAATATTTTGGTTGGCAGAATAGGCGAGTTGACCGAGGCAACTCTTGATCGGGCGATGGCAGACCTAAGAGCCAACGACGCTTTGATTAGCAAGGATATGATTAAGGGCGGTATCGTCTGCACAATACCCGTAAGATACGCTATTTCCAGAATGATAGGCGAGGGGTACGCCTTAGTGGGCGACAGTGCCTTTATGACCATACCGATGATAGGCAGCGGCATAGCCTGCGCCTTGCGTGCAGGTCAAATGCTCGGCGAGGTAATTACCGCCGCCAAGTCTGTTGCGCCTGATATTCTATGGCAGTACCAGTACCGCTACTATACGGAGGTTGCCGCTTCCCACGTGTCCGTGGATATGATAAAACGCTATTTGCTCGCCACTCCTGCCGAGGACGTGCGGTTTTTGTTTGACGGCGGCATTATCAGCGATAAGGAGCTGAAATGCGTGGCAGAGGGTGCCAATTTGGTGCTTACTCCTGCGCAAGTTCTGGATAAGGTCAAGAAAGGGTGGAAAAAGCTGGGCGTTTTGCTTAAGCTGAAAGGCACCATTTCCAAGGGAGCTAAGGCGGAAGCCATAGCAAGAGCCATACCCAAGAATTACGACGAAGCCGCGGTTATCGCTTGGCAACGTCAGATTGACGGGATTTTCGGCAACTAAACCTATCCCGTAACAGAGAACGATTAATCAAACCGCATACCGCACTTTTCTTTCATTAAGGTCAATGGAGCAAGCGCAGGCGTGCGGTTTTTTTATGCAAAAACAGTCCGTAAGCCTTTTGAGCCTACGGACTGCGTTGTAATCAGCCGCTTAGCGCGGCTTTGGGTGCCTTAGCCGTCAGCAAGTGACCGTTAGCGGTTGCTGTCGGTTAATTCCTTTTCCGCTTAACGGCGGACTGCGGATAACTGCGGATTCCTGCTAACGGTGCCCTGTCCGAAAAGTCGGTTAAGGCTGTTGGCAGTTTGCCTTTTCGCTTGCCTTTCGGCTTGTTTTGCCTTCACTTATGCGCCCTCTGTGCCGTCCTCGGACAGTATGGCGAGGATAACCTCTTTAGAATTGATAATTACAGCCATAATCAGTCCTCCACCGTTATAGTAGCGGTTATGCTGTCGGTAGGAGCGGTTTTCGCGTACAAAGTCACGTTTTGACCGCTGACCTCGCCGAGAACAATACCCTTGTTAATCTGCGTTACCACGTTCATCGCAAGGGAAAGGATACTGTCGGTACCGACCGCCGTTTCCAGAGTCTTCACCGCCTTTACGGTAAAGGGAGTAATTCCGCTTGCGCTTACCCAGTCGTCGGCGGCAATCGTCACCGTTTCGGCAGTCGGGCGGAAGGCAACCGCCTTAAAAGCGGAGCCGTCAAAGTAGTACAGTCTGCCTATCGTCTTGTCGTTTATCGGGGAGAAGCCCACCGTTGCCGCGGAAAAAACCGTGCCGTTGACAGGACTTCCACCCTCCTTGACCGCCGCAACCGTAAGAGCTGATGCAAGAGTAAGGCATTTACCGTTTTGAGTATCGGTAAGCGAGGTCGCCCAACCGTCGGGAATACCGTAATCGGCGACAGCCACCGTGCCGTATATGAAGTTACTGCCCTCAACGCCCACGCCGATAGCGTACTCGTAGCCGTTACCGCCGGGCATACGCCATACGTCCACCGCGTAATCGCCGTTGCAGGTAATCACGCAGAAAACGTCGATACCGGGAATTGCGCTGGAGTAAAAGGGGAGCTTGGCGAAAAGCGTTTTCATCTCCGCTGTGCTTAAGGTGTTGTTAAAGTAGATGTTTTCCACGGTCTGCCCCTTCTTAAAAGCGGCGGCAGGCACGTTGCGGTAGTATTTACCGCTTTCCCCCTGAAAAATAGCGGCGGTAAGGTCGCTGTCCGTAAGCCCGATTCCGCTATTGTCGGCGTCTGCCGAGGTTCCCCCCGAAGAGGTGCCGTCCGTATCCGCCGCTCCTGTGACGGCCACGTAGCTCGTGCCGTTGTAGTAGTAAATCACGCCCTCTGTGTAATCTGTCGAGGTGCTTGCCGTAGCCTTGCCGAAAATCACACCGTTGACGCCCTCCGCTCCTGCTGTTACAGAGGTAACGGTGACGGCAGGAGAGATAGTCAGCACCTTGACGTTACGCCTGTCGGTAAGGCTTGCCGCCCAGCCGTCGGGAACGGTTATCGAAACGGTGGGGTTAAGTACCGCCGTGCCGTAAACGTAACCGCCGTCTGCTGTGCCTGCTCCTATACCGTACTCGCCGTTCTTGCGGATAACCGCTAAGGACCAGCTTCCCGCCTTGCAGATTTCGCAGTATTCGTACCCCTCGTATTGAGGAACAGCGGTATATGTCAGCGCGGCTAAAAGAGTTTTCGCGTTGGTTTTCGTCAGCGCGGCGTTAAAGGCGATTTCGCTTAACGCGTCGCCCACCGTTATTGCCGAAAGGCTTTCCGTAGCGGTATGACGGTAGTAGGCGTTGGCGGTGGGGGTAAAGCCCTGCGCGGTCAAATCCGCAGCGATAACCTCGTTTTTCGGAGTTATCCAAATCGGGTTGCCGTCGGCGTTTAAGGCAAGCGTTTGACCTGCCGTTCCGCCTGAGGGCAGTGAAATACCGGCTTCGCCCGTATCACCCGTGTCGCCCTTGGCACCTGTTGCTCCCGTGTCGCCCGTGTCGCCCTTAGGACCTGTCGCGCCCGTATCTCCCGTATCGCCCTTAGGACCTTTTAGGCTCGCGTAAAAGGCATAGCTGACGGTGCCGTTAGCTACCGCGCTTACCAAGCCCACCGTGCCTGCCGTGTCCAGCAGAAAAGCTCCTGATTTCAAAGTATGCGCCGAGGGAATTGTCACCGCGGTCAGTGCCACCGTGCCGCTTCCTTCGGTTAATAGAGTGCCGCTGACTGCGTAAATACAGTAGCCGCCTACCGCCTGTAGGTCGGTATTAGCCTCGTCCACAATGCGGTTTAATTCCGCCAGAACGCTGTCCGTGCCGTCCACTATCGGACCGTAAATCGCCTTTTTGATATCGGCGGCTCTGAAGCCGTGATCGGACGGATTGTCGGGCAAGCCGTAAACGGTCTTGCGTTTAATTAGATTTTTTGTTGCGTCGGTTGTTTTTGAAACAGACATAAAATACCCCCTTGTGTATAAAATAGGTTGAAAAAGGGTATAATCCGCATCGGCGCGAAAGGTACGACTTCCCCCTTATGAAAGTCGCTGATAACCTACGCGGATAATTCCCCCGAAAAAGCGTTCCGACCTGACCTGCCTTGACCGCCGCGATTTAATAAGGGCAAAAACCTTTGCGGCTGAGCGAAAAGTCAAGCAGTCAAGTCTTTCGCTGAAATCACTGTATCCTACGCGCAAAGTATTGTCAAGTAATTAATCGGACAGCTAAAATATCTCCCGAAAAACCCCAAATATTCCGTATTATTCTCGGCTTATTGCTTCTTTTTACGCGTGGCTTGTGTTTCGTTTGTGCGGTGGATTATCGCCCGAACCGATACGGTTTTTCAATCGGATATTGCATAATCGTAGGGCTTTATGTTATAATAATCAGGCAATAATTACGGCGTTGCCGACAAAAGGAGCGATTATGAAAGCAGCAATTTACGGAGCAGGTTCTTTAGGTACGGTTTTAGGCGCGTATATCACAGCCGCCGGCGAGAAAATACAGTTAATCAACCGCAACAAGGCGCACGTGGCGGCACTTAAGGAAAACGGCGCAACCATTATCGGAAAGGCGGATTTTAAGGTCGCAGTCGATGCGATTACCCCCGATATGATGAGCGGAAAATTCGATATTATCTTCCTTATGACCAAACAGCTTGATAATAAGGCGGTGGTTACTATGCTTAACGACTATCTGGAGGCGGACGGCGTTATTTGCACTATGCAGAACGGACTGCCCGAGCATAGCGTAGCCGAGGTTATCGGCGAGCACAGAACCTACGGCTGTGCTATCGGTTGGGGCGCACAGATGACCGCTCCCGGCGTCAGCGAGCTGACCTCGGAGCCAGACGCGTTGGTTTTTGCCCTAGGCGCGGTTAATAAAGCGGACGAAAGCGACAAGCATTTCAAGGAAGTGGTGCGCTTGCTCTCCATAATGGGCAAGGTGGAACTAGAGGATAACTTTATCGGCGTTAGGTGGTCTAAGCTTTTGGTTAACAGCGCGTTCAGCGGTATGTCCGCGGTTCTGGGCTGTAACTTCGGCGAGGTTTCCGATAACAAAAAATCCCGTGCCTGCGCTCAGCGCATTATCAAGGAGATAATCGATTCCACCGAAAAGGGCGGTATTCACATAGAGCCTATACAGGGCAAGGACGTGGTTAAACTGCTCAACTATAACGGCGCACTGAAAAAGAAAATCAGCTTTATGATTATCCCCGTCGCCATCAAAAAACACCGTCTAATCCGCGCAAGTATGCTTCAGGACATCGAGAAGGGCAAGCCCTGCGAGGTGGAAGCAATTAACGGCGTGGTAAGCGCGTACGGCGACAAGGTGGGCGTGGATACTCCCGTCAACGACAAGGTTGTGGAGCTAATCCGCGAAATGGAGCAGGGCAAGCGTAAGCCCGGCTTTGATAACCTAAAGGAGTTCGACGCGGTGCTGACAAAATAGTCGGAATCTCCGCGCTTTCGGATTTTAACAAAAAAAGCGGTACTGATTATCTATTATAAGGTTTTACAGCGTTTTCACGGCGTACAGGTCGTCGAAGTATATCTTTGCCTCGCCCACCGTCAAAAACCTGTAGGTGCGATTAATTGCGGTAAGGGTATCGGTTACGGTATAGTAATGACCGCCGCGGTAAAAAGTCACGCAGACGGTATCCCCCTTTTCCGCCCGTTGCAGAGCGCGTGAAAGAGCCTCCTCCTGTTCCTCGGACAAATCGCGCTTTTCCACACGGGAAAGCTTTTCTTCCTTCTCGCGCAAGGCCTCCTGCAAGCCCTTTAAGGAGTCGAAGGGGTTAAATTGTGCGGCGCGGTTGGCTTTATTCACCGTTGTGACCTCCGATTAGCTTGTTCCTGATTACAGTCGTTGCCCCTTCCTGTAGGTCGGTGGCTCTTAGCATAGCGTTTTTACCGAACTTGTCCTTGACGGCAAGGACGGCTTCCTCTATCTTTTTTTCCTTTTGCACGGCTTCAAAATCCGTGAAAAGGTCGTAGCCCTCACAGCCCTCGTCGCATACGTCGAACCATATCGACAGCCGCCTTATGGGCAGTTCTCTGTGGGTGGTTGCGGTGAAAATCTTGTCTATGTAACGGCTTACTATCGAATAGACGTTGGTAGTTTCCGACATTTTAAGCATTCCGCCCGTAGGTGCGCTTGCGTCCTTGCTGTAGCCCACGCCGCAACCCACGCGGTTGGTTATTACGTGCTCTCGCATCATACGCTGACAGCCCGTCAACGCCATTTCCATCATAACGATTTTCGCCTTTTCATAGGAGTAATCCTCAAAGAGAATCTGGGAGTTAGACACCGATTTCGCCTTGCTTTTGTACGCCTTTATATCCGCCATAGTACAGCTTTCGCGCCCCCAAGCGTGGTCGATTAACAGCTCGGCGTTAATGCCGAAATTCTTGTACAGCAGTTCCTCGGATGCGGTGGCAACGCCCCGCATATCAAAAATCCCGTACCGCGCAAGTCTAGCCGCCGTACCCCTTGCCACCTGCCAAAAATCCGTTATGGGGCGGTGGTTCCACAGGGTTGCCCGATATGATTCCTCGGTAAGCACCCCTATGTGGTCGGGGGCTTTTTTTGCGGTAATATCCAAGGCGATTTTCGCCAAATACAGGTTAGTGCCTATGCCTGCCGTCGCAGGGATATGCAGCTTGTCCGCAATCTCGTTAATCAGCTTTTTGGCAAAGGCGACAGGCTCCAGCTTGTAGCACTTCAGGTAGTCGGTGGCGTCGATAAAATCCTCGTCTATGGAATAAACGTGAATATCATCCTTGTCCATATAGTTAAGGTATATTTCGTAAATATCGGCGGCGTACTCTATGTACTTTTTCATTCGGGGCAGGGCGACTATGTAGTCGATACCCTTGGGAATTTCAAACAAACGACAGCGGTTCTTCGCGCCTAACGCCTTCATTTTAGGCGTAATGGCAAGGCACAAAGCTCCGTTGCCGCGGCTCTCGTCGGCAACAACGAGGTTGGTCTCAAAAGGATTCAACCCCCGTTCCGCGCACTCCACCGAGGCGAAGAAGGACTTCATATCTATGCAAAAGTACGTCCGTTGTTTTTCCGTCATATTATCGCCTGTTCCGCTTGTTGCCTATTACTCCGCGTCCTTTAATATCTTCTTGACCACGCCCTGTATCTCGATACTGTCAAAATACATATCCGCAAGCTCGTCGTTTTCGGGGTGGAGCCGTATTCTGCGGTTTTTGCGGTCGGTATAAAACCTTTTGAGGGTGGCTTCGTCGTCAATTAAGGCTACGATTATCTGCCCCTCGTCCGCAGTGTCCTGCCGCCTTACTATAACCACGTCGCCGCTATTGATACCTGCGTTAATCATAGAACTGCCTTTCGCACGCAACGCAAAAAAATCGCCCTCGCCTAATAGCTCCTTGGAGATATAAACGTAGCTTTCGATGTTTTCCTGCGCCAAAATCGGGGTGCCGCAGGCAATCTCGCCCACTAACGGAACGCTCTTAACCGCGCTCTTGGCTCTAAGCATATTGGGAGTCTTGGCAAAGCGTAAACCCTCGGATATATCTATCATTCCGCGGTTAGACATATCGGCGAGATATCTGGATACGTTGCCTTTTTCCATACCCATATAGGCGGCAATATCGCTTATTGTCGGCACGTAACCCTCCTCGGAGTACTGTGCCTCTATAAAGGCGATTATCCCTTGCATTTTGTTTTCGTCCTTAGATCTCATTAACGCACCTCAAGCTATCGGCAACTAATGTTGCTATTAAAAACATTATAGTCGAAAGCCCGATTCAAGTCAATAGTTTTCTTCTTCCAAATTCTGCATAGTCCGTCTATTAGGACGCCGTTACAAGGGGCAAGCGAAATAGCGGAAAAAAGCGCAAACCGAATTGACGATTTACGCTTTTTTATCAGTAATTATTGTAATTTCCGAAACAATACGTTTGGGGTAACTGTAGTCGGATTACCCCTTGAACCAATAATTAGTGGAGTAGCCGTTGTTAAAGGTGTCTATAACAAAATTGGTGTAATTGTTGCTTGGGCTGACGTCCGTAGATGTTCCGCTACTGCGGCTCTTCCAAGCTGCAATATTCGGGGTGCGGTACCAGGTTGTGGTATCCGCAAAGACGATGGAGATGTAGCTCTTACAGCCGTTAAAGGCATTGCAACCTATGCTGGATACGTTGGCGGTGACGATGAATTGCAATATATTGGTACAGCCGCTGAATGCGTAGCCGCCTATATGCACCACGCTTTCGGCGAGGGTTATGGAGTAAAGACTTGTGCGATAGTAAAAGGCGTAATCGGCAACGACCGTTGTGCCCTCTGCCAACTGAATGGAAGTGTTGGTGGGCATCTCACCCTTGTATTTGAATGCGATATGCTGTAGATAAACCAGTCCGTCGGGCTGATTGTTCCACCACGCCGAGCCGGAGAAAATTCCCGATTCCAGATATTTCAAATTGGAGGAAACGGTAATTTCGCTCAGGTTGGTACAGGAGGAGAATGCCGAACGGCCGATGGTGGTGACGCTTTCGGTAAGAGTAAGCGCGGTTAAGGAGGTAAGGTTGCTAAAGGCGTTAGACGCTATCTCCGTACTTCCGATAATGGTCAGCGCGAAGGCGGTCGGTGCGCTTTGCTCGATAACCGTGGCGGCGTGTGCGGCGTTGGCGGTAATTGAGGTTAGACCGCTGCAACCTGAGAACGCCGCGTTGCCTAGGGTTGTTACACCAACGGGTATGGTGATAGCGGAGAGCTTAGCACAGCCGTTAAAGGCGTCGCCACTTATGGTAATGATTGTGTCGGGTATAACGACGGTGGTTAAATTAGTACAGCCCTTAAAGGCTTTTGCGCCTATGGTGGTAACTCCCTTAGATATGGTGACTGAGGTTATAGTCGTATTGTTTTCAAAAACGCTTGCTTTAATCGCAACCGTATTGTCGGGTATTGTTACCTCGGCAGAGGTTCCTGTGTAGCCGGTAATCGTTGCTCCGTTATAGGCGGTGGTAAAGGTAAAGTCGCGCCAAGCGGCGTTAAGCTCCCATTTGCCGTTAAAGCTCAAATTCTTATTCGTCATCGTAAAGGTGTAGGTAAGAGAGGGGGTTACGCCGTCGGGATTATCGGTGCAGAGCTGGTCGTTTTCGTCGAACCAACCCATAAATTCGTGGTAAGTGTCAGCCGTAGCCGATATAACCACCTCGCTGCCTGCCTCCGCGTTAATGGAGATAGGATTGCCGTTTTTAACCGCCGTTGCGTCGTTGTAGCCAATGCCTAAACCGCCGTCTATGGGTGCGTCGTCGGTGCAGTAGATACGGCAGTTAATGTACCCTGAGTAGTCGGAACTGGAGTAGTAGCCCCCCGTTCTTGCGACAACGCAGAACACGTCGCCAGCTTTTGCGTCAAAGCTAACAGATTTATAGTTTTCGTTGCTAGGATCGCTGTAATTGCTGACAGTGGCGGACGTAATCATTGCGTTTGTACTGCACTTTTTAACGTAAAAACTGGCGGTGCGAGGACTGTCGGTGTACCAGAAGCAATACTCAATCTTGTAGGTTCCTGTAGCGAAGGCGGTGAAGTAGTTGGAAACGGAGGAGGAACCGTCGTAGCCCGTGCCGATATAGTGTACTTCCGTCTTGCTTTCGTTAGGCTGTACGGAAATCGTTCTGGTGCTGTTCGTATCGTTGGCGTAGCTGTAGTAGCCTGCATATACCGTGGTGTCGTAGGTTATATCGGCGGTAAAGTCGAATAGCTCGGTGCAATCGCTGGTGGTGTACCAACCCGTGAAAATGCACTTGTTTTTCGACGGTGTAATGGTGGGATAAACCGCGCCCACGGTCGAGGTGACGGTCTGGGGCTTGATAGTGGTAGAACTGCTGCCGCCGTTGAGGTTAAAGGTTAATATAGCATTACCTCTGTTGGGAGCGATAATAGCCGCATTGCCGCCCTCCTTGATGTTGCCGTCTATTGTTACGGAAAGAACGGTCCATTTTGCAACGTACGTAACGTCCTTTGCGCCCATTTCAAACGTCAGCTCAAGTCCTTCCTCCACCAAATTGTCATAATTGTCGAACCAGCCCACAAATCTGTAGCCAACGGTTGTTTCCGCAGTTAAGGTTACGGTTTCGCCCAATGCGTAATAACCGATGCCTTCTATCGTTCCTGCCTCGCTGATACTCTTGGCAACGCCTACTCTGTAATGCGCCCATCTTGCCTCGTAGGAAACGACAGCCATTTCGGTATTGAAGGAGGGCATTGTAAAGGTGTAGGTCAAAGAGGGCGTAACGCCGTCCTCGTCGTCGGTAAGCAGAACGTCGTTTTCGTCAAACCACCCAAGGAAGGTGTAGCTTGCGTTGGATTCTGCGGTGATTACTACGGTGTCGCCTACTGCGTATCTTCCGTCGCCTGTGACGGAACCTGCTTCCTCGTCGTTCCTGCCGAGGTTAACGGTGTAGTCGCCCCACTTAGCGGTATAGGTAGTCGTAGAGCCTGTGGTGGGGTAGTCGGCAACTATGTTTGCGCTTAATTCGGAAGTGATAAGATTGTCTGCCTCGTCAAACCAGCCCAAGAAGGTATATTCTCCGTTAGTACGGGCGGTAAAGGTGGTTTGAGAGCCGATACGTAAAGCCCTTGCTCCGCCTGCTATGCCGCCTGCATCGGGAAGTAAGCCGCCGTCGTTGCAGACGAGATATGCCTCGCAGGTGTAATCGTAAACATTGGCGACCGCGCTGATAACGAGGGTTAAGAAGGAGTTTCCGCCGTCGGAGTCAAAGGTCATACTTCTCCAGGCGGAATTAAATCTGCCAGTGCAACCGGGAACGGGATCGTAAATGGTCTTTTTGCCCAGATAAATAGCCACCGTGGGATCAACGCCGGTGCTGTCGGTATGGGCGGAAGTCTTTCTGTAATATAAGGTATAGTTTCCGCGCTTTAAGGTCGCGAAGGCGTAATGAATACTTGTGTAGTTGTCGTCAATTTCAAAGGTGAACGCAAAGGGATTCGTTTCGTCGTATGCCTGCATATTGACCGCTCTTCCTGCTACTTCGGTGTCCATTAGCTTCCACCCTGCGTACAGGGTAACGTCCTTGGTTACGGGCTCGGAGAAGTCAAAGGGCGCGTTGTAGGCGTTCTTGTCGGTGTACCAGCCTGTGAAAACGTAGTTGTAATCGGAAAGTACGGGGTAGGTGAGCTTGTCAAAACCCGTAACCGTCTGCGGCTCGGGAGTAGGCTGCTCGCCGTTCTCGTTCTTGTCAAAGGTGACGGTGTAGCTTGCGCCGTTGGCGACCTCGCCTGCACCCTCTATGTTGGCAACCGCTTTTACGTAATATTTTTTCCATTTGGCGGTTAGGGTACAGCTCTCGGTTACGTCAAAGCTGTAGCTTAATTCGTCGGAAACCTTTTCGCCGTCCTTGTACCAGCCCGACCAAGTGAAATCGTCGGATTCGGTTGTCGCCGTAACGGTCACGTTGGTGGATAGGGCAAAGAAACCGCCGCCTTCAACGGTGCCGCCGTAGGTGTTGTCGGCAAGAGCGGTAATAGCGTATAACTTTTGCGTCCAGGTCGCGGTAAAGACCACGTCCGCCGCGCCCATAGTGTAGCTGTCGCCTGCCTGATAAACGTCAGTGCCGTCGCTCCAGCCGTCAAAAACGTATTCCGTCCGCTCAAAGGTGTTGGCAGGAAGCTCGAAAGACGCGTCCTCTGCGGTATCCCCAACGGTAGGAGCGGTGCCCGTGGCGTTTTCGCCGCCTGCGAAGCTGACCGAGTGCTTGGGGATAAGTTCCCACACTGCGGTAATTGTAACTAACTTACCGCCCACCGTAACGGTGGAGGTGTCACCGGGCTTGTCAACCTCGGTGCCGTCCGTCGTCCAACCGATGAAACGGTAGCCGTCCTTAACAAAGGTGTTTTCTGGCAGGGTGATTGCGGAACCTTTGGACGTGGGTGCTATGGTGGGTGCAACTCCCGTTGCGCCCTCGCCGCCCTTTAATTCGAAGTAGCATTTTTCAATATCGTACCACACCGCTGAAAAGGTTACGTTGGCATCGGATACGGTGTAGCTGTCGTCTGCTTGATACAGCTTGCCGTCGTTAAGCCAGCCGCCGAAAACGGAAGCGGATTTGTGATAAGGGTTAGAGGGGAGAACTATAACGTCACCCTCAAGAGCAAGCCTTAACTCGGAAAAGTTCACCAAAGGCATATTACTGTCGTCCTCGCCCTCAAAGGCTACTATAATCTGCTGAGAGGTTGCCCATACCGCCGTAAAGCTCCTATTCGTCATAACCGTTACTTTGGCTCCGACGCGGTAGGTGGTATTGCCGTCACTCCAGCCGACAAAGGTGCAGTCGGTTTTGGCGAAGGTGTTATCGGGTAGGGTTGCCGTCAAGCCCGAGGCAAGGGTTATATCGATGGGTGCAACTCCGGTTGCGCCGTCGCCGCCCTTAAAGGATACGACGCAAGGCGCGATTTGAAGCCATACCGCCGAAAAACTCACGTCAGCGTTTACCGTATAGCTGTCGCCGGGCTGATATATCGCCGTGCCGTCGTTCCAACCGTTAAATGTATAATCGGCGTTAGTGAACGTGTTGTCGGGCAGGGTGATTTTCGTTCCGCTCAAAACAGCGTTTTGGGTAGGCGCGGTGCCTGTGGCAAGCTCGCCGCCTGTAAAGGTTATCGTAAACTTGGGCAGAGCCGCACCGCAGGCGCATTCGCCCTCTGCGTTGTAGCTATGCTCGGTAGTCGCCGTGCAAACCTCGCCGCAGGTCTGACAGATTCTGTCGTGGCAGGTGAAGTCGTCGGCATAGACGTGACCTGCCGTAATGGTCTCGGTCTCCGTCGTTTCGCACAAAATACAGGTACGGGTTTTGGAACCGTTCTCGGTGCAGGTTGCAGGAGTTTCGATTTCCCACTCGCCGAACTGATGACCTAAGGCGTCAACGGTTTTCGTTTCCGTTTCGCCGCAGTCGGAGCAGGTGCGCTTCACTTCGCCCGCGGTTGTGCAGGTGGGCGCGGTGACAATCGTCCATTCGCCGAAAGTGTGTTCGCCGTCGCCGTCTGACGGGGTATTGCCGAAAAGACTGCACGCGGTCAGACAACAGCAGAAAGCGGTTAGGATTAAGGTAACGATTACAAGTGTAAAGGTTCTTTTCATTTCAATCTCCTTTTTTGCTATATAAATGTTTTTATGTTTTTAAGTCGCGGCTTTTGCACCGCGGTTGAATATCGTAGTAAAGTGGATTCCCACGCAAGGGTTGAGGTGTCGGCGGATAATTATATCGGCTGACTAACCGTTGTAACCGTACCCCTCGGCGTATCCTTGACGGTAGCCGTAACGCGAAATTGCATTTTCACGAACAATATGCGTGTGCATACACTCGCGCACGATAATATAGGATTATCCTAATCTTACCAAAGAAAGTGCCAACGAACCGCCAACGCAGAAAGGCATATCGGGCAAAAAAAGCAAAAAAATCGGCGGAAAAAAGAAAAAAAGCGATTTTAATTTACCGTTTTAGGGCGCAGTTGGCTTTGATAATCTGTTTTTTAATTAATAGAATATATCGCTTTTTTACGGCACACAGGGGAGAACGTCCAAAGCAAACACGGCAAGTCGTAGCAAACCTAGCAAGCCAGAGCAAACATTGCAGGTCTAAGCAAACACGGTAAGCCAGAGCAAACACGGCAAACTATAGCAAACACGGCAAACTATAGCAAACATTGCAAGCCTAAGTAAACACGGTAAG
>CAYJBY010000013.1:61130-80495 GCA_964368645.1 uncultured Christensenellaceae bacterium
CAAGCCATAGCAAACATTGCAAGCCATAGCAAACACGGCAAACTATAGCAAACATTGCAAGCCTAAGTAAACACGGTAAGCCAGAGCAAACATTGCAGGTCTAAGCAAACACGGCAAACTATAGCAAACATTGCAAGCCATAGCAAACATTGCAAGCCATAGCAAACATTGCAAGCCATAGCAAACACGGCAAACTATAGCAAACATAACAAGCCTAAGTAAACACGGTAAGCTGTAAGTGCCGTTAAGCTTTGCCCCAATATAGTTTCATTTACAAGCACAGAAAAAACCGTTCGCAGGGGTGTCTGTCGAACGGTTTTATCGAATATTGCATAGGTCAGGTCGAATACAGAGCAGGTTAGCTCGAATAAAGCATAGGTTAATCGGTCGAATACATCGCAAGCTAATCGGTCGATATAGCATAGGTTAATCGGTCGAATACGGCGCAAGCTAAACGACGGTTGATACATCGCAAGCTAAACGCAGTTTGTATGGTGTCGCCTTACTACAGCTTATGACTGACGATTAGCGGAGAGTAATGGCAGGGCGTAATTACGTTGCCTAATCTGCGCCTTAATCTAGGGGCTTGACTTGCCCCTTGCTCCGCTCGCCTTACGCCTTGAGAATTCCCGATTTGGGAGTAACGGCGAAACGGTCGGCTATGTCTTTCAACTGCTTGTCCGAGATAAGATTAACCCTTTCGCGCCCTTCGGTGAGCATATAGATTTGCGCGGTTTTTTCCACCGTTTCGATTAACCCGAAGGTTTCGTCAAGGTCAGCTCCCGCGCCGTATATTCCGTGGTTAGTCCAGATTACCAGACGGTACTCCTTCATCTTCTGGGCGGTTGCCTCGCCAATATCTGCGGTGCCGCAGACCATCCAGGGCAGTAAGCCCAAGCCGTCGGGGAAGACGACGATAGCTTCGGTATTAATTTGCCATAATCTGTGGGTAAAATCCTTTTCGTCCGCAGGGCAAATCGTATTCATAGCTATGGTATAGGTTGGGTGGGTATGGATAACCACGCGGTTATTTTGATTAACCGCCAGCCTGCTGATATGGCTCATCAGGTGCGCAGGCAACTCGGAAGTGAATTTACCTCCGTCCTTGTATCCCCACAACAGCTCCGCGGTGGCCCCGTCGTCCGCAATGCGGATAACGCCGAGATTGGTTTCGGGATCCGCCTTTACGTTCTTAAAATATTTGCCCGTGCCGGTAACTACGAAGTACCGTCCTACAAGCGGCAGTGCGTCAAAGCCGATAGGTATGGTGCGGATAACGCGGTTAAGGTCAAGGTATTTGCCGACCTCCTGCGCATCAAGCATAACGGATATGTTGCCGCCGTTGCGCTCGTCCCAGCCCAGTCTGTACATATTGTCCGCAGTATCGGATACTTCCTTAATAAAAGGCGCATTGATTATATTGTTCATCTTTTGCTTAAAACCTCCGTTTCGTATGCTTTGATTTGTGAAAAATAAGTAAGAGGAACGCCGCATTGAGCCAGATATTCGTTCCAAACGTCACCCAGCGGACAGGTCTTCAATTCCTCCTGCATAACCATCAGTTGTGTAAAATCAGCCTTGTCCTGTAACTCCTTCAATCTCTCGTTGGGCAGCAGTAAAGCGTAAAGCAAAGCCTTGTGCATATTCCGATCGCCTGTAACCCAGGCGGAAATGCGGTTGATGGACGCGTCGAAATAATCCAGTCCGATAAGCACTCTTTCGGTCGCGTTATTCCTGACGATTTCCTTTGCAATTTCCTTCAGCTCGTCCTCGAAAAGCACCACGTGGTCACTGTCCCAGCGAACTCCGCGCGTCACGTGCAGAGCCACCTTGTCGTAGAAAGCCAGCAGACTGGGGATTTTGTCGGAAACCGTTTCCGTGGGGTGGTAGTGACCGTTGTCAAGAAGACAGCAAATATCGTTTTTGGCGGCGTAATTCATATAAAACTCGCTGTTGCCTACCGTGTAGCTCTCGATTCCCACGCCGAAAACCTTGCTTTCCACCGCGTCGATTAGCTGTTCCTTGGGATATTTCACCGCATAAATCTCGTCCAGCGAGCTTTTTAGCCGCAGTCTGGGTGTAAGTCTGTCCGCAGGCACGTCCTTAAAGCCGTCCGCTATCCATAGATTCATCAAACAGGGAGAGCCTTGTCTTCTGCCGATTTCCGCCGCTATGGCGCGGCACGCCTTGACGTGGGCTATCCAAAATCGTCTTGTTTCCTCGTAAGGAGAGGCAAGAGTCAGTCCGTCCTTGACCATCGGGTGAGAGAATAAGGTGGGGTTAAAATCTATCTTGATACCCCTTTCGCCTGCCCAAATAAGCCAAGGCTCAAACTCCGCAAAAGTCAGCTTATCCAGCGCAACGGGAGCGTCAGACACGGCGTATATGGAGTGTAAATTAAGGCGTTTTGCCCCGGGAATCAGCGAATACGCAAAGTCAAGGTCGTTTTTCAGCTCCTCGAAATTACGCGCCTTGCCGGGGTAGTTGCCTGTGACCTGCAAGCCGCCGGAGATTGCCGTCTTGTTCACAAAACCCTGAACGTCATCGCCCTGCCAGCAATGCAGGGAAATCGGTATTTGCTTAAGCTTAGCAATAGCTTCATCGGTATTAACGCCGTATTCGGCATAGATTTTTTTTGCTTCCTCGTATCTTTTCATAAAGCTTAACTCCTTGACTGAACGATTATATTCCCGATGGCAGTCGCCTCGATAGGCGTTGCCACCACCTTTTTCCCTGTTGCCGCTTCGGTGAAACGGTTGACTACGGCGTTTTTTGCACCGCCGCCTAATATGTATATACTTTCATAATTCTCGCCTGTGATTTTTTCCATCTCGGTAATCACGCGAGAGTATGCCGCGGCGAGCGATAGGTACGCGCTCCTTACGTAATCGCCTTGAGTTACGGGCGGAGTCACTCCGCGCTTAATAAACCAGTCGCGGATTGCGCCGCTCATATCCGAAGGGTTAGCGAAGTCCTTGTCATCTACGTCAAACACCCCCTCGAAGGTGCTTTGCTCCGCTAATTTCTGCATTAGGGGGTAGTCCGTGCCGAATTCCTTTGACAGTCTTACGTTAATCCACATTCCTGTGACGTTTTTCAGATAGCGGAAATAGCCTACGCCGCCCTCGTTGGTGAAGTTTGCCGCTAAACTCGCAGAGTCTGTCACGGCGTTTTTGAGCTTAACGCCCACTAAGGACCAAGTGCCGCTGGAGATTAATACAGCCTTTTCAGGCAGGACAACGGACTCGAATGCGCTTGCCGTGTCGTGAGAAGCGCAGAGCTTAACCGTGCAGTTACCGCCAACCTCGTCGGCAACCTCAGGCAAAAGCGGACCTAATGCCGTACTCGGCGCGGATAAAGAGCCGAACAGCTTTGAGGGAAACCCAAAAGCGGCGATAAGCTCCGCGTCAAATTCACCCGTTGCGGCGTTGACCAAACCTGTGGTGGTGCCGTTGGTGTACTCCTTGCATTTTTTGCCTGTCAGCCGCCAGTTAAGGTACTCCGGTATCATCAAAAAATCGGTTACGTCATTCAGCCGTCCGCGCACCTTGTCGTCCTGCAACTGATAGACGGTGTTATAGGACATATATTGTACTCCCGTAACGGCGTAGAGCTTAGCGAACGGTACTATGCGGTGAACCTCGTCGGTGCGCATAGCTCCTCGGCTGTCGCGGTAGGAGTAGCAGGGATAAACGGGGCAGTCGTCCTTCATCAGTACGTAATCCACGCCCCAGGTATCGATAGCCAGACTTTTGATGGTCTTGCATTGAGCAAAAGCCTGTTTTATGCCTGCTTTTACCTGCTCGAAAAGTTTGTCTATATCCCACACGGCTCTGCCGTCTTGCTGTTGTGCGCCGTTTTCAAAGCGAAAAACTTCCGTAGTTTTCAACTCGCCGTTATCCACGCTGCCAAGAATATGTCTGCCGCTTGACGCGCCTATATCGATAGCTAAATAGTATTCCGTCACCGTATTTGTTCCTCCCAAAAGTCCACCGCCTCCGAAAACCAGCCGTCTGCCGAGGTTTTAACGCCCAGTCCGCAGCCGTGGGTTACGCCCTTACAACGCTTGTAGCGGTGGGGAACGCCCTTAAGCTCCAGACTTTTGGCGAGTATATCGGAGTGCGTCTTAATGGGCACCATTACGTCAGCGGTGCCGTGCATTATGTAGGTGGGGGGATAATCCGCGGTGATTTGCGGCGGAACTCTCATATTCAATTTCATCTTCACGGTGGCTCCCTTTCCCAAAAAATACTTGTAGCAAAGAGAGTTGCCGATAAGGTAGGCGAGAGTTGCAACGGCGTTGCCTCTGCCCTTGGCGTTAAGGTTGCTCCAGGGGTAGCCCATTATGAGAGCGGCAGGCTTTGTCAGTCCTGCGTAATTCTTGTAGCCCCAGTTATCGGTGCCGTATAACCCTATCAAATTACCCCCTGCGGAAAAACCGCAAACGGAGTAGTTTGTCGCCTTGACGTTCCATTCAACAGCGCGTTCGGTTATCAGCTTAACGGCGGCGGCAAGGTCGGCAAGAGGAGCGCGGTTGCCGCCGTTTGCACCTGTTCTGTATTCCAGTACAAAGGCGGTATGACCTGCGTCGTTGGCGGCGGCGGCAATGGAAAAGCCTTCTCCGGGGGTACAGCAAAAGGCATATGCGCCGCCGGGACAAATCAGCATATACTCGGTGGGCTCTGCCTTATCACAGGGAAAATAGTACAGCTTAACGGTGCTTAGAGCAGGGTTTTGCGCTATCTCGTCGTCGGTATATACCTGATAATCGGTGACTGCGCCCCGACTTTTAAGGGCGTTGTAACGCTCCTCGCCGTAGGGCAAGTTTTGGGAATAGCTGTTCTGCTTGGCAACGTGGGCGAATCTCAAACCGCCGATAATGCCGCAAATTATTAGGTACGCACCTGCGAGTATCGCCGCGCCGATAAGGATTTTGATTATCATTTATTCTCCTTTTAAGCCTTAAGTGCCGTCTTAAAGCTATGCTCGCCGCCGCTAACCGTCTGCTCCTCGCCTTCGGGCAGAGTTACCTTGGCAACCGTACCTTGCGGCACGGTGACGTTGAGGGTGAAAATACCGTTATCGATAGTCCAGTCAACCGAAATTCTGCCGTAAGGGCAGGTGGTAAAAGCCTCGGCGTGGGTGATTCCTCCGCCTATTACGGGCTTAACGGCAAAACTGCGGTAGGCAGGCTCCAGAGGTTCTAAGCCCACCAGTCTGCGGTAAAGCCAGTCGCCTACCGCGCCGTTGGCGTAGTGGTTAAAGGACACCATACCGCCCTTACCGTTTTTGTTCTTTTTACTTCCTGCAAAGTCGCCGAGATTGACGCTGCCGTCAGGGCGCAGGGCGTCCCAACGCTCCCATACGGTAGTGCCGCCAGCCTTGACCTCGTAGAGCCAGGAGGGGCAGGTGTCTTGTAGCAAAACCTTGTAGGCCACGTCCGCATAGCCGTTGTCGCTAAGGGCAAAAAGCAGGTAAGGAGTGCCTGTAAAACCTGTGGTTAGGTGATAATCCGCCTCCTTAACCAGTCTTGCCAGATTAGCCGCCATAGCCTTTTTCGTTTCGCCCTCAACCATATCAAAATACAGGGGCAGGACGTATGCGGTTTGGAACTCTTTTTTCAGTTTTCCCTTGCCGTCCGTAAAGCGTTGCACGTAGGCGGCACAGATTTCGCGGCGCAGATTGAGGTAGTAATCCCTATCCTCGGTGTGGCCCAGAATTTCGGCGATTGCCGCTACGATTTTACAGGAGTTCGCCCAGTAGGCGGTAGCTACCCATTTGCCCTTTTTCAGCCATTCCACGGCCTTTTCGCCGGGAGCGCACCAGTCGCCGTACTGAAAGGGGAGTTTCCATATACGCTTGTCGGTTTTACCGAAGCTCAAAAAGCCTGCCCACCAGGACACTGCGGAAAGAAACTTTTTCATCGTGGGATACTGCCGTTCAAGCAGAGCCTTATCCCCTCTTGCCGTGTATTCCGCCCAGGGTGCCAACACGCAGACGTCGCCCCAACAGGCGGTTGCGAAGACGGGAGGGAAGCCTATGCCGAAAATCGCCTTTTTGCCGTACTTCTCGGCGAGCTTTGGCGACAGCAGTACCGCAGGTATCGCCGCAGGAACCATTAGTTTAGGTTGACGTAGCTTTACTTCCGCGGTGCTGACTATATAATAGTCTTTGCCTAGTACCGTAGAGTACGGCTTTTTGTCTTTCATTCAATCAAATAACCGTTAATATTACCTACAATGCGAATAATACAAAAAAGGGACGGAATACCCGTCCCTTACAATTAGCATAATTTAGCGTTTAGTTGCTGTTAATCAACGCTATTAGGTGTTGGTTTATTAATTACTCGGCTTTTAGCTGTCGTTAATTAAACCTTTTCGCCGCTGTTGGCGGTTTAATAGGTAATCTGCGCTTAGCTTCGGTTATCAACACTATTCGTGTTTACCGCATTTAATCTATACTGTTTAGCGTTTCGGTATTGGCTTTTTTGTAATAAAGCACAGCGTAGAGAACACAGCCGACAATGAGGAATACCGCACCGAAAATCGTCAGGTACAGGGCTAAACTGAGATATGCCTTGATAAAACCGTACACTAACAGCGCGGGAATGGAGATTACCATATTGACCAGCATATAGATAAACACTGCCGTACCCTGCTTAATTACCATCATTTCGTTGGTGTAGTGCAGGTTATGGTACTTAATACCCAGCATCAAAGCCAAGGTTGCGCCGTAGAGATTAACTCCTAAAAAGAAGAATAACGCCGCCGCTAAGGTCGCCGCGCCCAGCCCTTGAGCCAATACGGCTATGATTGAGGCAATAAAGGTCAACGGCACGAAAATGACGAACTGCGTCAGCAGCTTGGCGTTAAAAATCGTTATGGGCTTAACGGGGAGGCTTTTGAGTATCCAAAAGCTCTCGCCCTCAAGGGATATCGAGGCAAGTGCAGGCGAGGAGATTAACACAAACAAGGCACCCATTAGGATAGTATAGGAAGCCACGTCCGCGCCGCTGCCCACCATTCCGAAGTTGATGTCGAAAAGGTTAAGCACCGCGAAGATGAGGAAGAGGGCGGGGCCTAGACAGCTGTTAAGCAGGTAGTTGGTGGAGCTGAAAAGCTTCTTAAACTCCTTTTTCATAAGAGCAGGCAGAGCCTTTGAGGTGGTCGCTTCCTTATAGACGAACTTCCGTTTTGCCCCCGTCCTGTTGAGGATATTGACGATAGGCACGTAAAACTTAGCGCACAGCAGTAACAAAACGGCGGTAGGCAGTACGTTGACCAACGCGTAGTAGAGGAAGTTAAGTCCGCTGGCGTACATTATGGCGTTGGCGAACCAGCCCATTGGGTAAAACACCGTGTTGACCACGGAAAAGACCTTGTTGCCGTTAGCCGCGACAAACCCGTTAAGGGCTTCGGGGTTAGCGGAGATTACCATTATGCCCACGATAAAGGCAAGCATAAGCACGATATAAAGTATTCTGCCAAGCTTAAGACGACTGGTTACTAGGCTGAGGACGAGTCCTACTAGCAATCCGATGGTAAAAATCAGCATCGGGGAAAGCAAAAAGCCCAAAATCGCGAAGATAACTCCTGCCGCCGTCACGCCCTCAAACACGAAGTATATGGTTACAAAAGGAATATAGATAGGGGTGATATACAGATATACCGTGGTGAACGCCGCCGCCATTTTGGCGGCTAAGACCAAGCCGTTGGAGAGGGGAAGCGCGGTCAAAAACTCGTAATCCTTTGCCTTAAAGACGGTGGCAACTCCCGAAAAAGCGCAGTTAATAAAGACAAAAGCCGCGCCGCCCATTATGGCTAACGTCAACAGCAGCTTGGTTTGCCCCATAGAGCTGAGGGATTTGCCCATAGTGTAAGCCATAAAAAACATATACACCGTCAGCACGGCGAAGATTAACAGCATACCGCTGACACTGCCCAGCTTCCGCTTTTTCGATACCGTTCCCATCGCAGATGATGAGGATAGCACGTTGCTTTTTATCGCAACCTTGTACAAGAGCCAAAACTTATTCATTGTCAGTTCCGCCTTGCTTGGTGTTTTCGGTTATAAATATATCCTCAAGGGTACGGCCGTTAAGCACGTCCTCCATCAGACCGTTTTCCACGATTTCGCCGTCCTTTATGATAGCGACCTTGTTGCAAAGCCTTTCCGCCGTCTCCAGTACGTGGGTGGAAAAGAAGATTGCGCCGCCCTTATCGCAGAACTCGCGCATAAAGTCCTTGGTCTTTTTGGCGGCTAGGGGATCCAGTCCCACGAAAGGCTCGTCCAAAATCATCAGCTTAGGGTGACGAATGATAGCGGAAATAATAACCAGCTTTTGTTTCATTCCGTGGGAATACTCGCTGATTTTCATACCCAAGGCGTTGGTCAGCTCGTAATCCGCCGCAAGACGCTGTATCTCCTCGTTCCTGCCGCTTATATCGTAAACGCTGAGAATAAACTCCAAAAACTCCAGTCCTGTCATAAAGCCGTAAACGTCGGGGTTATCGGGAACGTAGGCAAGCTCTTTTTTGCAGGCGAGGGGCTTGGTTTTGACGTTGTTGCCGCCTATGATTATCTCGCCCTCCTCGTAATTGAGAATACCTGCAACGCACTTGATAGTGGTGGTTTTGCCTGCTCCGTTATGCCCGATAAAGGCAAAAATATCGCCGGCTTCCACGGACAGATCGATGCCCTTAAGTACGAATTGACCTTTTTGATAGCTTTTTTTCAAACCCTTAATCTCTAATAAACTCATAATTGCTCCTTTAACGCACCCCATCGCCGCGCCTAATCTTCAACGCGGCATACGGATAAAGTTCAGTAAAATTGTATATGTATTTACCGTTTTTGTCAAGTATAACGCCTACGGAGAAAGCCGTTTCTAAAGTTAAGCAACGAGCAAAACCCCACCGCAAACGACGGAAAAACGTAAAAACGGGTGCTTACAACAATAATTTTGCCGCCGATTACCTGCTCGGAAGGCAAAGCGCCGCCTGTAATTAAGGACAAAGAAGCTCTGTGCGTTCTTCGTTTTGTCCACCCGGCTTGAGCTTTTCGGCGGAAACCTTCAAGCTGTAATCGGCATATAATCGAATAAGAAAGCTCCATACAATATTGATACGCTCGCGGCGCGCGCGTAACGCGAGCGCGGAGATTTCTTGCACCTCTTGCAGACGGGCATCGAAAAACAGAGGGAAAACTTTGTCGTAAAAAGGGAAAATCGTCGGAAGCAGTCCAATTATTGCCACAGACAACATTTCCTCATAACGCTTGACACACTTTTTCAAAAGTGCTACCATAAAGTTAATTATGTCGATTAAACGTATGAAGTTTTTGATTTTTAATAGGCTCCGCCGAATAAAAACCGCACTGATATTCTTAATAGCATTAGTGGTCTTTTATCTTTGCCGCGGTCACTATTACGACATAATCGCATCTATCGGCTCCCAGTTTTTGCTTACTGCGTACGTATGGGTTAGGGCGGCAATTCTCTTAACCTTCGGCGAGTGGTGGGTGGTCATAGAGCTATTAATGGTTAATTACGCCGTTAAGCTGCTGGTTTCATTGGCATTCGTATGCGCTTGCGGCTTCTGCATTTATCTGCTTTATCACATTATCAGTGTTGTTAGGCGCGGTATTAAGGTTAAGCGCGAAAATAAAGTTATTAAGAATTATTATTTTTCCGGCGATTTATATCTGCTGATTTCAAGGTATTTGTCCTGATTTTTTATTTTCTTGGTACAATTTAATATTTTTCGGGTACGTACTGTCTTTTGTACGTAATTTGTTTTTCAAAAACGACGATTTATCGAGCCTGCACTCTGTCTGCGTGTACGCGTATGACGATTGCCGCTGACGCTTTTGTTAAACAAGGGCGGTGACGCTCCTTTTCCCGAAACAAAAAAAACAACGCCGATTACGTTGGGATTTCAGGTTTTTGCGCGAGAGTGACTCGGCAGGAAAAACCACCCACTCCGATCGGGCGACTACATACCACGGCAGATCAGTCTGTCGAATTAAAATGCTTATTGCAAAAAGAAGGAGAATTATGAGTAAAAGAAAGAATTATGTGTTAATGCTTGCCGCAGTCTTATTCGCGGTTTTTGCATTAACGGTGCTTGCCCTTACCGCAGGTGGGTTTGCGCAGACAACCGCATCGGCTAATGAGGTGCCCAACGAAACGTCAGTTTGGGACGGCACATCGTCTGATACGAGTTTTTATAGTTTTACTACCAATAACCTGTATATCAACTCGGCGGCACAGCTTAGGGGATTAGCAGTCTTATCATCCACAGGCTTTACCTACGAGGGTTTTAACGTCAAGCTGATGAAGGACATCGACCTTAACGGCAACGAGTGGTCGCCCATCGACGGCTTTGCGGGAGTTTTTGACGGTGACGGACATACTGTTAAGAACTTTACGTTAAAAAGAGTCGGCGTAGGCAGTGCGGGCTTTTTCGGTACCGTGACGAAGATTGCCACCATTAAGAACCTTACCTTGGATAACGTGGCTACGGCGGTTACGTCGGCGCAGGTGGCGGAGCAGGGCTACGGCTTACTGCTGGGCACCAACACCGCAAACGGCACCCAAATCCTCAACTGTACACTTAAGCACGCGTTCATTTCCGCTTGGGGCGCAACCTCTAATGCAGGCGGCGCGGCGCTTTTAATCGGACAGAGTACGGGCAGTATTAAGATTGATAACTGCAACATAATATCCTGCGCGATGACCGAGATGTCCAATTTAGGTTACGCTTTCGGCGGTATTATCGGCAGAATCCAGAGCGATTACTACGCTTCTATCGTCAGTAACTGCTCAGTCTATAATACTATAATCACCAATTACAAGAATACCGGCTCCTCTAAGGGCTTTATTGCAGGACAGGGCAGTAACTTCACGGTTACCAACTTTAAGAGCAATATGCTTAATTACTGCGGCAAGCTCAACGCGGCTACCGGCAGATATGATATTTCGGGCTTGGATCTCCCCTCCGCTGCGGTGGCAAGTATTAACGTACCCAACGGCGGCGAGCCTATAGGCAGTGCTTACGATAAGCTGACCTATCTCAACAAAACTCCGCTTTTCGGCACTAAGGTGACGGGCGTTACCTATACGGACGCTCCTTGGATTACCGCATTAACCATTGACGGTACGGAGTCCTATTCCGCCGTTTACGGAGCGAAGGGCGTTTATACCCACAGCGGCAATATCGGCACGGTTTCTATAACCTTCCCCGTGGACGTAACCGCGTCTATCACGGTGAACAGCTCCACCGTAACGGATACCAACGCGGACGCCAAGGTAGTTGAGTTTGCAGTAGGCGACGGTCTTAAGCAGTCCGTTGTGAATATTACCATAGACGGCGTTAATTACAACAGCTTTACGATTTTAAGCGGCACGCTTCCCACTATCGGACTTTATCTGGACAACGTGGCGATTGAAAGCAGTGCTTCCAATCTGGGCTACGTAGCAGCGGATAACGTCTATAACATAGCCGTTAACAAAAACTCCGTCGCGCCTGTTATGAGCGTTCTTCTCAGCGAAACCTTACCCGAAGGAATGACCGCTTATATCAACGATACGCAGTTGGTTACGGGCACCCCCGTGGTGCTGTCCGAATTACCCTCCGCAATAACCTACAGCTTGGTGACTGTGGAAGGCAGTAAGCAAAAAATCGGCGGCACGGGGACTGTTGTTTATAACCAGTTTACCGAGGGCGATTACAACATTTACTGGAAAAACGACGCCACTTATCCTTGGACGGAGAACGCGGGCACTTGGACCTGCGGCAATAAGGGGCAGACCTATACTGATTCGATGTTGACCTTTGTAGTCAAGAATATCAGCAATTTCAGCCTTACTTATACGCTTTCCACCCAAACGCAGTATAGCTTCAGTGAGGATACGTTCAGCATAACGGTGGACGGCACGAGCAAGCTCAGCAAGAGCGGTATCGTGGCGGCAACGGCTTTCAGTCAGGACTTAGACGCCGCTACCACTCACACTATCGTAATCAACCGCAATAAGCCCGGCTATTACAGCACCGGCGCGGACACCGATACTGCCAGCTTCAGCGGTCTTACGTTTACCGCAGGCGAGGGCAGCGGACTTTCCGCTCCTGTTACGGAGAGCTACAACAATCAGCAGACCGTAGAGTTGGGCGACGGCGACGAGGGCGGCACCACAGGCGGCACGATTACTCCTCCCGACGGCGCGATTCAGCTTAGCGGTAATGTGTATTACGTCAACGACGCGACCTTCCCTTGGAATCTTAGCAACGGCGAGTTTACCAGCACCAATAAGTACACTGATAAGACGACGTCCGTTTTAACCTTATACCTGTACGGCGTTGACACTTTGTACCTTGATTACTCCTACTGGACTTACAGCTATACTTGGGCTGCTTCCTTTACGGTTAAGAACGTAACGGACTCCGCAAATCCCATTCAGCTGTTCCAGCTTGTAGGCAAGCAGACCAGCTTCCTGACCAAAGCTATCAGCTTTGACGCGGTAGGCGACTACGTGATTTCCATCGAGTATTTTGTAAAATCCAATTCCAGCGGAATGGAAGACGCCGTTCATATCAAAAATATCAATGCCGGCGTCAGCACCGATACTCCCGCTTGCACCATAAGCTATGACACCACCGTATGCGACAGCGTTATCAATCTCTACGATTTTGCGTTCTCCGCTGTAACTAACGGTACGTCCTACATAACTTGGGCTTCTCCCGTTCAGTTCTTCGTTGTACCTAAGGACGGTTGCGTTTTCGCAGGTTACAAGGTTAACGGCGGCGACCTGATTCCTTCCAACGGCGACATTTTACGTGTATTCGGCGACGTTTCCATTGAACTGGTATGCTTACCTCGTCTTATAATATCCGACGCAAAGCTCTCCGAGTTTGCGTATGCATACACGCAGGACGAATTGAACGTACCCGAGACGGAAATAGGCTTTTATGAGGAAACGGTTCTCACCGTCTATCCCACCGACAACAGCCTTTCCGTGACGGCTCCCGAGCTTGGCTTAGGCGAATCCTGCGACTTATACGTCAACGGCGTGTTTAAGCTCAAAATGGTTGACGATAACAACCGTTACTTCGGCTTGCTCAGCAACGTGGCGGAAGACAGCACGATTTCCTTGGTTTACAGCAAGGACGGCTACGGCAGTACGGAATTTATTTTCAAGGTCAAATTCTCCTTTGAAACGGATACCATTGTTACAGCCAATTCTCAGCCCGTGGAAATCATTAACGATCCCTCAATACCCTATTCCTTCGACCTCGCCCATTCCTCTGCGGATAGGCTGGCTTTCAAGGCGGGCAACACAGGCTTGTTAAGCTCAGTATCCACTCTTAAAATCAAGGTTACGGGCACAGGTATATTGTATTTTGATTACTATGTCAGTTGCGAAGGCGGCGACAGTGCCGACGTTGCATTGTTTGCCATTAACAACGACAATTTGAAACTTGACACTACGAGCAATCCCACGGGCGTCGCTTTCCTGCCTATGTACGGTGATTCCGATAACGTGGTTTGCACCAACCCCAACAATGCGTACTTCGGCTACATAGGCGTTGATTACGTAGGCGGCGTTTACCAAAACGTGACCAATGTTGACGGCAGTGACGTAAGACATAACGGAAACGCCTGCGGCAATATCGGCTGGAAAAAGTGGCAGATAAGTATCGACGCCGCCGAGTTAGGCAGCGAGGAGAACTATATCTATCTGGCGTTCTGTAAGGGCATCAGCAACCACAGCGATACTTTCGAGGACACCTTCTCAATCGCTAACGTATCCTTCTTCTCGGGTGTGGAAACTCTTAGCTATGCTTCCTCCAACGCAAGTGCGGAGGCTGGCACCGTAAGCGCAACCATAGATGGCACGGCAACCGCCAGCGAAACCGTAATCAGCGTAGGCAAGACGGTCACTATGACCGCTACCGCCAACGAAGGCTACCGTTTCTACGGTTGGATTCAGGGCGGCGTTGTGGTTAATACCGCGCCTAGCTATACCTACACTATTACCGATTCCGCGGCAATCACTGCTGTAATCGAACCTATAGGCACCTACAAGGCACACGATGACGGTGCGTTCTACGCTACGTTTAACGACGCGGCGGCGGCCGCTGCCGTCACTCCCAACGGTAATATTGTCATTACCGAGGATACGACGGTAACTGCGAACGTAACGATTCCTGCCAACGTAACTGTTCTTTTACCTTACAGCTCCACGGACACGGTGGGCACCGCAGTCGGCGGCACCACCAACAAAGCGTCTTGGAACGCAGGCATTATTCCTACTTACACCCTGACAGTTGCCGACGGCGTTACAATTACAGTTGGCGGCAATTTGATCGTCGGCGGTGTTCAGCACTATGCCGATCAATCGGCGCAGGGACATACCTCAGGCGCATATTCCAAGCTCGTCAATAACGGAACCGTTGCGATAAACGACGGAGCTACGCTTAAGGTTTACGGACTGGTTACAGGCAGCGGTATTATCACCGCGAACGACGGCGCAACCGTTTCTCAACCTTTCCTTGTCAACAACTACTCGGGCGGAACCAACACTCAGGCACTTTATAATGCCAATCAGTTCCCCTTCGTGCAGTTCTCAACCATTAATATTCAGTGCGAGCAGTCAATCGCTTACGGCGCAAAGGTCGTTGGTATGACTTCGCTGTTCTTCTACAGTGCTATTCACCTTCAGGATATCGTTCTCATTGACAAGATCGAGAACAAGGGTACTGTAGGAAGTTTGATTTGGATGAAGTCGGGCAGCAGTCTTAAGATTACCTACGACGCAACCAAGCGCGTTAATAACACGGTAGGCAATATCAATCTCGCGGACAGCGGCGTTAGCACGATTACCGTTATCGGCGGAGAGGTTGACGCAGGCGAATTCTATCTTCAGGGCTACGGCTCAAGCGATATGGTACTCGCTATCCCTTACACCTATCAAATCACAGTCGGCAATAACGCCGTACTTAATATTCCTAACGGACGTGCATACAAGGTTATGCCCGGCTCTGTTGTGACCGTTGACGCAGGCGGTACCCTTAACGTATTGGGCGCATTGCACGTTTACGACGGTTTAATTCAGTCGGATAAGAGCGGTAAGCTCTATCCCTCCTCCACCGTCTTAACAGACAACGGCTTCAGCGCGTCGGGTAACTTGATAGTTAACGGCACGATGAACGTAACGGGCAGCTTAACAGGTATCGTACAGACGGCAGGCACCACCGGCAAGGTGGTTGTGGACGCGGACGCAACGCTTTCCGCTACCTTAACGGAAGGTTGCGCAGGCGGTTACACCGATAACTCCGCAAGCTTTGCTTCTACGGCGAGAATGTACGGACCTGTCAACGGCGCAATAGCCGCAATTCAGGCAGGTAAGACCTATCAGGCTTTCGGAGCTAACGGCTTTGTGCTTCCTTCCTATACGATGATAAGCGCGGCGCGCTGTACCGAACTTACCGCAACGATCAATCAGGCTATGACAGGCAGATTCGTTATCGATTCGGGCGAGGGTGTATATAACGCGACTGCTACCTTCTCTATCGGCGAGGAACTGGCAAACGTAACGGTCAACGTATCGGGTACGTCCTATTACACCGACAGCACGGGTTGCTTTACCGCTCCCGTCACCTTCGACAGCACAGGCAAGATAACCTACTACACTCCCACCAAGGACGGTGCGTCAAGACATTACTACACGCTCCTCGGCAACGAGGCGTCGGTTATTTTGACCGAGGTTATCAAGAACGCTACGCTAAACAGCGATAACGTAACTACTCGCGTATTCAATGCCGCGGGCACCTTGGTTACCGATTATACCCTTAACGCTGACTTGAACTACTACGGCGGCGGTGTCAAAACCGTAGAATTGAGCTTTACGGGCGATGATTCGACCAAGTACGCTCAATCCGTCACTCTTTCCAACAGCGAATACGCGGCGGCGAGCTTTACTGCGGTAACTCTCAATACCGTAACGGAAGGAATGGTAGATTACGTTAACGACTGTGACGCGTTGTCCGCGAAGAGCAGCAGTGAGTTAGTGGACTACGCCAATTCCCTTTATCAAACCTATACGACCTTGAAGACAGGCAGAACGGCGGCGGAAATCAGCTTCCTTGATGCATATCTTGCAACGGATAATCCCTACAATGCTTATACAGGTATCGTTAAATCCGTTACCGCAACGTCAGAAGCAACCTACGGCGACACAAGTATCAGTGCTAACCTGACCAAGGTTGACGGCACGGTGGCAAGCGGCAGTATCAGCGCTGTAAGCTACACTCTTAATTTGGGTGTATTTACAGGAGAATTTGAATACAAGGACACGTTTGCAGGCGTACAGTACGTTATTGCGATTACCGTTGACGACGTAAAGCAAAGGGCAATTACCGTAACTATTAATAACAAAACTTCAATCTACGGCAATGCGACGGCAGATTTAACGGCCGACGTGACCACCGGCTCCCTCGCTTACGATGATACCGTAGCAACGGTTGTTTCGCTCGCGAAGGCAAACGGCAATACCGTTGGTAATTACACTATCAGCGGACAGCGTATCGACTCCAAGTACATCGTAACCTTCTTACCTGAGGGCGGTGCTAATTATTCAATCACCGAAAGACCTGTTACCGTGACGATAGCCGATAAGACTTCCGTTTACGGCGACGACTTCGTTACCTTAACAGGTGCGATTACCGAGGGTACTCTTGTAGGTGGCGACGCGTTAAGCGCAATCTGTGAGTTTACCAAGGCAGAGGGCGTTAAGGTCAAGGACGGCGGCTATGCGATTACCGGCACAGACAAAAGCACCAACTACGCGGTTAGCTTCGTAGATGGCGTTTACACCATTACAGAAAGACCTATCACCGTGACGATAGCCAATAAGAGCTCTGTTTACGGCAACACGTTCGTTACCTTAACGGGCGCGATTACCACAGGCAGTTTGGTCGATGGCGACGCGTTAAGCGCGGTTTGCGAATTTACCAAGGCAGAGGGCGTTAAGGTCAAGGACGGCGGCTACGCAATAACGGGCGCGGACACAAGCACCGATTACGCAGTCAGCTTTGTAGATGGCGTTTATACCATTACCGAAAGAGCTATTACAGTTACGATAGCTAACAAGAGCTCTGTTTACGGCAACACGTTCGTTACCTTAACGGGCGCGGTTACCACAGGCAGTCTGGTCGATGGCGACGCGTTAAGCGCGGTTTGCGAATTCACCAAGGCAGACGGCGTTAAGGTCAAGAACGGCGGCTACGCAATAACGGGCGCGGATACAAGCACCGATTACGCAGTCAGCTTTGTAGACGGCACTTACACGATTACCGAAAGACCTATCACCGTGACGATAGCCAATAAGACTTCCGTCTACGGCGACACGTTCGTTACCTTAACGGGCGACGTAACCGTAGGCAGCTTGGTTGAAGGCGACCAGTTAAGCGCGGTTTGCGAATTCACCAAGGCAGAGGGCGTTAAGGTCAAGAACGGCGGCTACGCAATAACGGGCGCGGACACAAGCACCGATTACGCAGTCAGCTTTGTTGACGGCGTTTACACCATTACCGAAAGACCTGTCACAGTTACGATAGCCGATAAGACTTCTGTTTACGGCGACAACTTCGTAGCCCTAAGCGGCGCAGTGACAGTCGGCACCCTTGCTTTTGAGGATACTCTTGCTTCAATCTGCGAGTTTACCAAGGCAGAGGGCGTTAATGTTAAGGACGGCGGCTACGCAATAACGGGCACCGACACAAGCACCAACTACGCGGTTAGCTTCGTAGATGGCACGTATAGCATTACGGCAAGACCTGTTACCGTGACGATAGCCAATAAGACTTCCGTTTACGGCAGTGCTTTAGCGGAACTCACCGCAACCGTTACCGTTGGCAATTTAGGCTACACGGACGAGCTTAGCGGCGTGGTATCTCTCGGAAAGGCGGAGGGCGTTACCGTTAAGGACGGCGGTTATGCTATTACAGGAACAGAACTGAGTGCCAACTATGCGGTTAGCTTTGTAGATGGCACCTACACGATTACCGAAAGAGCCATTACCGTGACGATAGCTAATAAGACTTCTGTTTACGGCGACAATTTCGTAGCTTTAAGCGGCGACGTAACCGTAGGCAGCTTGGTTGAAGGCGACAAGTTAAGTGCAATCTGCGAGTTTACCAAGGCAGAGGGCGTTAAGGTTAAGGACGGCGGCTATGCAATCACGGGCGCAGACCTAAGCACCGATTACGCTGTGACCTTTGTTGACGGCACTTACACGATTACCGAAAGACCTATCACCGTGACGATAGCCAATAAGACTTCCGTTTACGGCGACAACCTCGTAGCCCTAAGCGGCGATGTAACCGAAGGCAACTTGGTTGAAGGCGACCAGTTAAGCGCAATCTGCGAGTTTGCCAAGGCAGAGGGTGTTGCGGTCAAGGTCGGCGGCTACGCGATTACGGGCACCGACACAAGCACCGATTACGCGGTCGGCTTTGTGAACGGCGTTTACACCATTACGGCAAAGGACGTTGATTTCACTACCGCAAAACACCACGACGTGATGCTTTCAAAAGCAGGCAACAGTATATCCTTTAACGTAACGCAATCCGATGGTTGTGCCGCAACAGGCATTACCTTTGAGATAAAGCAGAACAACGTACTGTTCGCGGAAGTTTCCGCTCAGGGCGTTGTGACTATGGCGCAGGATAAGACCTTTGCAATCGGCGTATATCAGGTTTATGCAGTCAATAACGATACCAATTACGCTCTTAAGAACAATGTTCCCGGCGAGCTTGAGTTGGTAGAGGATAACGATTACTACACCGTGGAGTTTAAGTTCTCTGCGAATAACAAGATTTACGATGGCGAAGCAGTGACCGTAACGATTACCGCTAAGGTTACCGAAACCGGCGTTAGCGAGCCTTTCAGCGGCAAAACCATCACCTACAACAACACTACGGTTTCCGAAATCAGAAAAGCAGGAACTTATACCGTATCCGTAACTGTTGCGGAAATGGTTTACACCTCGGAGATTTATACGGTTGGCGCGCGCACGCTTGGTATCACTTGGGATACTCCCGACTTCACCTACGACGGCACGGCGCAAAAACTCGGCTTCAGCTTCACAAACGTAGTTGGCGACGACAAGGTCAGAGGCGTTTACGGCGAATTTGACTGCACGTCGGCAGGCAACCACACGGCTGTTGTCAGTGCGCTTGACGGTGCGGATAAGGTTAATTATCAGCTTCCCGCGGCGGCGGCTTGCAGCTTTGAGTACGCTATTGCCGAAAGAGCTATTACCGTAACGATAGCTAACAAGACTTCCGTTTACGGCAACGCAATCGT
>CAYJBY010000014.1:0-20927 GCA_964368645.1 uncultured Christensenellaceae bacterium
GTTTTCAATTAATCAAAAAAATTTACGGTACGTAGCGATAATAATCCGCAATAGGTTTTGTCTTTTTTTGCATATTGCATTCTTCCGTTGCATAGACTTTAGGGAAAATCGTTTTAATGGAGGATTGGTATGGATAAATTTAATCTTTACGAGGACGTAGCTACCCGTACAGGCGGCGACATCTATTTAGGGGTAGTAGGACCCGTCCGCACGGGCAAATCCACGTTCATAAAAAGATTTATGGAACTGCTTGTCTTGCCGGGTATCGAGGACAAGAATAAGCAGAAGCGCGCGCTTGACGAGCTTCCGCAATCCGCAGACGGCAAAACGGTTATGACCACACAGCCGAAGTTCGTGCCTGCGGAGGCGGTTAGCGTGCGTATAGGCGAGAATATGGATGCCAAGGTGCGGCTAATCGACTGTGTCGGCTATATGGTTGACGGGGCGATAGGCAACACCGAGGGTGACAAGGTGCGTATGGTAAAAACCCCTTGGAGCAACGAGGAAATGCCCTTTGCCAAGGCGGCGGAGTTGGGAACGCAAAAGGTCATCAAGGATCATTCCACTATCGGTATCGTGGTTTCCACAGACGGAAGCGTAACCGATTTAAGCCGCCCTATGTACATAGAGGCGGAACAGAGAGTTGTTGATGAGCTGAAAAGCATAGGTAAGCCCTTCGCCGTGGTGCTTAACACCAGAACGCCCGATGCGCCAGATACCTTAAAATTAAGAGACGCGTTAGCAGAGCGTTACGGAGTGGCGGTAATTGCCAAGGACGTACTCAATATGACGATTGACGACGCCTTCGAGATACTGGAAAGTATCCTTTTGGAGTTCCCTGTCAAACTGTTGGACGCGGAAATCCCCGATTGGCTCAGAGCGTTGTCGTCTACCTCGGGTGTTATCGGCTATCTGCTTGAAAAACTGGCGGCGGCAACCGAAAAGGTGGTAAAAATGAGCGACGTAAAGGGCGTCGAAAAGGTGTTTGCGGACAGTCCGTATTTAGATTCCTGCGAGGTCAGTTCACTGGATATGGGCAAGGGACGCATAGTTCTTACGATGACGGTCAAGGAAGAGTTGTTCTACAAGGTTTTGAGCGAAACCTGCGGCAAAACCATTGACAGCGATTTCGGGCTGATGTCCTACGTCAGAGAACTGACGGCGGCGGCTGAGTCCTATAACAAGATAAAAACCGCGTTGGACGAGGTGGCGGTAAGAGGCTACGGAATCGTAACGCCCTCTATGGACGAGATGGTTTTAGAGGAGCCCGAGATAGTCAAGCAGGCTGGGCGGTTCGGCGTAAGGCTGAGAGCGTCCGCACCCTCGTTGCACATAATGCGCGTTGACGTGAATACCGAGGTTAATCCGATTGTGGGAAGCGAGGCGCAGAGCGAGGAGCTGGTGAAGTATCTGCTTTCGGAATTTGAAAACGATCCCAAGGGAATATGGCAAACCAATATGTTCGGCAAGTCCTTGGAAAGCCTTGTCAACGAGGGGCTTAACGGCAAATTGCTGGCGGTTCCCGAGGAAGCGCATCTAAAGATGCGGCGGACGCTGGGACGAATCATTAACGAGGGGAAGGGCGGAATGATTTGCATTCTGCTGTAAGATAACGAAGCGGCGCGTTCTGCGCCGCTTTTTTGGTGTTACGAAGAGGTCGGAAGCAGGATTTTCACGATATATAATCCGCAATACGACAACAAAACCGCTTAACTTTCAGAGAGGGCGCAACACAGACACGGAAAAAATAAAAAAAAGTAGGACAAATATCAAAACGCCTATTGAAAAGCGCACTTTTGTATGTTAAAATATATACTAAATAAGCATAAATATATGCGAGGAATTTAACAAGGAGGATACAAATTTGAAAGATTCAAGAGCTCTAGCTTACGTTAATTTCTATGCGGCTATCGGTACATTATCTGCTTACTGCAAGTACAGCGCCGAAGCTAAGGAAATCGCGGCAAAGAAAGATATCGCCATTCGCTTTAAGGTCAAGGACGGTCCTGACGGCGTTTTAACCTTTAAGGGCGGCGAGGTAACGGCTGTTCCTTATGCACCCGAAGTGCCTTTCGATATCGGTTTGGCTTGCAATTCCTGCGACCAGTTCAATGCATTGGTGGCAGGTGAGAAGGTCACTCCTATGCCGTTCAAGGGCTTGTTAAAGTTGAGCTTTGTACTGGATAAGACCAGCGCGTTCAATGTTTTAACGGACAAAATGAGCAAATTAATGCGTGCAAAAGAGTTTGCTACCGCCGATGAGAAAAAACTTGCAACCCTCCTTACATTTAATGCAATGGCTGCCGCTATTACGCAGGTCGGCAATTGGGATCCTAAGGGCAAAGTTGCTTGTAAGAACTGGCCGGAAGGACAGGTCGCAATGGAGATTCCGGGCGAGTGTTCACTTTGCATAGAGAAGACCAAGGCAGGCGTGCTTGAGTTTAAGAAAGCGGCGGATAGACCTCGTGCCAAAATGGTTTTCCGCAATATCGACGTAGCCAAGGGCGTTATTGACGGCGTGTTAGACGCAATGACGTGTATCGGCACAGGTGATATTAGAATGTTCGGTATGGGCTGGATGTTAGACAACCTTAACAAGTGTCTTAACCTTGTCCCGGAATATTTGGCATAAGGAGGTATGATGATGGAAAAGCATAAGATTTACACTCACGAAAAATCCCAGTCGGAATTTATGAGAGCGGTTAAAGTTATCCCTGCCGGTGTATATGGACATTTAGGTCCTTCCGAGGGTTTTATGAGCCCCGTCACAGAGTGGCCTCTGTTCGGCGATAAGGCTAAGGGTTCGGAGTTTTGGGACGTTGACGGTAACAGATATATCGATTATATGTGCGCCTACGGTCCTAACGTGTTGGGTTATAACGATCCCGACGTAGATGCGGCGGCTCAGGCTCAGTATGCGAAATGCAACTGTACCACATCTCCCTCCTCCACTATGATAGATTTTGCGGAGAAGCTCTGCGACGTGGCGAAACGTGATTGGGCATTCTTTGCCAAGAACGGTAACGACGTTACTCAGTACGCGATGATGATTACCCGTGCGGCAACAGGACGCAAGAAGCTGATTCTTATCAAGGGTTATTACCACGGTGTTTCTCCTTGGACTCAGAACGAAGCTTGCCCCGGCACCCTTCACGAGGATTGCGGCAACAACATAATCATTCCGTTCAACGATATTGACGCACTGGAAAAGACTATCGCCGAGAACAAGGGCGAAATCGCAGGTTTTATTTCCACTCCTTATATGCACGGCAACTTTATCGACAACGTACTTCCCGCTCCCGGTTATTGGCAGAAGGTCAGAGAGATCTGCGACAGAGAGGGTATCGTGTTGGTAATCGACGACGTTCGTTGCGGTTTCCGTCTTGACCTTAAGGGTTCCGACCGTCACTTCGGCTTTACCGCCGACTTGATTTGCTTCTGCAAGGCGTTGGCTAACGGCTATAACGTATCCGCTCTTTGCGGTGTGAAACGTCCTGAAAGCAAGTATGACCTCAAGGCAATCGCGTCTTCCGTGTCCTATACAGGTTCCTACTGGATGTCTGCGGCTCCCTTTGCGGCAGGCATAGCTTGTCTTGACAAGATGGTTAAGTACAATATGTCCGAGAAACTGAGAAAGGACGGCATCAAGCTGACCGAGGGCTTTAAGAAAGCCGCGGCTAAATACGGCTACAATCTCGTTGTATCCGGCGAGCCTGCATTGTTCTATCTGCGTCTTGACGATCCCGATCAGAACTTCTTCCTCCATCAGGAATGGATTTGCGAATGTGTAAAGCGCGGTTTGTTCCTTGCTTCTCACCATAACCATTTCATCAATTTGAGTTTGACCGACGAGTTAATCGAAGAGTCTATTCAGATTGCGGACGAGGCTTTTGCCGCCGTTGCAGAGAATCATAATAAATAATTTTTACAGTCTATAACTAAAAGGAGAGCAGCTGTTGTTGCTCTTCTTTTTTTATTAATGCAGTCGCCGCGATTTGCCATTGGTAACAACCATTTCATAAATCATGGTTTTTTTAAGGCGGTTAACTAGAGAAATTAAGGACGTGGGAAAAAGCTAAGCAAAGTCTTGACTGTATATGCTAGGCATTATAGAATATAGCTATGGAAAGCAAGACCTTGGGGCGGTTTGCGCCCACTCCCAGCGGACGAATGCACTTGGGCAACGTCTTTAGCTTATTGAACGCTTGGCTTTTGGCAAAGTCGGACGGCGGTAAGATACTTTTGCGTATAGAGGATTTGTACGGTACTTTATGTCCGCCGAAATACGAAAATCTGATAAAAAGCGATTTGGAATGGCTGGGCTTGTACTGGGATTACGAGGTACAGCCGCAACGTGAACGGGGCAACGTGTATCAGGAAGTTATAGACTCGCTGATAAGTGCGGGCTTGGTATATCCTTGTTGGTGCACCCATAGCGTGCTGAACGTGTCAAAAGCACCTCACGCTACCGACGGACACATAGTTTATCCGGGTAATTGCCGTAATTTGACTGTTGCGGAAAGACAAGGCAGACGGGGAACGCCCTCTTTCAGACTTCAGGTGCCGAACAAAGTTTACGGTTGCGTGGACGGAGTGCAGGGTGCATACTACGAGAATTTAGCTAAGGATTGCGGCGATTTCGTGCTGAAAAAGGCGGACGGGAGTTTTAGTTATCAGTTAGCGGTTACTGTTGACGACTATCTTGAGGGTGTCAATCAAGTGGTTCGCGGAGCTGACTTACTGACCTCTGTGCCAAGACAGCTTTACCTTACCGAGCTTTTGGGCGGCACTGCGCCGTCATATTATCACGTTCCCTTGCTTAACGGTGTCGGAGGACGCAAGCTGTCAAAACGCGACTTGGATTTAGACCTCGGCGAGCTGCGAATGAGGACAGACTCGGCGAAAATATTAGGCTACCTAGCCTATCTTAGCGGAATCATTCCCCAAAATATCCCGAAGAGTGCGGAAGATTTGTTAAAAGTATTTGATAAATCCAATATTCTACAAGTAAGTAAAGAGCTGGACGCTGAAGTATTGCTAAAAGGCTGATATTGAGTTGCACAGCACGACTGACATAGAGCCCAATATTTCCGATAAGGTGTTATTCAACGCAAAAAATAACTGCAATGAATGCAATTATTTTTTGCGTGGTAATTCAATAAAAAGTTGCTGTAGGGAGAACGCTTGTTGCCGTTATGCGTTGTGTAATAGCACTATTACATAATAGCAACGGCTAACGGTTGTGATTTGTGATTAGTTTAGCGTCTACGGCAGGTAGCGTTACATAAAGAGCTGTAATTCTCCGCTTTTAATCTTGCAATCCAACACTTTTTCTCTATACAATTCTCCGTCTAATTCAACGCAACCCTCGTCGATAAGCTCGATTTTACATTCTTTAACGAAAAATTCTTCCGTGCAGGGCTCTTTTATGTGCTTGCCGCCGCTTAAGAATTTCAGCAGTAAGCCGAGGATTTTGCGTTTTTTGATTTCGTTGACAACGACCAAGGTAATATATCCGTCGTCGATTTTTGAATTAGGGGATATAGGCATACCGCCGCCGATATAGATACCGTTAGCGGCAGTTATGAGAAAAACGGACTTTTGAGTCGCAACGCCGTCTATTGTCACAATGGATTTATGAAACTTTGCGTGAAGCAACACGTCGATTAGAGAAGCGTAATATTTCAGCTTGCCGCGAAAGGCTTTCATCGTGGAATATCTTTCCAATACGTCCACGTCCATACCTGCACCGGCACAGTTAATAGCGCGTTTGTTACCGACTTGAATGTAGTCCACGAAACGCTTTGAGCCATTAATCGCCGCATTTAAGGCTTCTAACGGATCGGTGGAGATTCCTGCCGCGGCGGCAAAGTCATTGCCTGTTCCGCAGGGTATCAGTCCCAATGTAATTCTGCTGAAATCGGTAATGCCGTTAAGAACCTCGTTAAAACTGCCGTCGCCGCCTAAAGCCAATAAATCTGTATGAGCCTGCGAATCGTTAAGTTCCTTTACCAAAGCGGTAGCGTGCTGAGGGCCTTCTGTCTTGTGAATTGTATATTCTATATTAGCGGAATCAAGCTTTTCGGTGACGATTTTCAGCGTGTCCAAGGATTTGCCGTTTCCACCGTGAGGGTTGATCATAATATCAAACATAATAATAACCTCCTATCAGTTATTGACGGAATACAAATAAATAATAACACCACTTACATAGTTTGTCAATTTTTAATATTTAACTTAAAACGCAACTTATCAAAAGGGAGTATCAAATACGTAACCATAGTTAAGTTACTTGCTGAAAATTACAAAAATACCTTATAAAAAGGCAATCGGGATTGATGTATCGCCGTCATAGCTAAGTTAAAAAACAACCGATTTTTGAGTGCAGTTAAGGATTTTATATTGATGAGCGTTAAAATGATAAGTCGATTATTTCAGCAAAAAGTTCTTGAAGCGAGGGAAGATAGGATCCTGTGCGCTGAACTTATCGATAAGCTTTCCCCACAGCGCGATTATTGGCGCATTGACAGCCGCCGTTATCGCCGTTCCCAATCCGATATGATGGAAGTCCGAATAAAGAATACTGATGGGCTCAAAGGAAGGTAAGTCTGCGTAATTAAGGGAAAACACCAAGATTAGAGATAATGCAAGCAGGCATAAGTCAAATGTCATTTTCACCTTGTTAATATTCTTTTGGTAGCGAGAGGATACCTCCGCCACGAAAAGCTCGTAAACCTGAAGAGGTAAGTAGGTTCGGAAGAAAAAAGCCACGCCCAGTGCGACCAAAACCGTGCTTAATACGAAGAAAATCCAACGTAAATAAATCTCTGAACAGGGCTCTGCGCCGAAAATGAGTATCCAAAGGTCCAGAATATTGCCGTAAATAAAAGCGACCAAAAAGGAAAGAAGATAACGCCACTTAAAACCGCGGACGATACAGCACATAAGGAAGAGAAAAACGCCTTGCAAAAAATATTCGGTCATTCCGATGGTTAAGAACCCGATAAAGGGGTGAAGTGCGTCGTAGATTATGAAAGTCGGCGCCGCAATCATAGATACTCCCAGAGATGCTTTGTTGGCAAAGCATACGCCCAAGGACACTATAATCATCGCTAAAAGCCAGTTAAACTCGCCGCATTTTTGAAGTTTTTTCTTTTGTATAGTTTCTTCCATCGCATAATGGTAGCATTTTGCAAAAGCAATGTCAACAAACCCGTAAGGGTTTTGGAAAAATAACCATTAAGTGGCATTTCTTAAAGAATAGCTGGCAGAAAAAACTTCGAGCAGTAGGTTTATAACGAATAGCAGAAAGAAAATAGAGTTTTAAGCAGTAAGTTCATAAAGAATAGCTAACAAAAAATATCAAAACCGTATTAAAATCGGGTAGGTAGAAAGGTAAGAAAAAGTACGCCGTATAGATAAGCGGAAAAGTTATTCCGTTTTCACTCTGTCCATATTATTGGTTAATTCTCCGTCAACTCTCATCAAGGTGACAGTACCCAAAATCCAATCCTTTTTGACCGCACCGAAGTCACTGCTGTCATAGCTTACTCTGCGGTTGTCGCCCAGAACGTAATATTCGTCCTCCGCAAGCGTAAACGCCGCTCTTGCGTTCAAGGTATTAGCTCCCGATGGAATATTGCCGAGGTAGCGATATGCCGAATCGTAAATGACAAATCCCTCGTCAAGCAGTTCGCCGTTACGATAGAGATTAATCATATAGCATCTCGTTTGCTCGGAAAATTCGCTTTTGTATTCCAACGTATCGCCGGGAAGTCCTATGACGCGTTTCACCAAGCACGTCCATTTGTCCGAAATCGGCTGTGGATTAACCATAGTGCCGAAGAAGGGAAGACATTTTGCAAAGCTTTCAGCGTTATAGTCGTTGTTTAACGGGCATTCGCTCATATCGGGATTAGAGAAATCGTTGGGAATATACAGCACCACAATATCGTAAAACTCGGGCTTACCACCTACGGTTCGGACGTAAATAATGTCGCCCGTGCTGAGCGTGCTTTCCATACTGTTACCCTCAACCCAGATGGTGCGTAGCAAGCAAAACTTGACGACAGCCGCGGCAAAAAAAGCGATTAGCATCAATAGAATTGCAATCGCCAATGCGGAGATTATTTTTTTCGCGGTAGTCATTTTGTTCATCAGAAGCAATTATAGCACTTTACCGACTAACTGTAAAGGCGGTTTTCTTTAGGGAAATTCCTGTTGTTTCAGCAGATAACGGTTGGCTTTAGCGGTAACCGTTGGATTATCCGCGCGAGAGTATGTGCGAGTAACGGCAACCCTAATCGGGTACAAATCCTAAGCTGACAGAGTAAGGCTTTGGTTCAACTAATAAAGCTTACAAAGCAACAACTTTTTTGCGGTAAAATCGGTAGAATGTTAGCCTTCCAATTTGCTGAAAATGAAGTTAAGCAGGGTTTCCGCCGATTGAAT
The DNA here is from genome assembly GCA_964368645.1 of uncultured Christensenellaceae bacterium. Lineage (GTDB taxonomy): Bacteria > Bacillota > Clostridia > Christensenellales > CAG-1252 > JAEDHM01. The sequence continues at coordinate 8,452 of CAYJBY010000014.1, forward strand.
TTCCGACTGTTCGCCTGTGTCGATTACTAAGTCGGGGGCAAGAGGAATTTCGTAAGGGGAGTCCTTCCCCGTAAAGTTATCAAGCGTTCCCTTGTCGGCTTGCGAATACAGCTTTTTGGGATCGCGCCGCCTGCAAACCTCTATAGGCGCATTGACAAAAACCTCGTAGAAGTCGTGTCCGATTATCCTTTTTGCCTCCTGCCGCCCCTCCGAGAAGGGGGAAATCAGCGTAACAAGGGTAACTATGCCTGCGTCCTTAAACATTTTGGCTACGTAAGCAGTGCGCTGTACGTTGGTGTTGCGGTCAGCCGCCGAAAATCCCAAATCGGAGTTTAATCCGCTCCTTAGCTCGTCACCGTCCAAAACGTAAGCGTTGATTCCGCGGCGGATTAATTCGTATTCCGCGTCGCAGGCAATAGTGGTTTTGCCGCTGCCCGATAAGCCTGTCAGCCAGATAACCGCGCCCTTTCTCTTGAGAAAACGTGACCGCTCGGCGGAGTTAATCCGACCTGCGGAGCGGCGAAGCTGTTTGCCGTCGTAAGCGGAGTCGGACAGAGCCTCTACAATTCTCCCTCCTCCTGCAATCTCGTAATCATCTACAAGGACGAAACGCGAGGTATCGCAAAACTCCGCGCCTATATCGAAAGCAACAGGGCGTTCTAAGGCGATAACCACAGTTGCAACCTGATTTTTTTCCACGCAATCCCGTTGCTCGCGCTTTAAGGTTGAGGCATTAAGTACGCTTTCGATGCTGTCGATTTTCGCCTCGGTACGTGAGGTGCAAAGCTTAAAAATGTAGGTTTTTTGAGTTGTTAATGGATTTTTACCCAGCCAAAATACGTTAGCTCTGATTTTAACCGCGGTAAGAGGGGGCTGTTCGTTCGCCTTGCAGGCAATTTCACCGCGATTAACGATAATTTGCTCTGTAACGGTAAAGCCTGCCGCCTCATCGGTTGCAAAAACTTCTCTTGTTCCGTTCAGCGACTCCAAAGTGCTGACAGAGGTGCGCTTTCCCGAGGGATAGAAGACGATATTATCGGCGGTTTTTATCTCGCCGCTGGCGACAGTACCGGCAAAAATGCGCCTTTCGTCGCCTTTTTCGGTGAATTTATAAACGCCTTGAATAGGAAGCCGCAAAGGAAGACCGCCGTCAACAGACGTAGGAGCCAGCCTTGCAAAAGCCTCTATAACCGTATCGCCCTCATACCAGTGCGTTTTATCGGAACGGTTGATTATATTGTCACCGCCCATACTGCTGACGGGAATACAGGCGTTAGCCGAAAGCCCTAAGTCCGAAAAGAAATCGGTTATATCGGTTTTTATTTGTTCATATATGTCACGGGCATAGTCGATACAATCCAGCTTATTGACTGCGATTACTATCTGTTTAACGCCTAAGAGCTTGAGGTAGTAGCCGTGCTGTCTGGTGTTTTCCTCAATACCCTTAGTAGCGTCGATTACCATTAATGCGGCGTCCGCGTGCGACGCGCCCGTAACCATATTCTTAAGCAGTTCCAAATGCCCGGGGGCGTCCAAAATCTCGTATCGGATACCCTCATAGGCGAAAAAGCAACGAGCTATGTCGAGAGTTATACCCTGCGACTGCTCGCATTTAAGCGCGTCCAGTAAAAAAGCGTACTCAAAAGGACGGGAATTTTTTTCGCAGTTCCGCTTAACGGCTTCCAGTTTGCCTTTAGGCAAAACCCCACCGTCTGCCAAAAGTCTGCCTATAACGGAACTTTTGCCGTGGTCAACGTGACCGACTGTGACTATTGTAACAGTTTTTTCCATATCACATATACCCCCCGCGCCGCAGGGTTTCCAGACCGCCGCCGTCCTCTGCGTCCTGCTCTCTGCCGCTACGTTCCGCTATGTCCGAGAGCTGACCGTTCTTAAGCTCTTCGATTATATCCGACGGATTTTTGGAAAAAGAGGGGATCGGCTTGGTGCAGGGAGCGCAACCGAGAGAACGGTAACGCGTACCGCTGCCGTTATCGTAGTAAAGAGAAACGGTTTTTATCTTTTCTCTTTCGATATATTCCCATACGTTAAGCTCCGTCCAGTCGAGAAGGGGGTGGATTCTCACGTGTGTACCGCTTTTGAAATCAGTTTTGTACTGGTTCCACAGCTCCGGCGGCTGATCCTCTATGCTCCAACTGCTTTTTTCGTTGCGGGGCGAAAAATATCTTTCCTTAGAGCGAGAGCCTTCCTCGTCAGACCGTGCACCGACGATAACGCCATTGAAGGGTTGAGAATTGGAATCCTTTTCGTAACAGCCTGTAATAAGGTTAAGCTTGTACCGCGGCCAAGTACCGTCAACGGTATGGGTAAGAGCCTCGGTCTTAAGCAGGCGACAGCATTCAATGCGGCTGACCTGCCCGTCTGGGAAAGTGCGTTTTGCCGCAAGAGCCTCAGTGTTCTCACCGTAAACCATATATAATCCCAGTTCTTTAGCGAGTTTGTCGCGGTATTCGATCATCTCGGGAATCTTGTAGTGGGTGTCGATATGTGCGAGAGGGAAAGGAATGTGACCGAAAAAAGCCTTACGTGCAAGGTGCAACATAACAGTGCTGTCCTTACCTATCGACCAAAGCATACAAAGATTATCGAAAGCGGCGTAGGCTTCTCTCAAAATGTATATGCTTTTGCTTTCCAGTCTGTCTAAACTATCCAAATCGCACCTCTCAATCCCATAACAACGAACGATGATTTTCTTATTGTTATAGCCGAAACTCTTTTAATCCGCATTACGCGTTAACACCGTTATTTAATCCGACAATTAACCGATTACTTGGCAATGATAGGCGTTAATTTTGTAATTAAGCTTTAACCAACGTCAATCGGTTTTTAACTTAAAGTCAGCCCACTAAACAACTATCATCAGGGCTTAATGAAAACCTAGTTGTTACTGTCGGTTTATCGGTTTTTAACCCGTAGTCAGCCGATTACTTAGCCGACACCAGACTAACGTAAACCTAGTTGTTACTGTCTGTTACTATCGGTTTTTAATCCGAAGTCAGCCGATTACTTAGTCGTCATCAGACGTTTTGCTTTTCGTAGCCGTAATGCTCGAAGTAGAAGCCCAATTCCTCGTTTACCTTGGAAATCAGCTCGTCGGGGTAGTCAAAATCGTTCTTTTTGTAGCCTGCAAGGGAATCCCAGAATTTTTGTATCTCGGGTTTTGCGGCGTCGTAATTCCAACCGAATTGCCGATATGCGTTCTCCAACAGGGGCATAGGATTCTTCTCAAATTCCTCAAACTTAAATTCTATTATATCCTCTTTGGGAATTTTTTGCAAATCGGAAAAATATTTCAGGTACATACGTTTGAAACCCTTGATAACGAACTCCTCGATTTCATCATAAGAGGGTACCTCCTGTATGCCCCAAACGCGGAACATTTTTTGATACATATTGATGGAAGAGCGCACCACCGCGTAAGGGTTGCGGTAGATATTGATGAACTTAGCATCGGGGTAGGTTTCCTTTAGCAAAAGAGCACGGGCTGTAGCGTCAGGGCTTTTGAGAACGAGAGATTTTCCGCCTGTTCTGTAGGTGATTTTTCTCAGCATTTTGTCGTAGTTTTTCAGCCAACCCTTTTTCTGCTTTTCGGGAAGCTCGTCCACAAATGCATAGTCCATATACATATCGCGAGACTTGGGATAGATGTTCATTTCCCACATAGCATTGTGGTAACAGGTTGAGAAAACAACGTACTCCTCAAGAGGCAGGTCAACCTTGTATTCCATATTATCCATAACCCTAACCTCTGCAAGCATAGAATCGATAGAACCCTTGAGAATAGCACGCATCAAAGCCGTGTTATGAGAATAACCTGACATAGGATCAAGAAATGCGGTTTCGGGATCCTTGGAGATAAGGTTCTGCAAAAGGGTAGTGCCCGTGCGCCAATGACCTAAGATAAAGATAGGTTTTTTAACGGGAGAGGTTTTGATTTTGTTGCGGTAGTAAAGACTTTCACCGATGGTGAACGGCAGAAGAACGCCGGACATAAACAGAGCAAGCAAAACCTGCGGAATGTATTTCGGGCTGACCTGAAATTTGTTCTTGAACAAGCCCTTCCAAATGATGTCGTATCTGGTTGCCATCAAAGTATTTTTTGTGTCGATAAGTTTTTCCATTTAATATACCTCAATAAATGTAGTTAAAACAAAGCTTAAATAAGTAACGCTAAAGCAAATTATCTAGATTTATCCGTTATAATCTCCATCAGCGATTTCTATTGCGATTTCCAAGTCACTAAGCGGATAGCTGATACAAGGGTGTATATATCCGAACTTTTTTTCCGCTTGACGCCGAGTGTCCTTTTCCGCAACAGTATAAACACTGCCTGAAATCAGCCTGCTTCTGCACCAGCCGCATTCGCCGCTTCTGCAACGGGCAAGGGGCTTAATGTCGCTTCTTTCAATAGAAGTTAGCAGTGTTTCTTCCGAATTGACCGCAATTTTTATGGATTTACCGTAGGCGGTTACAGTAGCCGTAAACTCGCCGCGGCGTTCAGTCGGGAAGTCCTTAAGCGCATTAACGTCCTTAATCTCGCCGTATGCTTCCGTGCGCAAGTGTTTTTTATCGATTGCCAACTTTTTGCCTAATTCCTCTAAACCGTAGAAAGCAGGAAACGGAGCGTTGACGTACACCGAAAAAGGCTTGTCGTGCTGTTCTTCAAGAATAGTATCGACAGATAAAGGAGTTTTGATAAATACCGCTTTTACTTTGCCGTCAGTTTTTTTGTCAAAGTCTGCAAACATATCAAAAAGCCCCGAATCATCCGTAGAATTTTGACAATAAACCGTTAAACGGAAATCTTCCTTACCCGTAACGATTGCGTTAGCCATCGACAAAAACGGTGCGATACCTATACCCTCTGTTAAGCCGATAACCAGTTTCTCGTCGCGCATATCTTCATAATAAAATTCTCCGATAGGTGCGGCAATTCTTATGGTCGAGCCAACGGAAAGCGTTTTACAAAGATAACTGCCTGTTTTACCGCTGTCTTCTATGGCAATATCCCAATAATCCGATGAAATATCCGATATAATCGAATACGGGTGCATTGAACTTGCTCCGTTGACGCCGATAACCTCCAACGCAGTATATTGTCCTGCTCTTCCTCTAGGCAAATCGCCTTGCGGATTATGCAGTCTGAAAACCTTAACGTCAGTACCGATAATATCGGATATTGCTGTAATTTCCGCGGTGATTAGGTTGTGAGGGTGTCTGGCGTTGCCGATTTTATTGAAGTGCGGATACGGCTCAAGAGGGGCGTCGGAGGCTTTATTCACCACGTTAGCCGCGTTTTTAAGGTAGGCTCCGAACTTCAGAAAACCCTTGAATCCGAATTTGCTTTTGAATAAGTTCCGTTTCATTTGTTCGCCTCCTCGTTAATTTCCTTTATTGCCGTAGTTCCCATCATATAGCCTGTTCTCAGCGACGCGCCGTAGCCGTGACCGCTGTGTCCGCTCGCGCCTGAAAACAGCAGATTTTTGATAGGGTGATCCTTTTTCAAATTAACGGTTCGGATAATCAAGGTGTCCGTAAGCACAGGCTCGTAGCCGTACATTATGCCGTTATAGGAGCCGATGTTAGCGGCTAGAGTGGCAGGACTCGCTACCGAAAGTTCTTCGATATAAGGTATCAAACTGGTCTTCGTGGCTTTCTCAAAATGACGAATAAGGTTATAAGCCAGCTCGTTCTTTTTGTCCACGTAGTTGTCGTCGTCGATACAGTCGAGGGCATTGTCCTTAAACATAGCCGTTAAGGACACGATTGTCGTACCCTTAGGACTGCAATCGGGGATAGCGTTGTTAAGGCACACAGCAGCCATAAATTTATCACCGTCGAAACTGCGCATTGACGCGGCAATATTTTTCGACTCTCCGCTGGGAGAGATGAAATAGGAATAATCCTTTAAGCCTAACTCTTCCTTAGACTTGTTAAGTCCCATATAGACAATAAAGCCCTGACCGCCCAAACTGCGGCTGTTGCAGTGCTTGACCTCTCTTTCGGGAACCTGTTCCTGATCGATAAGTCTGCTGTAGACCGAGGTACGCGGCATATCGACGATAATCTTTTTCGCCGTAATCGTGCCTTTGTCGGTGACGACCGCCTTGGCGATGCCGTTTTCAACGATAATCTTTTTCGCCTTAGTGCTGAGCCAAACCTCGCCGCCCAGCTCCTCAAATCTTTTCAAAAAGGCACAGGTCAGCTCGTGGGAACGCGCCTTTGGGATAACCGCACCCAAGCCGAAATACGTACAGCACATAGTTGCAAAGTGAACGAAATCCAGCTTGTCCGCAGTAACGCCGAGGTAGCACCAATAGGCGTTGATAATGGAGCGGACGCGGAAAGGTATATTCATCTCTTCCTCAACCTCGTCCAGCGTTTTAGTAGCCACGCGGAAAAAGTTGGGATAGTCCTTCGCCACCTTGACGATGGCTTTCACGCTAGCCTTTATGGTGAAAAGAGCCTTATCGCATTCCACCATCAGGTCAAAAAGCGGTTTCGTATAAACGGAACTGCCGGGAATACACTCCTCGATATTGCGAATTACGTTGTCGAAGCCGCCGAAAGGAACAAGGCAGTTGACGTCTTGTTCACCGTCCGCGGTGGTAATGACGCGGTAGGCAGACGGCACGTCCGCCCATTCGATTTTCACGCCGAGTTTGTCGAACAAATTGCCGACCATACCTACCTTGCCTTCCTCTCTGGAAACGCCGGAAAGCTCGTGGAGCGAGTATTCAAACTCAAACCGTCCTCTTACAAAACTCCCTGCACAACCGCCGGGAATATGGTGCTGTTCCAAAAGCAGTGTTTTCAAACCGCCGTTAGCGCAGGTTAATGCCGCGGAAATGCCGCCGTTGCCTGCTCCTATTACAACCACGTCGTAATCAGTCATTGAAATCTCCTTATAAAAAATTGAAAGCACAAATCAGTGCGTTATTTGCTTTATATCGGGTGCTGTGCCGTTCGCGGCAAAGCAATAAGACTTGGAATTGATTATTAATCGGTTCTCTCCGCCGACTTTGTAAGCTACTCAGTCGTATTCGCTTTTTTCTTTAACAAGCTATTCCGCCGTGTCGGTCGCTTGTAGCAAGCTACTCTTATATCAAGTTAGCTCGCCGTACTTGTCATCTGTTCTTTCACTGTAGCAGGCTACTTTGCTTAGCTTACCGCTGTACTGTTGTAGCAAGTTACTCCGCCTATCAGCCGTCTGTTTTTCTCGGTAGCAAGCTACTCCGCCGTGCCTGCTGTTTGTTCGTTATCGGCAGAAACTAAATTAACCTCTTGTGAGGCGGTATCGTCAATGCTCGCGGCTATATCACAGTTTTGTAAAGCTATACCGTTCTCGGCGGTAACTAAACCGCCCTCCGCGTACTCTTCGCCGTTCTCCGTGCCTGCCGTTTGTTCGTTATCCTGTGGGGGAATATCGTTTACCGCAGTATCCTTTGCCGCCGCTTGTGCCGCAAGCCGTTTCTTTCTTTCGTTGATATGGATAAGCCCCAACCAAGTTACGCCGAGGACGAACCAAGCGATACACCAAAATGAAAACTCCGAAAGGCCGCCTGCGATTTTGACGTTATCGCGTCCGAACTCACAGCAAAACCTCAAACTTCCGAAGAGTATAAGGTACAAGGGGAAGGATTTGCCGTTGGTCTTGAAGTGCTTAGACCTCGCCCAAAAGACGATACCGAAAGCAATCGCTCCGTACAAGAAGCATTCCACAAGTTGGATAGGGAAGAGGTAGGAGCCTGTTTCGTTGTTATAAATACCCATCCATCTAAGCCATTCGGGGTAATTTTCGATAGGGAAGCCGTGACAGCAGCCGCCGAAGATACAGCCCACGTGGGCGCACATATTGCCGATACTGTTGGATGGCGTCATAAAGTCAAGGGTATTTTTGTACTCGGACTTAGACACCTTGGCAAGGAAAAAGAAGAAAATAGGCAAAAAACCTACGACTCTAACCCAGTTCATACCGTGGAGGGAAACCTTTTCCACCAACCAAGAAACGAGCATTGTGATAATATAAATGCCGTTACAGGTAAGCATCGTCAAAAATACGTTTTTGAGATTACCCATACGGTATTGCTTGCGGTAGTACACTGTGTTAAAGACCACGCACATAGGGAAAGCCAAAAAGTAGCAAACGTAATAAAGAGGAAAATCAGATCCGAAAAGCGTAATATACTCGGGCATCATAGGTTGTCCTCCTTGTTTTCGGCGCGTAGCCTATCTCTTATCGCAATGGTATCGATAGAGAAGAAATGCGTCAGCGAGCCGTTGCCATAATCGCAGACCAAGAATACCTCGCCGTCGGAAGCTGTGTCGAAGTGCAACGCATTGTTATCCTCGGGGAGCAGAGCGTCGGCGGCGCAAACAGGGCAGTCGGTATCGGGGGAAACGTGATAGATTCTGCCGTCCACCACGAAGATAAGGGGCACGTCAACGGTACGGGGAATAACGGCAAAGCTGTCGTTGCCGACTCGTTGCAGGCGGACGAAACGCACTACGTGGATAATCAGCAGGGAAATACTTATACCGAAAAGTATCAGTATGACCATAGAAGCGGTTAAAAAACCCAGATTAAAGTCCAAAATCCCTTTGATTAAATTGTAACGCAAATAGATTCCGAACGCCGCTAAAAAGGCGGCTGCCAGCAAGGCAAATATACCGATTAAGAATTTCTGACGGTTGCAATAGGAAGTGAGGTCACAACGGAAAACAGTCTTAAGCTTGTCCGACGGATAGCGATTGGGAACGCCCTGCGCCTTGATTAGCTTATCGGGAACGGACGGGGTGCGAACCTTGTTCTGCGCCGAGTGAAAATAACCGCAGTTACTGCAGAAAGAATTGTCGTTGACGTTAGAACCGCAAATTTCGCACACAGGCATACGCATACTTCCTTTTTTATCAACAAATTATATCAAATAAATGTGATATTTGCAACAACAATATGTTAAAAAAATGAAAAATAGAGTTTATTCGCAGACCGCGTCCGATGGGGAGTTGACAATTTTCGGATTTACCGTTATTATTTAGACGTGGATAAAAATAACCGATTGACGATATTGATAACACGCATTAAGGAGGCTTTTCGCCGCTTTTTGCTTATGCTCAATTCCCGACGTTTCAGGACGGTTTTTTTCGTCTGCTTTGCCGTGGTGCTTGTAGCCGCGCTTATCCTGTTCGATTACGGTCTTTCCGCTTCTAAGAACAGACCTATGCTGTTGGTTTCCCTGTTCACGGGCGAGATTAAGGAATACGACGGTATCGCCGTGGATACGCCCCTTACGTACTACGTGGGAGACGCTTTCGGCGGCGGCGAGGTGCAATATTATTCGGACGGCGTAATTGTCAAAAGAGAGCCCTTGACGCAGACTATGACGGAGGGCTTTACCACCGCCGCGTCGGGCGAATATACCGCAACGGTATCCTATTACAATTTATCCGTAAGCTACAGCTACTCGGTGACGGAAAGGGGGCTTCCCACCGCTATCGAAGTGTCTTCCCCGACAAGTAATTATCGGGTTGGAGCGAGCCTTGTTTCGGGTATTACGGCTGTCGTTACAGACAACGTCGGTCAGCAAAAAACAATACCTGTCACAGCCGAAATGGTGAGCGATTTTTCCACCGCGGAGACAGGAGATTTTACAGCTGTAATCAGCTACGAATATAAGGGTGTAACGGTAAGTTGCAATTACGGTTATACAGTGTATAATATACACTGTATCGGAACGCTGAATTTCGACGTTTGGTCGCCTGTTTCCGCAGGACTTTCCAGCAACGATTTTAAGACGATGGAGCTATACTCTTTTACCCCTTCCGAAACCGCTGTTTTCAAGTTTTCCAGCAGGGACGGCGAGTACGTTATCGGTACCATTTTCGACTATAACGGAAAGGCGCTTTTTTCCGCCGCTTACAATGCCGATAACGGCTTGGATTTCGAGCTTACCTGTGAGCTTGAGACCGGCAAAACCTACTATCTCGGTTGCGCCGTCACAACCGACCAGAGCTTTTATGTGACTGTAGGACGATGATAGCCTAATTATTACTTACCGATTTCGATAGGTAAAACGGTAATTTTTTACAAATAAAATCGTGCATTAATGCGTATGCGCTTGCGAGCGCGATTTTTAATATTAAATTTCGATTAAAATAACGCAAAGTATTCGACAATTTCACTTTTCTTTCACTCATTCCGATTGAATTTTCACCATAGCTAAGCTATAATGTTACCATAAAAGGCGGCATAGCCGTAATATTGTCATATCCAACCGTATAAAGGAGGGCATTTTTATGAACACAAGTCAATCCCGAAACAGGAGTATTTCCAAAACGATATTGATATCGACGGCAGCGTTCTTTTTTGTCACGCTGTTCGTTTTCTTTATGTTCGCGGGATTTGGCGGTGTTAAGGTGTCCGATACGGCGGATACCGCTAACGCTCTCTCTTGGTCGGATCAAGGTTCTTGGAGCAAGTCCAGTAACGGCGACAATAAGGTGGTTGCCAGCGATAACAACGCGATAACTGACGGCAATCTTGCCAACGCCGCAGGCTCGTCCTCGACAATCAAGACTTTTACATATAATGTTCCCTACACTGCCATCAGCTTCTACTTCTGGGAGGACAACAACGCGCAAGACGTCAGCGTTACTTATAACTCAGGCGATGCGGCAGGCGGAGTTCTGGTTTACGAGAACGACGGTATAAGCTCAGGTGAGGGCTGCTGTTGGTTTGCCGTCAATGCGGCTATCCCCGATCACCTCAAATACCTGATGAAGTTGGGCTTTGTGGAGAGCATCGAGTTTTACTGTGACGGCTTTGTAACAGCCAACAAGGCGGAACGTAAGATTGCAATTCGTATGAACGATTCAGCATATCACTACAGATCCGCAGACGAGGTTGAGGGCGGCAGCCGCTCAAGTAATAATTACAAGCCCTGTACAGGTGACGGCGATACCACCAACAACCCTACCGGCATTACCGAGTACGGCGGCGGCGGTAGATCGGGCAGCGAGACTTATAGTAACGAGAACGCCAAGCTCGCAGACGCCACTACCTTGGCAAGCCCCAAGAATTACATTACGGGGTATTACGGTATGGCAAGCGACGGCGGTACGGGTTTGTTTAATATGTTTGATATTGACCAAAGTTACGGTATGAAGAATTGCCGCTTTGTGGTTACTATCAGCGGACAGCCCTACGTCAACGTGGGCCTTGTAACTCCCAACTCCTCTAACAACGTAGGCAACCGTCAGCGTCTGTACAGCAGTGTTAAGGTCAACAATGCCGCTATCGATAAGGACAGTTTTAAGACCTACACTTTTACCAATTACGATTCCAGTTACGCGATTACGTCCGCTTCGGTGGGTTATTACAGCAACCCCGTACTTTATTACGGCAGTTCAAGCACCACTACTCCCGGCACTTCTCTTGGCACTACTTCGCTAACTGTTACACTTGCGACTATGGTCAGTAATGCTTCTACCTGGGGCGGCAGCGGCTCATACATAGGGGCATACTATACACCTAACGCCTATACCCTCACTCTGACCACTACGTCCGTCTCGTATTTTAGAACGGGATTAGCGGGCTGGAACAGTAATACGACGACCAAGCTAACCGCGACGATACGCTACGACAACAGCTATGCTATCCCGGCGGCCTCAACTATTATGTCTAACCCCGGCAGCTTCGGCGGTTGGGCTAAGGACTCGGGCAGCGGTCCCCAAACGGTCGGTGACGCAGGCACCATAACGGGTACCTTGATTACCGCCAATATGCAGTACCACGCCACGTTTTCAACTTATAGCTTGCTTAACTCGGCGACAGGCACCAGCTTCTATGATACCGACGCCAGAATCAGTACCTCGCGTTTGAGTACGCCCACGGGTAACATCTCCTTCGGTAAGAGCGACGCTCCGATTTCGGGCACGCCCTATCTTACAGTTACCATTACTTATCCCAATGCTTCTATCTCGGCATATACAGGTACCAGCTCATCCAGTGCGTCCAGAACGCAGACCTTAAAGGGCGTGTATGCTTATTACACCTCGGGGCCTCTCTCAGGGCAGATGGTTGCTTTGCAGAAGTACACTGATAAGGAGTACACCCTTAACTATTGTTGCGGTAATTACTATATATTCTCCAGTTGGGCTACCTCGCAGACGCAATATACAATTAAGTGGTACAATAAAGATAACACCTTTATAGGCGGCTACAACGGTACTAGTACATCTTTGACCGACGCATACCCCGACTATTATATGGCAGGGGCTTCCCTCTCCTATAGTTATTTCCCTACGGGACCTGCGATTAGCGGTTACATATTCACCGGTTGGTACACCTCCTCCTCGCGTTCTACCCTTAAGATGTCGATTAGCTCTTCGGATACAGGCAATCTAACTTTTTATGCCGGTTACGCAAGCAACTCCGCCAGCGGCACCGCTTTTAC
>CAYJBY010000014.1:21027-72231 GCA_964368645.1 uncultured Christensenellaceae bacterium
AACAGTTATCTTTATACGATAGTTACGAACGGCTCCTCTATATATTTGCCGACTTCTTCCTTCTGGTATAGCTATTCGGGCAGGCGCTTCAGAGGCTGGGCAACCAGCAGCACCAGTGGCAATCCTTTGGCTCTTAATAGCAATGGGTACTACCTTTACACTGTAAATTCCAACATCACCTTATATGCGTTGTGGGAGGTTGAAAACTACGTTGTAGCCAGTTATAACGTGTATTTCAGTAATAATATGAGTTTAGCCGATAACCAAAAATCCTCTTATCAGCTAGACACTGCTAATTACAATTTCAGCAACAGTGCGATGACTTATCGAGCCCCCACTATGCGACCGTACACCACATCGTCTATTACTCTATCTACCCTTAACGGCTCCTCGCAGGGCGTTTACGCCACCGATAGCGGTGTCACTTTGCCCCCTAACGGCTTTTCCGCCGCTAACTGGTACACCTCATCGGCTTGTTCCGGCGGTGTTACCACTACAATCAGCGCGTCTAACCACACCAACAGCAACAGCGACTCTTCTCACGGTTACACCTACTATCTTAGATGGAATATGAACGCACCTACGGTTACGGTCACTTCCGATCCTGCGGCTATCAACTACGGCAAGGGTATCGATATGGATACCTTGGCATCAGTCTCCTTTGCGGGAAGCGCGGTTGCCGGACAGATGGAAAGCGAGATACGCTGGGTACCAAGTACTACCAGTATTACTGCTTTCCACTACAACACATATACCTATAATGCCAGCACAGGTATGCACGACTTCAACGACAAGTACAACGTGTTGTACGACGCAGGCGCGACTTACTCCACTTATAATGCTACGCGTGTGTACTATTATCCCGTTTGCTACGTTTTCACAAGGGTAAACGGCGTGTTATTAGGCAGTGCTCTTGCCGCTTCCGGCAGTACTGTAAGACCTGTTATTAACCCTCTTACTCTTTCCGCCGCGTTCACGCAGAATTCCAAGGAGTACGACGGTTCTACGTCTAACCTTAACGCTTTGCTTACTATAAATTGTTCTGATAACACTATCTACAATCAGGAAAAAGCGGCAAACGTCAACTGGTACGGCTCCGGCGGTTACGGCGGCGTTAAGCTGGGTTCTCCCAGTTCCAGTTTTACCGCGCGTAGATCTATATACAATACCTCTAACGTCAACTTCAATTCCGCAGTGGTAAGAGACGCGGGCAACTATACCATCAACTCAATGTACATACTTAAGTTCAACGGTTCGGACGACTTGACCAACGTCAACACCAACTACCGTTGGGCGGATACCGAGGCTACCAGTAATCAGAGCTTGAAAACGAATACCGACGTATCGTTCTCAATTACTCCCATATCCTCTAACATTACTCTTTGGTACTACACAAAGGCTTTCGGCGCAAGCCCTTTAACTAAGGAAATGGTGCAAACCTCTCCCTTGAATACGGCTGACTATACCACGTATTACACCACGAAATGGCGTGCGTCCATAACAGGCTTGGTCGGCACCGATTATTCTAACTTCGGCTCGGGTGTTCAAAGTGCGATTTCCGTTAATGCTTCTGACGTCAACGTGGGTTGGCACGCTCAAACCTTGAGTGAAAGTCAGATTAACACTTATCTGCTTAATAACTACGTTATTAACGTCTTCGGTTGGAACGATATCGCCCCGGAAGCTTCCTCTCACGTGCCTGTAGTTACCAGCACGACGTCGGGCGGCTACAGCACCTATACGGTTTCCAATACATATTTAATCACCAAGGCACAGCTTACCTTAAGCTGGACGGGTAGTAACGCATACACGTTTAACGGCAATGCGCAGGGCTACACTCTTTCCGTTGCAGGTTTTGTTAACGACAATAACACCGATAAGGACGAGGTCGATCTCTACAACACAGCCGGCACTCAAAAATTCGCAACTCTTAAAACAGGCACCACTACCTACTCTTTCACAATGACGGACGCAGGCGCGTATAGCATTGCGGTTGCTCTTCGCGATAAGGGCGCAACCTCTAATACGCTTACCAACTACACGGTAAGCGGTACTTCTACCGCAAGCTGGACAATTAACAAAAAGGCTCTTAGCATCACTACTACCAACAACGGCGGTGCAACCGGAGTCGTTTACGATAAAGCGAACCACGGTCTTAACATAACCTTCTCGGGGTTGGTTAGGTCTGGCACCACCGAACAGCTTAAGATTACTTACAGCGTTACAGCCGGTATGTCCTGTAGTTCGTTGGCTTCTAACAGCACCGTGGTCAATTCTTCCACGGCGTATCCCTTCCTCGCAAGCAACGCAGGCTCTTATAATATCAGCTTTACCGCCGCCGCCCAAAATGCAAGCGGACTTTACAACGGCGCGTATAATGCTGCGGCTACCCACAAATACGGCAATTCCTACGGCTGTAACTACGCTATTTCCAGATCCGCATCCTACACTATCGCCAAGCGCGTGCTTACCGTTACTTGGAAGCGTACCGATACCAATGCGGCCGTTACTTCTAACCAAACGGGTACTAACGGCTTCCTGTTTACGATAGGAGCTAATCAGGGCTTTAACGTCACAATCGGCAACGTGGTTTCCGGTGACGTGCTTTACTTCCTCAGCAACTTATCAGGTACGCAAGCATATAAGGGACCTTCCTCGGGTACGTCCTATACCTTCGCGATGACTAAGGAGCAAATCGGCGTTTACGAGTGTACCGTATCAGGCGCGTACACAAACTCCAGCGGCTCAATCAACAACAATTATACACTTAACGCCAACACCTTAAAATTTGAGATTTTCGTTCGTGAAATCAACGTCACCAAGTGGCAGGCTTATTCTGCCGCAAGTACGGGTTCCGCTTACGTCTATATATTCGACCACGGCGACACCAAGGCTGTGGTTTATGCGGCTTCCCAGTGGACTCTTGAGATTATCGAGGCACAGGATACGCAGGGTAACTACTACGTCAAGGGCTATGCTAACGGCGCGGCAAACGGTATTTACGGCAGTTATTCTCTGCCTACTCCCGGTGCAGGCTGTACGATATATTCTCTTTCCGATAGCCGCTTAGGCACTATTACCTACACCAACAACACCGCAACCAATAAGACTTCGCTTACCGCTACGGCGGCTCTTCCCGGAACCTCTAACTACACCCTGAGCAATACTTCGGGCGTAGGCTGGTCGGTTAATGCCAAGGTTATCAACCTTGTTGCCGGTAACTGGTCAACAACCACCACCTTTACCTATGACCGTGCGGCTCACGGCTTCGACGTTACTCTTAATTCCGCCGCTTACGGTACTTCTAATACGGGTAAGTCCTCATCTAACAATTACATTTATACGGCTGACTTATCCGCTTTCCAGTTTACCGCAACCTACGGTAGCGGCTCAGGTACTTCCTCTAAGTCGGTTTCCGGCGCAATCAGCACTCAAAAATTCTACGGCACTAACGCCGCAACCTATTCTATAACAGGTTTAACTCCTTCCAGTAACAATTACACTGTTAGCGGAAAAACTACGGGAACTTTCACGATTAACAAACGTACGTTGACATTAACAGCCACAGTGGTTAACAAGACCTACAACGGCGACAGACAGAACGGCTACACCGCTACCATCACCAATATGGTGGCAGGCGACACTCTAACCCTTAATCTTAACGCAGGCGGCTATACCAGTTCCGCCAGAACGGCTGCCAGAGTCGGTTCAGGTCTTGCTTATCAGACTAACTCCGTAAGCCTTTCCGCGCTAACGCAAGCTACTAATACTACGATTACCTGCGGCAGCGGTGCTACCTCCAGAACGGTTAGCCTATATGGTGCGAAGGCAGGCTACTATTACGTCAACGGTATGAGTTTAAGCAATATGTCCAACTATAGCTTAAACGGTGACGCAATTAAGGGCTTCTCTGTAGGTACAACAGCTGTTACCGTCAGTTGGTCGGGCACGGGCAGTGCGGATTACTCCGCTGCAAGTCATACGGTTACCGCAACCTTTGCAGGTATCAAGGGCAGTGACAAGCTGAAATTCACCTTTACGCCCAATACCTATGCAAGCACTACCTTCAATACCGCTACGTATTACGCCAACGGCGCAAGCGTTACCTTTACTACGGGCGTAAACGCAGCTTCCTACTCCACAACCTTCAAGACCATAGCAGGAGCAAGCACAGGCACTTATGCCGATACTTGCAACTATACGATTACGTCGTCTTCAGGTGCTTATACCATCAACAAAAAGACCTTAACTATCTCTTGGGCTCCTGCTTCTCTAACCTATAACGCGGCACAGCAGGTGGGCGCGACGGCTACTATTGCAGGTATGGTTTCGGGCGAAACGCTTAACCTTAATATTGCCTCAGGCGCATATACGGATAGCTCTAAGGGCACTGCAAGAGCGTCTTCAGGACTGGCATATCAGACCAATTCGGTGACTTCCACCACAGGTCTTACCCACGCTACTTCTGTAGCTATTGTCTGCGGTAGCGGCTCCACTTCCAGAAGTATCAAGATTTACGGTGCAAAAGCAGGTTATTACGCGGTGAATGCGCTTACCCTTAACGGTATGTCTAACTACACCTTATCAGGCACCGCCACCACCGCCTTTACCGTAGCTACCAAAACGATTACCGCAACCTTTGCCGAGTACACCTCCAACGGCGTTAATTCCACTTCTAACGCTTGGACTTACGACGGCGGCAATCACGGCGTTAAGGTAACTATTGCAGGTATCGTCGATACAAGCGTTAAGCTGACCGTTTCGAGTAACTACGCTACTAAGGGTATAGCCTCCAACAGCACGGCTGTAACCAATACAACTTATAATTTCCACTCCAAAAACGCAGGCACTTATAACTGCACGATAAGCGCGATTAATTCTGTAACGGGCGGCTCCTATGCTGACGTTTCCAATTACAGTTACACATCAACCGCGGCTCCCAATAAGGTTATTAACAAACGTACGATTACGATAGTTTGGACGCCTGTTTCTTCCTTATCCTATAATACCGCACAGCAGGCAGGCGCTAACGCCGCTATTACCAATATGGTGTCGGGCGACGCGCTTAACCTTTCCATTACGGCTGGCGCGTACACCGACAGCACCAAGGCGGCGGCAAGGGCTACCTCGGGACTGGGCTATCGCACCAATTCCGTAACGACAACCATCGCTCTTACCCACGGCACCGCGGCAACCATTGCATTAGGCAGCGGCGCGACATCCCGTTCTATTGCAATTTACGGCGCGAAGGCAGGTTATTACTCTGTCAACGCTTTGTCCTTAAGCGGTATGACCAACTATACGTTGTCGGGCACTACCACCACGGCGTTTAGCATTGCAACCAAGGCAATTACGGTGAGCTTTGCCGAGTACGGCGGCGCTTCTTCGTCCAACGCTTGGACGTATGACGGCGGCAACCACGGCGTGACTGCAACCGTTGCAGGTATAGAAGGTAGCGAAAAGGTCAGCTTTACAGTCACCTCTACCTACGCCACCAAGGGTATCGCAAGCAACGGTACGGCGGTAGCCAACGGCAGTTACAACTTCTATTCCAAGAATTACAGCGCTAACGCATATACCTGCGTTATCAGTGCGCTTTATTCCATTACTGGCAGTACCTACGCGGATACCGCTAACTACACTTATAGCTCAACCTCGGCAACGGCTAAGCGTATCAATAAGCGTACTATTACCATAAGCTGGACGCCTACCAATCTGACCTACGATACTACTCAAAGGGCAGGAGCTACCGCCACCGTCACCAATATGGTAAGCGGCGAGAATCTTAGTATATTGATTACCGCGGGCGCGTACACGGATAGCACCAAGGCTACGGCGCGCGAGGGCGCAGGACTTGCTTATCAGACCAACTCTGTTACCGCCACTACCGCTCTTACTCACGCCACGCAGACTACCATAGCTTGCGGAAGCGGTTCCACATCTAGAAGCATCAAGATTTACGGAGCAAAAGCAGGCTATTACGCCGTTACTGCTCTAAGTCTTAACAATATGAGCAACTACACCTTGTCGGGTACGGCGACCACGACGTTTACCATAGCCGCAAAGGCTATAACCGTGAGTTTTGCCGAGTACGGCGGTACTTCAACGTCCAACGCTTGGACGTATGACGGCGCAAATCACGGCGTTACGGCTACTGTTGCTGGTATAGCTACAGGCGAAACTGTGAAAATGACCGTAGCTTCCACGTACGCCACCAAGGGCATTGCCTCTAATTCTACGGACGTCGCCAACGGCGCGTATAATTTCTATTCCAAGAACTACAGTGCCAACGCCTATACTTGCGTAATTACCGCTTTATTCTCCGTCAGCGGCGGCGATTATGCGGATTTGACTAACTATTCCTATACCTCGACCACAGCAACCAACAAGACGATCAACAGACGCACCATAACCATAAGCTGGACGCCTACCAACCTGACCTACGATACCACTCAAAGAGCAGGAGCTACCGCCACCGTAACCAATATGGTTGCAGGCGAGGCTCTCAATATTCTGCTTACGGCAGGTGCTTACACCGACAATACCAAGGCTACCGCAAGAGCAACCTCAGGTCTTGCTTATCAGACTAACTCCGTTACCACTACAACGGCTTTAACTCACGCTACTCAAAAGGCAATCGTCTGTGCAGGCGGAGCCAACCTTACAAGCCGCAGTATCAAGATTTACGGCGCGAAGGCAGGTTACTACGCGGTAACGGGCTTGAGCCTTAACAATATGAGCAACTATACCTTGTCGGGTACAGCAACCACGGCGTTTACCATTGCCGCGAAGGCTATAACCGTGAGCTTTGCCGAGTACGGCAGCGCGTCCACGTCTAACGCTTGGACTTACGACGGCGGCAACCACGGTGTAACGGCTACCGTTGCAGGAATAGCAGGTACCGAAAAGGTCAGCTTTACCGTCACCTCTACCTATGCAACCAAGGGAATCGCAAGCAACGGCACGGCTATTGCCAACGGCAGTTACAACTTCTATTCCAAGAATTACAGTGCTAACGCTTACACCTGTGTGGTTAGCGCACTTTACTCTGTAACGGGCGGCACCTATGCCGATATCGTTAACTACTCTTACAGCTCCACATCAGCAACTGCTAAGCGTATCAATAAGCGTACTATTACCATAAGCTGGACGCCTATTAACTCTCTGTCCTACAATTTGAATTTGCAGAACGGAGTTAACGCGTCTGTTACGGGTATGATAAGCGGCGAAAACCTTTATCTGTATATTACAGCAGGTGCTTATACAAGCAGTGCCAAGACCACAGAGCGTAGCGGTTCAGGCTTGTCCTATAAGACTAATTCCGTTACAACCTCGACTTCGCTTGCCCACGCTACGCAGACCGCTATTACCTGCGGTAGCGGAGCTACTTCCAGAAGTATAGCCTTGTTCGGCGCAAAGGCAGGATATTATGCTGTTACCGCGCTTAGCCTTGACGCTTCTGCAAGCGGCAGTACGATGGCTAACTACACCTTATCGGGTACCGCCACAACAGCGTTTACTATAGGTACCAAAACGATTACCGTAGCGTTTAGCGAATATACCTCTAACGGCACCGCTTCTACCTCCAACAGTTGGGTTTACGACGGCGGCAATCACGGCGTAAAGGCCACCGTTTCAGGTATTATAGACACAAGCGTTAAGCTGACGGTTTCCTCTTCCTACGCTACTAACGGTATTGCAAGCAACTCCACAACGGTTACCAATACCGCTTATAACTTCTATTCCAAGAATTACGCGGCTTCCGCTTATAACGTGAACGTATCCGCGATTTACTCCGTTGCAGGCGGCAACGGCTACGCAGACGCTGAGAACTATAGCTTATCGGTTAGCGGTACCCGTGCCAAGTCCATCACACAACGTGAGCTTTCCACCTCTTGGAGTGTTCCTCAGCTAACTTATAGCGGTGCACTTCAGCGTTTTGCAACCTTAACCGTTACTAACGTGGTTTCGGGTGAAACGATAGTCTTAACCAACGCCACCACGGCAAAGTATTACGGAACCTCTACCGATATGAGCGGCAGCGGTATGACTCCCACTGGAGCAACCGTTTCTATGGCGGACAGCGACAGCAACGGCAGTGTTGCTCAGCAATGGAACGTGGGTAAGTCAGGCACTTACACCGTAACCGTGGGTATCTCCACAGGAAGCTCAGGTATGTCTAACTACAAGTGGGCGAGCGGTGCGGTTCTATCCGCCAGCAAGGGTGTTTACAGACAACTGTTGCAGTTGACTTGGAAGACAGAGGGCGGTGCGGCATTAACTTCCGTAGGCACCTCAACGGCTCCTGTTTACAGCTATTCTCCCACCTATAACGGCTCTCAACAGGGCGTTCAGTGCGTTGTTTCGGGTGTTTTGACAGGCACCTATGCGGAGACTCTCCAATTCACGTGGGGAACTAATACCTATGTATCTCAGGGCATAGTGAGCAATACCACCAACGTAGGCAACGGCACCTACCTCTTTAGGTCAAAAGACTGCGGAACCTATAATCTCAGCCTTTCGGCAGTTTATTCCGTAAGCGGAGACAGTCCTTATAAGGACGTCAAGAACTACGCCTTTGACAACCGTATAATGTGCAACGGCACAACTAACAGCTATATGGCGTCAAGCGATTACGTTACCACAACGCAGGTGCGTACCGTTATCAACCAAAAGGCTCTTACCTTTACCTTAACTCCTGCGTCCTTGACCTATAACGGTGTTCAGCAGATAGGCGACACCTTGGCAATCAGCGGTATGGTAGCCGCCGATACTCTGAAGATAACCGCCGCGCAAACCGCGGTTAAGTCTTCCTCCGACAGCACCGCCTTAACAGGTAGCGGAGTTGCTTATAAGGTCGGCACAGGCAGTGTGCAGTCCGCGACTAACGCGGCTATTACCGTTGGCTCGGGCGCAACCTCCTACAACGTGTATTTCTACGGAGCGAAAGCAGGCTACTACGGCATAACGGTCGCTTTGAACGATATGTCCAACTACAAGCTGACGGGCGACGGCTCTACTGTCGTCAGCTCCTTGACTTCCGGATTTACAGTCGGTAAACGCACAGTTACCGTCACCTTTGCCGCATACAGCTCCAACGGCGTGGCGGCAAGCTCCAACGCTTGGACTTACGACGGTGCGAACCACGGCGTTACCGCTACGGTCGCAGGTATTCAGGGCAGTGACAAGATAAAGTTCACAGTCAGCTCCAATTACGCTACCAAGGGTATCGCTTCCAATACAACAGAGTGTACCAACGGCGCGTATAACTTCCATTCCAAAAACTACAGCGCATCTAACTATACCTGCACTGTCAGCGCGATTAACGCGGTTACAACAGGTATTTATGCGGATACCGCCAACTATACGTTTGCGTCCTCTTCCGCCACCGCTCAAAAGATTAATCAGCGTCCTATAACAGCAACCTTCTCCGTTTCTAACAAAACCTATAACGGCGGACAGCAGATAGGCGATACTTTAACCTTCTCCAACCTAGTCGCCGCAGACACCCTTAACGTCACCACAACTTTGGGCGCTTGGACGGACAGCGGCAAGGGCACAGCAAGAAGCAACGCAGGTCAGGCCTATAAGGTCGGCAGCGGCAGTATTACGGAAATCACACACAACACAGCCGCTACGTTCGCTATGGGTACAGGCTCCACCTCTTACGCGTTGTATCTGTACGGCGCGAAAGCAGGTTATTACTCTGTTTCCGTAGCTTTAGCTTCTATGAGTAACTACTCTATGAGTACGGCAACCTCTGCATATACCTTCTCGGCAAAGGCAGTAACGGTATCCTATCAGGCTTATACTTCCAACAGCCAGAACGCTTCGTCCAACGCTTGGATTTACGACGGCGGCAACCACGGTGTTAAAGCTACCATTGCAGGTATTCAGGGCAGTGATAAGGTCAAGTTCACCGTCAGCTCCAATTACGCTACCAAGGGTATTGCATCTAACAGTACCGAGTGCACCAACACGAGCTACAATTTCTATTCCATCAACTACAGCGCGTCTAACTATACTTGTACGGTCAGCGCGATTAACGCCGTTACCACAGGCGCGTATGCCGATACGTGTAACTATACTTTCAGTTCCACCGCCGCAACGGGATATAAGATTAATCAGCGTCCCGTTTCCGCTGTGTTTACTCCTGCTTCGCTAACCTATAACGGCGGTCAGCAAGTCGGCGCAACAGTCACCTTGGGTGGTATTCAGGGCGTGACCTATTCGGGTTTCGTTACCACCGATACGCTGAAGGTTTTGGCAACAATGGGTGGTTACACCGCTTCCGATAAGGCAACCGCATTAACCAATTCGGGTATCGCGTTCAGCGCAGGCGGCGATTCTATCGCCTTAACACAGGGCGTTGCTTCCGCATCTACTACGGTTGGCAGCGGCTCAACCTCCTATACGTTATCCTACTTTGGAGCTAAGGCAGGTTACTATACCACAACGATTGCGTTGTCCTCAATGGGCAACTATTACCTTACTTCGGACGGCACTACGGCGTTTTCCTCTGTAAGTGATGATTTCTCCGTCGCAAAGGCGGCTATTACATCTGCTTGGGTTAATAACAACGGCTCCGCAACCTATGACGGCGCGGCTCACGGCGTAAGCATTTCCTTCGCAGGTATTCAGGGTGCGGATAAGGTCAAGTTTACGGTTTCCACTACTTCCGGTAAGACTGCATTCACCGTTATGGGCATTACAGGCAACACCACGGAGTGCGTTAATAGCACTCAGTACACCTTCACAGGCGTCAACGTGGCTACATACGGCGTAACCGTTTCCGCGGTCAGCGGCGTAACAACAGGCACCTATGCCGATACCGCTAACTACACATATTCGTCTACGGCGGCTGTTTACACTATCAACAAGCGTACTATTACCGCAACGGTAACTGCTACCAACCTTACGTATAACGGCAGTCTTCAGACAGGCTATAACGTCAAACTTAACAACGTGGTCAGCGGCGATACGCTAAACATAGCGGTTACGGCAGGCGAATGGACTTCCTCTGCAAAATCCGCTCAGCGCAGCGGCTCGGGCTTGTCCTATCTGACCTCTACCACCACAACTTTCAGCGGTACGCCTACAGCCTTGACTCACAATACCTCCGCCAACGCGTCCGTAGCCTCCGGCACCACCGCTCGTTACTTCGCGCTTTATGCAGGTAAGGCAGGCTATTACTACGTAAGCGCACTTACCTTAAGAGGTATGTCTAACTATACCTTAACAGGCACCGTAACCGGCGGCTTTACCGTGAATACAACAGCGGTAAGCGTCACTTGGAGCGGTACGTCTAACAACACGATTTATAACGGCGGAACTCACACGGTTACCGCTACCTTCACTGGCATTAAGGGTACGGATAAACTCGCCTTTACGTTCACCAATACAGGCGCGTACACTACCTCATTTACCAACGCTACCTACGTTGCAAACGAGGGTACTACGACATTTGTTACAGGCAAGAACGTAGGCACATATACCGCCACGATTACGGGAATCAACGGCGCAAGCACAGGCACCTACGCTGACGTTTGCAATTATACGCTGACCTCTTCCTCGGGCAAATACGTTATTACGCCCAAGACCATAACCGCGGCTTGGAGCAATTCAACTCCCGTTTACAACGGCGCACAGCAGTCCGGCGCAACCTTAACGATTACAGGAATGATAGCCGCAGACAGCCTTAGCCTTAAGGTTACGGCAGGAGCTTGGACGTCATCGGCAGCCAGTACTGCAAGAAGCGGTTCAGGTCTTGCATATCGTACCAATTCCGTTACTTCCACTACCGCGCTGACTCACGCAACAGCCGCTAACGTAACTTGCGGTTCAGGCGCGACTAGCCGTACGTTCAGTCTATACGGCGCGAAGGCAGGCTACTATAACGTAAGTGCGGTAACGCTTAACGGTATGGGTAACTACACCTTAAGCTATACTACCGCTAATAACGCCTTTACTATAGGCACTACGGCGGTATCCGTTGCCTACAGCGGCACGGGAAGCGCGGAGTATAACGGCAAAACTCATACCGTAACCGCCACCTTTACGGGTATTAAGGGCAGTGATAAGCTCGCCTTCAACTTCACCAACACAGGCGCGTACACTACTTCCTTTGCCAATACAACCTACGTTGCCAACAACGGCACGGCTACCTTTACAACGCTTAAAGCGGTGGGCACCTATGCGGTTAAAATCACCTCGCTTAAGGCGGCATCTACGGGAACCTATGCGGATCTTTGTAACTATACACTGACCTCTGACGTGGGCGGCGAGTACGTTATCACTCCCAAAGCGGTTACGATAAGCTGGTCTGCTCCTTCCTCTAATTTGACTTACAACGGCGTATTCCGTAACTTAACCACAATGACGGTTTCGGGAATAATGCTCAATAACTCAAACGTATCCGATAACGTCGGTCTTACCGTGACTACCAACGCATACCTGCTTAACAGCACTACCGCGTTGTCTAACAGCGGCGTGACCGCAGGCGGAACTTTCGGCTTTACGACTTCTGCCAATACCAAGGCTTTCGGCGGAGTTAAGGCAGGCGATTACGCGGTTTCCGTTGCGCTTTCCACCGATTTGACCACCTATTCGGATAACGCAAACTACGTCATAGCAGGTACAACCGCTCAAGATTACGCTATTAATAAGGTGACGGTGAGCCTAAGCTGGCTCGCTACCGATTACACCTGCACAACCGCAGGCACCTATAACGGCACGTCTTATACGGTGGGCGCGGTGATTAACAGTACCGTCTATTCCGCACTTTCCGCTACCGACAAGACCAAGTTCGCCGCAAGCGCTATCTACAGTAAGAGCGCACACGGCGTAACCTTTACCGTAAGCGGTGTGGTGAACAGCGAATCGATTAAGTTAGCGTTTACATCGACTTATGCCACTAACGGCATTACGTCCAACAGCTCCACTCTAACTAACGGCGGCACGGCTTCCTTTACTGCAATCAACGCAGGAAGTTACAGCTTGTCGGGAATGTCCGTAACGGGAGCTTCGGGCGGCACCTACTCCGACGCAGGCAACTACGTCCTTACCGCTAATCAGTCCGGCTCGGCGTTTACCATTAACAAACGTACTTTGACTATCTCTTCTTGGAGCACCTTGAGCTTTGTCTATAACGGAGCGGAGCATACCGTTACCGCCACCGCCGGCAACGTCTGTTTGGGCGACGCCGTAACCTTTAACTATACTTCTTCGGGTACCACCGTCAACAAGGCGACTAACGCAGGTACATACACCGCAACGGTTTCCGGTTGCAGTCAGTCCTCTAACTATTTGATTCCTTCTTCCGGTTTATCCAAGAGCTGGACTATTACCAAGAGAGAGGTTACGGTTAGCTGGAGTTCCGCATCGGGATTGACCTACAGCGCAAATGCGCAGGGCATCACCTTAACTATAGG
Organism: uncultured Christensenellaceae bacterium; assembly: GCA_964368645.1. Lineage (GTDB taxonomy): Bacteria > Bacillota > Clostridia > Christensenellales > CAG-1252 > JAEDHM01. Next base: position 34,458 of record CAYJBY010000014.1, read on the forward strand.
CAATATCGTAAGCAATGACGTTATCACTTTCAACGTAAGCAAGAGCGGCAGTGTTCCCACAGGAATTTCGGGCTACACCGTGGCTGTCAGCGTTCCCGGTAGCAATTCCGTGGTTTCCAGCGGCAGTTCGACTACCGTTTCTCAAAACTTCGCGGCAGTGGACGCAGGCTCTTATTCCGCAAGCGTCACAGGCATAGCTTCAACGAATAACGGCAGTTCCAACTATAAGCTGCCCGGTTCAGGGTTAAGCGGCAGTTGGTCTATCGCACGCAAGACGATAGGCTTTGACTGGGATTATTCTGGCACGCCTTTCGAGTATTACCTCGGCAACAGCACGGTTAGCGTGTCCTCTGTAACCGGCTTGGTTGACAGCGTTACCATCAGCGTGGCTTATACCACGCACACGGTTGACCGCTATTACGTGAACGGCTCAATCAGCACCAACGTTACGGTAGGTAGTAACACAGCTATGTCCGCAGGCGATTATACCGCGATAGTCAATTCCTTTACCGCATCGGACGGCAAATCCAACTACGTTTTGCCCGCGGCTTCCGCACGCAGTAAGGCTTGGCAAATCAAAAAACGTACGGTTACTTTGTCTTGGGGCGATATTTCCGCTTATACCTATAACGGCAGCGGTCAGGGACCTACCTTAACGCTTACCAATATAATCAGCGGCGACAATATCGGTTTCTTGGCTTCCGTCACAGGCACAACCACAGGCGGCGCAACAGTCAATAACTCCGGTGCCAACGCAATTCACTTTACCTATGCGACAAAGACGACTTCCGGCGGTTACGATACCTATGTGTACACCTTCAGTTCAACGATATACGCTGGTAATTATGCCGTATCCGTTACAGGTTTGGATTCCGCAGTCGGCGTTTCCGACAATTACGAGACCTTATCCGAGAACAGCTCGGTTTCCTACTCCATTGCACAGAAAACCATATCCATCGTTTGGAATAAGGACAGCCTAAGCACTTGGAGCAATTACACCACCACTTATAACGGCAGTACGCGCTCGGTAACTCCTGCGATAGCTTCCGGTATTATTTGCTCGGTGAACGGCACTGCCGACGTTGTAACGCTTACCTATAGCGGTAACGCTTATAAGAATGCAGGCACCTACACCGTCAACGTATCCGCTGTTTCCAACAGCAACTATAAGCTTCCCTCCGTAACGTCTAAGGCGTGGACGGTGGCGAAACGTATTTTAACCTACAACTGGTATTGGCAGAATACGCTCTTGGCAACGGCGGCCGCCAACTCGGCTTCCCTCGTTTATAACGGCGGTTATCACGAGGTAACGGTCACCGCAGGCAACCTCGTCAGCGGAGAGTCCGTAACCTTTACCTATACTAATAACAAGAAAATCGCGGCGGCAGGTTATACCGCAACGGCAACCATATCCCAGACAGGCAGTTATTATGCCAACTACGATATCAGCACCGCAGGCAACCAGACGGTTTCCACCGCTTGGACAATCAAACCTCGCACGATAGCTTCCGCTAACGTGGTTTGGGGTACGACCTCTTACGAATACGACGGCGCAGAGCATACCGTAACGGTTTCTAACGTAACCAACAAGGTTACTGGCGATACGATTAACTTTACCTACGTTAATTCCGGCACCACCACCAATAAGGCAACCGCTAAGGGTACCTATACGGCTCAAATCAGCTCTCAGGACAACTCGAATTACGTTTTGAGCGGAACAATATCCACCCCGTGGTACGTTACTCCGAAACTTCTTACCGTAAGCTGGTCCGCCAATTCTCCCACCTATAACGGCACGGCACAGGGCGTTTCCGTGACGATTTCGGGTATGATAAAAACCGATACCGTTAAGTTCAGCACCACAAATACGGGCGTTAATCCCACAAACGGCACGGTTATTACCTATAACGGCTCTTCCTCGGGAACTGGTTCTTTGACTTATGCGTTCACCGCAATAGCCGCAGGCAGTTATACCGCTTCCGTTACCGCGGTAACGAATTACGCCAATATGAACGAGAACTACACAATGCCCACCAACAGCCGCACCTTCACAATAGGCAAGGCGAGCATTAGGCTTAACTGGTCGGCTATGAGCTCCAACGACGCGAACTTAACGTATAACGGTACGAAGCAGGGTGTTCAAGCTGTGGTCAGCGGTATAGTATCGGGCGAAAGTGTCAAACTTACGCTTACCTCTAACTACGCAGACAACGGCATCAGCAACGAAAGCACGGCTGTGACTAACGGCACTTATACCTTCGGCTCCGTCAATTACGGCAGTTATTCGGTTTCAGTTACGGCAGTCAAGTCTGTAACCGCCACGCACGCGAATAGCGCGTACGCGGGCGTATCCAATTATACTCTCGTCAACAATTCGGGAACCAAAGCGGTTAGTATCAACAGACGTACCGTGGCGGTTGACTGGACTTATACTTCAGGCACAACAGGCAGTTGGACTTACGACAATGCTTCACACGGCGTAACCGCAACAGTTTCCAATATTTTGGCAAGCGACGCGGCGGCAATCAAGTTTAGCTGTGCAGGTACGGGCAGTGCAATCAGCACCAAGTCTGTAGGCTCTCAATATACTTCTTCCGCTCTACTGATGAAAAACGTCAGCTATACCTTTACTGCGGTTAATTATTCTGCGGAAGCTTACACAGCGGAGATTAACGGTATCACCGATAATCCTTCCTCTAACTATGCTTTACCTGCTTCGGGCTTAAGCAATAGCTACACGATAGGACAGCGTCAGCTTACTATCGGCTGGACGGATACGGACGGCGCAACGGCGTATAGCTGGACTTATGACGGCATAGCTCACGGCGCGATTATGACGGTTGGCAACATCGTTACGGGCACAACGGTAACTCTCACGGTTTCCGGCACGGGCACAATGCCTACCTCTAATACGTTTACCACCGTTTCCTCCGGCGCAGGCACATATACGAATACGCTTAACTACACCGCGGTCAACGCTAAGAGCTCTAATTACACGGCGGCGGTTTCCTCTGTCGCAGGCAATAACTATAAGTTGCCGTCAACAGGACTTTCTGTAACCTACGCGATAGGCTATCGTACTTTGTCGGCTACTTGGGCTTACACCTCCGGTACAACTGGAAACTGGACGTACGACAACGCCGCACACGGAGTCAAAGTCACTATGTCGGGTATTTTGGCAAGCGACGCGTCTTCTATTGCATTCTCCTATACCTCTAACGGCACTAATACGCCTTCTAAGTCTGTAGGTACGCAATACAGCTCGGGTTCGCTTTCTCTGAAAGACGTAAGCTATACCTTTACCGCTGTTAATTATTCCGCTAACGCGTATTCGGCAACGGTGACGGGTATTTCCACCAACCCCAACTCCAACTACAAGCTTCCTTCTTCAGGTTTGAATAAGACTTACTCCATAAGCAAGCGTACTCTTACCGTAAGCTGGAAGGATACTGACGGCGCAACGGCATATAGCTGGACTTACGATAATGCGGCTCACGGTGCAGTTATGACCGTCGGCAACATCGTTACAGGCACAACCGTTAAGCTGACCGTGTCCGGAACGGGAACCGTTCCCACCGGTACTAACTTTACTACAACATCCTCAGGCTCCGGCGTTTACAGTAACGCGTTTACTTTCTCGGCGAAGGCATACAGCAATACCGCTTATACCGCGGCGGTTACGGCAGTCGGTAACGCGAACTACGCTTTGCCCGGCTCCGGCTTGACCGCAAGCTATTCCATTAACGCCCGTGTTGCTACGTTAAGCTGGAAACTGGACGGCAGTTCAACCTTATCAACCGTTTATGATGGCAACGTCCATACTGTTACCTGCACGGTGTCTAATCTGTACGGCAATGATGAATGTACCGTAACTTTAAGCGGCAACACAGCGACTAAGGCAAACGATTCCGCTTATACGGCAACGGCTACCGCCTTGTCCAACGCTAACTACGTTCTGCCTGCTTCTCCCACCACCGCTTACCGCGTCAACAGACGCACGATTACCGCGGTTCTGGGCGATAATTCGGTAGAATATAAGTTTAACGCTATTAATTCCACCGATTTGGCTCTCCGCTTTACCAATACGGTCGGCTCCGAAGCTCCCTTATACACCAATACCTATTTCGCCGCCAATAATACGGCTAGCGCAATTTCCGCTCCCTCCAACGTGGGCAGTTATTACGTTATGACCGTGCTTACTTCCGCCGCAGTTAATTCTAACTACACCTTATCCAACAGCGGAACGGCGTACGTTTCAGGCAAGGCTTTGGCCTTTGAAATTACCAAATATCAGATTAGCTACGCTGACTTAGAGTGGCTGACCTACACGCTGACTCCTGCCAACACCTACGTAGCAGGCGTGGATTACTATTATCTGAACAACGGCGACTGCGTTGCGGTTACCGTTACTTCCAGTACGGAATACGCTAACGCTGTGGCGGCTCACGGCACACTGTTTAAGGCGTCGGCAGGACAGTCCTACGCTTTGGGCGGCTCCCTCAGCTTCAGCGGTTCTTCGGTATATCATTACTTTACCGCCGAATTAGACGGCGTATTTGCGGCAGCAGGTGCGTCAGGTTCCAACTACGTGAGTATGCCTTCCAAGTCAGGCACAGACGCTTTGGCTATTAATTACCATTACTACGGCTTATGTACCTGCGGCAGTAACACCAGCGGCGCGTATTGCTACAGCGCAAGTCACCAGTGGATATTAGACAGTGACGGCAATCCTATGTATAATTACGGTCCTGCACACGCAGGTACCTATTGGATAGAGCTTACCTTAGATGGAACGCTTGCTTCCAACTTCGAGTTTGACGCGGCAACCGTTGCTTCCAACTACGCTAATTCCACTTATTTCGCGACCGCAGGCTCGGACGTTAATCTCCTTGCTACCAACTATATGACCTATAGCGCGGCGACAAGCTGGACTAATGCGACAACAGGATACTACAAGCTGGACGGAAGCACCTATATGTCCCTCGGCACCTTTGCCACGGCACAGGAATTTGCAGACGCAACTCATCCGCTTTCCTCCGGTTATATCGCAGGCAGAAGCTACTTCTTCAAGAACGGCGGCGGTAATTACGTTTCTCTTACGATTTCAAGCGAAAGCGAATACAGCTCCGCGATAGCTTCGCACTCCACGCTGTACTATTCCATAACCGCTTATACCGCTACGGCTCCTTCCGCAACCGCGGTTATGAGCTGTAACGCTAACGGCAGTGATATCTGCGTGGTCAACTTCAATATATCTCAGAGCTTAAGCGGATTTAACTATGACGCTACTCTTGACGAGCCTACCAAGACGTTCGACGGCACGGCTTATCAGGGCACTCCCACAATCGCTGAGGGAAGTACCCATAATTATAACGATATATGCGTATCGCTGTATCCCACCGACGCGTACGACGACGGCGGCACGGTTACGCCTATCGCAACCTATACGGTTGCTCAGTTTACCAGTGCGGCTAATACCTATACCCGTAATGCAGGCGTTTATTACCTGTTGTACTGGTTCAATGACGGTACTTACGCCAGCGGCTCCGGTCAAACCACCTGCGACAGCGAATCAGGTTCCTTGGATTCCATAAAGTGCAGACTGACGATTCTGACTCGTAACGTACAGATTACCAACACTGCGAACGGCGGTTGGACAAAGGTTTACGACGGTACGGCGGATTACGAATACTTTACCAGTGTTGAAGCCGTTCTCAGCGGCGATAGCCTCAACTACGTTGGTATTGCAGATAACTCGAAAGCATTGCTTACCGCAATGTTCGACAGTGCGAACTACGGCAACCGTACGTTGACCATAGCTCTTACGGGCGCGGACGCTTCCAACTATACGATCAGCTACAGAGCCAATTCCACTGCAAGCTATACCATAGCGAATCTCACCACTACCAATAACTCTATCAGCACAACGGTTAGCGGTTCGATTACAAAACGTAACATATCCGTAACCACAACCGCAAGCGGCAGTAACACCGATTTCAACAAGGTTTACGATGCAGGTACGGTATTCAACGGTTTCACCTATGCCAACGTGGTCGCAGGACAGAACGTAACGATTTCCGCGGCGTACAGCACAGCCAATGCAGGCTCTGCCAACGTCAGCTTTACCGTAAGCGGAGCAACCGCCTCTAACTATACGCTGCAAATTAACGGCGGCACGGTTGACGTGCGCACTGTTGCGGCTACGATAGCTTATAAGGGCATTGCATTCAGCAACGTGGCAACCGTTAAGGATTACGATGGCACGGTTTCCGTAACCTTCGATTACGATTCCGCCGCAATAGTAGGCAGCGAGGACGTTACTGTTATAGGCGCATACAGCAGTATCCACCACAGCACGGAAGAAAGCCGCACGATTACCATATCCTTATCGGGTGACGATATAGCCAACTACACTTTGGGCACGGACAGCACTGTGCGCAAGGCAGTGGAAATCATTACCGATAATATTCGTATTAACAAGAGAACGATAGTTATATCCACCACGGCAACGGGTACCAACTCCGACTTTATCAAGGCTTACGACAGCGTGTCCGCATTCAGCGCGTTCACCTTCAGCGGCGCGATAGCGGCGGACGGTATCACCGTAACGGCGGCGTACAGCAGTGCGAATGCAGGCAGCCGCACGGTTACTTTCGCAATCGCAGGCAGTAACACGTCCGACTACCAGTTACAAATCAACGGCGGCACGGTAGGACAGGACAGCGTATCGACAACTATTTACCTCAAGGGTATAGACGTCACTTCCATCATTAGAAGCAAGGTTTACGACGGTGATACCTCGGTAGCCTTTACTTATGAAACCTCCGCTGTAGTAGGAAGCGAGGCGGTCAGCCTTTCCGCGGCGTACGACAACAAGTCCGCAGGAATGGGCAAGACCATTACCGTTACTATGAGCGGTGCGAATAGCTCCAACTATACGATCGGCTCCGACAGTACGGTTAGAACCTCTGCAATCACCTATACGGACGGCGTTATTTCCGCAAGGACTCTGACGCTGACTTGGACTAATAATTGTTCCGTTTATGACGGCACGGCGCAATCCGTTTCGCTGAAAATAGACAATATCGTCAGCGGCGACTCCTTAGCGTCCGTCAGCGATACTCCGACCTCTACTTCCGAAAGCTATTCCGCAGCGGACGGCGCGGCGGTTTACTACAACACCTATACGTATTCCAATACGAATGCGGGCACCTACGGCAAAAATATTGACGTTACCTCTGACGCTAATTACGTAATCAGCGCCAACTCTTCCTACAATTGGAGCATAGAAAAGCGCCAAATTACGGTCAACTGGCTAGCAGACGACAGCACGGCTACTTGGAACGCGTCGTTTGAAACCGTTTACACCGCAACGGAACGCAAAGTTACCTATTCTATAGGCGGCGTGGACGGCGTAACGGCTTCCGGTTTGGTATTGGGAGATGATTTAGGCATAACGGCATACGATTTGGCTCACACCATAGTCGGCTCTTATACCGCAAGCTGTTCTATAAGCAATAATAACTATGTTATTAACGTAGGCGGCAGTTTGGTTAATAGCACTTCCAGAGCTTGGAAGATAGTCAAGGCGACAATTACAGGCATCAGCTTCAGCAACTTGACCGTAACCTATGACGGACAGAGCCATAAGATAGAGTCAAGCGCAACCTCCTATACCCTTAATGGCGTAGTACATTCTCTTACCGCCACCTACGGCATCACGCCTAACGGCGGAAGCACCACGGTTGGCAACAGCGCGGTAAACGTACACAAGGTGAGCGGAAGCGTATCCTATTACACTGTAACCTGCAAGCTGACCAACAGTAACTTCAACGACTACAATGTTTACAATAGTGCGGCGACCTCAACCTACTCGGCGAAACTGACTATTAATCCTGCTAACGTAACGGGCGTATCTATGGACAACAAGAGCGCGGTTTACAATGCGCAGGTTCAGTATTTGTACGTTAATCAGGCGGTTAGTCACGACGCGGTTTCCGTAATCACCACAATAGGCGATACTGTTTCGATAAGCTACTCAATCAACGCAGTCAGCGGCACTACGGTTAGCGGCGTTAATAACGGCGCGAAGGTGGTCGGCACTTATACCGTCACCGCCACTGTGGGCGCGGATAACGACAACTATTTAGATTTGACTCTCACGAAAACGCTTACTATCAGCCCCGCGGTTATCACCAAAGCTAATTCTGACGCGATTACTATGACGGGAACCTACAGCGGCACCTATAACAGAGCGGCGCATACAGTTGCCGCCAACGCCGCAACGGACGACCATACCCAGTATTACGCTTTAGACGGCGCAACGATAAAGGTAACTTACCTGATTAACGGCGTCAGCGGTAACAGCGCGGTCAACGCAGGAACTCACACCGTAGTCGCTACGGTAAAAGCCTACGAGGGCGGAGCGGTTTCCTCCAACTACGAAAGCATCGAACTGGTTTGCACGATGACCATTGCCAAGGCGGATATGTACTATTACAACACCTCAAGCAGTACCGCGACTTCCGGCAGATTCTATCTTGTCGGCGGAACCAGAAGCTACGACACAGGCTCTTATTACCTTAATATCAATACCGTCAACGAGGCGGCTATCTCCACTTCCAAGGTTACGACGATGACCGTTTGCCCTTACGGCGTAAGCGGTTATTCCGACGGCTATGATACCGCAGAGGTGGTTTATACGTATTCCTACGTTCCCACAGGCGGCTCCGCCCGTAGCGTCACGTCTGCGAAACACGCAGGCGTTTATACGGTTACGGCTTCTGTCAACTGCGACAACTACAACTCCTACGAGTTGCCTTCGTCAGGTACTGTTAGATTGACGATTAATCCCGTCCAGATTGAAAACGTATATCTCAACCTGCCCGAGATGCTCCAGAACAACGACGGTACTAACTTACGTCACTACGACTACGCCAATACCTACTATTCCATCGGCGTATCACGCAGTGCTTCTACGGTTATTACCTCTGTCGTCAACACATTTACTCTGACCATCAACTCTACCGACACAACGGATACGGCAACGGTGGTTTATACCTATCAATACTTCCTGCCCGAAGATAATATCGCTTCCGCAACGCCCACCGCAACGGGCAGTTTCAGCAACAGCATTATCAAGAACGCAGGACAGTATAAGGTTTCCGCAGTGATTAACGCCTCGGGTGAGGCTTCGGTCGATTACGTGCAGAAGACGCTTTCGGCAACCGTAATCGTGGCAAGAGTCGATATTACCAATATCACGTTTGCAGGATTAAGTACCACCTACGATGGCTTAACCCATTCCGTTGCTCTGTCAGGCAATACCACGCAGTACGGCGAAACGGTCTATGCTAAGTACAGCTTTGTTTCCACTTCCACCACCAACGATACGGTTTGCACCGATAACGTAGGCTTGACGGCGAAACACGCCGGCACCTATACCGTTACCGCTCGCATAAATGAGGCAACGGACGCTTCCTACAATATGAACTATTACAGCAAGACGCTTCATTCCGGTCTTAATATCGCTAAGGCTACGATGGCGGATTTGTCCTACGTATCGGCTACAACCACTTATAACGGCTCGAATTATTATCTGTCCCTGCTTTATGACGGTAACGATACTGCCTTGACGACAACGGCTCCTTCTGCCACCGTCAACGTACATCCCACCACTAACGCGACAGCTTCCGACTCGGTTAACGTCAGCTATCTCCGTAACAACTCCGCATTTAACGGCGCAAAGCACGCGAATACCTATACTATAACCGTAAGCGTTAAGCATCAGGGCACAGACGCGATAACTTCCGAGGCATACAGCGATTACGAGGATTATTCCGCCACAGCTACGCTGATTATCAATAAGGCGTCTATGTGGGCGCGTGTTTCGGGCGACACAGCCAACGCGCTGACCTCCTTCTACTTCGTGACGGAGAACGGCGGTTCCTGCGCAATTACCTATGATACCTTCACTCACTTTATCAACGTGGGTACCTCTTCCACTGTTACCGATATAGTAACAGGCAACGACTACGTAACAGGCGTTAATATCCGTCCTGCCAATATGAGCTTAGCAGCAGGCAATACCCTAGGCGACACCGCCGACGTAACCTACAGAGTAGGCGGCGCGGTATTCACAGGAGCAAAGAATGCAGGCACTTATAACTTAAGCGCAACGATAAGCGACGCTAACGGCGATTACGAAAGTATCGTTCTTAACGGCACCTTGGTTATCAATAAGGTTAAGTGGGACGGCACGCAGGGCAATTTGGCGGCAATCTATTATCAGGGCACAAGACTGGTTTACGATTCTTATCTGCATTACGCGTACGTTTCCTCCACAGCCGATACTTATAATAACGTAGCCGTTAATTCCGTCAACCTTTTGACGGCGGACGGTACGGCAACCGTGAGCTATAAGTACAACACTGACGGCGGTGCGGCGTATAACACCGTATTTAACGGCGCGGTTAACGCAGGTGCGTATTACCTCAAGGCAACAGTGGAAATCGCTGACTCCGTTACCGAAAACAACTACGAACCTTGGTCTGCTACCACCGTTTTGACTATTGACAAGCTGGAATTCACTGACGCAGTCGGACATTTAGGCGCACTGTATCTGGTCGGCACGACTATGTCTTACGATATGGCGGCTCACGCAGTCGGCGTTAATTCCGTTAACGCTTATCGCGACAACTTGGTAACTTCTCTTACCTATTCCGCTGTAGGCCTTGTGATTCCTGTTCAGTACACCTACACCTATACCGACGCATTAGGCTCAAGCACCACGAGTTCTGCCGCGCTTACCGCGCCGCAGTCTGAAGCAGGCGTTTATGCCGTATCCGCAAGTATAGCCGAATCCACCAACTATAAGGGTTGGAGCGGCAACTGTGTAATGACTATCGAACGTCTGTCTTGGACGAACGCCGAAGGTCACTTAGGCGAGCTTTACTTCGTAGGCAACAGTATGCTTTACGATATGGCTACTCATTACTTAGGCGTTAATTCCGATAATTCGACCTATGACAATGCAGTCAACAGCCTTAGCTACGCATTAAGAGGCGGCAACCTCACTATCGCGGTAAGCTACACCTACAATACCGATAACGGCGGCGTCTACGCCACCGAGTTCAATGGTGCGGCGAACGTGGGTAATTATTACGTCAAGGCTTACATCGCTTCCACCAATAACTACGAGGGCTTCAGCGAGACTGCGACCTTGGCTATCAATCAGTTGCAGTTCACCAACGCGGCAGGTCAGTTAGGCGCACTTTATCTCTACGATAAGGACGTTTATTACGACACCAATACCTATTACACTGGAGTAAGTAAGAGTAACGTGTGGACTAACAGCCTACCTTCTACGCTGATTTACAACTTAGCAGGCGGCACGCTCACCGTTAATATTGCTTATACCTACACGCTTAACGGCACGCAAAAGGGCGCGTTTACCGCAGGTGCGAAGAAAGCAGGCACTTACGTTATTACCGCTACAATCGCTACCGACGCTTACGGCAATTACGCCGCTTGGAACGAGGACGCCACTATCCTTATCCGCAAGGCGGAGTACGGCATAGGCGGTTTGAGCGCGTTGTATTATCACGCCCCCGACGCTTCCTACAATTACGATATGACCTATCACGCGGCTTACGTTTCCACTACGGACGCTTATAGCTCCACACCTCTTAGCTCTGTCGCGTTACTGGGCAGCGACGGCACGGCGGCTATTAGGTATTATTACAATACCGACGGCGGAACCCAATACGTCAACGAGTTCAGCGGCGTTATCAACGCAGGTACCTATTACGTTAAGGCGTACGTAGATTACGGCGCGACTGACAATGCAGACAACTATGAGAACTGGCAGTCCGTAATTACGATTACCATTAATCCGCTTACCTACACCAATGCGTCTATCGGCGAGTTGACGCTTAACGACGGCGTGATAACCTATAATACGGCTACTCACTATCTGGGCATTTCCACAGGTGCGGCTTGGGTGGACAGCAACGTATCCGAATGGAGCGTAACGCTTGCAGGCGGAACCTTACGCATTCCCGTAAGCTATACCTATAACACCGACGGCAGCGATACCTACGGCAGTAGCTTTAACGGCACGGCGAACGCAGGTGTTTACTACGTCAAGGCGGCTATAACCGCAGAGCCTAACGGCAACTACGCGGCTTGGAGCGACGAAGGCACACTTACCGTCAATAAGCTGAAGTGGAACGGCACGGACAATAACCTTGACCATCTGTACTTTGTCGGCAACGGCGACGGACAGCTTTACGATGCGGTTACTCACTATTGCGGTATCAATACCGTTAATGCGGCTAATAATACCCAGTTGACTCATCTGTACTATTCCGTAGGCATCGACGGCGTAAGCGCGGCGACTGCCCAAACGGCTAATTTGACGATAACCGTGGCTTATACCTTCTACGTTGGCGAACCCGGCACAGGTAACTATTCAGGCAACTTTACAGGCGCTCTTAACGCAGGTATCTATAACATAAAAGCCACCATCGCAGAGAATACCAACTATGACGGTTGGACGAATGAAGCGGTTTATACCATTATCAAGTTGGCGTGGAACAACAACGCAGGCAACCTCGGCGCATTGTACTTTACGGGTGACGCGTTTACTTTTGATAACGCCACGCACTACGCAGGCGTCAGCCGCACCGCAGGAACTTACGTTGATTCCGCTGTGCCCACGATATACTTCACGGTAACAGGCGCAACGCTTGAGATCCCCGTGGTTTATACCTACTTTACTGGCAGTACGGGCACCTATACCGAGAACTTTGTCAGCGCAACTGACGCAGGTGTTTACAATATCAAAGCAGAGGTTGTCGAGACCGAGAACTACGAGGGTTGGAACGCGACCGCTACTCTTGACATTGCCAAGCTCAAGTGGAACGGCACAGACCACAATCTCAGCGCGCTGTATCTTAATTCGGTGTTCACTACCTACAATATGAGCACCCATTTCGCCAGCGTAAGCGTTGGCTCGGACGTAGCTAACGATAGCTCGCTTACCGTACTTAACTACACGGTCGGGGCATCGGGCGTAGTTTATAACGGTGCATCTTCAGGCAACTATGCTATAACCGTCAACTATACCTACAACACCAACAACAACGGTGTTTACAGCGAAGTCTTCGCAGGTAAAGCGGACGCAGGCGTGTACTATATCAAGGCTACCATTCCCGAAAGCACCAATTACGAGGGTTGGAGCGATACGGCTACGTTGACAATCAGCAAACTTGTTTGGGCTGATTACAGCGCAGAACAGCAGATTAACGTAGCGGAAGGCTATCTCGGCGCGTTGTACCTTAACGGTGCTACGAGAGCATACGATATGGCTACCCATTACGCAAGCGTAAGCCATACCGACAGCTGGAACGATACGGCTGTTACTTCTCTGACCTACAATTTGGACGGCGGAAATTTGATTATCCCTGTGGTTTATACCTACAATGTCGATGATAACGGCGTAAGCTATCCCTTCGGATTCGTAAGCGCTACGGACGTAGGCAACTACTACATTAAGGCAGTTATCGCAGAGACCGAGAACTACGCAGGCTTTAATGCTACCGCCGACCTTATTATCAACAAGCTGACTTGGACGGCAGGCAGTATTGACGAGGGACACTTAGGTTCATACGAGATGTATGACCATACCACCGCATACGATATGATTACTTACCGTATGGGTATAACCGACGGCGGAGCTTACACCAACACGACTCCTATAACGGAGCTGACCTATACCTTTGCTAACGGCAACGAATTACGTCTTACCGTCAACTACACCTATTCCCTTAACACCTTAGCTTACGATACGCCTTGGCTTACCGCAGGCGTTTCGGACGTAGGCGTTTATAACGTAAGGGCGCAGGTAGTCGGCACCTCTAACTACGATTCCTTGGACGAGGCGGCAACGCTTACCGTCAACAAGCTGAAATTCGAGGACTACAGCGCAGAACAGCAGATTAACGTAGGCGCAGGCAAACTGGGCGCGTTGTACTTTGTGGGCAATACGATGTTCTACGATATGAACGTACATTACGTAAGCGTCAGCCACACTAACGGCTGGAACGACGCTTCAGTGCCTTCTCTCAGCTATACCTTAGCAGGCGGCGTACTTAATATCCCCGTTGCCTATAACTATAACAACAATAATTCCGCGGTTTACGACAGAGTGTTCGCAGGAGCCTCTAACGCAGGTAATTACTATGTCAGTGCGGTTATTGACGGCACTACCAACTACGACGGCTATACAGGCACCGCTAACCTTATAATCAACAAGCTGACTTGGACGGCGGATTCCTTAGGCGCATACTCTATGTACGACCATACCGTAACCTACGATATGATTGCTTATCATATGGGTATTACCACCGAGAACAGCTATCAGAACGTAAGCGGAATCACAGAGCTTACCTATACCTTAGCAGGCGGCGAGCTGAAATTGACTGTTGATTATACTTACACAACCGAAGCGGCTACTCCTATGGTCTATGACAGCGTTTGGAACGCGGAAGACGGTATGACCAACGCAGGTACCTACTACGTAAGAGCCTACGTTGCAGGTACGTCTAACTACGACGAGCTTGATTTGGAAAAAACTCTGACTATCAATCCTCTGACTTGGACAGACGGCGACGTCGCGGACGGTCACTTGGGCGTTTATTACTTCGTCGGCAAAACAATGTCCTACGATATGGTTACTCACTATATAGGCATTAACACCGAAAACGCGTACTTTGACGGTCAGCGTAACGCTTTATCTTACGAATTGGCAGGCGGTACTTTGGTAATCAACGTCAACTACACCTATTCTATGGGCGACAGCGTTGCCTATGATAATACCTTTGTCAACGCAACCAACGCAGGAAAGTACAACGTGCGTGCGTTTGCCGATGGCACCGAAAACTACACGGCGTTGGAAAAGTTCGCCGTATTGGAAATCACCAAGTTGCAATGGGCAAACGGTGCGATTACGGACGGTTACTTAGGTGCATACGATATGTACGGCGCGGATTTGTATTACGATATGGCGGCTCATCATATGGGCATCACCACCACTCCTAATCAGACCAACGTCCAAAACGAAAGATTGACTTACACCTTAAACGGCGGAACGCTTAATCTGGACGTAGTTTATACCTATGCCACCGTACGGGGCAATCCTGCCGACTATTCTCTTGCTTGGCCTTCCGAAATCGGTATGACCAACGCAGGCAATTATTACGTCAGAGCTTATATAGCGGCTGATCCTAACGGCAACTTCGATGCTTTAGACAAGACGGCGGACTTGATTATCCGTAAGCTAGAATGGGCAGACGGTCAGCTCGGCGAGCTGTATTTCGAGGGCGCGACAATGTCCTACGATATGCTTACTCACTATATGAGCGTCAGCTCCACCGAGGCTTATAACGACGCACCTCCTGCGGAATTGTCTTACAGCTTGGCAGGCGGAACGCTCAGACTGTCTATCGCTTATACCTACAACACCGATAACGGCGGCGTATATCCCAACGCGTTTGTTAATGCAACCAACGCAGGTACCTACTATGTAAGAGCTTATCTTGCCGATACCGTAAACTACGCAGGCGTGGATAAGACCGCCACCTTGACGATTAATCCGCTGACTTGGACGGACGGTGATATTGCAGACGGCAACTTGGGCAAATACGAGATGTACGGTCATACCACCGCTTACGATATGGTTACCTATAATATGGGTATCACCACAGGCTCCGCATATAGCAATACCGTACCCGTTACGATGTTGAGATACGAGCTTAACGGCGGTACGCTGAATATCAACGTAACGTACACATATACCCTCAACGGCGGTCAGGAGCTTCCTTGGATACTTACAGGCGTAAGTAATTCCGGCACTTATAGCGTAAAAGCACATATTTCCGCAGATCCCAACGGCAATTATGCGGAGAGAACGCTAAACGCTAACCTTGTTATTAACAAGCTGACTTGGACTGCCGGTGCAATCAATGAAGGTCATTTGGGTGCTTATTACTTCGTAGGAGCAACCAAGGTTTACGATATGCTTACCCACTATATGAGCGTCAACACCGTCAACGCATACAACGATGCGCCTCCCACAGCTTTGATTTATAACCTTACAGGCGGTACTCTTGACCTGTCGATGAGCTATACCTACAATACCGACAACAGCGGCGTTTATAACGACGCGTTCGTTAATGCAACCAACACGGGTACCTACTACGTAAGGGCATACCTAGCAGGAACCGCGAACTATGAAGGCTACGATGAGACGGCAGTTTTGACTATCAACAAGCTGGAATGGGAAAACGGCGATATTCTTTCCGGTAAGTTGGGCGAGTATCATATGTACGACTTTACAACGGCGTACAGTATGCTTACCTACAATATGGGTATCACCACAGGCGGTGCTTACGTTAATATCGCGCCTACTACTTCCCTTAGTTATAATTTGGGCGGCGGAACTCTTAACATAAACGTGGTTTATACCTATTCTATGGGCGACAGCTATGCTTACGACAATCCTTGGTCTTTAACAGGCGTAAGCGACTCCGGCGTTTACCACGTCAAGGCATATATCGCCGCGGAACTTAACGGCAACTATGACGCGGTAGAGCTTACCTCTACCTTAACCATTAATCCGCTGACTTGGACGGACGGCGCATTGATAGACGGTCATTTGGGTGCTTATTACTTCGTGGGCGCAACCAAGGTTTACGATATGCTTACCCACTATATGAGCGTCAATACAGTCAATGAGTATAACGACGCTCCTCCTACCGCTTTGATTTATACCTTAGCAGGCGGTACTCTTGACCTGTCGATAAGCTATACCTACAACACCGATAACAGCGGCGTTTATAACAACGCGTTCGTCAACGCCACCAACGCAGGTACCTACTACGTAAGAGCTTACCTTGCAGGAACCGCTAACTACGAAGGCTTTGATGAGACCGCAACTTTAACCATCAAACCTCTTGAATGGGAGAACGGCTCCTTGGCTGACGGTTATTTGGGCGAATACAATATGTACGGTCATACCACCGCTTATGATATGGTTACTTATAATATGGGTATCACCACAGGCAGTGAGTACGTTAATACAACTCCCGTGACAATGTTAAGCTACGCCTTAGGCGGCGGCACTCTTAACATTAACGTGGTTTATACCTATTCTATAGGCGGTAGCCAATACTTGCCTTGGATACTCACAGGCGTTAGCAACTCGGGTACCTACAATGTCAAAGCATCTATCGCAGCTGATCCTAACGGCAACTATGAAGCGGTAGAGTTAGCCGCGACCTTGACCATCAATCCGCTGACTTGGACAGAGGGCAACGTCGCCGACGGTAATCTGGGCGTTTACTACTTCGTAGGCGCGACTAAGGTTTACGATATGATGACTCACTATATGAGCATCGGCACCGTTGACCGTTATTACGACAGCGCACCCTCCGAATTGACCTATGAATTAACCGGTGGCACGTTAAGTCTTACCGTCAATTACACCTACAACAACAACCTAGTGGACAACGGCGAGTACCCCTTATCCTTCGTATCGGCGACCAACGCAGGCACGTATAACGTAAGAGCTTACTTGCCCGCAGATCCCAACGGTAACTACGGCGAACTGGACAAGACAGCCACCTTGACGATTAATCCGCTTACTTGGACGGCAGGCGCATTAGCCGACGGCAATTTAGGTGCGCTTTCCTTCGTCGGTCCCGACGGTGCACAGGTTTACGACGGCTTAACCCATTACGTATCCGTAACGCGCAATAACAACGCTTGGGTTGACGCTATGGGCGCGGACTTTACCTACAACCTTAACAGCGGACTCAATCTTACGATTCCCGTGGTCTATCAGATGAGCACGGATAACGTCAGCTGGACTGCTTTCAACGGCGTTAAGAACGCAAAAACCTACTACCTTAAAGCAACGATAGCCCCAGAGGCTAACGGTAACTATGAGGGCAGGACGTTTAACTATACCTACGTTATCACTCCGTTTGAAACCACCATCAACTGGACGTTGCCTGTTGGTAACACCTCTATATACAACGGTACCAATCAGCATTCTATGCTTAACGTACAGCTGCAAAAGGTTGTGGCGGAGGGCGGTTTGTCCGATTTGGCGTTCCACCTGTACCTAGCTTCCGATTTAAGCGGAAACTACAGCGACTTGAACAACGATAACGCAGTCGTTACCGATTTAACGGCAATCAGTGTTGACTCTGTTGTTACGGACAGCCTGACAGGCAAAACTACCTATCAGTATTATCACGCAGGCAATTACGTTGCAGTGGCGTATTTCCACGATGACAACTATGCGCTTACCAACTCCTATCAGCTGGTGCAGACGCTTGAAATGCGTCAATACGTGATTCCTCTTTATCTGGTTGGCAGCAGCTTTATTTACGATGCGGTAACGCACTACGTAAGTGCAAACACCTCCGATAGCTGGTTAGACATAAGGCCCGAAAGTAACGCCATAGCCTTGGCAGGTAGCGAAACAGGTACAATTACTTACAAGTACAATACCGATAACAGCGGCGTTTACAGCAGCGTGTTCAACGGTGCCCGTGACGCGGCAACCTATTATATACAGGCGACAATAACGGTAGGCGAGGGTTACCAAAGCTCCGACTACGTGGCGTGGCAGAAGACGGCGGTTTTGGATATCGCACACTTTGACCTTAATCTCAGCTCCACGGGAACACCTGCTTGGACAAAGATTTACGACGGTACTGACGCATATACCGCGTTTACTCTTAACGAAATCCCTGCCGGTGACGCAGGCAAGCTGACTATCAGCGTTCATTTCGACAATAAGAACGCGGGAATAGGTAAGACCATCGTTGTTGAACTGACCGATACTGACGTTTCCTCTCCCGTTTCACAGAACTACTACAGCGAAAGCATCACAACAGGCGTTATCGAGCGCAAGGAACTTGTGCTTATCGGCAATATCGTTTGGAACAAGACCTACGACGGTACCGATAACGCAGTTCCCAGAAACGCACAGGGCGATATTGTTGATATTTCCGGTTCCGCGGCTTATACAGCAGGTAACTATGTTATCAGCGGCGACGAGGTGACAGTTTCCGCGTACTTCGACAGCAAGAACGTCGATAACGTCACTAAGGTTTACTTCGGTTTGGCAGGAGCAGACGCGGCGAACTACTACGTAATGGAAGTAGTGCAGTCCAACCTGATTTCTCCCGTTGTAACCCCCGTGATTTGGACGAATCCTTCCTTGACCTATAACAGCTACGTTCGCACTTACGAGGCGTACGTAACCAATTGTGTCGAAGGACGCGTATCCGCATATCCGTACACTATTGCTTCTATCGAGTTGCTGGGCGACGATATCAATAATCCGAGCTTGTCCTCCAACGGTATCTTGATGTTCGACATAGTCTTTACAAGTGACGGCGAAATCGCAGTTTACAAGAACGCGGCGATTTACAATGCTAACGTATCCGCCGATGATCATTTGGTTTCTAAGCTCTATGCAGAGGGATACTTATTCGAGAATTCTGCTCTTGGAAATTACTACACCATAGAAGGCAACTACGTGCTTTGGGATATTGAAAACTCTTCCGATACTACTGCGAAGACCTGCGAAATCACCAAGTGTCCTATAACGGTAGAGTGGACGATAGACGAAAGTCTGATTTACAGAGGTGAGGAGCTTACTCTTGAGGCTTATACTTCTATCGTCGGCGCAGACTGCGGATTGTACGGCTCCGATGCAAACGGACGCATTGACTTTGCGATTATTCCCGAGAATACGGAACTTGACGATATAACGGGCGTAGCTCTGTTTAAGGGCGCGGCGCGGTCCTCTTCCTTCAAAAACGCGGGTATCTACACGATTATCGCACAATTAGAGAACGCACTTGACGCTAACTACCAGCTTATCGACAGTCAAAAGTCCAACGTCACGGTAGATAAAGCAAATATTGACAATTACTTCAACTTTGCAAGTGCACAGGTAATTACGCTTGAATCTTACTTTGACGGAGTAGAGCATTACTTCTTCGTTACAGACGGTAACGGCGACTATAAACACGTAAGAACCTATAGCCCCTATTCGACCTACGCAGTGGGCGATTACTGTATCTACGGCACGGGTGCCGATAGAGTGGTTTACGTCAGCAATACGACCATCAGCGGCGAGGCTTGGACTCCCGAGCATTGGGCAATTGCAACAGACGTTGAGGTAGCCAAGACTTATCAATACGATTCCGGCGTACCCGTACTTGTCTATTACAGCACGGGCGACGATATCGAATTCCATACCGTGGACGGCGGCTATGCTTCCGGTTACAACGGCGTAAAGAATGCAGGTAACTACAACATCAGCGCAACCGTTTACGAGACCGAAAACTATTACGGCTGGAGCGGCAACTTCGACGTAACTATTGCCAAAGGCAACATTGACGATTATATCGAAATCAACGATAGATTGACCGATGGCACAACGGGACGCGAGGGTGACGGTTCTCCGTTGATTTACAGCGGCACCAGCTACTACATTTACGCGGCATACGCAGGCGGATACTTTAACATCGACAACTTTGCGTTGCAGTTCCCCGACGGCTCGGTAATGGCTATCAACTACAATCTCAACGAGTTGCAATATGTCAACGGCGTTTATCCTACTTATAACAACGGCGTTGTAAGCGGCGATTACGTTACCGACAGCAACGGTAATCCCGTTTATCTGAGCGGCGGCGTTCAGAAGAGCGAGCCGGGAACCGACGAGGTTGGTTTCTATCAGATTTTGGCAAGCGTTATCGACAATCAGAACTATAACGACTGGAGCGACAGCGCAATTCTCCGTATCGTCAGGTATAACGCAATGGTATTTTGGCAGACCACCTACGAGGGCGAACCGACCGACGTCAACAACGTGGTATTTACTTATAACGGCGTTGACCAGCTGACTAATATCTCCGCCAGCTTCTCCGCTCCTTCCATCGACTTACTGCCCGGCGAAACCAACATAAGGTTGGCTATCGTAACGCAAGTTACCGAGAATGCCGCGGCATACGAGGATAACGGCGGTAACGACCACGAATTCAGACTTGCAGGCAACTATATACTCAACGCTTACGTACCTGCGTCACGCTCCAATCAGGCGCGTATCAACCGTAACTATAATTTGTCCGGTATCACCACCGCGTTGACTATGAACAAGTTTATGGTCGAGATTCTATGGTATATCGACGTACCCGACGGCAACGGCAACGAACGTAGCGAATATGACGAGGCCAATCCTCCCGAATATGACAGTATCGAGTACAATATCAGCGCGGTAGGTCACGGTGTACAATACACCTCCGACGTTGTGAACGGTCAGCCTGTTTACAGCAACAGCACGATTCTGTTGTTCACCGATGAGAACGATCCCGACAGTATTTGGTCGGCTATTAACGCAGGCAACGGATATTCCTGCCGTGTTATCGGCATTGACGCGAGTATGAGAGAGCAGATTAACGTCTATGGCGTTGAGCCGCCCAGCAAATACCCGTACTATTCCTATAACTATGAGCTGTCCGCATTCAACAACATCTTGTCTTGGTCCATAAGAAGACGTAATATCTCCGTTGAATTAGGCGCAGACGCCAACGAACTGCGCAAGTATTACGACGGCAGTGACGAGTTCCTTATCACCTCTATTGCAGGTCACACCGCTTCCTACGAATACGTTGTAACCGATCAGGTTATCTCCCGTAACGGTCACACCGTTAAGATTTACGAGGAGCACGGTCAGGTTTACGTTTCAGGTGTTGAGGGCTACAACTACATTTCCTACACTATCAGAGGAATACTGGAGAACGATACCTATCAGCAGCAGGTTTGTCCGATTTGCGACTATACCTACTACGAGAGTAACTTCAACAGCTACACTATAGACACCGATTACTCAAGTATCAATTCCACTACATTGCAGGAAGCGCCCGGCTGTTATACCAACGATGGTCCCGTTACTTTGACAGTAAAGCCCAGCGTTGCGTTGGTAGTCGCCGGCGTTGCTTACAGTGAGGGCGATACAATACCTGCGGGCTCAAGGCTGTCCGCCAACCAGTACTTCTACTTAGACGAAGCCGACAGAAGCGGTTTTTACAACGGTATCATTATCGATGGCGTTCTGTATAGACAAGGCGACACCATCGGCGCAGGCACGGTGCTTGACTATGAGGAATACTACTACCTGTCTGATACGGACAAGAAGGGCTTCACCGCAGGCGGATTTATAACCGTCAATCATAACGGAACTCGTTGGGACGCGATTTCCGCCGCTTACGAATGCCCCGTCTGTAAAAAGAACGCCGCGGCGGAAGCCGAAGCAACTATAGCCGATTTGCGCCAGCAGTTGGTATTCTATGACAGCATAGTCAACGGAACATACGGCTTCGTACGTATTGCAGAGCTGATTGACTACCTTTATACGCTGTCCGATTCGGCAACGGATTTGGAAACCAAGCTGGTGTATATCAACGCTTGTCTTGACGTTTTCGACCAGTTGGATTCGGATTACTATTCCAACAAATCCGCCTACACCTTGACTCAGCCTCCCTACAATACGATTACGATTAACTCCAGAGGCTACGGCGTCGGTGATACTATTCCCGCGGGCACGTTAATTACGCTGGAACAGTATTACGATTTGGACGAGGACGATCGCGATGCTTTTGCTCTTACCAAGCTGAGTATCCGCAATATTACCAAGCATAACTATTCTGCTCTCTACTTACTCAAGGCGCAGATTCTCAACAGCTTAGCGGCACGGTACGGCACTAATAACAATAACTGGAACAAGATGAGAGTGACGGATTATGCCGACGTTAAGTATCTCGTTAATATGATTATGGATCTTGACGAAGCAATAAGCATCAACGTGCCGGATTTGACTACCAATAGCTTGCATAACAGCTTGAGAGTTCTGATAAACAACCTTAACACGTATGCGCAGACCTTATTCGATAAGTCGGAAGACCTGATTCCTCTAACGGTGGAAGACGCGACAAGCGTCCTCTTGGCAAACCTTGCAGGCAACGGCACGATTGAGCGTATGAGCGCAACGCTTTCAATGTACTATATCTATCACTCCTTTGACGTAGGCAACGACAACCCGTTAGATGATGAAATAGATAACTATCACGTAATCGACGACGCGGTTTATAACCTCGGCGACCTAATCGACGAGCAAATTACCGACGTTAAGGTGTCGGAAAACAACGACGGTTTCGATATCTCAATCAGCGCGTACGAATCCTCCTACGTGGACTATTACTACCAGCGTATGTATTCGTTAATGTATGATATGTTCGCAGGCGAAACGTCCTTGGTTCAGGACAGAATGGAGAGCTTTATCCAAAAATCTTCCACGATGATCCGTAACAAGCAGGTATATGACGAAATCTTCGAGGGTGACGAAAATATCGTTGACGAGCGCACGATAATCGCCGCACGTCTTAACTACAACGCAATGCCCGACGAGATTAAGAAGATAGTTTCTTTCGATTACTATATCGACCTAGCCGAGGCAAAAATCGTTGATATGCTGACTAATGCCATAGCGGTTAATCTGACGGCTCCCTTGTATGCGCCGAGCATCGAAATGATAGGCGATATCTATTACATTTACGGTATATACGCAAATATGACCGAAAGAGGTAAAAGCTTCGTTTATTCGATAATCACCGATCTGAAAACCGATGTTGACGCAATAAACGTCACCGAACAGCAAGTCAGAGACCGCATACAGAATACGCAGTACACCACGTCAACGGAAGCCAGCGTTGAAAACATAACCTATGCGCGTTTGCTTTACGAAAGATTTAAGGCTAATAACCCCTATACCGAGATAGACACCTTGATTAACTTGGAGGGTGCGGAAAACGCCTTGATCGAGTCTTACACCAGTAACATTCTGGGTGCTTTGCCTGTAGCCTCGTTAGATAATACCTATGCGCTGGCTAACGCTAAATACTGGTTTAACAAGATGTCTGCCGTGGTGCAGAATCAGGCAAACAACGCCTACACGCTGAAGGAGAACCAGCATAACAACCTGTTCGACGTCGATATAACCTCCAGTATTCTTCGCGATGAGGAATATCTTACCATAGCCACGGCTTGGTATAAGGCATTACCTCTCAGCTCGCAGATGTACGTCAACTACGATAATATTTTGACAACGCTTCAGGCGGAGTACATAATGTTGCGTATCGCGATGCTGCCTGCGACCGTTACCGTCAACGGCATGCCTACTGTTTCTAATACCGTAAGCGGCTTGGATATTTTCAATTATAACTATGCACGCGCGGCGTTTGACAACTCTCCCGCAGAGGTGTGCGTTATGGTGAATAACCTAACTACACTGGAAGACTTTGCCGCGGCGATTGCAGCCTTGGATGGCGCGGTTGACGCAGATACGATTATTCAGGCAATACTGGCTATTCCGATGAGCGTAACGCTTGCTAACCTTACTCAGATTACCACCGCTCGCAGTGCGTACGACGCAGGCACAGACGCGGCGCGCAGTACCGTGGCGGCTACGACGTACAACGGGGAGATTTCCTGTTACGATTACCTGCTCAACGCGGAAGCAAGAGCAGTCGAGCTGATGCTTGCAGAATATCAGACGGTAGCCAGCTTTGGTAACGATGCCACTCCGCAGGAAAGACGCGATGACGTTATCAGACTGTTCGTCTATTATCACGCCTGCAATACGGTGCTGACTGACGCTATTAAGGTGACCTTACCCAATATCGAGCTGTTTATCGCCAGTGTGTACAGCAGGTTGCGCGAAGACATCAAGTCTTTGGCAATAACCGCCAAGTCCGAGTTTGTGGCGTACGGCGATTATATCCTGCTCCAGCCCGAGAATATTACTATTTACGATGACGAACCGAAACGTGTTTCCAACGTATCCGCAACCAACGCCAACATTGTTTGGACGAGATTAGAGTCCGACAACTACAGCTTGGAAACCGACGCGATAGGCACCTCGGGCGTTACCAATATTCCTGCGCAGATTATGCCGTTACCCGTGCGTGTTTACGTCGGTACCAACAACAACGGCAAGATTTACGACGGTGAAACTTTGGTTCACAATATGACGGCGGAACAGCACGTCAGCACCGCCTATACCTATGTAGATGATGACGAGGTTGTCCACCTCGGCTGGGACGACGTTATCGACTCCATTAACGCGATTGTCGATACTAACGGCATACCCGTACTTAACGCAATTACCGACTTGGTGGAGGGTAACTTCCTTGTAGCCAACGTATCCATCGCAGGCTACAATTACAGGAACGAGTACGTTGACGGTGTAACCGACGCAAGTATCAACGAAGGACAACAGCACCATAACTATATCGTTTACTCTCAGACTGACGCAGTGGCAGGGGATACCTTCGTGTTCCGTACCTATGACGCAGACGGCTACAGTAACTACGATTTCGTAATCGACGACGGCTTACTGGTGTTTGACAGTTATACCGTTCAGACTGATCTGACTATTACCGAACAGCCTGCGGAAACACTTGTAATCAATTCCGTTATGTACAACGTGGGCGATACCGTACCTGCTTTAACCGTGCTGAATAACGAACAGTATAACCTCTTAGGCACTGCGGATAAGGCTTTCGTAAAGGGTAACTTCGGCACTTATAACAAGATGAACACCGATACTACCACCGTCCTTGAGATTTACGACGGTGTGGTGGGTGCGCACGAATTTGAGGAATCGAAATATACGATATCCAAGCGCCAGCTGACGGTGGAATACAATAATTTGCTACAGAGTTGGCAACAGTCGGCGCAGACTATAGGCATTAATGCGCTTAAGGATACGTTAGCCGACGACGAGACTAACAACATTACGGCGGAGGAATTTAACCGTCTGATGTATCAGGATAACTTCTTCGATTCTCAGTTCAACGTACTTACGGGCGATTCCTCGGCGATAACCGTTTATAACAACTGGATGGATTATATCAGCAGTGTAGCGGTTACGCTGACGGGGGCACCGTCCGCAACATTGACTGTCGGAGGCGTGACCTACGGCATCGGCAATACTATACCTAAGGGCACAGTGCTTTCTATGGCGCAGTATTTGAGTTTGGCAACGGCGGACAAGGCGGGCTTTATACCCTATAACGGCTTTGTCAATACCTACGGCGTAGTTATTACGAGCGAGCCTAGCGGCGTATTGAAGGTAAACGGCACCGTTTACAATAAGGATAACGTAATTCCTGCCAACACGGTTCTGCTCAACGAGCAATACAATATGCTGTGCGAGGCGGACAGAGCGTACTTCTCCAGCGGTTCCACCTACTTAAAGGTTGTAGGCAACGACGATGACGAGAGCTACAACTTGTACGTAAATATGCGCTCCGAGCGCAACGCGTACAACTACAACTACAATATGCCTGTATTGCAGATAGTTCACTTAAAGGTAAGAGATTCCGCATTGTATTACCTTGACGTGTCCTCCGCAGACGACTTACAGAGAATGGGTAGTGACCTTGACGGTTTGAGAACCGCCCGTAACGATTTGGAGAACCCCGTAGGCGAAATTCCTACCTTGTACCAGACGGGTAATATTTCCGGTATAACCGATTTGGGCTACGTAGTCGTTACGACGATGCCGTTCTTCGACGGTATCTACGAGGGTAACAACTATATGATTACCGATCTACTGTTAAGCGCAGTAGGCTCGGACGGCGGTTTGTTCGGAACAATTCACGGCACAACGGACGAGAACGGTATAGTGACCGGCGGTATCGTCCGCAACGTCACCTTGAAGAACGTAGTTCTTGCCGCTTCCAGCAACACCGTAAAAACCGCAGGCATTATAGCAGGTAAGGCAGAGGGCGGTTTAATCCAGAACGTGGACGTAATGGCAAAGATTGACATTAATACCACTCACTCCACCGATACGGCGATTGCAGTCGGCGGTATAGTCGGCGATGCGAGAGATTTGTCAATGAGCGACGTTACCTTTACGGGAAGAATAACCGTAACCGATACCAACAACGGTATTTCGGCAGGCGGCTTGATAGGCTCGTATCAACTTACGGAACCTATGGATAGCGCACCTCTAGACGACGTTTACAGCTTCGCCACTATTGCGGCGTTAAGCTATCCTGCCGTAGCCGACGCTAATAATTTGGGCGGAGTCATAGGAAGTACCGATGCGACGGCTTTGACCGACGTACTGGGAAGCTATAACTATTTGGCAAACAGCTTAAGCGTAACCGTGAGGACGCAGGGCGATAGTATTATCGGCTACGACCAGAATGCGGCTTACGAGGTTGGCGCGTACGTGATTCACAATAATATTCCTTACGTATGCGTTGAGAGCTACGATCCCACCTTGTTTGAAAACGTGATGCCGGGCTGGTACGGAAAATATTGGCACAGAGCTTACTTTGACTATTACAGAATAGAGAACAGCGTCTGCTATCCTTATACCGACGCAACGCTCTTCTATAACAGAGCCTGCAACAACGTCAGCGACGGCGGAAGCGCCGCTGTAAGCTACCAGACGCTGGTTGCCGGCGGAAGCGATTATTACACCGCAATCTTCAACAACGTGACCGATTATCTGATGAAGGATTACTACTTCAGCGCAGGCGATTTTAGCGTAGTGAACAACACGCGTAACGTGGCAACAATAGGCATCTCTGCGGCAACTGCAATAGAGATAAGCAACTTCAGACAGCTCGGCTACTTAAAACTCTTCCCGTGGCTTACCTATGCTATTGACAATACGGATATCTTTATACCCACGTATATGGACGATGACGGCGACTTGGTTGAGGGAAGCGGATACGTAATGCATACGTTCCCGTTTGCGGTCAATTGTGTGGTGACGGGCAAGAACGTAGTCAGCGAGACCAACGGTGACTTGACGGTTTATTCGTTGGTGTACAGCAGTAACGCGCTTAATACTCTGTATTTCATAACGCTGGTAGCCAGATAGAAGGGTTACACAAAACCGTAACAAACAATACACAATGTAAACAAAAGAAAAAAATATAATAGAATTGAGTAGGAGTAAACGTCAAAAGGTTATATAATAGAGGTAAAAGATGAGCAAATTAATGCTAAGGACGTTAATAGTAACCGCGTTGGTTCTTGCCGCGATAGCGATAGTTATCGGCGGCACTTTCGCGTGGTACGTACGCAACAGCACCTCTACAACGCAAGAGGCGGAGTTTGCGGCGGCTGAAGCGTCCAAACTGGATATTACCATTCCACCTCTTCCCGATGAGTTTCCCGAGTATATGGGACAGACGGGTATAGAGTATAACGGCGAGGATTCTCCCTACTATTTGGAATATTCACCTGTGGTTATTACCGCCAATATGGCTGATAATAACGAGAAAACCCAATATTTAACCTGCCGTTTCGTAGAGGGCATTTCATATATCGACGTTGTAAGTCAGATGCAGGACGACGTGTATTTGGACAAGGACGCGCTGTATTCCAACTTTTCGATGTATTTAGTCGAGATTGAAACCACCGTTTGTGTCAATTGCGGCGGAGACGGTCATCTTAACGCCGCCGATCCCGGTTTTGAGGAAGGCAGCACTGAAGAAAACGCCGACTGTCCGCTTTGTTTGGGCAAGGGATACACGGAGACCGAGCTTGCAACCTACAAGGTGGAGAACGGATACCTTCGTAATCAGGCGACGTACGAACTGCTGAAAATCAGAGACGATCAGCATATTACCTGCAAGCTGTATATGTATTTCATCGGGCAGGAAGCCTACGATATTCTGATGTCAACCAGACAAAACATCGATTCGACTTATAAATTCGACTATTGCGAAGCAAGCTTTATGTTTGCGACCTTTAACCTATACACCAAGTTTGCTTATGACGAGCTGATGGAACTGGAACTGGTTCCATACACCGCTAATTTCGAGTTAGGCATTCCAGATTATGAATACGTAGGCTCAACGAAATTCGCCGCCGATTACGGCGAGCTTAAGACTTATTCTTCGGCTTCAAGATACGAGGTCGGAGATTTTTGCGTTTATAACAAAATACTTTATCAATGTACCGCTGATATTAACAGCGGCGAGAGCTTTTCGCTTTCTCACTGGCGTTCAGTTCGCGTTTCGGCTTATGATACGATGGCAACGTATTCTACCAGTGTTTCCTATAACATCGGAGACCTGACAAGGTACAACAACAAAATTTACAGCTGTATCGATTACGTTACGTCGGGAGCCGCGTTGGACAGCTCAAAATGGGTGGAGATTTCCACGGTTCCGTATTCCGAAAAAATATCGTATTCGATAGGTGAGTACTGTTCCTACAACGGCTTGCTTTACCGTTGTACCGCTACGGTTAATCAACAGCCCTTTAATGCGGCGAGTTGGACTCTTGTTTCCGCGGAAGCATATCACTACGGCGATTATTGCGGCAACAGTATGTATGTTTTAACCAGCGCGACTTACGGTGGCAGTGCATACAACGCCGCCTCGTGGACAGCGGCTACTTCAATAGCCATTACGGGTTCTAGCATCTACAATTTTCCTACCCCCGAACTGGTCAACGGCGAGCAATCGGATTACCGTTATACATTCGACAGATGGGTTATGGTCGGTAACAGCGGCGGAGAATATACTTATGCAGGTTACTCCGATGATAGTTTTATTTCCAGACCTATAACTACTAAGACAACGCTTTACGCTCAATGGCAGAGCAGTTCCGAGGTGAGAACAAGTCTTAATTACGGTGCGACTACCTTTAATACTATGTACTTGCGCAGAGGCTACGTGCTTAGCTCCTATTCCGACGGCGTGTTTTATATGCAGGACGAATTGGGTAACTTTTATACTCAAACAATATCCGTTCCCGTTCGCGCGGGGTACGTGTTTATGGGCTGGGCAAGCGCAGACGACGCTGTGTGCGATCCTGTAACAGCTCGCATTGATAAGCCTTTCCCCTTCGGAACCGAGGTCTCGACAGGCACTACGCTTTACGCAGTTTGGGCACAGCTTGTCAATATTACCTTTATTGCCGACGAGACTTGGGGCAACAATTACGCCAACGTGATAGCCACTATGAAAAGTAACGGCGTTAATGTTACGCTTACCAACGGAAGATATACCGCCACGGTTCTTAAGGGCTGTCCCTACAGCAGTTTGCTTAGTACTTATACCGCTACAGGTGTAGCCACATATACCGCTGACAGTACGACCAAGGCTCTGACCATTAAGGGCTGGAAGTATTTAGATACGGCCACTCAAAACTACGTTACAATAACGGGAGCCAGCTCGGGCACGGTTACTACCGAACTTGTGCTTTATCCCGAGTGGAACGAGCGCGGATTATATACCGTCAATTTGGATTTGTATTACTCATCGTCCTTCGGTGCCAATTACACCTTTGACGGACAGTTGGTAATACCTGCTAACGTGGTTTTGGACAACTATTTGGTTGTATCGGCAGGCACTTACCATACTGATGTGAGTATGACTGTTCCTGAGGGCTATAGCCTTAGCTTTATTAACACAGAGCCTACCAGATATGACGCCAGCTCCTTGGCAAGAACTTTCAGTTTCAAGTACTGGACGTTGACTGACAATAATCATAACACCGCGCCTATATCTTGGGATCCTCCTGAGTATAATATGAATACGATTATTACCGCCTCGATTACCATATATGCGAAATTTGCAAGCGGATTGAGCAACTAAAGAGGTTTACTATGAGCAAAAAGACGATTAAGAACTTAATATTGACAATAGCAACAGCGGTGGCGCTGGTTGTTGTCATTGTTTCTATGTCTTATGCTTGGTTCGTAGTTAAGGTAGAATCTCCATACCTATTCAGTATAGACGCAGACGGCGTTTTGTACGTTTACGTCGGCTCTACCACAAGCCAGTCGGAGACCCCCTTCGTTCCGGCGGTGGCTATGCCGGGTGCTATACAGGCAGGCTTGCCCTACGACGTTTTGACGGCGTATGACGCGGGGTCCGCGTCGCCCAGCTATATCGAAAAGGCCGCGCAAAAGGTTCACGCAATCGGAGCCATGACGATATACAACGAGGGTTACGCTTACGAAAAGATACCCTTAAGAAAGTTCGACAGCAACAACCCCGACGACGTAGCGTTATATCCCGGCAACGCGGAGAACCTGGACGGCGCGACAGTGTATCCAAGAATAGACTCCGCCGGTAAAATCATATGGAAGGACGCTAACGACCACAGTAAGGGCTGGCAGGAGACAATATATTTTGAAGACGGAAGCAGCGACCCTGAAAGAATTAACAGTTCGGCGGTTGAAGAATATAGACCGCTTTTGGACGAGAACGATGAGATCGTTTGGAAAATAACTTATACGCCTGTTTATAACGTAGATACGAGCACATATTATTGCGGTTCCTTCGGTTCCTTTTATTGGGAATGCGAGCAACGCGTTGCAGAAGGCTCTTCTGTTGCAGTCGTCAGCTATTCTGTAGCTTTTAAGGCAAGTAATACCCCTGATATCGTTGACGATTATTATCCCGACGATGCGGTTACGATAGACAGATTGTATTTTTCCAACGATAACCGTGTGCTGGCGGACGGCGCAATATACGGCGTAGGTAACACGGCAAAAACCTGCTTTGACGTTATCAATAACGGCTTCGACGGCAAGTTTTATCTCTACGGTTCAGAGGATATATTCGTTCACGCGGATATGCATTTAACCTATCCTGACGAATTATTGGATCCTCGTTTTAGAGGTAAGTCGATATATTTGGTTATCAGTGTATCGGTTAGCGTTGCGACAATACAAGGCGAGGATGAGGGCTGATTATGACTAGGAAAAGCATTGTTACGATACTGATAGTGGTTTTGATTATAGCGGCGATTATTACGGTTACCGTAACCTCTGTTCTTGCAATTTGGAAGAAAAACGACCACGATTCTCTGTACGTCAACGTCCCCGTAACTGACGAGAACCCCTCTCTTAAATACCAAATGTACGTACCCGTATTAACCAACGGTTCCGCCAATTCGTCATTGTCCTCAACAGCTTTCACTAAGGCGGCAGGCACGTATTCGATAACCAACGGCGTTTACAGCTATACCTTAGATCCCTCTGTCAACGTAGCGGATATAGTCGGTTACGCCTTTGTGGGATATTTCGGAGGCGTTGCCTTGGAATACGTGGAGTTTCCCTCTCAATATACGATGACGTTTGATGGCACCGCGGTGACGAAACCTGTCGTAAGGATAATGGCGTCGCCTTCCGAGTTTTCCGACTATTCCCTCAAGGGTAACGATACGATAAAAGCGCTGACGATAGGATATAACGTCAGAGAAATCGACACGGGCGTCTTTTTCAATATGAGAGAGCTTGCCACTGTTACATACATTGCACCGCCTGCACAAACTTATTCAGATGCCGCGACCTATGAGGTGGGCTCTATGGTTGTCCACGATGCGAGATACTTTATATGTATCAGCGGCGTCGAAAATGCCGCGTGGGACGAGACGCATTGGCGCGAAATGACTTTATACGTTAGGAGCAATGCTTTTGCCTATTGTCCTAAAATGTCTGAAACTAATTCCGGAGGACGGTTAATTACCAAAGCGTGATGAACAATTCTAATGATGGCAACAAAAAAAAGGTAATGGGCTGGCTGTTACTGCTTATAGGGCTGATCGTGGCCCTTTTTACCGTATTTACTTTGGCGGCTTGTCAGGACGTCGTAGTCGTACCGAAGATCACCGTAACCTACGTTATGCAGGACGGCACCTTCCAGAACGGACAGTTGGAACAGGGCAACGTACAGCTTTATACCCCCGAAAACGAGGTTTACAATTTTGTGGGCTGGTATTGCAACGCAGAACTTACGGTCCCTGCGGACGAAGCGTATTTTTCCGCTCTGCTTTTCGACGAGCCGATTACTCTTTATTCAAAATGGTATCCTAAGACTCCCGTTATCGTCAACTTTTCGGCAAACGGCGGCAGTTCTGTACCCTCGGTAGCTATACCCAAGGGCGGCTCGCTTTCCACCTTCGGCTTTACAGAGCGCGATGGATACACTCTACTCGGTTGGTGCTATGACGAGACTTTAACCACCTTTTGCTACGTAGGGGAAGCAATCAACGAGGATATCAATCTTTATGCAAAGTGGATTTCCAACGATACCACCGAGCTTGGTACTGCGACAATTAACTTTTTACCCAACAACGGTACCGCGATAGGTTCTATGACTGTGGACATCGGCAAGTGTGCCGTGCTTCCCGAGCCTTTTTATATGGGCTACGAGTTTAAGGGCTGGTTCGTGGACGAAAGATTTATGTACGAGTGCACCGCGCAAACGGTAATCGTGAGTAATATGCTGTTGTACGCCAAGTGGGAAAAAAGCACCGCGGAATACACCCTTACTTTTGTAACTAACGGCGGTTCGCAGATTAAGGATAAGACCTATTTAGTGGGTACTTACGTTCGCTTAGACGAACTTGAGAAACCCTATAAGCCGGACGATACCTTTGTTGGTTGGTGCACCGATTATCAGTGTACCCAGTTCAGCAATAACGATTTTTACGTCCTCGGCAATATGACGTTTTACGCGAAGTGGAAAAACGTCGCTGTCGTACCCGGTTCCAAATTTACGGTTACTTTCTGTGAAAGAGCAGATAAAACCCTTCGTCGCGAGTTAGTCGCCGATTCCGTTGATTACGCCTACACTCCCGAAAGAGAAGGTTGGAAGTTTGAGGGTTGGTACACAACCGAGGATTACGACGTGGAATACGATTTTACGCAACCTCTGCAACAGGACGTTTCGATTTTTGCCAAGTGGTCGGTACTTCCCGAGCACGGCGACCTTAATTTTACCTACGAGCTGTCCTCGGACGGTACGTATTATACGGTTACCGGTTTTTCAAACTATTCGCAGGACGTGACAATACCTGCTACGTTTATGAACTTGCCGATAAAGGCAGTAGCCGACAGCGCATTCCTTAATCTTTACATTCGTTCGTTGGTATTCAATGAGAATATGGAGATTATCGGCAATGACGCGTTCACCGCCGCATCAATTTCAGAGCTGATTTTGCCTGAAAGTCTTGTTTCGGTTGGCGAAAGTGCGTTTGCTCGGTGTGTCAGCTTGGCAAGCGTAACGATAAAAGGGCAGACGGCATTAGACAATATGGCTTTTAAGGGTTGCGTTTCAATGTCAGAACTTACCGCGGAGAAAGTGACGGCAATAGGCAGTCAGACCTTCTACGGCTGTTCCTCGTTAAAGTCTGTCACTCTTAACGGAGTACAAACTGTTGCCGTCGAGGCTTTTTCCGACTGTATCAGCTTGGAAAGCGTTGTTATCGGAGAACAGGCACCCTTAAGCGTTCTGTCCGAAAAAGCGTTTTACGGTTGTACCAGATTGAGAGAATTTACCGCTTCAAGCAATTTAATCAGCTTGGGTGACAACGCGTTTGCAAGAACGGGAATGATTAACGCTGATTTGAAATATATCAAGTCGCTTGGTTCGGGCGTTTTCGCCGATTGCAACGGTCTTGCCACCGCTTATATCGGACGTTATCTGACGGACGTACCCTACGATACGTTTTTAGCTTGCAGGAACCTGACTTCCTATTCCGTTGATTCGGCAAGTACGACTTTTAGTGTTTTTGCAGGAGATTTGTATAACAAGGATTTGACAGAACTGGTGTTTTACGCTATCGGCAAAACTGCCACCTCTTTTGCATTGCCATCGGCAGTCAAGACGATAAGACTGATGCCTTTTGCGTATAGCAATAACCTGACGGAAATTTCTGTCGGTGCGAATTGCTCCAGTCTTAATCCTATTGCCTTTGCTTATGCCTCCTCATTGCATACCATTAACGTGGCAGAGGACAATGCGAACTATAAGTCTGTTGACGGCTGTTTGTACTCAAAGGACGGCAAAACCCTATATAAATACCCCGAGGGCAAGGCAGGCACCGTGTTTGTAGTGCCTGACGGTACCGAAACTCTTGCAATACAAAGTATATGCAATTTGGAACTGGACGAGCTGTATCTACCGTCCACGGTGACAACCGTATCGTCAATGGCGATAAGTTATTCCTCTATCGGTAAGATAAAGGCAAACGGTAACGTAAGCTTTGCTTATCACGCGTTGTTGGAAAGCTCTGTCGGCGAGATAGAGTCGCGTACAATCGCCGTTGTTGGAGAACAGGCATTTTACCAGACAGGCGAGCTTTCCACCGTTGAATTAGCCTATGTAAGAAGTATCGGAGGCAGGGCTTTTGCCGAATGCAAAGCGTTGACCAGCGTAACGGTAGGCGACAGCTGTGACAGTTTGGGCGATTATGCCTTTGAAAACTGTTCCGAATTGACCTCGGTGGTTTTCGGCGCAGGTATCGGCTTGATTAATGACACGATTTTCAGCGGTTGTGATAAGCTAACCTCGCTGACCGTACACTCTGCGCGAGTCATCAACATTGCAGGAGATATAAGCAAAATTTCGCTGTACGTTCCCTCTGTGTTGCTTTCGGAATACGTTACGAAATACGGTTCGCAGTGCGTAGGGGTGTTCGCAATACAATAACGCAATAATCCATAATCATAAGCATCAAAACCGCAGAACACCTGCGGTTTTTTATATATGAACAATCGGATAGTCCGAGCGTATAAATAGAGCGGTAGTTGAAAAAAGAAAAATCCAAATATGATAGGCTGTGAATAGAAAAATATTACTAGAATAATAGAATGCAATACCCCGTTTTTTATTGATATACCTTACATAAAATCCGTTACATTTGGAGTCAACATAGACCCGCTATGCAAAAAACTTTTATTGGATGTATGCCGCGAAAAAGGTATTGCTTGTTATGACCTTGTATTGGGCTCGGAAGATTTTTCTATAGACAGGATCTCTCTGAATAATAATGATTATTCGGCAGATATAGTTGGCGAAGAAAACTACATTGAACTATTATCAGAATTGATAACGAAAAAATCATTTAAAATCACGAATAATACTGACAAATTGAATGCTGAACTGCAAAAAGGCATTCTAAATACGGATAGTATGATTTCGGTTTTTCGCTTAATGCTAGATTTTCTATGCGACTTATATTTCCTCAAGACCGCAGTAAATAGAGTATTCAATAATCAATCTATAGTGGTTAGTAAAGATGACGTAAGCACAATTTCCGTTGCCATATCTCAGATTGAAGAGTTTATTTCTATTGGTGCTACTGCTAATGACAACATGAAAAAACAATTGGTGGTTCTTTTTAAGGAAAATAAAGTATCGAAAACAGAGTTTGGAAAATTAAGCCAATTAGTATTCCGAGTGGATTCATTAATTACAAAGATAAATACTTTAACATGGCCTAAATTATTTTGAATACTATGTTACAGAACTGCGATTTATTTTGCTAAGGGCTCACAGCTCATATTTATCTGCTTCTAAACTGCATCCTGTAAGGAAGACTCTGTTAGTTTGTTGTCATTTCTTTATTAAAGATTTAAAATATGGTATAAAAAACAGAACAAATGTTCGTAAAACTATTGACAAGCGATTGAGTATGTGGTGACATAAATTATATACGAGTAGTTTCGTATTTTTTGTGTACGCCGAAAAAGGCGTGGTATTGCTTATATGAAGCAGACCGTAACGCCGAAGCGGATTATTCCAAGGCGTTGAATGATGCAAGAAACGGCGAAATGTCCAAGAGTAAGTAAAACGCAGATTGCCGCCCTTGTTAGGAATTAACCTTGTAGTGAACATGGGCAACAACAAAACAAATCCGCCAAAGATAAATGCGGTATAAAATGATTACAAATAATAACGGTTGTGCTGAATATCATAAACCACAAATAACTTTTTTCTTATATATTGCTTAAATACAAAATAAATCCGAACCAATCTTATGTAACGATTGAGTTCGGATTATTTTGATCTAGTGGGCAATAAGGGCGCGACGCGTAAAAAAAAGCCACAGTGCGGCTTTTTTAGCCAAAGCGGGGAGCAGGGTAGGCTGCGACCTGGACGGTTGGGCATAGCCCAACGTGAACCCTTGGGTTCGAGTCCCTGTCCCTAACTTGTGTACAAAAAAAACATCTGCTTTGCAGATGCTTTTGGTGCACCACCAGGGACTCGAACCCTGGACCCGCTGATTAAGAGTCAGCTGCTCTACCAACTGAGCTAGTGGTGCTTGACAACATTAGATATTATACATAACCGACAGGGTTTTGTAAAACGATTTTAAGAAGTTTTTGATAAAAAATTTGATTTTTTGCAAATTCTCTTTTGCAATAGGAAAAAAAGTGTAAAGCGATGGCGTTTCACTAATCCTATAAAGGCTCAAACTGTACAATAATAGCCAAAAAAGCACTTTATTTACGAGCCTGACAGTAACTATAACTGGGCGAGTAGCTTTTATACAATTATCGTCAAGAAGCTATTACTTTTAGATTATCTCAACAATAATGCAAATCGACGTGTAAAGAGCGATTAAGAGGGGAGTGCGGATAAAAACGAAAAAGTCCTTACCGAAGTAAGGACTTTTGTGTTTGTTGACCTATATTAATACAATTACGCACCCCTAGCAAAAATCACGCACCCTTGAAGGTAAATCACGCACCCCTGAGCAAATTTACGCACCCTTAACTAGTTTTATGGACCCCTGTTTTAAATATGGCTTTGATTACCTATATTAAAACATTTACGCACCCCAAAAGTAACTATAT